>NZ_JCADBI010000028.1:0-51224 GCF_059358895.1 Micromonospora sp. BQ32 | reverse complement strand
TGATCTCCACCTGGGTCGACTGGAAGCGCGCCAACGAGGTCGACCCGGTGCGTCTGCGCCCGACCCCGCACGAGTTCGCCATGTACTACGACTGCTGAGCCTGATCAAGGCTCTGACCTGGAACAACAGGATCGCTACTGATCTTGGGTACAGGTTGGGTACAACCTCACGGACGGCGGTCATGCCCGGCTCCCAGCCGGCGTGGCCGCCGTTCCGTGTTGACCGAGCGCCCCGTCAATGAGCAGCCGGGTCCGGTCGAGCACGTCCGGCCACTCGTGGATGTAGGTGTTGAGCGTGACCGTCGGCGTGCTGTGCCCCAACGCGAGCTGCACCGTCTTCACCGATGCCCCGCGTGGATCAGGACTGTTGCGTAGTAGTGCCGCAGTCCGTGTTTCCCCCACCGCGCCGGCAGGCCGACCGCTTCCCGGGCGCTCGCCCACGTACGCGAGAAGGTCGCCGCGTTGACGGGCTCGCCGCCGACACCCTTGAACAGCAGGCGTGCGGCCCGGCGGACCGGCCGGCGACGGTCCGTGTCGTCGTCGACTTCGACCGCGTCGCACCCGTCGGCCAGGTGCTGACGTAGCGCCACCGCCACGACATCAGGCAGCTCGACGGTGCGGGCGCTGGTGCTGGTCTTGACCGGTCCGAGGAACGGCTGACGGCCCTTGAGCACCTTGAGTTGGCATCGGACGTGCACCTCCCGCACGTCGAAGTCGATGTCGTCCACCTCCAAGCCGAGGATTTCACCCAGGCGCAGCCCGCAACCGGCCGCGAGTTAGACCGTCGCGGCCAACCGGGCCGGCAGCAGACGCGCCAGGTCGTGCACCTGCTCCGCCGTGGGAAGGACCCGGCTCCCCCGGCCGACCGGCGGAAGCCGAATGCCCTTGTCGCACGGGCTGGCCGAGATCAGCCGGTCCCGCACCGCCATGGCGAACATCGAGCTGAGGTAGGTGTAAACCACCCGTAGCGTGGTCGGAGCGAGGACCGTCGACCGGTCCCGTACCCATCCCTGGATGTGGCTCGGGCGGACATCCTTGATCTGCTGCGCGCCCAGTCCCGGCAGCATGTGGAGCCGGACAGCGTGCTCCACCCGAACCGTTGTGCTGTCGGTGTGGAGTTGGGCGTCCCGCCACAGCGAGGCGAGGGTCGCGACGGTGATGCGGCCCGCCCAATCATCGATGTACTGGCCCCGGCTCAGGTCGGCGCGCACGGGCGGGGCGGACAGTCGCATCGGGCCGCGGCGTCGACGGCTCCGGGGGCGGGGCCGGTCGCGGTGCGCTGATCCGGGTGGCGAGCTCTGCCGGGGTCGGCAGCTCGGGCCGAACCGGCGTCGGTGCCGGGACGGCGGGAACGGTCACGGTCGGGGTTGGCGTCTCGGCGGGTGCCGGGGACGTTGGTGCCGGTGCCGGTGGCAGCGGTCAGGGTTCGGCCGCTATCCCGGCGGATCAGGGCGCGCATGTGCACGGCCAGGCCGGCAACGGCCGGCGGCAGTGCGCCGACGATCGCGGCCATGTCCACGCGCCAAGTTTCATCGGTGTTGGCGTTGGTCTGGAGCAGGTGGTACGCCGACTGCGCGGCGATGCCGATGCCGGCCGCACCGTAGGTGTTCTTCTTAGCGAACGCGGCGACCCGTGCGGGCACGGGAGCCATCCACAGCACCAGGGCGACGACCACGCAGCCGTCGACCGCGATGGGCATCAGCCAGGCCAGGGCGAGGCTGACCGAGGTGCCGGGGATCGTGATGCGGGCGGTGAAGCCGGCGAGTTCGGCCAGCGCGATCCAGGTGGAGGCGGACAGGCCGAACGACGCGGCCAGCACCGCCCACGAGGCGATCGACGCCAACCGGGGCTCACCGGCCGCCGGCCGGAGGTTGGTCGGGTTGGTGGTCATGCCGTGGCCCTCCCGTCAGCGAGGCCGAACAGGGTCGGTTCCTCACGGGAGGCCGGCGGCGTGGGTTGGGCCGCCCTGCGGGTTGCCGTCCGGTTGGGACCGGGCGGTCTTGAGGTTGTGCAGGTCGGCGAACTGGTCAGGCGTCAGCACGTTGAGCGCCTGCTTGTCCTCGCCACGTCGCCGGTAGAGCAGGGGGCGGACGGTGGCGTTGATCGGGCAGTCCGTCACCCCGTCGGGGTAGCGAAGCCGCAGCCCGGGCGCGGTGACCGTGCCGGGCTACCGGGGTGGTGATCGGCGAACACCTGCGCGAGGGTCGCCACCGTGATGCCGAGGCCGGCGCGGATGAGCCGCTCGTCCAGTGCGATCCTCGGCCGCGTGCTGCCGGAGGATGCCAACGACGTCGACGGTGACCTCGCCTACCAGCTGATGCGGGCGAGGATCCTTGAGGCCGGCTTTACCGGCGAGTCGACTTCCTGATGCGCGACGACGACCGCTGGACGGAACTCAAGCCCCAGTTGGAGCGCAACGACAACGGGAACTCGCATTCGCGCGTGCTCGACACGTACCTGCGGATGCTGTCCGAGTTCCGTCGCATCATGGACGGCCGAGAGCGAGGGTTCAGTCGCCGAGACTACCTTCTGTCGCAGAAGGAGCTGGAGCAGATCGCTGCGGCGCGCATCCACCCGTCCAACCGTCACCAGGCGCCGAGCTGACCGGCACGATGCGGCGTGCTGAGCGCCAGCGTGCCGGCGTCACTCTGCGTCCAACGACGCGGATCGAGGCATGGACCCATCCTCTGCCACGGCTCAGAAGCGGAGGTCGAGGAGGCGCGGGGGTCAGGCTGCGGCGAGCAGCGCGGTGATGGTCCCCGTCGCCAGGTCGTCGACCTGAGTAGTGACGGCGTCGTCCAAGGATGTGCCCACGGACGCGAAATATGCCAGCAAGGATCCGCGCACGACCGAACGGACATCGCCCGCGCCGACGTCGACGCCGGCGTCCCGCAGAGCGGCCAGCTCCTTCTGCGCAGTGGCGAGCGCTTCCTCAATCGAGCGGTTCGGGTTGGTCGCGCCGTCGACGGCCCGACGGCAAACCACCACGCTGTCCAGGTTCGAGGGCTCCCGTGCGCCGGCCTTGACGATGCTCGTCGTCATCTCGCCCTTGACCGGCTGGACGGCGGTCACCACGAAGCCGGACCGCCGCAGCGACTCGACCACCTGGACCCATCCGCTGATCCGGGCCTGGTGGAAGGTGAAGGCCAGCAGTCCGCCAGGCTTCAGGACCCGGGCGCACTCCGCCCAAACGGCCTCGATCGCCTTGCCGAACTCGGCCGGGTCCGCGTGCTGGACCTCGCCCGCCCGGCGTGTCGTGGGCGTCTGGGCGTACCCCTCGTACGGCTGCATCTCCTGGAGCCAGGCGTGGAAGAAGTCGGCGAGCTCGGCGTAGTGGACGTTGTCCATGTACGGCGGGTCGGTGATGACCAGATCGACGAACGCCTCCGGGAGGTCCGTGTCCGCCGAGTTCCTGGTGGCGACGTAGGCAGCCTGGACAGTGGTGGCCGAAAACGAGTCCCAGGAGTCGGCGATGGTCGCCGCCAACGGCTCGGAGAGCCCGGTGACGCGGTTAATATCGGTGCCGTCGTCGACGAGGTCGGCCGGCTCCGCCTTGTACTCGTGGGCACGCTGCAGACGGCTCTTGTATAGCGTCGAGAACGCCCCCGACGACTGGGGCGTCCCCCATGGGTGGGCCTCGAGCGGCGTCCGCTCCGGCTTGAGGATGTGGTGGCTGAACATGTGGCGGACAGCGCCGGTGCCCTCGCCCTTGAAAGACGTGAACAGGTTGTTGAACTCGAGGGTGCCCGAGAAGAGTGCGCAGAGTGCCTCGCGTTCGGCGGCCGGGCCCGGCAGGTCACGGATCGCAGTCGCGATCATCGAGAGTGAGACCAGCTGACGGGCGTTGAAGAAGTCGCGCCACTGGCGGAAGTTCCACTTCAGCGCCTGGTCAGTGTTGTTGCCGCGCGCGAGTTCGCCTCGCGGGAGGACAGCCGTGTCAGGCCAGCCAGCGAGCAACTCCACGCACTCGTCGTAGAGGTCGCGATCCCAGTCAGTGATGGCCTCGTAGACCTTAGACCCGTCCCGGTTCGCCACCACCTTCGCGTACATCTCGTAATCGGGCCGGCTGCCGTTGAGCGCCGACAGGGTCTTGAAGCTGTGGCCGTGCCGGCAGCTCGCCACCTGGCCACGGACGGCCCCGCGCTGGGTGATCGCGTGTCCGTTCGGGCAGGTGGCGGTCTCGAAGTCGTAGCGGCTCTCCTGGACCGCCAGGCACTCCGGACAGACGATCTGGGCCTTCGGAACGCGCTTCGGATAGGCGTTTTTGGAAAAGACCGGTGAGTCGAACAGGCGCACGCGGTCCGAGCAGTCGGGGCATTCGACGGTCGCGACCCAGAAGTAGTACAGGACCGTCCGGCCGTCCTCGGTCTGGTGGAGGCGGTCGACCTCCTCGCGGCAAGCCGCCTCGACGGCGGCATACGCGGTTGTCAGAGCCTGCATGTCCCAGGGCTGCATTGCTTGGCGCTGGACCAGGGTCGCCACAGGGTTGATGTCGAAGCAGACGGCTCGGCCACCGAGCTTCAGCACCTCGACGCCCGTCACGCCCGATCCCGAGAACGGGTCGAGCACCACGGCACCCGCCAGGTTGACGGCCGAGCCGTACGCGGACGCGGCGTCATCGCCTTCGGGCGTGACAGCTGAGGTGAGGATGCCGCGAAAGACGGTACCCAGCCGCTTGGCCCACCACTTGTGCGTGCTGGTGGCCGGGCGGTGAACTTCCTTGCGCCAGGATTCCTTGGTGCCGACGGCGCTGAGCATCGCAGCCGGGAACGTCGACTCCAAGCTGGTCTGCGCTGGCACGACAGAGGTCACGAGCGGGATCCGTTGAGCGTGACCTTCTTGGAGTCACCCGCCCCGCGTGACCGGTAGGCGTGGAACCGGTGAACCGTGCCGGCGTTCGGGTTCGGCTCCCTGTGCGTGACCATCTCGTTGGTCTGCATATTGAACTCGTAGGACACGAGCACCTCGTCGACCTCAACGCGGTCGAGGTCGCCAACCTGGACGAGTTGGTCGGACTGGATCTCGTAGTTGGCCGGGAGGATGAGCGTGGCAAGACCGGCGGTGCCCGAGGCGAGAGCGAAGGGGGTCGGCACGACGTACATCTTGCGGTCGCGGACGAGGATGTCGCCGTAGGAGCCGAATCCGCGGAACGACTTGTTCTTGTGGACGTACTCCTGGTTGGCGTTAAGGAAGCTGCCGTGGCAGACCACCAGGTCGACGACCGGGTACTCATCGACACCGCGTTCAGCCTTCGGGTAACGGCCGAACACGTAGAAGACCTCGCGACCGTTGTGCTTGCCCGTCGGCACCTGCGAGTTCGAGTCGTAGTCGGCCTCACGGCCTGGGAACTCCAGGCCCTTGACCTCGTAGCCCTCCGGGTGGTCGACCAATCGGAAGTCGGGGTACGTGTTGCGTCCCGGCTCGTCGTAGTTCAGCGCGCAGGCTTCGATGCGGGCCTGTAGCCAGTTCTGGAAGTGGTACTCCTTGTCACTGGCCGAGACCCGCTTGATCAAGTCACCGTCAGCTCGGGCTCGCTCGCACTCCAAGAACACCTGCTCGACTGCGGTCACTGTCGCCCTCTGCTCGACTTGCTGTTCATGCTCGTAGACGAGCGATGTTCTCAGGCTACCGACAGCATCCGACAGTACGGGCGGAGGGCCCGTCGCCGGCGATCGTCGTGTCACGCTTCCGCCTCGAACGGACTCCTCATCCTCGTCGTCCGAGGGAGCGGGGTGCCCGCTGTACGCCTCCCATGCCTCCCGCAGGGTCCTCCAAGCTGGTTCATAGGCGAAGTGCTCGGCGAGGTGGTCGGCAAACTGACGGTAGTCGGTGCCGGTGGTAGGCCAGCAGTCGTCGCCGGCGACGTCGCGGGACAGGCCACCGATCGGGTGGTTGGCGTTGGCGTGGCCGGCGAGCCACGCGGTGAAACTGCCGTCCGGTGCGGGCGTCTTGGGTGGGATGAGGGCGACGCCGAGCTCGGGGTTGGGGGAGTCGGGGTGTACCCGCACGGGCACGTCAGCGAGGTAGGCGGCGGCAATCATGGCGCCGTTGGTGACGTACCCGATCCCGGCGTGTTCCCCGTCGTGCTTCAACCCGTACGAGGTGGGCCAGGGCCGGTCGCCAGCGGGGTGAAGGGTGCCCAGCCAGGCGTATGCGGTGCGCACCTGGTCGAGGTTGTCAGCGAGGGCGGCCCGGTCGGCAGCGTGGTCAAAGCCAGCCACCGCGTACTTTCCGTAACCGTAGTCGCAGAGTATCGGGTGGGCATCCATGACCCGGGTGAGGTCGGCCTGGCTGGGCTGCGCTGCCGTCACGGTTTTCCCCGATAGTGGTGGGTCGGTTTGCCAGGGTTCAGCATGCCGGATCGGCGGAAACTCCGCGACGGCGCGCGCCGGGAGGCGACGTCAGCGTCACGCAGCTAGGTCGCTGGACCTGTCGCGCATCAGTTGACGGAGATCCGTCGCAGATCAGTTGTCGGATCACTTTTCGCCTCCCTTCTCTGTCGGGCTCCACATGATGGGTGACGGATCGATGTCAGATGTTGGGTGACACTTTCTTGCATCACGGGCCTTCACTGCTACGCAGCGTCACCGCGCTTCCAGGTCGGCCAGGGCCCCTGGGACGACTGGAGGCAACGCGGGGTGGCGGGCTTATCCGACGCGCATGTCGACCACGAAGCAGGCGATGTGTCGGTCTGCGGTGCGTCCGATCCACACGGGGTAGTGACCGTCGCCGAGGCCGCTCTGGAACGCGATGAGGTTGGCCTTCGATTCGGTGTCAGCGACCTCAACGGGCTGATCAGCCTGCCATACCTCGAAGAGCTGAGGCTGATCTTCGGATTTCCGGGCCATCGTGGTGAGCACCGTCGCGTCGAAGAGGCAGACGGTGGCGACGTCGACGCCGACGCCGAAGAACTCATCTTCGGCCAAAGTTGCCGGGTTTTCACCAGGGCGTAGCGCTAACTCCCAGGTGGAGACGGGCGCATCACGAATCGTCAGCTTGGCCGCGGTGACCATCGCGGCCGGGCGCATTTGGTCGGTCTGAAACCTGACGAGCGCCAGGGTAACCGGGTAGGCCCCGGCGGGCACCGTGGTGGTGTAGGGCGCGATGCCCGAACGCTGCCAGCCTGGGAGCCAGCTGGGATCAGCAGCGATGAGACGTCCCGTAGGTAGGCGCAGCAATCCTGCTCGGTGGATGTTGGTCATCCCTCGGACCCCGTCTGGCAAGACGAACTCGGAAGCTGGACGAAAATGAACGTCGAGGTCCGACCGCAACGCCCGCCGACCCGATGGTTCAGCGGGGTCCGGCCGACGACGATTGCCCTCGCCTCGGGTTACTGCCACCAAGGCTGCACCAGCCGATCCGGCTGCGACGATCCCGGCCAGGAGCAGCATGCGGCGGTTCATCGGCATGGTCTACAGCATCCCGGACGCCCAGGACAGACGTCAGGCAGGCAGCGAGGAGCGAGAGCGACGTTCTCCTTCACGCCACGTAGTCAGCGAACCTCGCCCCACCTGTAACCCTTCAAATGAAGCCACGACGTAACGCATCAAGCGGAGTCGGACATCCTGGAAACAGTGGACAACGATGGAAGTTGATATACGGCGTACGACCTACTCAGCGCCTTGATCTACGCCACTCCCCCGGGTCAACCGCCACGCGCGGTTAGTTCGCCATGTACTACGACTGCTGAGCAGTCCAAGCACGACGACTGCTGAGCAGTCGCTCGAACACCGGCCGGGCCGGCTCCGCTCACCGCGGAGCCGGCCCGGCTCGCTTCGCCCGCCGCGCCGCGCCCCGCCGCGCTCCGCCACAAGATCGTGAGATTGGCGAGGCGTTCCGTTCAGACTGCCCCGTCAACCTCATGATCAACGATGCCGGCGGGCGGGGCGCAGGGCGCGTACGAGCACGGTCAGGAGCAGTGCGGTCATCGCCAGGGCACCGGGTGCCTTGGTGACGCGGGCCAGGTTGGTGCCGTCGGGCAGGGTGAGGAAGGCTGCCGCCGCGGCGGGCAGCACGAACCACGTCGTACTGGCGGCGGTGAGCGCGAGCAGCGCCAGCGGCCAGGTCGCGTACCAGGGGTGGAAGACCGGGGACAGGACGACAGTGGCGACCAGCGCCAACGCCGCGCCGTGCAACGCAACCCGGGAACGCGCCACCTCGGGAGCCGACACCTCGGGACCCGCCAGCGCGGGATCCGCCACCTCGGGACCCGCCACCTCGGGCAGCCGGCGCAGGGTCTGCCAGGCCCGCCACCAGAGCACCACCAGCACCCCGACGAGCAGCAGCAGCGCGACCGCGCGGACCACCGGCACCGCCTGCGGGTCCCGGCCGACCAGCGCGCCGGCGTAGTCCACCACGAAGCCCACGGCGGTGGGTGGCGACGTCCACTGCTCCGAGTCGCCACTGTGGGTCAGCCCGCCCACCCAGCCGAAGCCGAGGCCGGACACCGTCGAGGTGACCAGCAGCGCGGCGAGTAGCCCGCCGGCCAGCCAACCACCGTGGCGCAGCAACGCCCGTACGGTGTACTGGTCGGGCATCCCGGCCAGCGCGGCGAACGGCACCACCACCACGGCACTGGCCTTCACCGTGACCGCCAGCCCGAGCAGTGCCCCGGCCAGCAACAACGCCGCCGGCCGACCCGGTCGACGGACCACGATCAGCAGCCCGGACAGCAGCAGGCCGAGCATCACAGCGTCGTTGTGTGCGCCGGCCACCAGGTGTACGCCGACCAGCGGACCGGCCAGCGCCAACCAGGCCGCCCGCCGGGTGGGCACCCCGGCCGCCCGCGCCAGACCGGGCAGGCAGAGCGCGGCCAGCAGCAGCCCCGCCACGGCGATCACGCGCAGCGCCACAATGGTGCCGGTGAGCCCGCCACCGAGGCTGACCGCAAACGCCGCGAGCAGGACGAACACCGGCCCGTACGGTGCCGGGGTGTCCCGCCAGATCGGGGCCACCGTGTCCAGCCAGGGGCAACCCGCCGCGGCCACCCCCACGGCGTACGGGTCGCCGCCGTGCGCGTACGTCCAGCCCTGGCAGGCGTACGAGTAGACGTCCCGGCTGCCCAGCGGCGGCGCGACCAGCAACGGTAGCGCCCACAGCGCGGCGGTGACGTACGCCCAGCGGGTCGACGGCGCACCCTCGCGCAGTGACCACCACGCCCCGACCAGCAGCACCGTGCCGATCAGCCAGCAGGTCAGCGTCGCGGGGCCGCCCGGGGTTCGCCAGATCGACGCGGGTGTCACGCCCAGCGGGGCGTCGGGCAGCGCCCCGCCGAGGTATCCGGCAACGGCGAGCAAGACCGCGCCGGCCAGACCCGCGTACCGGGCACCCGACGACGCCAACGACACAGGCGGCGGCGGAACAGGCGGGCCGGGAGCGGTCACCGGCGCACCTTCCCTCAATCGGCGGCGACCGGCTGACGGGCCGCCCGAGCCGACCGTACCAACCGGATGACCAGCACGATCACCAACAGCGTCATCAGCGGCGCCCCGACCGTCTTGGTGTACCGGGGCAGCCCGGTGCCGTCGGGCAGCACCAGGAACGACGCGACCAGGGCGACCACGGTGAACCATCTGGTGCGCTGGGCGGTGGCGGCCAGCACGAACAGCGGCCAGGTCCAGTACCAGGGGTGCACGACGGGGGCGAGCGCGACGGTGAGGGCGAGCGCGAGGCCGGCGTGGTACAGCGGGTCGCGGGTGCGGGCCCGCCACCAGAGCCAGACGAGCAGTACGGCCAGGAGGATCACGGCGATCCCGCGGGTGACCGGCAGCGCGTCGATGTGGCCGCCGAACAGCGCCGCGACGTACCCGACCGTCTGCCCGACGGCGGTCGGCGGGGAGGTCCAGGCGATGGCGGCGCCGCCCTGGGACAGCCCGCCGACCCAACCGAAGTCCAGCCCGCCGGCGACGGTCACGCCGACCACGGTGGCGGCCGTGCCGCCGACCACCCAGCCGCCGTCGCGGATCAGTGTGCGGATCCGGTACGGCCCGGCGGTGGCCGCCAGCGCGGCGAACGGCACCACCACCACGGCGGTCACCTTGATCGCCACCGCGACTCCGAGGAGCAGCCCGCCGACCAGCAGCATTCCGCGCCGGCCCGGGTGTGCGGCCACCACGGCCAGCCCACCGACCAGCGCGGCGAGCATCAGCACGTCGTTGTGGGGGCCACCGACCAGGTGCGCGGCAACCAGCGGGGAACCCAACGCCAGCCACACCGCCCGCTTCGCCGGTACACCGGCCCGACGGGCCAGCGCCGGCAGGGCCCACGCGGTGAGGACCACGCCGATCAGCGACAGCGCTCGGAACAGCACGATGCTGGCGGTCAGCGAACCGGTGGCCTTCACCACGGCGCCCGCGATGAGCACGAACAGCGGCCCGTACGGCGCCGGGGTGTCGCGCCAGATGACCGAGACCGTGTCCAGCCAGGGGCAGGGCAGCGCGGAGACGCCCTGCTCGTACGGGCTGATGCCGCCGACGAAGCTGGCGCCCTGGCAGGCGTACGCGTACACGTCCCGGCTGCCGAAGGGCGGCGCGATCAGCAACGGCAGCAGCCAGAGCCCGACGGTGACCAGGGCCCACCGCGTCGAGGGTCCCCCGTCGCGCAACGCCCACCAGGCGTACGCCATCAGGCCGGTGCCGACCGCCCAGGCGGCGAGGATCAGCGGGCCGTCGGGCCCCTGCCAGATGCTGACCGGGGTGCTGCGCAGGGGGCCGCTGGGGAACGCGCCGCCGAGGAAGGCGGAGAACGCGAGCAGCATCGAGCCGGCCAGGCCGGTCCAGCGCGCGAGGTGGGAAGGCACGCCGGACATGCTGCCAGCATCACGGCGGGGTGCCGACGGCAGGCACCCGGACGGTCAGCAGTGGCGCGCCGGCGCCAGCCCGCTGGAGACCGTGTAGTCGCCGGCGGTGCGGACCCGCACCTCGGTCCACCCGTCCGCGTCCGGTCGCAGGCAGCCGTCCGGGCCGTTCAACGTGAGCCAGCGCGACCAGCGCACCCGGACCGGCACGTCCCCGGGCGTGGCGGTCAGCCGGACCGCTCCTCGGTCGGCGGCGACGAGTTGACCCGGGGCACCGACCAGCGGGGTGGGATCGACCACGGCGTACATCCGCCAGGTGGAGTCTCGCCAGACCTCCCGCAGGTACGGCAGGCCGGCGCGGATCAGCGCGGCCTCGTCGCGGCCCCACCGGTCGGCGGGTGCGTCGGGGGCGAGCACCACGTAGCTCACCGCCTCGTGCCGTAACCACTGCTCGTACGTCTGCGCGTTCAGGCTGCCGTCGTAGAACAGCGCGTTGCGGTCGCTGTCGACCTGGCGTTCCCACCCACGCGCCAGTGGCACGGTCGGCGGCAGGTACGCCGACTCCCAGTGATCGCGCAGCGGCACCACCTCGATTCGCCCGGCCGGCTGCCGCCGGTCGAGTTCGGCGACGAGCGGTTGGTAGAAGCTCGCGGCGCTCTCCGGGGCGCCGGCCCGGGTCACGTCGCTCATCATCACCGGCGACTGCCACCACACGGTCGCGGCGAGCAGCCCGGCCAGCCACGGCCCCGGCAACGCGGCGTACCCGGCCAGCACGGGCAGCGCGAACAGCATCGGCAGCCGTAGCGCGTTGGACCCGATCGGGCTGGGCAGGTAGTACGCCCCGACCAGGAGCAGCACGGTGAGCGCCGCGCCGACGCGCAAGACCCGGCGGCGACGCGGCAGCACGACCGCCACCAGCACCGCGAGCGCGACGTTGATGCGCATCGACTCGGCCGAGTACGGCTGGGTGCCGCCGTTGCCGAAGACGAACGCGATCGGGGCGAGCGTGACGGCGGGCGCCACGGCCAGGACGAACCCCTCGGCCAGTGGTCGCTCGGCCCGCCAGCCTCCGGGCAGCGGTCGACCCGGCCCGTCGCCGGTACGCAGGGCGGCCAGCAGCAACGCCGCACCGGCCAGCCCGGTGAACAGGCCGGCGACCGGGCTCGCCGCCGTCGCCAGGGCGGCGCAGCCGGCGGCGAGCGTCAACCGGGCCCAGCGCGGTGGGCGTTCCGCGCTGACCGCGCAGAGCGCCAGCAACCCGAACGCCAACCCGACCGCGAACGTGATCCGACCACTCGCCAGGTTGCCGACCAGCACCACAGCGCCGAGGACGCCGGCCAGCAGCGGCCGGCGGGCCCGGTTGCGGGTGAACAGCCAACCCAGCGCGGCAGCGCCGACCACCGCGGCGACCGCGCCCAGCGGACGCACCCCGATCAGCGCGCCCAACCGGGCGGTGAAGAGGCTGTAGCCGTACTGGTTGACGCCGCCGTACCAGCCGAAGTCGACCGGCGCAGCCCCGTACCGCTCGGTGAACCCGGCACGGGCCACCTGGGCGGCGAGGTCGGTGCCCATCGGCGGCGCGACGAGGAACGCGACGGCGAGCACCACGGCGACCGCCGCCGCGACCGCCCACCCGGTGCCCGCGGCGCGCCACCCGGTTGGGCGCGGCGACGCGTCAGGCATCGAGGACCCGTTCGGCCGCGGCGCGGGAGCGGCGGCCGGTGCGCAGGTACTCGTCGAGGAACTCCCCCGGGTCGTCTCGGCCGAGCAGTCGGGCCACTCCGGCCAACTCCACCCCGTGCCGGGGCAGTTGGTCGCCGGCCCGGCCCCGGACCAGCATCAACGCGTTGCGGACCTGCGCGGCCAGGGCCCAACCGGCGGCCATCTCCGCGGCGTCCGCCGGGTCGATCAGGCCGGCCCGCTCGGCCGCCGCGAGGGCGTCGAGGGTACGCGTGCCGCGCAGCGCCGGGATCGCGCCGGCGTGCCGGAGCTGGACGAGTTGCACCGCCCACTCCACGTCGGCCAGCCCGCCGCGCCCCAGCTTGGTGTGGGTTGCCGGGTCGGCGCCCCGCGGCAGCCGTTCGGTCTCCACCCGGGCCTTGATCCGCCGGATCTCGACGACCTGCTCGCGGGTCAGCCCGTCGGCCGGGTAGCGCACCGGCTCGATCATCGCCTCGAACTCGGCGCCCAGGTCGGCGTCGCCGCAGACGAACCGGGCGCGCAGCAGCGCCTGCGCCTCCCACACCCGCGACCAGCGGACGTAGTACTGCGCGTACGCGGCGAGGCTGCGCACCAGCGGGCCCTGGCGGCCCTCCGGCCGCAGGTCGGCGTCGACGCCCAGCGGCGGGTCGGGGGCGGGTACGCCGAGCAGTCGGCGCAGCTCCTCGGCGACGGCGTGCGCGGCGGCGCTGGCGGCGCTCTCGCTGGTGCCCGGCGGCGGGTCGTAGACGAAGAGCACGTCGGCGTCGGAGAGGTAGTTCGACTCGTACCCGCCGAGCCGGCCCATGCCGATCACCGCGAACCGCAGCCCGGCTGGTGCCGGTTGGCTGGCCTGAGCGGCCCGCAGTGCGGCGGCCAGGGTGGCGTCGGTGACGTCGGCGAGCGCCGTACCGACCGCGGTGATGTCGGACAGCCCGGGGGCCGGCCGGTTCGCGCCGTCCGGCCGGGTGGGGCTGGGTGCGAGCGCGCCCGCCCGGCAGAGCACGTCGGCGCAGGCCACCCGGACCAGCTCCCGACGTCGCAGCGCGCGCACCGCGCTGGTGGCCTCGACCGGGTCGGTGTGCCGGGCCGCCGCCGCCAGGAACCCCTCCCGCAGCACCTCGGGCGCGCGTGGCGCCAGCTCGTTCTCCTCGGCCAGCAGCCGCAGCGCCTCCGGGTCGCGGGCGAGCAGGTCGGCGACGTACCGGGACAGGGCGAGGACCCGGGCCAACCGGCGGGCGACCGGGCCGCCGTCGCGCAGCAGCCGCAGATACCAGGGGGTGCTGCCCAGCTTGTCGGAGACCTTGCGGTAGTTGAGCAGCCCCCGGTCCGGCTCCGGCGCGTCGGCGAACTCGCTGAGCAGCACCGGCAGCAAGGTGCGCTGGATGGCCGCCGTGCGGCTCACCCCGCCGGTGAGCGCCTGGAGGTGGCGCAACGCACCGGCCGGGTCGGCGAAGCCGAGGATCTCCAGGCGGTTCCGGGCCGCCTCCGGGGTGAGCCGCAACCCGTCGGCCGGTACCCGGGCCACCGACTCCAGCAGCGGCCGGTAGAGCAGTTTGGCGTGCAGTCGGCGTACCTCGGTGGCGTGGGTGACCCACTCGGCCCGGAAGCTCTCCACGGCGCTGCGCCCTGGCGCGGCCGTGAAACCCAGCGCGGCGGCGAGCCAGCGCAGCGCGCCCGGCTCGGCGGGCACGGTGTGCGTACGACGCAGGCCCTGGAGTTGCAGCCGGTGCTCGACGCTGCGCAGGAAGCGGTAGCCGCGCAGCAGGGCCTCGCCGTCGGCCCGCCCGACATAGCCGCCGGCGACGAGCGCGCGCAACGCCGGGATGGTGCCGGGCGGGCGCAGCGTCTCGTCGCCGCGACCGTGCACGAGTTGCAGCAACTGGACGGCGAACTCGATGTCGCGCAGTCCGCCGGGGCCGCGCTTGATCTCGCGCTCAAGCTCCTTCGGCGGGATGTGGTCGATGATCCGGCGGCGCATGGCGCGGACGTCCTCGACCGCCTCGGGCCGTTCGGCCGCCCGCCAGACCAGCGGCGCGAGCTGGTCGATCCACTCCTGGGCCAGCGGCAGGTCACCGGCGGCCGGGCGGGCCTTGAGCAGCGCCTGGAACTCCCAGGTGCGCGCCCACCGCCGGTAGTAGGCCAGGTGGCTGGCGAGGGTCCGCACCAGCGGGCCCCGGCTGCCCTCGGGGCGCAGCGCGGCGTCCACCGGCCAGGCGACCAGCCCGCAGATGTAGATCAACCGAGTCGCCACCAGGGTCGCGGCGGACAGGTCGGCGTCCTCGGCGGCGACGAAGATGACGTCCACGTCGGAGACGTAGTTCAGCTCGCCGCCGCCGCACTTGCCCATCGCCACGACCGCGAGCCGGGGCCGCTCGGTCCCCTCCGCCAGCTCGGCGACCGCGATCTCGTACGCCGTGGAAAGCGTCGCGTCGGCCAGCGCGGAGAGCGCGGCCATCGTCTGCTCCAGGCCGCGACCGCCGGTCAGGTCGGCCGCCGCGATCCGCAACAACGCCAGGCGGTACGCGGTCCGCAGCGCCGCCACCGGGTTACCGCCGCCGGTCGGCTCCAGCCGCCCCTCCGCGATCGGGGCGAGCCCGTCCGAGGCGGTCCGCAGCGCCTGGTAGTGCTCGGGGTGGGCCACCAGGTGGTCGCCGAGCGCCGACGACGCGCCGAGCACCGCGATCAGCCGCCGCCGCAGCCCGGGGTCGTTGTGCAGGTCCGCGAGCAGCGGCGATGCGGCGGTGCCCTCGGTGGCGCGGCCTTCGGCTTCCACGATGCGGTGCAGCTGGCGCAGCGCCAGGTCCGGGTCGGCGGCCCGGGACAGCGCGGCGAGCAGCTCCGCGGCGGCCTCGTCGACCGGCTCCTGCTCGGCCGGCCGCCACAGCCGCAGCCCCTCCGAGCCGAGCAGGTCCGCGGCGCGCGCGCCGCCGTCGCCTTCGGCGGTGCCGAAGCCGTACCGGGCGAGCCGGCCCGGCGCCCTGGTCGGCCGGCTCATTGCCCGAGCAGCGGCAGGCCGCGCCGCGTCGTGCTGTCGTCCAACTCGCCGAGGGCCAGCGCGGCGAACCGGGCGGCGAAGGGCTGCCAGACCTCCTCGACGTCGGGCAGCACCGAGGCGCAGGCCGCGACCACCAGCTCCGGGTCGTAGCCCAGCTCGGCGAGTTGGGCCGAGTCGGTGGCCCAGTCGGCGATCATCGCGGCGTCGCACTCGATGTGGAACTGCAACCCCCACGCCCGGTCACCGAGGCGGAACGCCTGATGCGGATAGCGGGTGGAGGCGGCCAGCAGGGTCGCGCCCCGAGGCAGCTCGGTGATCTCGTCGGCGTGCCACTGGAGCACGTCCGGGATCAACGGCACGTACCGGAACAACGGGTCGTTCTCGGCGGCGTCGCGCCGGCCGACCACGCCGGGGCCGATCTCCGGCCCGGACGGGCTGCGCTCCACCAACCCGGCGTGCGCGGTGGCGAGCAGCTGCGCGCCCAGGCAGACCGCCAGGGTCGGCACCCGGTACCGGACGGCCTTGCGCAGCAGGCCCTCCACGGCGGGAAACCAGGGTGCGCCGGGCGAGCCGTCCGGCAACGGGTACGCCTGCTGGTCGCCGCCGAGCACCACCAGCGCCGCGTACCCCTCCAGGTCGGCGGGGAGCTCGTCGCCGGCGTGCGGGCGCACCACCCACAGCTCCAGCCCAGCCTCGGTCAGCCACTCACCCAGCCGGCGCGCGTCGTCCGTCGGGTCGTTCTCGATCACCAGCGCGGTTGCCACCCGTCGAGGCTAGCCGGTACGCCGCATGGCACCACGCCCCGGCACGGGCCGCGCGGCCTCCCGCCGCCCGTGCCCGGGTCCCAGGCCACCGCCGGGTCGTTAGGCTCTGCGGTTGTGATCAGCGAGGACACCGCCGCCGTACGCCCGCCCGTGTTGCGCCCGGGTGACACGGTGCTGCTGGTGTCGCCGTCCGGGCCGACCTCGCCGGAGCGGGTGGCCCGGGGCATGGAGCTGCTCACCGGCTGGGGCCTGCGCCCGGTTCCGGCGCCAAACGCGTACGCCCGCCACGGCTACCTGGCCGGCACCGACGACCTGCGTGCCGCCGACCTGAACGCCGCCTTCGCCGACCCTCAGGTGCGCGGGGTGATCTGCACCCGTGGCGGCTACGGCGCCCAACGGATCGTGGACGCCATCGACATGGCCGCCGTCCGCCGCGATCCGAAGGTGGTGGCCGGCTTCTCGGACATCACCGCGTTGCAGTTCGCGCTGTGGCGGGGCGCCCGCCTGGCCGGGGTGCACGGCCCCGGGGCGGCCTGGCGTGACGAGCGGACGCCGCTGCGCTCCGCCGAGTCCCTGCACGCGGCGCTGATGACGACCGAACCGGTGTCGATCACCGCGGTCCCCACCGAGGAGACCTTCGGCGTACGGGTTCCGGGTCGCGCCACCGGCACCCTGCTCGGCGGCAACCTGTGCATGATCGCCGCGTCGATCGGCACCCCCGACCTGCCCGACCTGACCGGTGCGGTGCTGTTGATCGAGGACGTGCAGGAGCCCCCGTACAAGGTCGACCGGATGCTCACCCACCTGCGCCGGGCCGGCGTGCTGGACGGACTGGCCGGGGTGGCGGTCGGGCAGTTCACCGACTGCGGCGACGGCTGGGACACCACGATCGTCGACGTACTCACCGAACGCCTCGGCGACCTGGGCGTACCGGTGCTCGGCGGCCTCCCCATCGGCCACGGCCCCAACCAACTGACCGTCCCCATCGGCACGACCGCCACCCTCGACACCACCACCGCCACCCTCACCGCAACCCCCGCAGTCCACTAACCCCGCCCCTCCCCTCCCTCCCCCCGCCCCCCGACCCTCCCGGCCCCGCCCCCGTGATCAAGAGGTTTGCGTCATGTTCGGAGCGGATCCTGACGCAAACCTCTTGATCAAGCGGGGCAGCGGCTGAGGAATGGGCGGGTCACCCGGGGCGAGCGGGGAGTCAGGCGGGGGTGGGCGGGATGGTGGGTGGGGTCAGGTGGGCTATTGCGCCGATCTCCAGGGCGGCCCAGATGCCGGTGGGGGTGCGGGTGATGCCGTGCGGTTCGGCGTTGGGGGTGGGTAGGGCGTAGCCCTCGATTTGTCCGGTGGGATCGATGTGGCCGATTCGGTTGGCACCCCACTCGGTGAACCACGCGCCGCCGTCCGGGTCGGCCACGATCGCGTGCGGACGGGCCGCCCGGTCCGGCAGCGGGAACTCGACGATCTCGCCATCCGGGTCGATCCGACCGAGCTGACCGGCCGCGATCTCCACGAACCAGATGACGCCGTCGTCGCCGAGGGCGATGCCGACCGGGCCCGCCTTCGCGGTGGGCAACGGATACAGCGTGACCCGGCCGTCGAGGTCGATCCGGCCGATCGCGTTCGCCTGGTTGAGGGTGAACCAGAGAGCCTGGTCGGCGCCAGCAGTGATCATCGAGGCGAACCCGCCGGTCACCGGCAGCGGAAATGCGCGGTGGGTGCCGTCGGTCTCCACCCGGCCGATCGTGTCGGAGGTCATCCCGGCGTACCAGAGCGCTCCATCGGGCCCCGCCGCGATGCCGCCCGGCCCGGTGCCGGCCGGCAGGGCGATGGCGCGCTGCTCGCCGTCGACGGTGATCCGCCCGATCCGGTCGTCTCCCGAGCGGGTGAACCAGAGCGCACCGTCCGGCCCGGCCGTGATGATCAACGGGCGACCGCCGGCCGGCTCCAGCGGGTAGGTGCGGACCGCACCGTCCGGCGACAACCGGGCGATTCCGCCGGCATGGGCCAGCGTCAGCCACAGCGCGCCGTCCGGGCCAGGCGTGATGGCGTACGGCCCAGCGTCCGCCTCGACGAGGGGGATCTCCCGAATCTCGACGGTCATTCCGCGGTGTCCTTCCGTCGGTGGATCACCCACCCTGACCGCTCGGCCGGCGACGACACAACCGATTTCAGCCACCGCCGGCCAGGATTGTCAGCTCGCTGACAGGGTCGCCACGGCTTCCGCCCAGACAGCCCGGTCACTGTCGGTGACGACAGCGCAGGATGACCGAACCTCTGGAGGAGAGCATGTCCCGCACCATCCGTAGGAAGCACCTGCTGGCCGGCCTGGCCACCGCCGGCGTCCTCGGCGTCGGGATCGCGGCCCCGACGATCGCGTTCGCCGCCGACACTGCGATGCCGACACCGAGCGCCAGCACCACCGCGGCTCCCGACGCGGCTCCGGGTACGGCTCCCGGCGCGAAGGCCGACCGGCAGGGCGAGTTCGCCGAGGCGCTCGCCAAGGAGCTCGGCGTGCCCACCGACAAGGTGACCGCCGCACTGGAGAAGATCCGCGAGCAGCACCGGCCGACCGACCGACCGCAGCGCCCGTCTGCGGAGGACCGGCAGGCCGCGCTCAAGCAGCGCCTGGACCAGGCGGTCAAGGACGGCAAGCTCACCCAGGAGCAGGCCGACGCCATCACCAAGGCCGTCGAGGCCGGCGTCTTCCCGGGTCCGGGTGGCCACCGCGGCCCCGGCGGCCACCACGGCGCTGGTACGCCCGGCAAGTAGTCCGGCGGGTCCGGCCCCGACAGGCACTGGCAGGCCGGAGCCAGCTCGGTACGCCCCGTCGGCCCCGGTCCGCCCTCGATACGCCCCTGCCGGCCCTGGTCCGCCCCGTCGGGCCGGGGCCGGCTCGGCTCTGTCGCAGCTTGATCGACTCGGTTTCCAGGAAGTCGCGGCATCCCGCGCACTCGAACACCGCGACATCATGAAAACCGAGTCGATCACTGAGGTGGGGGCGCGAACACGCCCAGGTGGTTGCCCGCCGGGTCGAGTAGGTGGGCCAACGTGAGACCACTCGGTGCGGTACGCGCTGGCACCAGCACCCGGCCGCCGGCCGCTTCGGCGCGTCGGCAGGTCTCCGCCACGTCGGCGACTTCGGCGTAGAACACCGCGTAGTTCGGCGACGTCCCGTCGGTCGCCCGGATGGCCCCGCCGATCCCGGTGTCGCCACCGGCCCCGGTAACGCGGTAGGACCCGCCGTTGGTCGAGCCCTGCTCCTCGAAGGTCCAGCCGAACAGCTCTCCGTAGAACCGCTCCGCGTCCTCGGGCCGGTCGGTGCCGATCTCGAACCAGGTGATGGGCGTGGTGGACCTGGACATCTGCTGCCTCCAGAACTTCCGTGCCGGCCGTTCGGCCGTCGTCTGGAGCAGTCTCGGGGCCGTTGGCGACAGCGTCCTGTCGGTGTTTCCGGATCACCCGGCGGGGTTTTTAGCGGCCAGGCCCACCGGGCCCGCCGCGCTGCGCCCGTTTCAGACCAGGCTCAGCGGGCGAACCCGTTCGTGCGGGATGTCGAGATCCGTCGGGCGGAACTCCCGGAGCACCACGTCGGGCAGCGCCCAGACGCTCCGGATCCGGTCGGTGCGGAAGCACCGCAACTCGTCGCGCAGACGGCACCAGGCCACCAGGTACCAGTGTCGGGAGTTGCCCAGGTAGCCGAGCGGCTCGACGTCACGGGTCGAGTCGGCGCCGGCGCGGTCGGCGTACCGGATGCGCAGCACCCGCCGCGCGGCGACCGCGTCGGCGACGGTGGCCGGGACGGGCGTGGTCGGCCCGTCGCCGATCAGGTGCACCCGGCCGGCGAGTCGGTGTGCCTCGGCGGCGTCGGCGGCCGGCAGCACCGCCACCAGCTTGCGCAGCGCGGTGGCGGCCGGCCCGGCGAACGGCGAGCCGGCGAGCCGGTGCAGCGCCACGGCCATCGCCACCGCCTCGGCGGCGGTCAGGTTGACCGGCGGCAGGGTGCGGGCGCGGTCCAGGACGTAGCCACCGGTGCGCCCGGGCTCGGCCCAGATCGGCACCCCGGCCTCCTGCAACGCGCCGAGGTCCCGTTCGATGGTCCGGCTGCTCACCTCGAAGCGCGCGGCCAGCCAGCGGGCGCTGCGCGGCCGTGGTGACACCGCCCGCAGCTCCTCGACCAGCGCATAGAGGCGATCCGTGCGGTTCATGCCCGGCACGCTACGACCGGGGTACGACGCCCACCGGCGGCCGCCCGCACGGCGGCGTGGGCAGCCGCCTCAGGCGATGCAGGCGCAGACGATCAGCGCGGCCCCGAAATGGGTGGCGGCGCTGACCCGGGCGGCCGGGTGCGGCTCGGGCGAGCAGATGACCTCGCCGAGCTTGCCCGGGGTGAGCAGGTCCAGCACCACGAAGGCCAATGCCATGATCACCAACCCGACCAGCCCGAAGACCACGGTGGAGGCGAGCCCCTTGCCGAAGTCGCTGTAGCTGGTCAGGATCGCGGTGAAGACGATCCCGGCGATGCCGAGCTGGTTGGCGGCGAGCAGCAACCCCGCGTTGGCGTTGCGCTCGACCCAGATCAGGTCTCGCAGCCGGCCCGGGGTGAGCAGGTCGACGAGCCCGAAGCCGGCGGCCATGAGGCCGACGCCGACGATCCCGAACACGACGCTCTGCCAGGCACCGCTGAACAGATCCTCCAGCACCGACTTGCCTCCCGACTCTCCGCCCGGAGGGGTACCGGCGCGGTGATCGAGACGATAGCGGCAGCGCGCAACGGCGTCAGCCCCCGCGTCTACAGGGCCAGGTAGCGCTGCCGCTCGTACGGAGTGACCTCGCGGCGGTACTGCTCCCACTCGGCCCGCTTGTTGCGCAGGAAGAAGTCGAAGACGTGCTCGCCGAGCACCTCCGCGACCAGCTCGGAGCCGGCCATCACGTCGATCGCCTCGGCGAGGTTCTCCGGCAGCGCCTCGTAACCCATGGCGCGCCGCTCCGCGCTGGTCAGCGACCAGACGTCGTCCTCGGCGCCCGGCGGCAGCTCGTACCCCTCCTCGATGCCCTTGAGGCCGGCGCCGAGCAGCACCGCGAAGGCGAGGTACGGGTTGGCCGCCGAGTCCAGTGAGCGGACCTCGACCCGGGCCGAGTTGGGCTTGCCGTACGCGGGCACCCGGACCAGCGCGGACCGGTTGAGGTGACCCCAGCAGACGTACGCCGGGCTCTCGGTGATCCGGTCGGGCAGGTGCTGCGGGAAGAGCCGCTTGTACGAGTTGACCCACTGGTTGGTGACCGCCGTGTACTCCCGGGCGTGCACCAGCAGACCGGCGATGAAGGACTTCGCCACCTTGGACAGCTTCATCGGGTCGCCGCTGTCGTGGAAGGCGTTGCGCTCCCCCTCGAACAGCGACAGGTGGGTGTGCATCCCGCTGCCCGGCTGGTCGGTGAACGGCTTCGGCATGAAGCTGGCCTGCACACCGGTGGAGAGTGCGACCTCCTTGACCACGTGCCGGAAGGTCATGATGTTGTCGGCGGTGGTCAGCGCGTCGGCGTAGCGCAGGTCGATCTCCTGCTGGCCGGGCGCGACCTCGTGGTGGCTGAACTCCACCGAGATGCCGATCCGTTCCAGCGCCAGCACGCCCTGGCGGCGGAAGTCCCGTGCCACGGCGTGGGTGGTGTGCTCGAAGTAGCCGCCGGTGTCGACCGGGGTGGGCACCGAGCCGTCCTGCGGACCGTTCTCCAGCAGGAAGAACTCGATCTCGGGGTGGGTGTAGAAGGTGAAGCCCTTCTCGGCTGCCTTGGACAGCGCGCGGCGCAGCACGTGCCGGGGGTCGGCCCAGGACGGGCCGCCGTCGGGCAGCAGGATGTCGCAGAACATCCGGGCGCTCTCGCCGCTGACCCCGCCCTCGAAGGGGAAGACCTGGAAGGTGGTGGGGTCGGGCATGGCCACCATGTCCGATTCGAAGACCCGGGCGAAACCTTCGATCGCCGAGCCGTCGAAGCCGATGCCTTCCTCGAAGGCCGCCTCCAGTTCGGCGGGCGCCACCGAAACGCTCTTGAGCGTGCCCAGAACGTCGGTGAACCACAGCCGGACGAACCGGATGTCCCGCTCTTCCAGCGTGCGGAGGACGAACTCCTGCTGACGGTCCACTTCCCCAACCCCTCGCGACACTCTTTTGTCCGCCTTGGCCGGGCTGCACCCGACCTGATCGCCCAGTGTTCCCGGGCCTGGTTACGCAGACGTTACGCGAACTGCCGCCGGCCGTCCCCTCGTGTCCCGCCCGGCGAGCGCGGGCCCCAGCCGTGTCGCCACGTCCGTCGCCGTGACGGCCGAGCTCCTGCCGCCGCGGCCTGGCGGGCGCCCGTCGCGGCAGGTGGCGGCAATCTCGTCCGAGGGTACGGATTGTCGCCCGGAGGCTGGGGCAAGATGAAGGCATGCCCACCCTGCGTCTCGCCCTGTCCCAGGTCAACCCGAGCGTCGGCGACCTCGCCGGAAACGCCGACCTGGTCCGCAGCTGGACTCGCCAGGCCGCCGATGCCGGTGCCCAGCTGGTGCTCTTCCCGGAAATGATGCTGACCGGGTACCCGGTCGAGGACCTGGTCTTCCGGCGTTCCTTCGTCGCCGCGTCCCGGGCCGCCGTGGAGCGGCTGGCCGCCGACCTGGCCGCCGACGGTCTCGGCGAGTTGCCGGTCGTGGTCGGCTACCTGGACGCCGACGGGCCTCCGCAGGTCAGCGGGGACGCCGAGCCGGGCCGGGGCGCCCGCAACGCCGCCGCGCTGCTGCACCGGGGCGTCGTGGCCGCCCGCTACTTCAAGCACCACCTGCCCAACTACGGGGTCTTCGACGAGGACCGGTACTTCGTCTCCGGTGACGAGCTGACCGTGGTGCGGATCGGCGGCGTGGATGTCGCGTTGACCATCTGCGAGGACCTGTGGCAGGCCGGCGGTCCGTTCGCCGCCGCCCGGCGGGGCGGTGTCGGCCTGGTCGTCAACATCAACGGCTCGCCGTACGAGCTGAACAAGGACGACATCCGGCTGCCGCTGGTCCGCCGTCGGGCTGCCGAGGCGGGCGCCGCCATCGCGTACGTCAACATGACCGGCGGCCAGGACGAGCTGGTCTTCGAGGGCGACTCGATGATCGTGAGCGCCGAGGGTGAGTTGCTCACCCGGGCCCCGCAGTTCGTCGAGCACCTGCTCGTGCACGACGTCGAGCTGCCGGCCGCCGCCACCGCGCCAACCACCGAGACGGTGGCGGACGGCATGCGGATCGTGCACAGCACCGTGGACGGCATTCCGCCCACGCCGTCCGGCCCGGCCGCCATCGGCGGGCTGATCGAGCCGGTGGCCGACGAGGCCGAGGTGTGGCAGGCGCTGGTGCTGGGTCTGCGCGACTACGTCAACAAGAACCGGTTCCCGTCGGTGGTGCTCGGTCTCTCCGGCGGCATCGACTCGGCGGTGGTGGCCGCGCTCGCCGTCGACGCGCTCGGGCCGGACCGGGTGGTCGGGGTGTCGCTGCCCAGCCAGCACTCCTCGGAGCACTCCCGGGAGGACGCCGCCGACCTGGCCAAGCGCACCGGCCTGGATTACCGCGTCGAGCCGATCCAGCCGATGGTCGACGGTTTCCTGGCCAACCTGTCACTGTCCGGCGTGGCCGTGGAGAACCTACAGGCCCGGGTCCGTGGCGTGATCCTGATGGCGCTGTCGAACCAAGAGGGCCACCTGGTGCTGACCACGGGCAACAAGAGTGAGCTGGCGGTCGGCTACTCCACCCTGTACGGCGACTCGGTGGGCGGCTTCAACCCGGTCAAGGACGTCTGGAAGACGCTGATCTGGCGGCTCGCGAAGTGGCGCAACAGGGACGCGGCCCGGCGCGGTGAGACCGCCCCGATCCCGGAGAACTCGATCGGCAAGCCGCCGAGCGCCGAGCTGAGCCCGGGCCAGCTCGACAGCGACAGCCTGCCCGACTACGACGTCCTGGACCCGATCCTGATCGGTTACGTCGACGGTGACCTCGGCCGCGACGGGCTGGTCGAGTCGGGTCACGACCCGGCGGTGGTGGACAAGGTGCTGCGGCTGGTGGATACCGCCGAGTACAAGCGACGGCAGTCGGCGCCGGGCACGAAGATCTCCATGAAGGCGTTCGGTCGGGACCGCCGGCTGCCGATCACCAACCGGTGGCGCGAGCACGGCTGAGCCGTACCCCTGGGGGTGCCGGGTCGGTGGCGCGGCCCGGCGCCGCCGCGCGGTGACCTCGCGGCGCGGTCCCGGGTGGCCTCGCGATGCCTGGCGCGGCGGCCCCGCGCTGGTGGAGTGACATCTTGCACTGGGCCCTGCCGTCACCCCGTCTCACGGTGCGACGATCGCGACGGAACCCGGGGACCGCGCAGGCGGCCTCGAGGAAGGGAGACAGAGATGGTGGAGTCCACTCCGCACGAGGTGACCGCGTTGTACGGCGGCCCGGCCACCCGGCGGGTCCGCACCCGCGACCTGATGGCCGCCAAGGAACGCGGCGAGCGGTGGCCGATGCTCACCTCGTACGACCAGTACACGGCGTCGATCTTCGACCAGGCCGGTGTGCCGGTGCTGCTGGTCGGCGACTCGGCCGCGAACAACGTGTTCGGCTACGAGACCACCCTGCCGATCACCGCCGACGAGCTGCTTCCGCTGGTACGGGCGGTGGTGCGGGCGACCCGGCAGGCGCTGATCGTCGGTGACCTGCCGTTCGGCTCGTACGAGGAGGGCCCGGCCCAGGCGCTGCGCACCGCCGTCCGGTTCATGAAGGAGGGTGGCTGTCACGCGGTGAAGCTGGAGGGTGGTCGCCGCAACGCCGCGCAGATCGCCGCGATCGTCGGCGCCGGCATTCCGGTGATGGCGCACATCGGTTTCACCCCGCAGAGCGAGCACACCCTGGGCGGCTACCGCGTGCAGGGTCGCGGCGACGCCGCCGACGAGGTGCTGGCCGACGCACGGGCGGTGGCCGAGGCGGGCGCGTTCGCGGTGGTGCTGGAGATGGTGCCCGGCGAGGTGGCCAAGCGGATCACCAACGAGCTACCGATCCCCACGGTGGGCATCGGCGCGGGCCCGGACACCGACGCGCAGGTGCTGGTCTGGCAGGACATGGCCGGGCTGCGGACCGGAAAGGCCCCCCGCTTCGTCAAGCGGTACGCGGATCTGGCCGGCGCCCTCACCGACGCCACCCGCCGTTTCGCCGACGAGGTCCGCGGCGGCGAGTTCCCCGCCGCCGAACACACCTTCTAGCGCCGGGCACGGCGTGATCCACTCGGGTTTGCCGACATCGCGGTGTCCCGGGCACCGGGACACCGCGATGTCATGGAACCGGAGTGGATCACGCCGCTCGGGTCAGAGGTCGGTGACCCGGATGCCGGCGTGCGCCTTGTAGCGCTTGTTGATGGCGATCAGGTTGGCGGTGAACGCCTCGATCTGGTGGGCGTTGCGCAACCGGCCGGCGTAGATGCCGCGCATTCCGGGAATCCGGGCGGCGAGCGCGCCGACGATGTCGACCAGCTCGCGGTCCTCGGTGCAGATCAGCACGTCCAGGTCGATCCGGTCGACCTCGGGGTCGGCCAACAGCGGAGCGCTGACGTGGTTGAACGCCGCGCAGACCCGGGAGTCGGGCAGCAACGCGGCGGCCTGCTGCACGGCGCTGCCCTCGGCGACGGTCAGCGCGTACGGGCCCTGCTTGTCGAAGCCGAGCGGGTTGACGCAGTCGACGACGATCCGACCGGCGAGCGGCTCGGCGAGGGCGGCGACGGTGGCGGCGTGCCCGTCCCACGGCACCGCGATGATCACCACGTCGCTGCGTCGGGCCACCTCGTCGTTGGCCGCACCGGTGACGCTCCCACCGGCCGGCACCCCGGGCAGGGCGGCGATCTCGGCCGCGGACTCGGCGGCCCGCTCAGCCGACCGGGATCCGATCAGCACCGTCTGGCCGGCCCGCGCGAACCGGTAGGCGAGGCCCCGCCCCTGGTCGCCGGTGCCGCCGATGATGCCGATCGTCAGCCCGGACACGTCGGGCAGCGTGCTCGCGTCGTATGCCATGGCCTCATCCTCGCAAACCGCTCGGTCCGGCAGCAGCGCCGAGCGCTGTGAGAATCCCCGCTGCCATGAGCGACCGCGCCGGCGCGGACCGGGCCAGCGCCGACGGCCCCGTCAGGCCAGCTCGAACAGGACGGTCCGGGCCACCGGGTCGGCGGTGACCAGCCGGACCCGGACCCGTTCGCCGAGCGGCAGTTGGCCGAGGCAGCGGGCGCGTACCGGCGGGGCGTCCAGCGCGACGGTGCCACCGGGTGGCCGGGGCCGGGACTTGCCGTTGGGCGGCGCGTCGACGTCGAGGACGGCCGCGTCGAAGGTCTCGCCCACCCGGTGCTCCAGCACCGCCGCCTCGGCCAGCTCGACGGCGCCACGAGCGGCCGCCGAGGCAACCCGGTCGGTGCTCGCCATCACCTCGGGCAGCCGCGGCAGCGCGGCGCGGGCCCAGTCGGGCACCGGCTGGCCCGTGTGCAGGGCCAGGCAGACTTCGGTGGCGTACCGGTCGGCCAGCCGCCGCAACGGCGCCGTCACGTGGGCGTACGCGGCCGCCACGCCACCATGTTCCGGCTGCTCCGGCAGCTCACCGTCGAAGGCGGTGTACGCGGCACCCCGCATCAGCTCGGCCGCCTGGTCGATGAACGCGGCGGCGCGCGGCTGGGCGGCGTCCAGACCGGCGATGACCTGCCCCGGGCCCACGTCGTCCGGCCAGTGCACGCCCAGCGGCGCGGCGGCGGCCCGCAGTCGCTGCACCGCCTCCGGCTTGGGTGCCGGCATCGTACGCAGCAGGCCCACCCGGCCGGCCAGCATGATGTCGGCGGCGGCCATCCCGGTCAGCAGGGAGATCTGCGCGTTGTGCTCCTCCATCGGCACCGGCGCGCGCAGCACCAGCTGCCAGCCCTCACCGTCGGGCTCCAGATCCTGCTCGGGCAGCGGCAGGTTGATGGCGCCGCGCCGCAACCCACGCGCGGTGAGCCGGTCGCCGATCTCCGGCAGCAGCGCGATCGGGTCGGGTAGCCGCCCGGCCCCGGCGGCCGCCTGCACCCCCGTGTAGTCGAGTTTGGCGCGACTGCGGACCAGGGCGCGTTCCAGCTCGACGGCCACGGTGGCGCCGTCGGCGTCCAGGTCGATGGTCCAGACCACCGCGGCCCGGTCGTCGTCGGGCAGCAGGCTGGCGGCACCCTCACTGAGGGTGCGCGGGTGCAGCGGCACGTTCCCGTCGGGCAGGTAGATGGTCTGCCCCCGCCGCCAGGTCTCCGCCTCCAACGCCCCACCCGGTGTGACGTGCGCGGCGACGTCGGCGATCGCGTACCGCACCCGGTAGCCCCCACCCGGGCGGCGGGCGAGGTGCATCGCCTGGTCCAGGTCCCGCGAGGTGGCGGGGTCGACCGTGACGAACGGTATGTCGGTGCGGTCGACGGGCGGCTGCGGCGGTGCCGCAGCCGCCTCGTCGGCTTCACGCTGGGCGTCGGCCGGGAACTCCTCGGGCAGGCCGAGTTCGCGGCGCAACGCGCCGAAGTCGATGCGGGGCGCGAGTACGCGTCGGATGACCACGGGTCAATCCTGACAGCGCCACGGGTGATCCGCTTCCGGTGACCGGCCGGAAATCCGACCGGCGAGGGGATGGCCCGCGCTCAGCCGGTCGCCTTGCGGGCGGCGCTGCGGGCCCCCCTCGGGGCGGTGGCTCGGGCGGCGACCGGGCGAGCCGGAGACTTGCGGGCGGTCACCTTGCGGGCCGGCGCCTTGGCCGCGACGGTCTTCTTCGCCGGGGCCTTCTTCGCCGCCGCCTTGCGGGCGGTGGTCGACGAGGTACCCGTCACCTTCGCGGCCGGGGCCTTCTTGGCCGGAGCCTTGCGCGCGCCGCCGCTGGGGCGGGTGGACGCGGTCTTCTTCGCCGGGGCCTTCTTGGCGGCGGCCTTCTTCGTCGCGGCCGTCTGCTTCGCCGCCGTCTGCTTGACGGCGGACGCCTTGGTCGCGGTCTTCCGCGCCGGTGCCGTGGTCGCGGCCTTCCGCGCCGGGGCCTTCGCCGCGGCGGTGGTCTTCTTCGCCGCCGCGGCGGTGGTCTTCTTGGCCGCGCTCACCGTCTTCTTCGCCGTACCGGTGGTCTTCTTCGCGGCGGCGGTGGTCTTGCGCGCGGTGGACGCCGGGGCCCGCTTGGCGGCGGTGGTGGTCTTGCGGGTGGTGGTCGAGACCTTCGCGGGGGCCTTCTTGGCCGCGGCGGTGGTCTTGGTCGTGGCCTTCTTCGCGGGGGCCTTCTTCGCCGCCGTGGTGGTCTTCTTGGCCGGGGCGCGGCCCGCCGCGCCGGCGGCCTTGCGAGCCGGTGCCTTCGCGGCACCCGTGGTGGACTTGCGCACGGGGGTGGTCCGGCTCGCCGCCGTGTTCCGCTCCGCCGCGGCGGTCTTCTTCGCGGTGGTGCGTCGGGCGGCCGGGCGCTTGGTGGCCTGCTGTGCTTCGGCCATCGTGGTTCCCTCCTCGGGGGACGTGCTCTCGCGTGCGTCCTCGCGGAGCACGAAATACCTCGGCGCGAGCCGTCCCGCGCCGCCTATCTGTCTTCCCCGGCCCAACGAGCGTCCTCGGCATCCCACGCCTCGTTCCGCTCCTGCACTCGTTGCAGGGCGTTCTCCGCGTCGGCCGCCGAGTCGTACGGGCCGAGAACGTGCTTCGCCGGACACACGTCGGCATCCGTCTCGACCCGGTGATGCCGGGTGCACCAGTAGAACTGCCCACCACGTCCGCTGTCGCTCATGGGAATCACTGTGCACCGCGAACCGGCCGGCCGCCACCGGATCGCACAAGTCGCCGACGATCTCCACAGTAGATATGCATTGCGTTCGTCGGGCCGGAATGGCGAAACGCGTGGGACTGGAAGACCAGAAGATGCGCAGGTGAGCCTCGCTGTAGGGCCCCTCTATGATCGCCGGATGGCGATACCGGACTACATCCTGGGGTTGCGCAAGCACGTCGGCCACGACCTGCTCTGGCTGCCGAGCGTCAGCGCGGTGGTCCGCAACGACGCCGGTGAGCTGCTGCTCGGCCAGCGCGCCGACGACGGGCGCTGGTCGGTGATCAGCGGTTTCGTCGAGCCGGGCGAGCAGCCGGCCACCGCGCTGGTCCGTGAGGTACGCGAGGAGACGGGCCTGGACGTCGCCCCGGTGCGGATGTCCAGCGCCGTGTCGCACCCGCACACGTACCCGAATGGGGACCGCTGCGAATACCTGAACCTGGGGTTCCTGTGCCGGCTGGTGGCCGGCACCGCCCGGGTCAACGACGACGAGTCGCTGGCCGTGCGGTGGTTCCCGCTGGACCGGCTGCCCGAGCTGGACAAGCATGCCCTGCTGGTCATCGCGTACGCGCTACGCGAGAACCAGTTGACCGGTTACCTGGAGCCGGGTACGACGTGGGACGACGTACCCGACTGAGGCGCGCGGGCCGCTGGGCCGCCAGCCACCACTCCCGACGCCTACGGTTCAGGCCGGCGACGACGTCGGGGTCGGCGCGAGGGCGACCGCGGCGGTGGGTGCGGACCGGGCCGCCCGGATCGCGTACGCGAGCGCGTAGGGCGAGCAGGCCAGATAGAACATGGGTTCCACCAGTACCTCGTCGGTGATCAGAAAGATCTCCCAACGGGTGGGCCGGGGCAGGCCGAAGTTCCAATCGGTCCAGCAGGCGAAGAGCCACAGCGGCGCCGAGATCCGGTCGACGGCGTCCCCCGCCGTACCCTCGATCACGGGGCCGGAGCCGGGAATGTTTCCGACCACGAAGAGAATGACGGCGAGGTCGGCGACGACGAGCGCGCCGAGTATGCCCAGCCACCACGCCGCCCGGACCCGCCCCCGCGTGCTGAGGGTCGCTGCGCCCCAGAGGATCAGTGTCAAGCCGGCCAGCCAGAGCAGCAGACCGGGCACCGCGCCGACCATGCCGCCGGGGTCGAGGGTGTACCCGGCCAGGGCCATGACCGCACCGATGGGGAGCACCACGCCGAGCGCGATGCGCAGTGGGCCGCCGAGGGCGGTGTGCCGGGCCCAGCGTGCGACGTGCACCGCCAGGAGCACCGCCAACCCGGCGGTCGACAACGACCAGAGCGGTAGCTGGACCTGCGGCGGCAGCAGCAGCCAGTCAAGGACCACGTTCATCAGCACCGCGCTGACGAGCACGATCCCGACGCAGGCGATCGGTGACAGCAGCAACGCCGCTGCGGTCCGGCCGGCTCGACCACGCATCAGGGTGCGGTCGACGATCGGGGCGCCGGCCCGGCTGACGGCCAGGCTCGCCGCGAAGCCGACCATCTTCGTCCAGCGACCGCTCTCGGCGAGAACGTGCAGCTCGGCGGCCCATTCGCGGCGCAGGTCGTCGCGGACGTCGGTGGGCCAGCGGCGCGCGGCCAACACCAGCAACAGCTCGGCGATCCGGCGGGTCACCATGCCGGCGCTCCGGTGATTGCTCCCGTTGTCCTCACCCGTTCGCCGCTCGGGGACCCCGAGGGGGCTTTCCGCTCGCCTTGTATGTCCAGCCCGTGGCGCTGCGCGTCTGGACCAGAGCGACCGCGGTGGGCGCCGACCGGGCCGCCCGGATGGCGTACGCGAGCGCGTACGGCGTGCAGGCCAGGTAGAGCATCGGTTCCACCAACAGCCGTTCGCTGATCAGGATGATCTCCCACTGGACCGGCCGCGGAAGGCCGAAGTTCCACTCCGTCCAGGAGACGAAGAGCCACAGCGGCGCGGAGATCCCGTCGACGGTGTCCGGTGACAGCGGGGGTCCGCTGAAACCGCCTGGCACCGTGCCGACGATGGCGAGGATCACCGCGAGGTCGGCCGCGACAAGGGCGCCGACGACGCCCACCCACCAGGCCGCGCGGAGTCGACCCCGGGCGGCGAAGCTCGCCGCGGCCCAGACCGCCAGCGTCAGGCCCAGCAGCCACAGCAGGAGACCGGGTACGGCAGCCACCGGCCGGTCCGGATAGATGACGTGGACGAACGGAACCGCTGCCACCCCGACGGGGAGCACCACGCCGACCGCGATGCGCAGCGGACCATCGAGTGCGGTGTGTCGGGCCCAACGCGCGGCGAACATCGCCAGCAGCAGCGCCATCCCGAGGGTGAGCGCCGTCCAGAGAGGCTTCTGCGTACGGTCGGACAAGGTCTCGGACATCAACCAACGCTGAATCGGGTACAGGGTGTAGGCACTGACGAGCACGATTCCGACGCAGGCGATCGGGGACAGCAGTAGTGCGGCAACGGTCCGGCCGGCCCGACCGCGCATCAGGGTGCGGTCGACGAGCGGGGCACCGGCGCGACTGACGGCCAGGCTCACGGCGAAGCCGACCATCTTCGTCCGACGTCCGCTCTCGGCGAGCACGTGCAGCTCGGCGGCCCATTCGCGGCGCAGGTCGTCGCGAACCTCCGCCGGCCAGCGGCGCGCGGCCAGCCCCAGCAACAGCTCAGCGATCCGACGGGTCACCATGCCGGTGCCCCGGTGGGTTCGGTGCCGCCCCACGATGAACGGCCGTCGGGGATCGCGGCCCGCAGGTCGGCGAGCGCCTGGCGGGCCTGCGCCACCCCGACGGCGGTGAGGCGGTAGTAGCGGCGGGCGGGTCGCCCGGCCGCGACCGGGTCGATCGCCTCCCAGTCGGCGGCCAGCCAGCCGGCCCCCTGCAACCGGTGCAGCACCGGGTAGAGGGTGCCGCTGGGCAGGCCGGTCAATCGCATCAGGTCGAGCCCGTAGCGCTGCTCGTCGGGCTCGGCGAGCAGCGCCGCGAGCACCTTCGCGACCGGGATGGTCATCCGCATTCGACCACTGTATCGGAACTCTACATAGGGTGGGGGGACGTCAGGTCACCGACCGGGTCGACATGCCCTGGTCGGCGGTGGTCGTGGTGGAGATCGAGGTGCCACCGCCCATCGGCACCGTGCTGGTCGCCCACCACAAACCCACCTATCAGTTCGGGTACGCCCACGAGCGGGAGTTGCAGGCCGTCCGGTCCGCGACCTTCATCGAGACGCTGCTGGCCGGACGGGACCTGCCCGTCGTCCTCGTCGGCGACTTCGACGACGACGTCGACGCCGCAAGCGTGCGGTTCTGGCGCGGCCACCAGTCGCTGCACGGGTGCAGCGTCGCCTACCAGGACGCCTGGTCAGCGGTGCACCCTGATGATCCCGGGCACACCTTCACCCCGCGCAATCCGTTGGTGCGGGCGGGCACGATGCCACTGGAGACGGGACGTCGGATCGACTACGTCATGGTTCGCTGCGGCCCCCACGGGCCGAACCTGGCGGTGGCGGACTGCCAGCGGGTCTTCGACGAGCCGGTCGACGGAGTCTGGGCCAGCGACCACTTCGGCGTACTCGCAGACCTGCGCCTGCCCGACCACCCGCCGGGCCGGTGGCGGTGAACGGCGGACCCGGCAGGCGCCGGGCCGACGGTGCGCACGTCGGCCCGGCGCCGCAGCTCAGGACGGGACCCGCTCCACCGGGATCCACAGCTCGGCGTCCGCCTGGCTGCCGTCCGCGGACACCCGGACCCGGGAGATCTCCGGTCCAGGTCGGCTGCGGTACGGGTTGGACGGAAACCACTGGGTGAACACGTCACGCCACAGGTACTGCACCGCCTGCGGAAACGCACCCGACGTGGTGAACACCGCCCACGAACCGGCCTGCACCGGCAGCGCGTCCAGGTCCTCCGGCGGCACGGCGCTGGTCACCACGCCGTGCCAGTAGTCCAGCTCGGTGCCCTCCTGCCGGCTGTCGGCGAGGTTGTCGCTGACGTTGACGATCCCCTTCGGCTCCTGATCGGAGAGCGCCTCGATCCGCTCGGTCGTCTCCTTGTCGATGCTCCGGATGAACGCGACGATCGCCGGGTTCATCCCCTCGTGCACCAGCGGGACCCGGGCCTTGCGCCCCACCAGCGCGAACGCGTCCTTGTCGACGATTCGGTACTCCATGCTGCCGCTCCCTTCGACGGTGAGTCGGAAGGACATCCGGGGCTGGGCGCGCAGCGCTGCCCCCGTACGCCGAGCTTCTCCGGGCCCCACGCCGTGCACGGCGTGGAACGCCCGGGCGAACGCCTCCGTCGAGCCGTAGCCGTAGCGCACCGCGACGTCGAGCAACGTCCGCTCCCCCGCCAGCACGTCCGCACCGGCGACGGTGAGCCGACGCCGACGGATGTACTCCGACAGCGGCATCCCGGCCAGTGCGGAGAACAGCCGCCGGAAGTGGTACTCCGACGTCAGCGCGATCCGCGCCAGTTCGGCCACCTCGATCTTCTGGTCGAGGTGACGCTCGATGTACGTCATGGCCTCGTTGAGCCGATCCAGCACCCGGGCCTCCTTCCCTTTCGAGTACCGACGCTAGGTCGCGGGGCCGGCAGCCCACCCGACATCCGATGCCCGCATCGGTCGGGTACGGCCGCACCGGTCGTCGTGTCGTAGCCTGGCGGACTTTGCTTCCCGAGGAGGTTGACGTGGCCGAGTATCCGCAGGACGTCGTACAGCGTTTCCACGGCACCCCCGAACAGGTCGACGCCGGCCTGGTGGGCGAGCCGCCACGGACGTGGGAGTCCGTCGTCGTCGAGGAGTACGACCCGTCCTGGGCGCAGCAGTTCATCGCCGTCCGGTGGTCGCTCACCGAGGCCCTGGGTGGGCTGATCATCGGGGTGGAACACGTGGGGTCGACGGCGGTGCCGGGGCTGGCAGCCAAGCCTGTCATCGATGTCGACCTCGTCATCGAGGACACCGCCGAGGAGGCCGCCTATCTTCCCGCCCTGGAACGGCTCGGGTACCGGCTCGTCCTTCGGGAGCCCTGGTGGCACGGGCACCGGATGCTTCTCAGCCCCGCCGAGGACGTGAACCTGCACGTCTGGCCGCAGGGTGCGCCAGAACCGGTCCGACACCGGCTTTTCCGCGACTGGCTGCGCTCGCATCCGCACGACCGGGAGCGGTACGCCGCGACCAAGCGCCACCTCGCACGGGACACCGCGCACCGGCCTCGCGACTACAGCCTCGCGAAGAACGACGTCATCGACGAGATCTACGCGCGCATCTTCGCCGCTTGATGACCTCACGTCGCGGCGGTCACGCGTAGATCTTGGACAGTTTCCGTTCACGCGGAACGGAAAGTGTCCAAGATCTGCAGTGGGCGTGGATGCACGTCGGCCAGCCGGCAGAACGGGGCCGCGAGTCACCGCCAACCGTGACGTCTCAGCGGGGCGGCTGCTGCATGATCCAGGTGGGCAAGGGCTCCGGCAGGAAGCCCACCACCTCCCAGCCGGCCCGGCGGTACAGCTCGACGTTGCCCGGGTTGCTGGTCTCCAGGATCGCCGGCAGGCCGTCGGCGGCGGCGCGGTCCAGCCCGGCCCGCATGACGGCACGGCCCCAACCGCGTCCGGCGCTGTCGGGGTGGGTGCCCAGGACGCCGAGGTACCAGAACGGGAACGTCGGCAGTGCGGCGTGCACGGCGTCGTCGTAGCCCTGGACGCGGGCCATCACGTCGGCGGGGTAGTGGGCGGCGAGCACGCCCTTCGGTGACCCGGTCGACGACCCGGCCGGTGGCTCCCAGATGGCGACCGACGCGCCCCCACCGAGCGTCCAGATCGACGACTGGTGCACCCGGTTGTCGAAAAGGTGCCCGAAGTAGACTGCGGCGTACCGCGGATAGGTTTCCTCGTCGGGAAAGAGGCACCGCAGGATCGGATCCTTGATGAACGCGGCGACCAGCGTATGAACCACCGCATCGCGGTCCGCCGGGGTGGCGATGGTGATCTCGGGCGTTGTCACAGCAGTCGATACTATCCGGAAAAGCGCCTTGACCCTGACACGGTGGCGGACCGGAGACTGCTCACATGGATCTCGATGACTACCGGGCACACTCCGCCTACAGCGATCCCGGTCGACACGGCGGGCTCCTGGACGCCGTGGCGTCCGACGTCCCCAGCGTGGCGGCGACCGCCCGCAACGTGATCGTCCACTACCGGGCCGGCGGAGTTGACCTGCCCGTCGACCGGCTCGACGAGGTGAACCGCCGCTGGGTGGACCGCATCCTCGACACCGACCAGTCCCGTTTTCCCCTGCCACTCACCGCTGAGCGTCCGGCCGTGGACCGGGTGGCCGGCTGTTGTCGGGACCACACACTGCTGTCGATCGCGATTCTCCGTCAGCACGGCATTCCCAGCCGCAGCCGGGTCGGCTTCGCCTCCTACTTCACCCCCGGCTGGCATCACGATCACGTGCTGATGGAGTACTGGAACGGCGAACGCTGGGTCTGGGCCGACCCGGAGCTCGACCCGGCCGGCGACCGGCAGTTCGACGGCTACGATATCGACCCGACGGCAGGGCTCTTCGACTCGGCAGCGCGGGTGTGGTCGGCGTACCGGGCCGGGACGATCGATCCCGACGTCTACGGCGTGGCCCCCGACGTGCCGGTCCACGGCGCCTGGTTCATCTACAACTACGTCCTGCACGAACTGGCCCATCGGCAGAAGGACGAGCTGCTGCTGTGGGACAGCTTCGGCGCGATGACCGACGACCTCGCCAACGCCGACCTCACGCTCGCCGACAAGATCGCCGCCCTGTTGCTCGAAGCCGACGACGGCGACGAGGCCGCGGAGAAGGCGCTCGCCGACCGGTACGCGACCGACAGCCGTCTGCGTCCCGGCGCTCAGGTGCGCAGCTTCTCACCGGTCTCCGGCACTGTGAACACTGTCGATCTGCGCGTCAGCCGAAGGTGAAGGCGTACGCCTCGGCGCCGGGCTCGCCGAACGTGATCTCCAAGGTCCGCTCCCGGACCGCGCCGTCCTGGCGGACGAGCTGGTAGAGCCGACCGTCCTGGAGTACGCCGTTGCCGTCCTCGTCGACGTCGACGCCGTGTGACGGGCCCGGGACGTCACCGTCGAGCAGCACGCGGAACGGGATCGACGCTCCCGCCCCGGGGGCCAGCACGAGATGCGCGTCGCGGGCGTGGAACCGGAAGGCGATGCCGCCGCCGGCCCCGTCCAGCACGACGTTCTCCGACCCGATCGTCCACTCCCCCGCCAGCGCCCACTGGTTGAGGCCGAGGCTCTCCGGCACCTGATAGGCGCGGCGTTCGTCGAGCGCCGGGCCGTTCGGCGACGCGAAGTGTTCGCCGCGACTGAAACCGAGGTACGTCTCGGGCGTGCGCAGGTTGGTCCAGTCGGCCTCCGCCTCCGGGCCGAGCCCTCTGACGGGTACGGGTTCCCGCTCGATGCCGAGCAGTTGCTGGAGCACCCGCTCGGACTGTTCGTAGCGTCCCTCGCCGAAGTGCTCGTCGCGGATGACGCCGCCGGTGTCGACGAAGTAGAGCGCCGGCCAGTAGTGGTTGTCGAAGGCACGCCAGATGGCGTAGTCGTTGTCGACCGCCACCGGGTAGTCGATCGACCGGGCCGCGACCGCCCGCCGCACCCAGTCGACGTCGTGCTCGAATCCGAACTCCGGGGTGTGCACCCCGATGACGACCAGCCCGTCGTCCCGGTATGCCTGCGACCAGGCACGCACGTACGGCTCCTGGCGCAGCCAGTTGATGCAGGTCAGCGTCCAGAAGTTGATCAGGACGACGCGCCCACCCAGGTCGGCGGGGCCGAGTGGCTCGGAGTTGAGCCACTCGGCCGCCCCGTTCAGCGGGGGCAGGTGCACGCCCATCTAGCGCAGCGACCGGAAGGCGGCGCGCATCTCTTCCGAGAAGAGTTGCGGCTGTTCCCAGGCGGCGAAGTGCCCGCCCTTGTCCAGCCGGTTGTAGTGGATGAGATTGGGATACGCCTGCTCTGCCCAACTCTTGGGAGCCTGGTAGAGCTCGTCAGGGAACACGCTCACGGCGACCGGGATCGATACGCCCTTGGCCGCGAAGAAGGAGAGCTGGTTCTCCGCATACAGACGAGCCGAGGAAACTCCGGTGTTCGTCAGCCAGTAAAGCGAGATGTTGTCGAGGAGGTCCTCCGGCGTGATGCCTCGGGGCTGCCCGGCGACGGATTCGGAAATGAGCTTCAGGCTGGCGGCGTCATGGTCGAGCATGTACGTCGCCAACGCGACGGGCGAGTCCGCCAATCCGGTCAGCGTCTGCGCGCGTCCCATCTCAAGGGCGTAGCTAGAATGCTTCCAGAAGAAGTCCGCCTGCTCACAGGCCCGCCTCTCATCGTCCGAGAGATCGGACGGGAGCGATCCGAGAGGGTTGTTCGCCCCGGTGATACCGGACTGGAGCATCGCGTCGATGTCGGGCGGATAGACACCCGGCATGTTGGTGTGAATGCCGATCAGTTCCGGAGGCGCCTGCAGACCCATCAGGTCCGTGATGAGCGCACCCCAGTCGCCGCCCTGCGCCACGAACCGCGTGTAGCCAAGGCGACTCATCAACTCGATCCAGGCGGTGGCGATGTGTTGCGGGCCCCAGCCGGGCTCGCTCGGCTTACCCGAGAAGCCGTAACCGGGCATCGACGGGATCACCAGATGGAAGGCGTCCGAGGCGCTCGCGCCATGCGCGGTGGGATTGGTGAGCGGGTCGATGATCTTCATCTGCTCGATCACCGAACCCGGCCACCCGTGCGTGACGATGAGCGGCAGGGCGTCCTCGTGCTTCGAACGGATGTGGAGGAAGTGGATGTCGAGGCCGTCGATCTCGGTCATGAACTGCGGCAGGGCGTTCAGCCTCGCCTCGACCTTGCGCCAGTCGTACTCCTTCTCCCAGTAACGCGCGAGGGCCTGCATCGTCGCAAGCTGCACGCCCTGCGACTGATCCGGCACGGTTTCCTTTTCGGGCCAGCGGGTGGCGGCGACGCGCGCACGCATCGCCTTGAGGTCCGCCTCGGGGATTTCCACCTTGAACGGCCGGATTTCCGTGGTGCCGGGTCGCGTCATGGTCTTGACAGCCATGGGTGCTTCCTCTCCGTCTGAATTCGCGCCTCGCGAGGGGAATCATGGAATGAAGGTGATGGCCACACGAGCAGTTGAGCGTGGATCCGTCGCGGGTCGCAGTTGACCCGGCCGGCCTCGGTGCGGGTCAGGTCTTTCCCAGGCTGACCGCATTCAGGCATGGTCATGGGGTCGGAATTGTGGCGAGACCATTGCGCGAGTTGGGGTGGCGATGCCCCTCAATGCGCATGTCCGGGCTCGGCGACGGCGCGCTCGGCGGCGCGGCTGACCTGCTCCCAGCCCGCCCAGGTGTCCATCCGTCGCCGGGCGATGTCGAACGCCAGGTCGTACACCATGCTCCCGAGCAGGAGCCGCAGCGGCGGGTCGTCGCTGTCGACCAGTTGCAGCAGGGCATCGGCGGCCAGCCGGGGTTCGCTGTCGATCGAGCCTTCCGCCCACTGGCGCTCCAGCTCGGCGCGCAGTGGCGCGTAGGCGTCCATCGGGGTGGTGGCGCGCACGCTGGTGTAGAGGTCGGTCCAGTATCCGCCCGGCTGCACCATGCTGACCTTGATGTCGAAGGTCGCCGCCTCCATCGCCAGCGCCTCACTCATGCCCTCCAGGGCGAACTTGCTCGCGCTGTACAGGCCGGTGCTCGGGAAGCCGCCGAGCGCGGCGATGCTGGATACCTGCACGATGTGGCCGGAGCGTTGGGCGCGCAGGTGCGGCAGCACGGCCTGGCTGACCCAGAGCGCGCCGAAGAGGTTGACCTCGAACTGGGCGCGCGCCTCGGCCTCGGTGAACTCTTCGATCATGCCCATGGACAGGGTGCCGGCGTTGTTGACCACGATGTCGAGCCGGCCGAAGTGCTCGACGGCGGTGTTCACGGCGGCGATGACCGCCGCCCGGTCGGTCACGTCGAGGGTCAGGGCCAGCAGCCGGTCGGCGTACTTCTCGTCGAAGTCGTCCGTGGTGATGGTCCGGGCGGCGGCGACCACCCGATCGCCCCGGTCGAGTGCGGCGTCGGCGAAGGCGCGGCCAAGCCCGCGGCTGGCGCCGGTGATGAACCAGGTACGCATGTGGATCTCCACTTCAGTTAAGCGAGACGAGACGGTCCGTCTCGTCTTGGAAAGGAGATTAGACCGCGCCGCCCACCATCGTCAAGACGAGACGGTCCGTCTCGGACGCTGGTATCGTTCTGCCCATGACGCCCAACACGGCCCGCCGGAGAGAGACCTCCCGACGCGCCATCCTCACCGCGGCCTTCGACCTGCTTCAGGAAACGGGGTATGCGAAGCTCAGCATTGAGGGCATCGCCGCGCGGGCCGGCGTCGGCAAACAGACCATCTACCGCTGGTGGCCGTCGAAGGGCGCTGTCATCTTCGACGCCTTTCTCATGCTCAGCGAGGCCACCGAGGGTGGTCCGCCGACGCTGCCGGACACCGGCGACCTGGCGGCGGACCTGACCCTGGTGCTGCGCGCGACGATCGAGGAGATGAACGATCCCCGGTACGAGCAACCGATGCGCGCGCTGGCCACCGAGATCGCGCTCGACCCCGAGCTGGCCGCGGCGTACGCCGAACGGTTGGACGGACCGTTGAAGGAGGCCAAGCGGCAACGCCTGCGCAGCGCCCAGCGGGCGGGGCAGATCGCCGAGGACGTCGACCTCGGCGTGGCGGTGGACATGATCTGGGGGCCGGTACTCAACCGCTGGCTGCACCGCAGCGGGCCGCTCACCGCCGAATACGCCGACCTCGTCGTCAGCACCGCCCTCAACGGACTGCGCCCCCGCCGATCCGCCGAGTGACTAGCCCTGCCAGCCCTGGCGTGCCGTGCAGATCACGTAGCCCTTGGGGTCACGCCATGGCCCCGCCTCGGAGGCGAACCAGGCGCGCACCTTCGCGTCGATGGCTCGCGTCAACTCCGGGCGGAGGGCCGAGTCGGGCTCGGCGCCATAGAACGACAGTTGGGCCGCCGCGAACGCGATGACCGGCTCCGGACGGTCAAAGACGAGAGCGTTGTCGTATCGGTGCACCGCGACCGCGCCGAAGGTCGACTCGATCATCTCGGGCAGATTGTCGCTGTGGACCCGCGAGTTGGGCACGATCGGGATGTCGATCCCCACCGACGAAACCAGCTCGGCAACGAGCGCGGACACATGAGGTGTCGTGCCGGGGCGGTTGACCACGGCTGCGAAGACTCCCTCCGACCTGAGCACCCGCCGGCACTCGGCCAACGCCCGCCTCACATCCGGAACGTGGTAGAGCATGTGGCGCGCCGTGACGACATCGAAAGCCGCCGCGTCGTACGGCAGGTCCATCGCGTTGCCGAGTTGCGCCGACACGCCTGCGACGTCATAGAGCGCGTGTACGGCCGCGGGTGAGGTGTCCAGCCCGACGAGCCGGCCGCGATGGCCCCGTTCCGCGAGATTGCGGAGAAAGGCCCCCGTGCCGCAACCGACATCGAGCAGATCCGCGTCTCTGGACAGCGACACCGCCTGCTGGACCGTCTTCTCAACGTCGTCCGGGAACTCGCTGTAGCGCTGATGTGTCTGGATCCGCGTGGCCAACGGCTCCAGTGAGAGGTACTCCTGCACGTCGGAGATGGAGGGCTTCACCTCGTGCCCCTTTCCTCGGTTGTGACCTGATTCGACTTCTCAGGGCATCCCCGCGTAGCGGAGTGGAAGCGGAGGTCGTGGCCGGCGCCAGGCGACGTAGGCCATGATGCCGAAGGCAATCAGAATTACCACCGCGATGAGGAGGATGAACCACCCGGATCGATCGCCCGCCTCGCGCACCCTGGCGCAGGGGTCATTCTTGGCATGGTGGACACGGATGCGTTCACCGATGGTCACGGACCGGTTAGCACTGACTGCCACGCGGAAGCTTGCTTCACAGACCTCGCCACGGCTCGTACTGAACTGAACCGTCACCAAGGTTCGGGCCCCTTGATGCTCAACATCCAGCACCTCGGCCTCTGCCTCCGATCCACGCCGCTCGTCCAAGGCTGACCAGGTGGCAAGGGTCGTGACCGTGATCGCAAAGACGAGACAGACCGCCGAGAACACCCGCAGGGCGGCTCGGCTCGGCCGTTGACGGTTCATGGCCGGAACCTTAGAAGGAGGCCGCAACACGGCTGGTGCCTCTGCCGGACCGGCCGTCGGTTCCTCGCCTGGCCACTCGCCGAGTACGCCGACCTCGTCGTCGCCACCGCCGTCAACGGACTGCGCCACCGCCGATCCGCCGAGTGACGATCGGTGGGACGGCTTTGCGCTGCCACGGCGCGGTGCGGCAACATCAGGCGCCGTGACGGCACCAGGCACGGCCCCCGACCACGACACCCCGGCCGGCAACAACGGCACGCCCCGGTTGAGTCGGCGAGCCAGACACTGGTTGGCCGGCGGCGGGGTCACCGTCCTGGCCGCCGTCCTCGGCATCACCCTCGCCGTCCGCGGCGGCGCCACCCCGGCCTGCGCCGCACCGCCGACGGGCAACGCCGTCCACAAGGGAAAGGCCAGCTTCTACGACGCGGGCCGCTCGGGCGGCAACTGCTCCTTTCCGGGCCCGCCCGCGGACCGGCTCTACGTGGCCCTCGGCGCGTCCCAGTACTCCGGCTCGGCGGCCTGCGGCAGTTACCTGGAGGTGACCGGCCCGAAGGGCAAGGTCCGGGTCATGGTGATGGACCAATGCGGCGGCTGCGGACCTAGCAAGATCGACCTCTCCACCGAGGCGTTCACCAAGATCGCCGACCGGTCGCAGGGCATCGCGCCCGTGTCGTACCGGGCGGTGGTGAACCCGCCGCTCGACGGAGGGCTCACCTTCCGGATGAAGGGGGGCGCCTCTCAATACTGGTTCGCGGTTCAGGTCGGCAACCACGGCAACCCTCTCCGCTCGGTCGAGGCGAAGGGACCGGGCGGCGGCTTCCGCAAGGCCGCCCGGCAGAGCGACAACCACTGGACCATCGAGGGCGGGATCGGCCCCGGGCCCTACAGCATCAGGGTCACCGACGTGTACGGACGCCAGGCAACCGCCACCGGCATCCGCATGGTCACCAAGCAGGTACAACGCAGCGCGGTCACCCTCGCCGGCGCCTCCCCCACGCCCAGCAGCTCGCCCTCGGCCCCGCCGAGTCCCACCACCGCGCCCTCACCGACGCCGACGGAGTCGGCCGCACCGACGGCGACAGTCGAAGCGCTCGCGGGTGCCGCCGCGCCACTCGACCGCCCCCGCTGCTGACCGAGCCGCGGCGGCACGGTCAGCCTTGCGCCGGGTATCCGCCTCAGCGGAACGCGCGCGCGACAATCGTCAGCAGCGCCCTGAGCAGCACCAGTACGCGGTACACCGCGTATATGATCCAGACGCAGGACATGCCGACGGCGGTGACGATCAGGGCAGGCCCCACGACGGTCGTTTCCTCGACAACCCAGCCGCCCGCAATCACGACGGTGACCACGACGCCGAGCAGCACGACAGCACGTCCCACCCCCTTTGACGCCTGCCACAGGGCTGTCGCGTGTACGCGGGCTGGCAGGGCTCCCGCTGAGGGCATGGTGGGCGAGGCGACGGATGACGGTGCCCGGTTCGCCAGTTCGTCGAGTTGCCGACCTGCGGCGCGGTCCCGTTCGTCGGCAGAGCCACGCAGGACCACCTCCAGTGCACGCAGGTCGTCCCGATCACGGAGCAGCCCGGTGCGTGGATCACCGAGGAGCAGCAGAGGAACGGGAGGTTCCTCGTCTGCCGAGCGGGCCAGCACCCACGCATCGCCGAAGCCCTTCAGCCGACCCGGTTGCAGCACCGTGACGATCCCGGACAGCAGGCTGGTCCGGGGTGACTCCGGATCAGCACCGGTGACGAGGTCAGTGCCGTCGATGATCGCTTCGTCGTCGAGCAGGTCCCGGCAACTCTCGGTGACGTGCCGAACAGCCGTGGTGACGATGCCGACCACCACCAGGGACACGACCAGCACGATGACGCCGAGCAGCTCGTTGTGCTGTGTCGCCACGACGGTGAGCGACAGCGACGGGAGGACGACGAGCAGGTACCAGCCGACGAACAGCAGGGCCCTGCGCCGGTCCAGCCACCGCTTGAGCCGGGCACGGTCGGGCTGGTCCGGAAAGCGCCGCAGGGGAATCCCGCTGATCGGCTGGATCGGTGGCCGGCACAGATGTTGGAAACGCTCACCCGCCAGCAGCGCCAGGTCCCGCGCGAACTGGTCCTGTTTGTAGGCCACCGCAGCGAGCTCGAACAGTTCGATGCCCGCCTGGCCGTCCACCGGGCTCTTCTCGGGCAGCGGGACGCCCAGGCTCACCCCGGCCGCAGGCACCAGAAGCAAACGTGGACCCCGCAGCATGCGTCGGACGGCGGTCGCGGAAGCATCGCCAGTTGCGGAAGCGTCGGCGAGCACGACCGCGGCAACCTCGTCCCACCGCAGGTGGCGCTTGAGCTTCGGAATCCGCACCGACAAGCCGTGCGGGTCGACATCGACGCGGAACGGCAACACCGCGTCCCGCACCAGCCGGCCACCTGTCGCCAGGCCGAGCGCCACAGCCGCCGCGCTCAGGATCAGGCCGACCCAGGCGATGTCCATCATCGCGTACGCGATACCGGTAGCTCCGGTGAGCAGCAGTATCCCGAAAACCAGGAGGACGAGACGGTCGAAGTACGGTCGCCGTACCTTCACCAGTTCATCGTCCAGCACGAGGTCAAGCCGCCGCCGCCACAAGCGATGTGAGCCGGCGCGCGACGGCATACCAGTTCAGGCCCAGTTGAGGCGGTGGCGCAGCAGGGAGCGTTCGGCCGGGTTGGTGGCTAGGGCGAGGGCGCGTTCGTCGGCGGTCCGGGCCCGGGTGACGTCGCCGAGGTCGCGGAGCAGTTCGGCTCGGGTGGCGTGGAACAGGTGGTAGTCGTTCAGTTCACCGGCCAGAGCGTCGACTTCGGTGAGCGCGACCGACGGTCCGCTGACGTAGCGCAGCGCGATTGCCCGGTGGAGCCGGGTGACCGGTGATGGTGCCAGGCGCAGCAACAGGTCGTAGAGCACGGCGATCTGGGTCCAGTCGGTTTCCTCCCACCTGGCGGCCTCGGCATGGCAGGCGACGATGGCGGCTTGAAGTTGGTACGGGCCTGGTCTTCTCTGCGCTGCCGCCTGGGCGATCAGCCGGCCGGCGGCGGCGATGGTGCGGCGGTTCCAGAGAGATCGGTCCTGGTGCTGGAGCTGAACGATCTCCTCGCCCCGGTCGAAGCGGGCGCTGGTTCGGGCTCGGTGCAGCCGGATGAGCGCGAGCAGGCCCGCGACCTCGGGTTCGGTGGGCATGAGCTGATGCAGCAGAGCGGCGAGGAACTCGGCGTCGTCGGCCAGGTCGCGGGATTGGGCCTGGTCGCCGCCCGTGGACAGGTACCCCTCGTTGAAGAGCAGATAGATCACCGCAAGGACCTCGGTGAGTCGGGCGCCGAGATCGTCCGCCGACGGGATTTGGTACGGGATGGCCGCGTCGCTGATCTTTCGTTTGGCGCGGGTGATGCGCTGCCCGACGGTGCTCTCCGGGACGAGGAACGCCCGGGCGATCTGCGCGGTGGTCAGACCGCAGACCACCCGCAACGTGAGGGCGACCTGGGCGGCCCGGGGCAGAGCCGGATGGCAGCAGGTGAAGATCAGCCGAAGTCGGTCGTCTGGTGGCGGCTCGACCGGCCACGCCACCAGCGCCAGCTTCCGGCGATGGCGCTGCTCGCGGCGGATCTGATCCAGACCACGCCGACGGGCCACCGTGTACATCCAGGCAGCTGGCCGGTCAGGAACACCCTCGACCGGCCAATGGGTCAGCGCGGCCTCGACGGCGTCTTGGACGAGGTCCTCGGCGGCGCTGAAATCACCGACCAGGTGCACCAGGGACGCGGCGAGCTGGCCCGCGTGATCGCGGACCACGCGGGCCAGCTCAGCGTACGTCGGGTGGCTCATCCGGCGATGGGGCGAATCTCCACCATCGGGCAGGCTGGCCAGGACCTGGCGATCCGCAGCGCCTCGTCAAGGTTTTCCACCTCGATCTCGGCGTAGCCGCTGACGATCTCCTTGCCTTCCACGAACGGACCATCGGAGACAAGCGGCTCGCCCCGGTCCAGCCGCACTGTGGTGGCGGTGTCCGGCGGCATCAGGTGGGCGTGGTGGGTGATCTTGTCGTGGTGGTCGGCGAACCACTGCTGTACGCGGGCGTAGGCCCGGTTCCGCTCGGGCTCATCCATGGCGGCCAGGTCGGCGGCGAACTGTGGCGTGTCGACGAACATCAGCACGTACTTCATCGTTCCTCCAACAGCGGTCTACGGGGCGAGGCGGGTGAAGCGCCTCCACCAACCAGACGACCAGCGAGGGCCCCGATCCGACAACCAGCCGAACCTGTTTCCGGGTACGTGTCAACGACCGTGAGCGACGCCGTGGCGACCGCGGCGCAGCTCCACCCAGCGATCCACGGACCGACTTCAAGCAACGCGACTCTTCCAGGACTTGCCCCGCCTGGGCAGGCGGGTTCTAAGTGGAGGCGTCAGATACTTGGCGGTTACGGAAAGCAAGTTACCCGGCCCCTTCAATGCCTGTCGACGGAGTAGCTACCGACAGCAACGCTTCTTCTGCCGAATTCCTCTTTTTGGGATCAAGCCGCCGCGCTCCGCGCGGCGGGCGGGAGTGGTAGGCCGCCCGGTGGCAAGCCGCCCTGGCTCGCTTCGCGGCCGGAGCGGAGGCCACCGACACCCGGCGGACGCCGCTCCCGTACTGGTACTGAGTTCGACCGGCTCGTAAACCACGACCAGGAGGCGGAGCACGGCGGTCCGGAAGCCGGCGTGGCTGGCCGCCGTCGACCTCTGGGCTTCCGGCTGCCGCGCCAGTCCACACCGCGGACTGGCTTGCCACCGAGCCGCTGCGGGTCTAGCCGCCGAATGCCTCGGCCAGCAGGGCAAGGCGGTCAGCCGGCGCTTCCAGGTGACGAGGGCTGTGGTGGCCAAGGCAGACGGGCAGCCCCTTCTGCTCTGTCCAATCGCTGTCGCCCCAGAATCGATTGCTTCCGGCCAGCAGCTCCCCGGCAACCTCGTTCTGTCGCCGTTGAGCGCCTACAGCGGTGATGGCCGCCGCTACCATCTGGTTGGCTCCGCGCGGGATGGCGGCATCGCCCACAGCAGGAAGGAGCAGGAGGAGACGTTCCGCCTGACTGTGCTTCGGGTCCGGTTGACTCGCTGTCCTGACCAGCTCGGGCCAGGAGAGTGCCGGCCCGTGGAAACCGCCCTCCAGCGACGCGGCGGTGATCACGTCGTCGGATCCCGCTTGCTGAAGCAGGTAGTCCCATCCCGAATCGTCCTCGTAGTTGCGGAAGAGGATGTGCATGCGGTGGCCTTGGGCGAGGTTCAGAGAGATGACGGGCCAGATGCCGTGCTGGTGCATCTCCTCCGCGTAGACCTCGACATCTGCCGGATCGAGGTCGAAGGCCACCGCAGCCGTGTAGGAGCCGCCCACGGAGAGCAGGAACGCCGGCCAGAACAAGGGGTCAGTAAGCCACGGCGTCGCGTCGACAAGCACGGATGCATCAACCGGTGGGCGGAAGCGGTTGAGATAGCCGAGGAGGGGCATCTGCCGATCCTCGCAGACCCGTAGCCGCTTGCGCTGGTGCGGCTGACTGAGCTTGGCTGGTGGCGCCGGTTACGTTGGTGGGTGCCCCTACGTGCCCCCTACGTGCCCGTCGCGCCGGGAAGCCACGGGGAACGGCGGTCAACCACGGGCACCGTGACCAGGAGCGCGGTCCGTTGACTTCGGCCCGGACCGGCGCCCCAGCGAGTTCCCAAGCTGACGTGCTGCCCCAAGATCAGGGCGTCTCCAGGGCGTCAAACAATGTTGACCATCAACGCCAACCAACGTCAGAACATACGACCAGGTCAGAGCCTTGATCACGGCTCTGGCCTGGTGGGCGACGGACGAGTCGACCTGTACGCCGGATTCTGGTAGGTACGCATGCTCTGAGCTGGGCGAATGCGACCGCTCTCCCGCCTCAGGCCGTGTCGGGGCCGTCAGCAGGATTGGGCTGAAAGAGTCGATCGATGGCGTTGCGGGTGCGTTCCTCGCTGGCCGGCATCAGGTGCGTGTACACCCGGAGGGTGAATCCGGGGTCGGAGTGGCCGAGGTAGGAGGCGAGAGCCTTGATGCTCTCCCCCGCATCTAGCAGGGCCGAGGCGTAGAAATGCCGGAGCGCGTGCATGCCGGTCGACCTGGACGGCACGATGCCGGCCGCCGTGACGGCCGGTCGCCACGCTTTGGCGTCGAACCAGCAACGGTTGATCGGCTTGCGCCGGGTGGTGGTCAGGATCAGGCTGGCGGTGACCTGCTCCGCGCTGGTGGGGTCCTCCCACGGGAGGGTGATGGTCAGCGGCGGGTGATCTTTCATGTGCTGCCGGAGAGCATCAGCGACTGATCCGGGTAGCGGTATCCGCCGGTCCCGGTTGTTCTTGGGCAGACCGAACACGAGCCGGTGACGGACCAGCTTGACCTGACGTTGGACATGCAGCCAGCCGGCATCGAGGTCGATGTCGTCGACGGCCAGGCCGAAGACCTCCCCCTGTCTCATCCCACAACCGGCCCCGAGGTCGACGACGGCACGGTAGCGCTCAGGCAGACCGGCCCGGATGAGGGCGATGTCATCGAGCTTCCACGGCACCACGCGGCGCTCAACCGGACGTGGTTGGCTGACCGACCGAGCGACGCACGGATTCTTTGGTATGCGCTCGTCGTCGACGGCCGCGCCGAGGATGGTGCGCAGGTGGGCGAAGATCACCGACCGGGTCGACGGGGCCAGCTTGCCGACGAGTCCGGCGTCCCATTCGCGGATGTGGCCCGGCTTGATGGCGGCGAGCTGGCGGTTGCCGAAGTACGGCAGCAGGTGCCGGCGTACCCGGATCTCGGTTGTCTCTCTGGTCGACTCGTCGAAGCTGCGAGTACGGAGCCAGTTCCCGGCGTACTCACCAAAGGTGATCCGGCCGGCCGCCGGGTCGACATACGCGCCGCGCAGCTTGTCAGACTCGACCGAGACGAGGAAGGCTTCCGCGTCCCGCTTGCCGCGATCAGGAAACGACTGGCTCCGCTCCCGCCCGTCCGGGCCGATGTAGCGCACCCGGTAACGCTTGCCGGTGCCGTGCCGATCGGTCTTCTCGCGCCTGTTTCGGCCGTTCGCGCCGGTGATGGTGCGGTACCAGCGATCCTCGATGTGGCCCATGATCAGGCCACCCGGCTTCTGACCCAGGCGCGGACTTCTGCCGGGTCGTAGCGCAGGTGCCGGCCGATGCGGGCGGCTGGCGGCCCGTACTTCACCTTCCGCCAGCGGTAGACGGTTTCCACCGGCACCCGCAGGAAGGCGGCAACGTCTTCAACGGACCAGAGTTCTTCGACAAGCTCTCGCGCAGTCACGGTCATCCTTTGCGGTCGTCAGGCAGCGGCCGGCGTAGCGCCAGCTGGGGTGGTGGCGAGTTCGTGGGCGAGTTCTTCGCGGCCGGTGGTTCGTCGTTCGCGGGCGAGGGCGGCGGCGGTGTTGGCGAGGAGTGCGTCTCCGGTGGTGTGCCAGCCGACGCCTGCGAAGGTGAGGGTGCCGACGATGAGCGTGGTGTCGTCGTCGAGGTGGTTGACGGCGCGGAGGGTGCCGGGTTGCTCGTCGGCCTGGTGCTCGTGCTCGTGGCGTCGGTAGGTGACGCGGGTGTCGCGCAGGAGTTGGAAGGTGACGGAGTAGCGGCGGGCTTTGGTGAGGAAGTGGCCGCCGAAGCCGAGCATGTGCGCCCAGCGCCGCAGCCGGGCGTAAGGGTTGTCGCTGGCTGGTTCCGCCGGTTGGGTGTCAAGGCTGGCTTGACGGTGGGCGACGCAGACGGGGCAGGCGGCGTAGTGGGTGTGGGTGCCGCAGTCGGGGCACTCCCAGCGCTTCACGTAGCCGGGTGGGGGCCGGTGGTCCCGGGGCCGTTCCGAGAGCGGGACGGGCAGTGCGGTGGGTCGGCCGGTGTGCCAGCAGGCGTCGATGAGGCGGGCGGTGTGGTCGCCGTCGGGGTCGGCGTAGTCGCCGATGGAGTCGGCGTCGAGCCTGACGGAGCGGTGCCCGGTTACCTCGGTGCTTTTGGTGGCGTACTTGGCAAGGTAGCCGGCGACCATGCTGTCAGTGACCTCACCGTCCCCGGTCAAGCTGATGGGTCGGATGTCGAGGCCCTTGCCCGGGTCACCCCACGCGATCGACCAGCCGCCCGGCTGGTCGGGATGGGTCGGGGTGGTGAAGGCGACCTGTTCGACGGCCGCCCGGATCGCGTCGTCGAGGTCCGCAACGGTGAACGCGGCCGGTGGCGGGATGACGACGGTTGAGTCCTCAGGGTGGACGCCGTCGAGGCGCACCAGGGCGTGGAAGTGCACCGCCCCGCGTGCCTGAAACTCGGCCACCTTCCCGTGCGACAGCCGAACCGGCGGGACCTTGCGGATGTTGCCGGAGGCGGTGGCGACGTGGACGCGGGGGATGCCCCGGCGGCGGGCGAGTTTGGCGAGCCATCGTTCCGCGGCTTGCTTGGTGCGGTGCCACAGCTCGCCGGAGAACAGGTTCCACACGACTTGGTGGGTGTGGTCGTAGCAGTCCAGGCACAGCGGCTGCCCGAGCACCGCATCACCCGGCTCGTGTCGCGCCCAGCAGACGGCCGGTCGACCGTGAGGGCAGAGCCCGGCGGCGGGGTCGGTGGCGCGGCGGGCGTGGCACGGATCAGCCCGGCAGTCGCAGCGTTTGCGGTTGCCGCAGGTGTGCCGCTTGACCGCCCGGGTGTGCACCGTGCCGAACGAGGGTGCCGTGAAGGTGGCGAACACCGCCGGGTGCTGCGCGACCGATTCGGGGACGCCTTTGCCGCCGATGAGGCCGGCGCGTAGGAGTTGGTAGGCGTCGCGTTGGTAGGTGTGGGCGCAGGCGGGGCAGACGGTCGCGCGGCGATTGCCGCAGGCGGTGTAGATCGCGGCGTCGGGCATGGCGTCGGTGTGCCGCTGCTCCAACACCCGGCCGGTGCCCTGCTCGACGGTGAGAAGTTGCCCGGCGAGGCGGATGGGGCGGGTGCAGCCGGCAGCGGCGCGAACGTGTTCCAGCCACCCGAAGTAATCCGGCTGGGTGGCACGGTGGAAGGCGGAACCTTCGGCGGTGTAGTCGTAGACGGGCGTGATGGTGTCGGCGTTCGAGCCCACACCCCGGGCCGTGATGGTCCGGGGTGTGAGGTCCAGCGTCGAGGCCATCAGCCGCGAACCTCGGTGAGGTGGCGGGTGGTGATGGTGCGTTCGGTGACGATGACCCGGCAGGCGCCGCACTGGCGCTTGACCGGTTCGTGCCGACGGCACGCAATGGTGGTGGTCACCTGGCCGCAGCGGATGGTGACCGGTGCCCGGCAGGGACCACCGGGGATGACGTCGACCAGGGTTCGGTGGATGTCGAACGGGTGGGCGTTGGGGTAGGCGGGGCAGGTGTGGGTGACCTGCTCGATGTCGACCAAGACGATGGTCATCGGACACCGCCGATGGTGGCCAGGAGCTTCCCGGCAACGGCCGGGCTGATGTCGAGTCGGTCGGCCAGTTCGGCGGGGGTGATGGGTTGGCCGGTGGCTTGTTCGTGCTGCACGGCCGCGAAGCGGGCAGTGGGCAGCAGGTGAGCGGGAACGTCGACCGGCTCCGAGGCCGGTGTGGTGACGGCCGGGGTTGGCTCGGGTGTCGGGGTGATGGCGGCCGGTGGTGTCGGCTCGGTGGTGACCTGCTTGGCCACCTGGACGCGGATCGGCTGCCCCGGCTCAGAGGGGGCCGTCATGGGTTGCGCGGTGGGTGCGGGGGCGAGGACGAGTTTGACCAGGGCCATGAACGCCAGCGCGGGAACAGCGGACAGGAGCCACCCGGACGGGCCGGGTTTGGCGACGGCGAGTTGGGCGGCGAGGGAGAGGCCGGCGGCGGCGATGAGTAGGACCATGGGGTAGCCGATGGGAGCGCCGGTGCGGCGGCGTCGGCGGATGGTGAGTAGGGCGGCGATGGGGACGAGTTCGGAGATGACGGCGTTGGCCCAGCCGAACCA
>NZ_JCADBI010000027.1:0-51259 GCF_059358895.1 Micromonospora sp. BQ32 | reverse complement strand
GAGCCCGGAGTCGGCGAGAAGCTGACGGTTGATGTGCCGACGCAGGTCCTCCTGCATCGTCAGGAAGCTGTACCAGGCGCGTCGCTCGCGCTCGTCGAATTGTTCGGCCTCGGACACCCCACCAGTCTAGGCAGTGGACCAGAACCCTGAGTTTGAGGGCGTAGATCCTAGGCTGCAAATCCGCAGCTAGATCGCCTGGCCGTCGATATTTCAGTCCACAATGAACAGTCGAAGTGACGGCCCGGTTTTTCCGCCGCCGGGACGCCAGTCCGGAAAGGAAATCGGACATGAAACGGGTAGAGGGCAAGGCAGCAATCGTCAACGGCGGGGCGAAGGGATAGGGGCGGCCATCGTGCCTGCTCGCCGCCAAGGGCGCTCACGTGATCGCCGCCGATGTCGACACCAGCGCCGCCGAGGAACTGGCAGCGCGGCTGGGTGCCCACGTGTTAGCTCGCCGACTGGACGTCCGGTCCCCGGCGGGCTGGGTCGAGGTGGTCCGGGAGGCCGAGACGGTTTTCAGGCCAGTCGACATCCTGGTCAACAACGCCGGCGTCGCCGATTCCGGCGTTCTTGGCAACTGGGACGTCGCGCGATTGCAGCAGACGCTGGACGTCAGCCTCATCGGGGCCTTCAACGGCCTGGAGGCAGTCACCGAGGGCATGCGACGCGCCGGGGGCGGATCGATCATCAACATCGGTTCGGTGGCAGCTTCCCAGGGCGTGCCACGCATGCTCGGCTACGTGATCTCTAAATGGGGTCTGCGGGGACTGACCAAGACGGCTGCCCTGGAGCTGGGCCGGGACGGCATCCGGGTGAACATGGTGGACCCCGGGCAGATCAGGACCCCGATGACCGAAGGTGTCGACTTCCCCACCGGCAACATCGCGCTTGACCGTGTCGGCGTCCCCCGAGGACATCGCCCAGGCCGTGCTGTTCTTCGCCTCCGACGAGTCCTCGTTCGTCACCGGCAGCGATGTCCTGGTCGACGGCGGTCGGGTCGCCGGCCAGGCTGATTACCAGGGCCTGCCGCAGTAGGCGGGCGGCCCCGTTGCCCTCGGACGGCGTTCCCTGCGCACGTCGCCGCCTTGGCGGAGGTTCCCTCCGGTCGGACCTCCGCCAGGCGGGGCGGACTTACGGGAGACGGATCGCCGAGATCTCGAACGAAGCGGCCGGGTTGCCGACATTGGCGAGGTTGTCGCCGAGGTTGGCGTCTACGACGTAGAGACGGGAACCAAACACGTCACCCGTGCTCGCGAACGCGGCCCCCGGTACCTCGGTGATACCCCGGATCACTCCGGTCGTCAGCGCGCGGGACAGCTGGACCTTGACCACGCCGTCGTGGGTGACGACGTAGAGGGTCCGGTTCAGCAGGACCAGGCCGTCGGCCGACTCGAGGTGGCCCTGCAGGGAGATCCGCCGCGCGACGGCGGTCCCCGAGGAGGTGGCCGGCACCAGGTAGAGCGCGGCACCCCCACCGGGGGCCGTGGTCTGGTCCACGATCAGATGCTTGCCGTCGGGAGTCGCCTCGATGCCGTTGGCGTTGATGGCACCGCCCGGGACCCAGTCACCGCCGAGCACGACCTGCTGCGGCGTACCGATCCGGCCGGTGGCTGTGATCGGCACCCGGACTAGGGCCGCGGGAGCGGCACTGTCGGTGAACCAGGCCGCGTCACGGGTCACTTTCACGTCGTTGAAGAATCCGGCGGCCGGGAACGGCACGTCGGCCCGCAGGGCGCCGGTCCTGGTGTCGTACACCCGGAAACTGCTGACCATGCCTGGGAACGGTCCGCCGGCACCGCCGCCGGCAACCCACAACCGGCCGAAGCGGTCGACGTCCATACCGACGGAGATCCGGCCCGCACCGGGCGGCGCGGCGAACTGCTCGGCCTTACCCGTCCGCAGGTCGATGCGCTGGATCGCGCCGTTGAACAGCGATCCGGTGTAGGCCTGCTTGCCGTGGATCACGATGCCTTCCGGGGAGAACCCATTCGGCAGTGGCAGCACGGCCGGGAACGGCCGGGCCGTCGAGGCCGGCGCGTTCGGTCGGGTGACCGGGGCAGGTCCGGCAGCGGCGGCGGGTGTGCCGACCAAGGCGGCCGACAGCAGCACGGTCAGCACGGGGGTCAGGGCAGTCCCCACGGACTTGCTCTTCGACTTTCGCACGGAGAGGTCCTCTCTGAGATGTTGAAAATTCAGCGACTGTGCGAGCCTATGTTGATGATGAATTTTCAACTATCTTCTGAGAGATAGATAACGATCGCGGCGGGGCGGAGGCCGAGGCCGAGGCCGAGATGACCGGGACTCGGTGGCTGGGCCAGGAGCAGAGAACCTATATCGCCAGACGTGTCGGAGGCGGCGGAATTCATTGTCTGCTCGCTCATCGTCCGTGCCAATGCTCACGTTGAGCTCCACAATGTTCTCGGCTAACTTCCTCCTCTGAATGACCGGGCTTTCCGGCAAAAAACGATCAGGGGCGGTAATCACCATGGAACTGCAAGTGCCTGTTCCCGATCCGAGTGATCCCATCTGGACCGCCGCGAACGGATTTTTGGTGCGCAAGGACGAAGGGCCGCTGAAGCTTCTCAACGGTGGAGTGGAGCAGGCCCGCGTCAAGGTCAGCGGCGATCGGACCGACGGCCAGTTGTCCTTGCTCGAGATGTACGTGGCTCCGGGATTCGGCAACATCGCTCACGCTCACGGCGATGAGGACGAGGCCTTCTACATCGCCTCTGGCGAGTTTCGTTTCATCAACGGTTCGGCAACCTTCGACGCCGGCCCGGGCGACTTCGTCTACATCCCCCGCGGAACGCGGCACGCCTTCAAGAATCTGACCACTGAGACCGCTACGCTGCTGGTCTTCTACACGCCGGCGGGACCCGAGCAGTTCTTCCTCGACCACGGCGACGACCCCGATCCGTCGGGCCGGATGCCGGCGCCGTGGACGCCCGAGAAGATTGCGTCAATGGTTGCGTCGATGGATCCGCACAAGGTGATTCCCCTCCCTCGATCCGACGACTGGGCCTGATCCTCTGGTAGGGGCGGCCGGCGGACGGAGGGTCATCTGCCGGCTGTTGCCGTTTCATCACCCGGCGCCTCGAAGCCCTTCAGCCGGGCGGGCGACGCGAGCAGGTGGGCCGCAGCCGTGATGACCTGGATGGTGTCGGGGCCGAGCGTGCTCACGGCGTGACGGTGCACGCTCGAGGCGTACGTCGGCTCGCAGCGCTCCAGCCAATCCTGCCCGGACGGGGTGAGGATCGCGTACCAGCCACGACGGTCACCCTCGGCCCGTTCGCGCTCGATGAACCCGCGTCGCTCGAAGCTGTGGACCATCCGGCTGATCCGGCTGCGTGATATAAAGCGGGCCTCGGCGAGGTCCTGCAGGCGCATACGGCGGCCCGGCGCACCGGCCAGATGCCGAAGCGTCTGGTAGTCGCTGAGCGTGATGTTGTACACCTCCAGCAGATCGGCGCTGACCCGTCGCCGGACTGCCGCCGCTGCGCGCAGGAAAGCGTCGAAGAACTGCTCCTCCGACAGCGACAGCACCGGAACGCCGGCCCGGCTTGCAGAATGCTGGTCCATCGAGTCCGTCCCTGGCCTGGTCGCTGTACTTCGTCGTATTCCCGGGGGTCATCGGCATGCGGTACGCCTGATGGTCTCGGCCATCGCGGTGGCTTCCCCGTGGCCGGCCAGCGTGGTGATCAGCAGATCGATCTCGGAGTCGGTCAGGGCCACGGGTGTGCCGACCGCAGCGAACACGACAGCGTTCGCGACCTCGACCACATGGCCCTCGGCCAGCCGCGTCCTCAGGTCCGCGACGAAGTCGTCGCAGAGGTGCCCACCAAGGCTCCCGAGGAGCTGATGGAAATGCGGTGCCGGTACGAGGTGCTGTGTCTTCTCCGGCATTCCTCGCCCCTTCGGCTCCTCGGTGTGGGTCCGTCCGCCGGCGCGGAAGACTCACGCACCCATCAGTGCGTCGCGCAGTTGCCGCGTGGCGTAGTGAGCCCGGGACTTGACGGTGCCGATCGGAACGCCGAGCCGGGTCGCCGTCTCGTCGAGGGTGTGGCCTTCGACGTACAGCTCCTGCAGGACGGAGCGGTGGGCGGGGCTGAGCCCGCCGACGGCGTGCCGCAGCGTGAGCTCGGCGATCACCGTCTCGGCGGCTCCCGCTCCGGATGCGGCCGGCTCGGTGTCGATGAGGCTGACCTCCACGGGCCGCGACTGCCGCTTGCGGTACGCGTCGATGGCCAGCCGGCGGGCCACCGTGAACAGCCAGCGCCGCTGCGACTCGGGCTCGACCGGTACGGCGTCGAGATTCCGCCAGGCCCGGAGCATGGTCTCCTGGACCAGGTCCTCGGCGGTGTGCGAGGCGCCGGAGGAGATCAGGCTCCGCAGGAAGTGCAGCAACGCCCCACCGTTGTTGCGGTGGATCTCGCGCATCTGGAATTCGGCCCGGCAACCCCGGCTCTCCGGGACGAATCTGCTTCGCCCCGGTGTGGTGTGGCGGTCGACAATGCTTGTCGCGGTGGTCATGGGATCCATCCCCGTAGCAATTCCAGTAGGTACGGAAAAGCCTAAGGGGACCTCTGTGTAATTCTACTTAAGCGCTAGTTACGCCGATGTGTAGCGGATTCCTCGACGAATACACACATGCATTGTGGCGCAGCTCATGTCATCCGGACAATGCGGCCGGGAAGGCATTCCCGCCAGTCGTGGACAGGTGCAGCCTGCTCAGTCCGGCCGGGAACCGAGGGGTGCCGCCAGGTCGTGCGCCGCGAGCGCATCACGCAGCCCCGCCCGCGACGAGATGCCGAGCTTGGGGAAGAGCCGGTAGAGGTGGGCGCCGACCGTGCGGTGCGAGAGGTAGAGGCGGTCGGCGATCTGCTTGTTGGTCAGGCCGCCGGCGGCCAGGCTCGCGATCTCGAGTTCCTGCGCGGTCAGGGCGGCGGACGGCCGCTCGGCGGCGACCGGCCGGTATCCGGTGGCGCGGAGTTCCGTCAGCGTGCGGGCCAGCCATGGCTCGGCGCCCATGGCGGCGAATCCGTCACGCGCCGCTGTCAGGTGTGCGCGGGCCGACGTGATGTTCTTCCGCCGTCGCAATTGCTCGGCGAAGGCGAGGCGGATCCGGGATGCCTCGAAGAGCCAGCGTTCGGTGGTGGGATCCTGCAGCGACCGTTCCAGACGGGCTTCGGCGTCCGCGCTGTCGAGCACGAGCGCGTCGACGCCGTGCTGGATCAGCCTCATGCGGGAGGACAGTTCGGCGACCTGAGCGGTTCGCATGGCTTCGGCGTGCGTCCGGGCCTCGGTCCTGCGCCCGGTGCGCAGGGCGGCTTCGACCAGGTCGAACATGACCCAGGTGGAGATCGTGACGTAGGGCGCGAGGGTGCCGGCCGGGCTGATGGCTGTGGCGTGCTGGTAGGCAGCCTCGAAGTCGCCGTCAGCCGTGGCCGCCAGGACGCGGGGATGGTGGGCCATGGCCGTCGCGCTGGCGACGCCCCGCGGCAGCGCCCAATGGGTGATCTCGTCGGCCAGCTTGAAGGCTTCATCGCTCCGGCCCCGGCCCGCCGCGACGACTGCTCTGTTGTAGAGGAAGTACCAGCTCAGGAACGGCAGTCCGCCGGCGGCGCAGACCTCCAGGGCTTCCCGGGTCAGTTCCTCGATCTCGTCCCAGCGGCCGGTGAGGTAGTCGTCGAGGCACAGGTGCATGAGCGCGACGAGCTGCCGTCGCGGCGCGCCTCCCTCACGCCCTTGCCGGACCAGCCGCCAGGAGTGCTCCCGGTTGTCGCCGAGCCGGTCGACGTGGGTCGAGGCGGTGCCGATTCGCATGACCCGGGTCAGGTCCTGCTCGTCGGCCAGGGTGGAGATCAGCGCTTCCAGCTCGGGCAGAGCGGCCGCGCCGGTGCGGACCGGGTCGGAGAAGGTCCGGCTCAGCACCGAGAGGAGGGTGTTCGGTCGCGGGGTGACCCGGGCCAGGGCGCGGTGGAACACGTCCCAGTGGTCGACGTCGCCGGCGTACCAGGAGAGCAGGAGCAGCGTGTGTAGCGCTTCGTCGAGGGCGGGATCGTCGGCCCGCCAGTCGTGGTCGCCGGTCTCGATCGCCCCGGCGAGCAGCCGGTGGGCCGTGTGCACGTCACCGTCACCGTCGCCGTTGACCATGAGCAGGGCCGCCGCGTTGGCCGCGTGCAGCGATCCGGCCGAGGTCAGGCCGGTCACTCCGGCGTCGGCCAGCAGGGTGGTCGCATCGGTGGTGCCCCCGGCCTCCGCGCCCACGTAGGCCGCCTCGGCCAGCCGCCGGGTGCGGTCCTCCACGGTGGCGCTCAGCTCCGCTGCCCGGACCAGGGCGGCGACGGCGGCCAGGGCGTCACCGCGCTGCATCACCCGGTGGGCGGCGTCCTCCAGTTGCGCCGCCACCGACTCGTCCGGCCCGGCCGCGGCGGCGGCCAGATGCCAGGCGCGGCGTTCCGGGTCTGCTCGCAGCCCGTCGGCGATGACAAGGTGGGCGTGGCGGCGCTCCTCGTGGGTGGACGTCGCGACGATCGCCGACCGGAGCAGCGGATGCCGCAGGGAGATGAGCCCGGTGACGTCGTCCACCCGTACCAGCCCGGACCGCTCGGCCGCGGCCAGGTCGGCCAGGTCGGTCAGACCACGCAGGGCGCGTACGTCGCCGCTGCCTTCGAAGGTCGCCAGCAGGAGCAGCAGTCGGGTGGCGTCGGGCAGTCCGGCGACCCGCCGGGCGAACGCCTCCTGGAGCCGCTCGTTCAGGGGCACCAGGCCGGACTGCTCCGAGGAGTGGTTGGGGGCATCGGTCAAGGTGGCCGGTAACTCGATGAGGGCCAGGGGGTTGCCCTGAGCGAGGTCGAGCAGGCGTTGCCGGGCCTGTGCTGTCATCGTGGGGAAGCGGTCGGCCACCAGCTGGGCGGCGGCGTCCGGGCTCAGTGGCTGGACCATCGCCTCGGTGAGGCCGCGGCGGTCGAGGAAGCTCTCCGTGCCGTTCCGCGACGCGGTGATGACGCCCACGGATGATCCCTTCACCCGCCGGGCGATGAAGCCGAGCACCACGGCGCTGGACCGGTCGATCCACTGGACGTCGTCGACGATCAGCAGCACGGGCGCCTGGCGGGCGATGGTGGTCAGGAGCAACAGGGCGGCGTTGCTGACCAGCAGGGAGCCGGGTGCCGTGCCCGGCCCGAAGCCGAGGGCGACGGTGAGGGCGTCGCGCAGCGCCGGCGGCAGCCGCTGGATCTCGGGGTACAGCGGCAGGAGCAGTTGGTTGAGCAGCGAATAGCTGACCTCGGCCTCGAACTGTGAGCCGGCCGCGCGCAGCACCTGGAACCCATCGGCGTCGGCGAGGTCAGCCGCGGCCGCCAGCAGCGCCGACTTGCCGATGCCGGTGCCGCCGCGGACAATCCGCACGTCACCGCTCTGCCGCACCGACTCGAGGAAACGGGCGATGCGCGCCAGCTCCACCTCGCGCCCGAACAGGTTGACCATGGCCAAGTCTCTATCAGGCCGGGTCCGGGCGGTTACCGGCCAGGCCCAGCAGTGGCTCCAGGCTCAACCACTCGGCGCGGGTGGCGGCAACCGCGGCGTCGAGGTCGCCGGCCTCGCCCAGCTCGAGGACGCGGTCGTGCTGGGCGACCAGGTCGCGGCCACCCGGTGCGGAGAACCGCAGCCGCCCGGCCCGGCCGAGCGGCTGCGCGAATTGCTCGAGAACCGTGCGCAGGGCGGCGTTGCCGGAGACGGCGACCGGAAGCGCGTGGAACTGGTCGTCGGCGGCGATCGCCGCGTCAACGTCATCAGCCTGCAGGGCGTCGGCCAAGCGCCTGTTGGCCTGCCGCATGGCGGCGAAGTCGGTGGCCGCCAGACTCGGGAGGGCCTCACGCACGGCTAGCTCGTGCATGGCCGAGATCACCGACAGAGCCACCCGCATGGCGCGAACATCGCCGGGTCTGACCAGGCGGTCATCTGACATGAAATATATTGCATAATGCCTGCGATCGAATGTCAAGCTGGTCCCACTGCGCCGGCCGCGCGGCGGAGCGTCGACGGCGAGACGCAGTAGTGGGCCTGGAACGTCCGGGTGACATGAGCCTGGCTGGCGAAGCACCAGCGAGCCGCTATCCGCGCGATGCTGAGGTGGCTGAAGAGCGGGTCGGTCAGATCCCGGCCTGACCATCGGTGAGTTCGCGACGCTCAGTCACCTGAGCGTGCGGACCGTGCGCCGCTATCACCAGACCGGGCTGCTGGAGCCGGCCACGGTGGATCCCGGTCACCAGGTACCGGTACTACCGGCCCGACCAGATCGGCACGGCGCAGGTCATCCACCGGCTCCGGGAGCTCGATGCGCCCCTGGCCGAGGTCGGGTCGATCCTCGCCACCGACGACCCGCAGCAACGGACCGAGCTCATCACCGGGCACCTGCGGCGGCTGGAGTCCGGGCTCGACCGCACCCGGGCCGGGATCCGCGAGATGCCGGCGGCCGATCCCACGGGCCGTCGGCGGCGCCGGGCGACGGCGCAGCGGGATCGGCCGGCCGGCCTGGGGGCCCGGCCTGACGGCCGTGACACGGGACGAACCGCCTACGCTCGCATCATGATCGGACGCCGCCGAGAGCTCGCCGCCGTGCAACGGTGGTTGGACCAGGCGGTCGCCGGTGCGGGTGGGTGCCTGACCGTGGTGGGCCCTTCCGGGTCCGGCAAGACGGAGCTGGCCGGCGTCGCGGCGGATCTGGCCCGGGAACGCGGGCTGCCGGTGAGCCGGACGACTGCGGCCGACGGCACGGGTCCCCGGCTGGTGGTCCTGGAACCCGAGCGCACCGCGGAGACGGCGGACGTCGACCGGCTGGTCAGCGCCGGCGCGGCTGTGCTGATCACGGCGACCGAGGCCAGGGGATCCGGCCGCCATCTCTATCTCGCCCCGTTGACCGAGGCGGAACTGGCTGAGCTGCTGCCCGGACGGCCGCCCGGGACGGTGCACGCGGTGTGGTTGCTCACCGCGGGCTGGCCCGGTCCGGCGCTCGATCTCGCGGCGGCCGTGCCGCCGGGCTCCGGCGAGGACGCGGTGGTGGAGCTGGCCCTCACTTCGCCGTCCCGCGGTGAGTTCCTCACCCTCGACATGGCGCTGATCCGGCTGCTGGAGGAGTTCGCGTCCCGGCCGCTGCCGCCGGCCGCCCGCGCCCGGGTGCTCGTACGGCTGGCCGGCGAACTGCTGGGCGATCCGTCGGCCGCGACGAGGCGGCGGGAACTGGTGGACGAGGCGGTCCGGCTGGCCCGGACCACTGATGACCCCGGGACCCTGGCCGAGGTGCTGGACGGCCGGCTGCACGCGTTGTGGGACCCGGCGGCCGCCGGCGAACGGCTGTCCACCGCGTCCCGGATCGTCGACCTGGCCCGCCGGGCCGGGGACGCGGGACTCGAGCGGCGCGGGCTGTTCTGGCGGTTCATCGCGCTGGCCGAGCTCGGCGACCTGGACGCGGCGGAGGCCGCCCTGGTGGCGTACGCGCGGGCGGGGGAGCGCGACGGTGACCCGGAAGCGGCAGTCGTCGCCCTGTCCCGGCAGGCTGTGCTGGCGCTGGTCCGGGGCCGTCTCGAACTCGCCGAGGCGCTCGCCGCCGAGGTGACCGAGGCCGGGCGGCAGGTCGGGCTGGCCGACGCCGCCCGGCTGACCGCGTCGCTCGTGGGCCGGCTGGCCCTGCTGCGCGGTGACGGGGCCGGCCAGGTAGAGCCGTTGCGGGCGCTCGCCCGGCGGCTGCCTGGCCACTTCTTCGAGGTGACCGCGGCCCGGGCCCTGGCCGAGTCGGGTCAGGTCGCGCAGGCTCTGCTCGAGGTGGACCGCCTGCTGCCGGCGGTGCTGGCCGGGGCCGGTCCCCGCTGGATCGGCGCCGTGGCTGACCTGGCTCTGGTGGCGTCACTCGGCGCGGCCCCCGCGGCTGTTCAGGCCCTCTACGACGCGCTCCTTCCCTATGCCGGCCGACTCGTCGTCTGGGGCGGGGCGAACACCATCACCGGTCCGGTCGACGACTATCTCGGTCGGCTCGCCGCCCGGCTGGGCCGCTCCGACGTGGCCCGAGCCCATTTCGACCAGGCGACGGCCCAGGAGGAGCGGCTCGGGGCACTGCCGTGGCTGGCGGCCACCCTCGCGGCTCGGGGCGACCAGGCCCGGGCCGCAGCGATCGCCGAGGAGCTCGGCCTGCCGGCAGCCGGCCTGACCCCGGCCGGCGTCCCGGCGCCCCCGTCCCTGAAGGCGGCCGGGGGCCAGGCCGGGCCCGACGGCCGCCGGAGCGCCGAGGTGTGGCGACTGCTGCACGACGGCGACGACTGGGTCATCGACGCGGGCTCGGAGCATGCGCGCCTGCACGACGTGCGGGGGCTGCGGCATTTGCGCATGCTGCTGGCTAATCCCGGTCAGGAGATCGCCGCCCTGGACCTGGTGGCGGGAGGCGCCGGACTCGTGACATCTGCGCCTGATCCCCTGCTCGACACCACGGCTCGCACCGCGTACCGCAAGCGGCTCGCGGACCTGGCCGAACAGTTGGATGCCGCCGACCGCGCCGGCGACGTCGAGCGTGCCACGAAGCTCGCTGCCGAGCGGCAGGCCCTGGTGGGCGAAGTGAAGCGGGCCGCCGGACTCGCCGGCCGTACCCGGGGGCACAACGCCGAGGCGGAACGCGCGCGGGTCAACGCGACGCGCGCCATCCGGACGGTGCTCACCCGGCTCGAGTCGCTCACGCCCGTCACTGCGGCCCATCTCCGGGCCTCGGTACGCACCGGCAGCTACTTCCGCTACGAACCGGCCGACGGCGGACCGGCACGCTGGCAGGTGTGATCGAGGCCACGAACGGCTTGTTCCGTGCGGCGGTGAGATCCTCGGGCGTGGCCTGCTCGGCGAGCGGCGCCACCTCGGTCGGGCGTGCCCGCCGCCGGCGGCAGTCGTCGATGACCACATGCCGGGCGACAGTGAACAGCCAGCGCTGGCCGGCCTGCTCGCCGGCCGGAAGCGCGCTCAGATTCTGCCACGCTCGCAGCATCGTCCCCTGGACCAGGTCCTCGGTGCTCTGATCGGGGGACATGGCCGAGATGAAGCGGGTCAACGACCGGCAATGCCGGGACACGAGCTGACGCATCCGGGCGTCGGCGTCGGACGAGTGCCCCCGGGCGGGACATCGGACAGGGCATCCCCTCGTCGGTAGAGATCCTTTTGTCACGGTTTGCCCCGAACCTAGGAAGAGCCCGCTGAAGAATTTTTGAGCCGGAGTGACATGGAGCCGGGCGCCTTGACCCTCTCCCAGGGAGAGACCGGACCGTGAAGACATGGACACGACAGCAAGCAGCGGCACCAACCTCTCCTGGGACGAGTTGCCGGCCGCCATCACCACGTATCTGCCCGCGCACGAGGTGCACGACAACAACACGGCCATCGGCGCCTTCGCCGCCGAGGCCGCCGTGACGGACGAGGGCAAGACCTACCATGGCCGTGACGAGATCCTGGGCTGGCTGGACAAGTCGGCCGGCGAGTACACGTTCACCACCGAGTTCGCCGGCGCCTCCCAGGACGGCCCGACCGGATGGGACGTCATCCAGCACCTGGAAGGCGACTTTCCGGGCGGATCGGTCGATCTGCATTACCGGTTCACCCTGGACGGGAATCACATCACCCGGCTGGTGATCGAGCCGTAGGCGCCGCCAGGACGGTGCCACCGCCGGCTGCCGGTGCATCTCATCCGGCAGCCGGCCGCGACGCCTGTTTCATCGGTCGGCTGGATCAAGGGCGCGGGTCCACCGCGGAACAGGCCGCCCCCCGGCGCCGGGAGCCGTCCGTTGATCAGGTAACGGTCGACGAGGCGTCGGGGCAGGGTAGGTGCTGGCAGTGGACGCCGTGGCCCCACCCACCCGTGTTAGGTGAACAGCCGCGCCATGCGGCCGATCTGTCCGGCGACGGTCGCGGCCCAGTGGCGCGGAGTAGCCGGATCGTGCTGGGCTGCTACCACGAGGACGGGGGGCGGCGCAGGTCGACGTCCAGGCGATGCTGCGGATTGGCGACCTTCCCGGTCCGGCCGAGGCAGAAGCTGAACGACTCCGCACCGGCCGCGCTGACCCGCAGATGCGGGGCGACTGCACCGGCCCGCTCGATCAGGCGGGAGAAGTCCCGGAAGCTCCGGATGCCGAGTTCCCAGTCCTGGCGGAACGCGAGGTCGGGGAGGGGCTGCACTGGTGGGCGTGGTGGTTGCCCGCCGGGCGCGGGGGCCAACGGGCCGGTGCGCTGCCGGCAGTCCTCGTCCAGCGTGCGGCTGAACGTCACGAGGTCGTCGTAGTCGCGCTTGCTCGCCGGCACGGGCTGTGGCCGCCTCGCCGGCAGCTCGGCGGAGCACACGGCGGGGTTGCTGCGGCCGACACCACGCGGGTCGAAATCGACGATGTCGAAGCGGCGGAGGATCTCGGGGTTGAAGTACCGGTCGTCGAACACCGCGTCGACGCCGGACAGACCCGGCCCGCCCGGGTGGAACGTCAGGGTGCCGATCCGGGGTCCGAGGCCGGGCGCCGGGCCACATCCAGCTCGAAACGGGGCTGTCCGGTCGGGCCCAGTCGACGGGAGGGTGGGCGACGTACGGCGCACTCGCTGATCAGCCTCGTGTTCCGGGCAGGATTGCCAGGTCAGGCAGCCGTCCGTCGGGTCGTCTCGTGGTCACCGCCACGCGGTCGCTGTCGTCCAGCGCGGCCTGCGCGTACGCCAGGCCGGATCCGCCCGGGTGTCACCGGTGATGAACCAGGTTCTCATGATCGTGTTCCCGTCCTTGCCTACGACATCGTCTTGGCCAACGGTCGACTCTCCCTCGGAGAGAGTCAACAATGCGGACTGTGACGGTGCTCGCCATGTCAGTTATGGGTGCTGTCTCGGCTCCCGACCGTTTCCGACCGTGTGTAAAGTGCAAATAGCACGATCGGTCGTTCTAGGTGCGCAGTCACTATGAATCACCATTCCGACACAGCGCTTCCGGACGTGACAGTTTCTGGTGCACGTAGGGGGATAGTCCCGTGCCTTTGACCAACGGCGACGAAACGGCGTTCTGTTTCGGCGTGCTCGGGCCGGTGCTCGTCTGGCGGCAGGGCACGGAACTGGAACTCGGCGCCCGGCAGCAGCGCCTGATCCTGGCCTTGTTGCTGGCTCATGCGGGTCAACCGGTCGGCGTCGGCGACATCGTCGAGGTGCTGTGGGATCAGCGGCCGCCGCAGAGCGCTGTCAACATCGTGCACCGCCACGTGGGCGCGTTGCGGCGCCTGTTCGAGCCCGGACTTCCCGCCCGGTCGGCCGGGCGCTGGCTGCTCGGCGACGCGACCGGCTACCGGATGCGGGTCGACCCGGACAATCTCGACCTGCTGAGACTGCGTGCGCTGGCCGAGCAGGCGCGATCGGACGAGGCGACCGGGCGGCTCCCGGAGGCGATGTCAGCCTTCGAGGCAGCCCTCAACCTGTGGCGCGGCCCGTGCGGCGGGGCGGCCGAACTGGCCTCCAACGACCATCTGGCGTTCAGCGTGGTGGACCATGAGTGCGCCGATCTGGCCCGGGAGGCGACCTCCCTGGCGCTGCGCCTGGAACGGGTCCGGTCGGTTCTGCCCGTGCTGCGGCGGGTGGCCGAGCACCGCCCGCTGGACGAGGCCCTGCAAGCTCAGCTCCTGCTGGCGTTGTCCGCCGACGGCCAGCAGGCCGAGGCGATCGCGCTGCATCAGAACGTGCGCCGGCGGCTCGCCGAGGAACTGGGCGTGGATCCGGGCGAGGAGCTCCGCGAGGCGTACCAGTTGGTCCTGCGGCAGAGTGCCGCCGAGCCGGCCCCGACCGGTGCGCCCGAGTCCTCGCCCGTACCCCCGTATCCGGGCCGTACGTCGATCAACCGGGTGCCGGGCATCACCACGGTGCTGCCCGCCCAGTTGCCGGCCGACCTGCCCTACTTCACCGGCCGCGACGAGGCCCAGCGCCGCACGCTCAGCCTGATCAACGGCCACGTCCTGACCCAGACCTCCATGCCGGTGCTCGCCATCGACGGCATCCCCGGCATCGGCAAGACCAGCCTCGCCATCCACCTGGCCCACCAGCTGGCCGACGCCTATCCGGACGGGCAGCTCTACGTCGATCTCCAGGGTTTCGACGCCGGGCAGTCCGTGCTGCATTCCGCGGTGGCCCTGCAGGGCTTCCTCAACGCGCTCGGTGTCCCGGACGCCGAGATCCCGGCCAGCCACCATGCCCGGTCCGGCCTGTACCGCAGTGTGCTGGCCGGCCGCCGGATCCTGGTGGTGCTCGACAACGCCCACAGCGTCGAGCAGGTCCGTCCGCTGCTGCCGGGCGCCCCGGGCTGTCTGGTCCTGGTCACCAGCCGCAAGCGGCTCACCGGGCTGGCCACCGCCCACGGCGCGCACCTCATGACCCTCGACGTGCTGTCACCCGCCGACGCGCGCAGCTTCCTGACCTCGCGGATCGGGACAGCCCGGACCGCGGCCGACCCCGCAGCGGTGGACGAGATCGTCGAGCGCTGCGGCCGGCTTCCGCTGGCGCTGGCCATGGTGGCGGCCCGGGCGCTGATCCACGCCGATCACCGGCTGAGCGACATCGCCCGCAAGCTCCGGGACGCGCAGGGCAGTCTGGACGGCTTCTGCGGCGACGACCTGGACAACGACATCCGGGCGGTCTTCTCCTGGTCGTACCGGATGCTGGGGGCCCGGGCCGCGCGCATGTTCCGGTTGCTGTCGCTGCATCCCGGACCGGACATCACGGCTCCGGCGATGGCCAGTCTCGCCGGTGTGCCGCTGGCCGAGGCGCGGCTGCTGGCCGGGGAACTGGTTCGGACCGGCCTGCTGGGCGAACACACGGTGGGCCGGTACAGCACCCATGATCTGATCCGGGCGTACGCCCAGGAACTGGTCCACCTGCACGAGGACGACGAGACCCGGGACCGCGCGTTCGACCGGCTCGTCTCCCACTACCGGCAAACCGCCTACCGGGCGGACCTGCTCCTGCGGCCCCCCATCGTGCTGGACCCGCCGGAGCCGCTGGAGGCCGTGGTCACCACCCGGCTGAGCGACGACAACGAGGCCATCGCCTGGTTCGCCGCGGACCGGCAGGCCATCAAGGCCGTGATCCAGCGCGAGATCGAGTACGGCCATGCCGACTCGGCCTGGCGGCTGGCCGCCAGCCTGCAACGGTTCAACCACCGCGAAGGCTGGTGGCGCGACTGGGCCTCGATCTCCCGGGCCTGCCTGCAGGCGGCCACCGCGGCCGGGGACGACTTCGGCCGCGCCTACCTGACCCGGGCCCTGGCCGGCGCCGAGTACAACCTGGGCAACCGCGACTCGGCGACGTTGCTGCTCTACCAGTCGCTGGACCTGTTCGTCATGCTCGGCAATCGCTGGGAGGAGGCCATGGTCTACTTCAACCTGGGCCAGGTGAGCGACGCGCAGGAGAACTACCTGGACGCCATCGCCTACTTCGAGCAGGCCCTGCGTATCTTCGAGACGCTGGGCGACCTGCACCGGCAGGTCACCACCATGTGCTGCATCGGCTCCGCGCGTACGGCCCTCGGCCAGTCGGACATCTGCCTGGACCTGGTCGCCCGGGCCGAGCCGATCGCCGACGCGCTCGGTGACCCCGACTCCCAGGGCCTCTGCTCCTGGACGTTGGCCGAGTGCCGGCATGCCCGGGGAGAGCTGTCCGCCGCGCTGACCCTCTGGCGCCGGGCGGCCGCGTCGTTCCAGTCGACCAGTTACCGGATGGGCCTGGTCGACACCCTCCTGCACCAGGGCGACACCGAGCTCGCCCTGGACGACCCGGCGGGCGCCCGCGCGACGTGGCTGCGGGCCCTGGATCTGCTGAGCGGACACCGGCATTTGCCGCTGGCCGTCCAACTGGAGGACCGCCTGTCACAGCTGGAGGCCGGGAAAGGCGAACGAATGGCCAGCAGGCGCTGAACTTTGCCGTACCCGGCTTCGTCGTGTCGGGTATGAGATACGCGGTCGGAAGAGGCATGACCCGATGACCAATGAGCTGGACCTCGTTGCCGACGACGGGACATCCTGGCTGGCCCTGACGGACGCCCTGCTGCGGAGCTTCGCCGCGCCGCGGATCCTTCCCGTCCTCCGGGACCAGGCGCGGGCCAGCCTGCTCCAGCTCGACATCGCTGCGGGCTCGGCGCTCGGCGCCATCGCGCTCAACAGTGGGGGGATTTTGCTCTACGACGGCTGGCTCCGCATCTTCGGCGGCTCACCCTGCCCGCAGGTGTGCCTGCCCAGCATCGGGCAGATCAACGCCTTCCCGGCCCACCTGGACCGGACCTGGACGCCGACGCAGGGCCTGGTCGTCGCCCACGATGTCATCGGGGGCGTGTTCGCGCTCAACGGGCTGCGGCCGGGTCCGGGCCGGCCCGGTGTACCGGGAGAGGTGATCTACTTCGACCCGGCCTCGCTGAGCTGGACCAGGATGCGGATTTCCCACAGCGAGTGGCTGGCCTGGTGCGTGTCCGGGGACCTGCCGAACTTCTACGACGGCCGGCTCTGGCCGGGCTGGCGCACCGACGTGCTGGCCCTCCGCGCCGACCAGGGCATCGCCGCTTCTCCTCCGCTGTGGAGCGAGGAGGCGGCCACCGCCGGACGCGACCGGACAAGGACCGTCGTGCCCATGGCCGAGATTCTCGACCGCCAGTATGAGGCCGCCCGGCGACAGGGGCGACAGCTCGACAGCGTCCTGGGGCGTTATCCGGCCGAACTGCTAGCCGGTTGAGACGGTGGTGGCTCGGGACGGCCTCATCCCGCCGGGCTGGGGGCGCGGCGCGGGGACCTCAGGCGGTTGGCGACGCTCTGGCGGGCCAGCTGGATGTAGGCGGCGTCGCGGTACAGCACGTACATGTTGTTGGCCATGTGCAGGTAGGCGTTCAACTCGAACGCGGCTTGCTCGGGCGACGGATCACCGCTGAGCAGGCCGGCCGCCTGAACTGCGGCGTACTGCTCCTGGAGCGTCCGCAGCCAGGTTGTGTGGAGTTCGGTGAGGCGATCGCGGACCGTGCCGGGCCGGGTGTCGAACTCGGCGTTGACCGAGACGAAGAAGCATCCTCCCGGGAGGACGTCGGCCTCGAGGCGCGAGAGGAAGTTCTCGCAGAGGGCGTTCAGCCGCAGTAGCGGCTCGGGCAGGGCCAGGGCGGGTCGCACGACGTTGGTGAGGAACGTGTCGGTCGCCACCTCGATGGTGGCGAGCTGGAGTTCCTCCTTGGAGCCGAAGTGCGCGTACAGCCCGCTCTTGCTGATGCCGGCCTGGTCGGCCAGGCGGCCGATGGAGAGCCCGTCGAGGCCGACGACGGTGGTCAGGGCGACCGCCGCCTCGAGAATCGCCCGCCGGCTCCGCACGCCGTCGGAACGGACCCGGCGCTCCGGCCCACCGACGCTGTCCATCCGCGAATGCTACGTCAGGCCATCTTCTGAAGCGCGCACCGCGGTGATATATTGCATTACGCAAGCGGGAGGATCGCATGAGGCCGTCGCCGTACGCTGCTGACGCTCTGACCCTGGAACGGCAGGTGTCCTTTGCGTTGTCCGTGGCAGCGCGCCATGTCTTGGCGATCTACCGGCCGCTGCTGGCCGAGCTGAACCTGACCCACCCGCAGTACCTGGTCATGCTCGCCCTGTGGCAGCACGGCCCGCTGTCCGTCCGCCGACTCGGGAACCTGCTGCAACTCGACTCCGGCACCCTGTCGCCGCTGCTCAAACGACTCGAAGCACTGGGACACCTGCGCCGCGAGCGCAGTGCGGCGGATGAGCGCAGTGTGATCGTCGATCTCACCGCCCGGGGCGAGGCGTTGCGGACGCGGGCCGAGTCCGTCCCGTCAGCCGTGCTGGACGGCCTGGGCCTGCCGGTCGAGGACGTGGAACACTTGCACAGCGTCCTGGCCGGCGTTATCGCCGCGGCCCGGCCAGCCGAAGCGGCGTAGTCCGCCGGCCGGCGAGCACCGCCGGGTGGGGCCACCGGGCGGTGGCCCCCGATCCGATCAGTGCGGGCTCACCTCGACGCGGGACCCCCAGGCGGCCTCGCGCAGCGTCGCCAGGATCCGATCCTGGCCGTCTCGGTCCTGCCGGTCGATGAACAGCATACCGTCGAGATGGTCGGTCTCGTGCTGGATGCAGCGGGCCAGCAGACCCGCCCCGACAACCTGGACCGGGTCGCCGTGCTGGGTCAGGCCGCGGGCGACGACGTTCATCCGGCGCTTGGTGTCCAGGTAGATGCCCGGAATCGACAGGCAGCCCTCCGGCCCGCTCTGTTCCTGGTCGTCGGGGAACTCCAGACCCGGGTTGATCAGGTGGGTCAGCTTGCGGTCGTTGCCCGGCAGGTCCGGGTTGATGGCGAACACCCGCAGGCCGATCCCGACCTGTGGGGCGGCCAGCCCGGCGCCGTTGGCCCGGGCCAGCGTCCGGGTGAGGTTCGTGACCAGGTTGCGCAGCTCGGCGTCGAAGACCGTCACCGGTTCGGCGACCTGCCGGAGCACCGGATCTCCGACCTTCCGGATCGGCAAAACGGTCATGCGACTGCCTCCTTGGACGTGGCTCAGGTCCACTCCTACCCTCGGCACGACGGATCCGGCCCGGCCGAGTTCAGGTGAGCGGCGACGTGCCCAGCCAGGCCGCGCTGGCTGCCCGGCTGGGCATCGACCGCACGATGATGACGTACCTGATCGACGACCTCGTCGCGGCCGGGCTGGTCGAGCGCCGGCCGGACCCCGAGGACCGGCGCCGGCGCCGCATCGTCGCCACCGGCCACGGTGGCGACGCGGTGGCGGCGCTCTGCGGCCGGGTGGCCGAGGCAGAGGCCGCCGCGCTGGGCGCTCTGGACGACCAGAGGCGTGCCGTCTTCCGGCGGCTGTTCAGCAAGGCAGCCGGTGCTGGCGTGCACCTGGACGAAGCGTGCGCGATCGTCGATGGTGCCCTCGCCTCCTGAGGCGGCTCAGCTCAGCGGTGGAGGCGGACGGGCAAGCTGACCGGGCCCCGCATCATGCCGTTCGGGATCCACGGCACGTCGGTGAGCGGGACCGCCGGGCGCAGGGCGGGGAAGCGCCGCAGCAGAGAGCCGATGGCGATGCCCGCCTCCATCCTGGCCAGCGGTGCACCGATGCAGTGGTGGATGCCGTGGCCGAAGGCGATGTGTCGCGCGTTCGGCCGGGTCACGTCGAGCAGCGTGAGGTCGCCGTCATCATCCTGGGGCGCGTCGCGGCTCGCCTCGCTCAGGTAGACAGCGACCACGTCCCCGCGGCGGACGCGGGCGCCCCCGAGTTCGAGATCCTCGGCGGCGAACCGGAAGGTGGCCTGTTCGACGGATGAGTCGAGGCGCAGGAACTCCTCGACCGCCCCGGGGATCAGATCCGGTTCGGTCCGCAGCCGATCGGCCTGCTCGGGCTGCCGGAGCAGGGCCACGACGGCGTTGCCGATCAGGTTGATGGTGGTGTCGTTACCGGCCACGACGAGCAGCACGGCCATGGCGATCAGCTCGGTCTGGGACAGCCGGCCGTCTTCCGCGTTGTGCTGGGCGATCAGGTCGGACAGCAGATCACCCGCCGGTGCGGCCCGCTTGCGCTCGACCAGCTCGGCCAGATAGCGGTGCATGAGGACGGCGTGATCGCGCTGCGCGGTGGAGGGAATGCCGACCAGGGACTGCGACCAGACCCGAAATCGGGCCCGGTCCTCGACCGGTACGCCGAGCAGCTCGGAGATGACGGTCATGGGCAGCGGCGCGCAGTACGCCTCCATCAGGTCGACCTCGCCCGAGCTCTCCATGACATCGAGCAGCTCGGTGGCGATCTCCTGCACCCGGCCGGCCAGCAGCCCGGTGCGGCGGGCGCTGAACGCGGGCGCGACCAGCCGGCGCAGCCGGGTGTGGTCCGGGGGATCGGAGAACAGCATTGAGCCGCCGAAGCCCTCGCCGACCTTGTGCCCGGTCATGCCCACCGCTTCCAGCGCCTGGAGCGCAGGCTCGGGATTCTTCAGCAGGTGCGGATGGGTGAGCGCGGTCCGGGCCTCGCCGTAGGACAGCACGGCCCACGCCTCGAGTCCGCTGCCCAGGCGGATCCGCCGGACGGGGCCACCGGCGCGCAGCGCGGCTAGCTCCCGCGGCGCGTCGGCCTTGAACTCGGGTGTGATGGTGGCGGCTGTCTTGTCGTCGACCATGCGAGTGATGCCTCTCGATGAGGGGTGCGGTGTGGTGCACCCAGTACGACGAATGGACGCCGGCGGAGTTCAGCCGGGAGCACGGCGTCGACGACGACAGCTCGTGAACTTTTGCGGCTCCGGAGCGTCGTGAGGGGTCGAGGAGGTTCCGTGACGATGAGACCCGCGCAATCCGCTGATCAGCGCACCCTGGCCCAGTTGCTGCTCGAACCCGCACGGCTCGCCACGGAGAGTCTGGCCCGGTGGCACGGCGAAGATGTCGCCGTCGAGCTGATCGAACGGATTACGGCGTCGTCGGATGACGACCTTCGGCCGGGCACCGGATTCGTCGATCGACCGTCCCCGCTGGTGCTGGCCGAGCTGTTGGAGCTGTCCCGGCCGACGATGCTGCAGCATCGTTCGGTACGGCTGAGCATCTCCCGTGGAACGGTCGGCGTCGCCTACTCAGCGGTTGTCCTGAGCCGGATCGCAGAAGAGGAGCGCCTGCGGCTGACGCGAACTCCCGGGTCGCTCGGCCGGATGTTGCAGGCGCGCGGACTCCGCCGGACCACTATTTCGGTCGACATCGAAGATGGTGGCGATCCGGACCGGAACACCGTCGTGACCCGGACGCTTCTGCATCGCGGGCCGACAGCCCTGGGATATGTCCACGAAAGGTTCTCGTCCCGGGCGCTGACCGACACGTCGTCTCTCGGGCCGTCCGCTCAGGAGGTGTGGTGACATGGCGGATCCGACAGCCGGGACGAATCGCCTCTACCGACGGCCTGCTTATCTGCCGCCGCCGTCCGGAACGGTGGCGACGGCCCTCGTCGCGCACATGCCCACCGGCGTTCAGCCCTATCTGCGGCTGATGCGGCTGCAAGGGCCCATCGGGACCTGGCTTTTCGTGCTGCCCGGCTGGTGGGCACTGAGCCTGGCCGCCGAGGGCGTCCCCGACCTCAAGCTGCTCGTCCTGTTCGGGCTCGGTGCGCTTCTCATGCGCGGTGCGGCCTGCGCGGTCAACGACATCGTCGACCGCGAGTTCGATGCTCAGGTCGCCCGCACCGCCTCGCGGCCGGTCGCCTCCGGGGCGGTGAGCGTCACCGATGCCTGGTTCTTCGCGGCAGTTCAGGCCGCCGCGTCGCTCGCGCTGTTCTGGTGGGCCAGCGAGAAGGCCGCCATCATTGTCGCTGTCTGCCTGCCCTCGTACATCGTCTATCCCTTCATGAAGAGGTTGATCTCTCTTCCGCAGGCGTGGCTCGGCCTGTGTTTCAACACCCTCGCCTTCGCGGGTTGGGCGGCCGTGACCGGAACGATCGGCATGCCCGCTGTCCTCATGTGGGCCGCGGCCGTCTTCTGGACGCTGGGCTACGACACCATCTACGGCCATCAGGACCGGGAGGACGATCGCCGGATCGGCGTCAAGTCGACCTCCCTCCTGTTCGGCCGGGCCACCCGCCCGTGGGTGGCTCTCTTCTACGCGGCCGCGATCGCAGGCCTGTGTGCCGCTGGATTCGCGGCCCACGTCCAATGGCCCTTCTACGCCTTCATGGCCGCGGCAGCCGCCCATCTCAGCTGGCAGGTGGCCACGCTTGACATCGAGGACCCGGTGCGCTGCCGCCTGTTGTTCGTCTCCAACCGCATCACCGGCGTTCTGATCCTGCTGGCCACCATGTCCGCGCACTGGGGATGAGGCCGGAGGACCGCGCGCCGGCTCAGGGGCGGCTCGAATTCGAGTCGCACCGGCCTGCCGTCATTCCCCGAGATTAAGGACTGAATTTGAAGCGTCTCGATGTCAACGTCGGAATCGTGGGGGCCGGACCAGCCGGGCTCACCCTGGCCAATGTGCTGCGTGAGCACGGGATCAGCTCGGTCGTCGTGGAGAAGGACTCGCGTGAGATGGTGGAGACGAAGGCTCGTGCCGGACTCATCGAGCACCGGACGGTTGCCTTCCTCGAACGATCCGGCTTGGCCGCCGGGCTGCTCGCAAACGGCCTGCAACACGGCAGCTGCACCTTCATCCACGAAGGAGAAGCGTTCTCCGTCCCCTACGCCGAGCTGGCCGGAGGGCGCAAGCACCACATCTACCCCCAGCAGTTCCTCGTGCGGGACCTCATCGCCACCTATGCCGAGAGAGGTGGCGACGTACTCTTCTCCCACGAAGTAACACTCCTCGACGGTGGGAACCCGGCAGAGGCCGCGACCATCCTGGCCCGCCCGGCGGACGGCGCAGACTCCGTGGAGATCCGGTGTGATTTCATCGCCGCCTGCGACGGGAGCGACAGCGTCGCCCATCAAGCCGTGCCCAAGGCAGTCCGGAGGCCCGTCGTGCACCGGCATCCCTTCCGCTGGCTGGCCCTCCTCGCGAATGTCCCGCCGTTCGTCAACGAGATCGTCTACGGGATGCACCCCACCAACGGGGCCGCCCAGATGCCCCGCACGGCCACCGTCAGTCGCTTCTACCTGCAGATTCAGGACGGGGACAGCCTCGGTGACTGGGATGATGAGCGTATCTGGACAGCCCTCGGCGACGTCCTGGTCGTGAAGGGCCGCTCCGTCACCACCGGCGCCATCACCGAGAAGTCGATCATCGGCCGGTCGGACCACATCTCGAGGACCATGCAACGCGGGCGCATCTTCATGCTGGGCGATGCCGCCCACACGATCTCCCTGGCCGGCGGCAAAGGGATGAATCTCGCCATCGCCGACGCCGAGGTCCTGGCCGCGGCCCTGGCGGCCTACTACCGGAGCGACGACGAACAGCCGCTCGCGAGCTACACCACCGACCGGCAGCCCAAGATCTGGAAAGCCGTGCTCTTCTCGCACTGGCTCATCGGCCTGCTGCACAGCGCTCCCGGCAACGTGCCACACACCGCGTTCTCGAACGAGTTGCGGGTGGCGACCATCAACGAGCTGCGCTCGGCCGGCCCGGTCGCCAGGATGTTCTCCGAGGAGTACGCGGGAGAGTGACCAGGCCCGCCCGTGAACTTCGGTCCGCCGGACTCGCCAACTGTGTCGTGATCCTGCGATGGTATCTGCGTGTCGGCGCAGCCCTGGCTGTTCTCGTCCTGCTGGCGGTCGCGCGATCGCCACCGGTGGCGCGGGCGAGGACCAGAGCGTCGCTGGCGCGGGGCGCTCCGGCGCCCTGGACGATCTCGTGGATCAACTGACCCGTCATGGCGGCGCTGTCCACAACATCACCGAGGCTGAGCCAGGCATCGTCGACCGCGAGCGCCGCGAAGGGCGGGCTGAGCCACACCGAGGTGCCGTCGCGCCGGACGACGCCGTGCGTCTGCAGGGCGTCCACGACCTCCACGACTCGGGCGATCGGCAGCTTGGCGAACTCGGCCAGCGCGTCGATGTCCTGGGGCGTGCTCAGGAACTGCGTCCAATCCCCTTCGTGTACGGCGGTGAGCAGAGCGAGAGCCTGCGCACCGGCCGATCAGTGCTCGACCTCGCCGGCCGCCTGCACCGCTTGGACGAATCGGGTCTGCCGTGTCTCCCTGTCAGTCATGGGCTTCGCCTTCTGTGCGCTCGGACTCCCGGACCCTTCACTGGTCCTGACGCAGATCCGCCGCCGTCGCTTATCGCGGCCGCGGTGAACTCCACCACCTCGACGCTGTGCGTCCTGCGCCACATCGGTGCGCGCGCTCGAACCAGCGGGCGCAGGCCGCGTCGGTCCGGGAGAAGGGGGAACAGTCATGACAGCACTGCGCACACTCATCGTCGGGGCCGGCATCGCCGGCCTGGCGGCCAAGCGGGCACTGGCCCTGCGCGGCATCGACGCGGACATCGCCGAACGCGACCAGACCCCGCGGATCACCGGAGCCGGCCTCTACCTGCCGGCGAACGCGGTGCGGGCGTTGCACGATCTCGGGCTGTCCGACCAGCTCGCCGAGCGAGCCCAGCCGGTGCGCCGGCAGGAGCTCAGGGATGAGCGGGGGCAGCTACTGGCGCAGTTCCCCGTCCGGGCGATCTGGGGGACCGTGGGCGGCTGCCTGGGGATCCGCCGGAGGGACCTGCACAGCCTGCTGCTCGAGGCGGTCGGTGACGCGAGGATCCGGTTCGGGGTCGGGGTCCGTGAGGTCGGCCGCGACGGCCGGGTGACCTTCGCCGACGGCCGGCAGTCCGACTACGACCTGGTGATCGGGGCCGACGGCCTGAACTCGGTGGTCCGGCAGACCGCTCTGGCCGAGGTGCGGCCCCGCTATCTGGGCCAGGTCACCTGGCGCTTCCTCGCGCCCTCGGCGGGCCTGGCCCAGGACACCTGGATGGTGATGCTGGGCAGCCGCGGCCGGACGTTCCTGACCGTGCCGGTCGGCGGCGGGCAGGTGTACTGCTCGGCCGCGATGGACAGCGCGGATCCGGATCGGATCCCGGCGGACTGGCGCTCGAACTTCTCCGATTTCGGGGCGCCGGCCGCTGACCTGCTCGCCCACGCCGACGAAGCCCACTACGCACCGCTGTACGAGGTGCGGGCCTTCGAGCAGCCCCACCCGCGTGCCGTGCTGATCGGCGACGCGGCCCATGCCTGCTCACCCAGCATGTCACAGGCCAGCGGAATGGCTGTTGAGGATGCGCTGGTGCTGGCCGAAACGCTGGCCGCGGCCCCGGCCGGAACCTCCGTCGAGGCCACGCTGGCAGCCTACCGGAAGCGTCGCGGTGACCGGCTGCGCTTCGTGCTCGAGCAGAACCACCGGCGGGATCAGGCCCGGCACCTGCCGGCCCCGGTCCGCCGCGTGCTGTTCCGGCACTTCGCCCGGGGGATCTTCCGGGCCAACCACAAGGCCCTGCTGTCCCGGCCCTGACCAAACCCGCCGCTCAGTCCGACACCGCGGCTGTCCCGATGTCGACCCTCTCCCCGGGAGAAGGTTAAGAATGGAGACTGTGACGATGCGAAAGGGCTTGACCATTGGCGAATTCGCCACGATTACGCACCTCAGCGTCCGGACTCTCCGGCGCTACCACGAGTCCGGGCTGCTCGAGCCGGCGAAGGTGGACCCGTTCACTAGCTACCGGTACTACCTGCCCGACCAGATCGCGACGGCGCAGGTCATCCACAAGCTCCGCGAGCTCGACGTACCCCTGGCCGAGGTCAAGTCGATCATCGCGACCGATGATCCGCAGCAGCGGGCCGATCTCATAGCCGGTCATCTGCACCGGCTCGAGGCCGAGCTCGACCGCACGCGGATGGCCGTCGTGTCGCTGCGCCAGCTGTTGCAGCCCGGTACCGCGGCCCTCGACGTCGAGTTGCGGTCCGTCCCGGCCCGGACCGTGGCCGCCGTCACCACCGAGATCCGGCTCGACCAATCGCTGACCTGGTTCGGTACGGCCATGGACGAGCTGGACGCGGCCTTCCCGCCGGCCGAACACACCGGCCCACCCGGTGGCCGGTACGCCAACGAACTGTTCACCCACGGCGCCGGCGCTCTGACCGTCTTCCGCCCGGTCCGCCGCCCGCGCCGCGCCGGCCGGATCGAGGTCGTCGACCTGCCGGCGGCCGAGCTGGCCGTGACCGTCCACGCCGGCCCGCACGACGACATCGACGTCACCTACGGCAAGCTGGGGGACTGGGTCGTCTCGCACGCCCTGCGCGTCGACGGGCCCGTCCACGAGACGTACCTGGTGGGACCGCGCGACACCCCCGACGCCGGGCGGTGGCGCACCGAGATCGGCTGGCCGGTCTTCCAGCTCACGCCCTAGTACTCCAGCCGCAGTTGCCTGATCTGGAGTTTTGGCAGCTCACCGGCATGATCGATGTCGTAGTTGAGTCTGCCGCGTAGCTGCGAATGTCGATGTTATTCGGTGGGTAGGTTGCGTGGTCGCATCGTCTGTCTGTTGTGGCCAGTCGCAGGGCGGGCAGGCTCCCGTGCTTGTGTTGATCGATGAGATTGTGGACTGGCGGGCCGGTCTGGATGATCTGCTGGCGCGATTCGCGCACCGGTTCGGGCGTGCGGAGCCGCGCCGGCAGGCGCTGAATTTGCCTGGTTGGGTTGCTGTCGCCGCTGGTGAGCAAGATCGGGTGGACCCTGGCCGAGGCCGCTGGCGGCTCTACGTCGGACCGGATGCAACGGCTGCTCAACAAGTCAGCGTGGGACTCGGATGCTGTTCGCGACGACCTGTTTGCCTGCGTGGTGGAACATCTCGGTGACGACGACGGGGTGCTGATCGTCGACGAAACCGGATTCCTGAAGAAGGGCGTCAAATCCGCCGGGGTGCAGCGTCAGTACTCGGGCACGGCCGGGCGGACGGAGAACTGCCAACTCGGGGTATTCCTGGCCTACGCCAGCCCGGCCGGGCGCACGCTGATCGACCGGGAGTTGTATCTGCCCCGCGGCTGGTGCGACAACCTCGCCCGCCGTGAGGAAGCCGGCATCGCCGCCAGCGTCGGGTTCGCCACGAAACCCGCGCTGGGCCTGCGGATGCTCGAACGCGCCATCACCGCCGGACTGCCGGCAAGGTGGGTCACCGCGGACGAGGCATACGGGCAGGACTCGAGTCTTGTGGTAAGGAATCGCGCCACGGACAGCCAGGCGTGGGCGGCCATGGACAGGGGTGATGTGGGCGTACCAGGCTCGCCAGTCGCGCGCCTGGTACTCGTCGAGGCCGGCTTCGTTCTTGGCCTGCTGAAACACTCCTCGATCGCCCACCGCGCCCCCGCGATCCGGGCCAGGTCGACCAGTCGAGTGCGGCGGGGTCCGTAGCAGACGTAGTACGCGATCTCCCCGGTCGTCATGCTGCGCCGGGCAAGCAGCCAGTGCCCGCGGCCGGGTTGCCAGCAGATACGTACCGGCACCCGCGCCCACCAGTACTCGCGCGGTCCGTGCGCACCCGCGCCGGCGGACAACCGGCACCACGCCTGGGCGGGGAGGGCCCCGTCCCGGAATGCGGTGGCGTGGTGGACGCGGCCTACGGTCGCAGGCCGCCCGAGGCCAGGATGACCTCTCCGGTCAGCCACCGGGCATCCGGGCCGGCGAGGAAGGTGACGACGCCGGCGATGTCCGAGGGCTGGCCGAGCCGGGCGAGCGGGGTCTGGGCGATCAACTGCTTGAGGTACGGGCTGTCGATGAGCCCGTGCTCGTGCCCACCCTCGGTCTCCGTTCCGCCGGGCGCCACGGCGTTCACCCGGATCTGCCGCGGGCCGAGTTCCTTGGCCAGTACCCGGGTGATGGCCTCGACGGCACTCCTCGTGGCGGTGTAGATCATCAGATTCGGCTGGGACATGTGCACGGCGGTCGAGCTGATGTTGACGACGTTGCCGCCGTTCGGGCCGAAATGCCGCACGGCCTCCCGGGTGGCCAGGATGACCCCGAAGACGTTCACGTCGAACTGGAACCGTGGCGGCTCCGATGCCCTGGGCGGCGCCGGTGACGACCGCGACCTGGCCAGTAAGTGTTCCATGATCCCCTCGCTTCGACGGTCAGCGCGCCCTGGTGTGGGTGCCGTGCTGGTGATTGAGCATGTGCCGCAGATCATCTGTTTGACAACTCATGTTGTGACCAATACATCTGGAATACTTGGTCCTGCAAACGAGTTGTGGATCAACGGACTGAATTCGACCAGCGAGTGAGATTGGTGGTACCGCAATGCCCGATTACGGACACGATCTCCTGTTCGGGACGTTCCTCACGCCGAATGCGCAGGACCCGGACCGGGTGGTGGCGTTGGCGGAGCTGACCGAGGCGGTGAGGCTGGACCTCGCCACCTTCCAGGACCATCCCTACAACGCTGAGTTCCTCGACACCTGGACTCTGCTGAGCTGGGTGGCTGCCCGGACGGAGCGGCTACGGGTTTCCGCGAACGTCCTGAGCCTGCCGCTGCGCCCGCCGGCCGTCCTGGCTCGGGCCGCGGCGAGCCTGGACCGGCTGTCGCACGGCCGGTTCGAGCTCGGCCTCGGCGCCGGCGCCTTCTGGGACGGGATCGAGGGGATGGGCGCACGTCGGCTGACCGCCGGGCAGGGCGTCGCGGCGCTGCGCGAGGCGATCGACGTCCTGCGTGGCGTCTGGGACGACGGCGTCGCCGGGCCGCTGCAGCGCGAGGGAAAGTACTACCCGATTCCCGGCATGCAGCGCGGCCCGGCGCCGGAGCACGACATCAACATCTGGCTCGGCGCGTACCAGCCCCGGATGCTGGAGTTGACCGGCCAGAGGGCCGACGGTTGGTTGCCCACCCTGGAGTACCTCCGGTCGCCGGACCGGGCCACCGCCAACCGGCTCATCGACGAGGCGGCGGTGGCGGCCGGGCGAGACCCGCGGCAGATCCGCCGGCTGCTGAACCTGTTCAAGGTCGACGTCTCGTCGCGTAGCCGCGGTTTTCTTCAGGGGCCGGCCGAGCAGTGGGTCGAACAGCTCCTCCCGCTGGTGCTGGAGGAGGGGTTCAGCACCTTCCTGATCGGGCGTGACGACCCACGCCTCATCGAGGCGTTCGGGCAGGAGATCGCCCCCGCGCTGCGGGAGGCGGTGGCCAAGGCGCGCTCAGGCGGTGCGACCGTGACCGGCCGGGTCCGGTCGAGCGTCGCTCTGGCCAAGCGCCAGCCGGGCCTCGACTACGACGCGCTGCCCGCGTCGCTGGCCGCGAGGTCCGTCGAGCCCGGCGACCCGGAGTACGAGCGGGTCCGCCACAGCTACAGCTGGCAGGGGTCTCCGGCTCTGGTGATCCGCCCTCGAGACGCGGCAGAGGTGGTCGACGCCGTGGCCTACGCGCGGACGCAGCAGCTCCCGCTCTCCGTCCGTAGCGGCGGGCACGGCATCAGCGGCCGGTCGACGAACGATGGCGGAATCGTTGTCGACATGTCCGCCATGGCCAAGGTCGAGGTGCTCGACCGGGTCACCCGCCGGGTCCGCCTGGAGCCGGGAGCCCGCTGGGGGCACGTCGCTCAGGCGCTCGCCCCGGCCGGGCTGGCGATGAGTTCGGGGGACTACGGCGACGTGGGCGTCGGTGGCCTGGCCACCACCGCCGGTGTCGGCTACCTGGTGCGCAAGTACGGCCTGACCATCGACCACGTCGTCGCCGCCGAGATCGTCACGGCGGACGGCAGCCTGCTCCGGGTGGACGAACACCATCACCCTGAGCTGTTCTGGGCTGTTCGCGGCGCCGGCGGCAACTTCGGCGTCGTTACTGCGCTCGAACTGGAGGCATACGAGGTCGACAACGTCGTCTACGGCCAACTCGTGGTCGACGCGAGCGACACCGCCGAGCTGCTCGGCCGGTGGGGCCGGCTTATCGAGGAGGCGCCGCGGGAGCTGACCAGCTTCCTCTCCCTGTTCCCTGCACGTCGTGGCAACCCACCGATGGCCCAGGTCACCCTGGTCTACGCCGGAGACGACATCGAAGCGGCGCAGGCCGCCCTGAGCCCGTACCTGCAGATCGGGCCGATCCTGGACCAGCAGGCCCAGCTTGTGCCGTATCCGGCGATCGTCGCACCGCCCGGCAACCAGCATCGGGGCCAGGGGCTGAACGACACCCACAGCGGCCTGCTGCATCACATCACAGCGCAGGCGGCGGAGGTCATGGCAACGATGATCGGCTCCGGTGACGTGATGATCATGCAGTTCCGTTCCGTCGGCGGAGCGGTCAACGACGTCGCCCGCGACGCCACCGCCTACCCGCACCGGGAGCAGAACTTCTCGGTACTCGCCGCCACGGTCCCGGACCGCAGGCCCCGACTCGACAAGCTCTGGGCCGACTTGTACGAGCACCTCGACGGCATGTACCTCAGCTTCGAATCGGACACCGACCCGAAGCGACTACTGGACGCCTGGCCCGAGCCCACCCTCAGCCGGCTGCGCGCCGTCAAGGCCACATACGACCCGGACAACATCTTCAACCGCAACTTCCCGATTCCACCGGCACCTGCCCAGCAGACCGGAGAGGAGACCGACAATGTCGCTTGAGATCGGCTTGATCACGTTCGGTGAACTCACCGCCGACCCGGCCACCGGCCGGCTGCCCGAGCCGCGCCAGCACCTGCGCAGCCTCGTCGAACTCGCCAAGGTGGCCGACCAGGGCGGCTTGGATGTCATCGGCGTCGGGGAGCACCACCGCTCCGACTTCGTCGCAACGGCACCACCGATGGTGCTGGCGGCGATGGCGGAACACACCCGCCGGATCCGCCTCACCAGCGCTGTCACCGTGCTCAGCTCCGACGACCCGGTCCGTGTCTGGGAGCAGTTCGCCACACTGGACCTGCTCTCCGGCGGCCGTGCGGAGATCATCGCCGGACGTGGCTCGTACACCGAATCGTTCCCGCTGTTCGGCTACGACCTCGCCGACTACACGGAACTGTTCCGGGAGAAGCTCGACCTGCTGCTCCGGATCCGCGAGAGAAACCCTCTCACCTGGTCGGGCGGACGCTTCCGTCCGCCACTGCAGGGGGCCGACATCGCACCTCGGTCGTTGCAGGAGAAGCTGCCGATCTGGGTCGGTGTCGGCGGCAGCCCCGCCTCGGCGGTGGAGACCGGCGCCCGAGGGCTGCCGCTGATGCTCGGCGTCCTGCTCGGGGCGGTCGGCGGCCACGCCGGCAACGTCACCCTCTATCGACGAGCGGCCGAACAGGCGGGGCGCGACCCGGCGACGCTGCGGGTCGGCGTGTCCGTGCAGGGGTACGTCGGCCGCACCAGCCAGGAGGCGCGCCGGACCATGTACCCGCATTTCACCGCAGGGTTCCGGGACAACAACCACCAGCGGGGCCAGGGATTCGTGCTCAGCCCGGAGAAGTTCGACTCCTTCACCGGCCCACAGGGTGCCCTCGTGGTGGGCAGTGCGCAGGAGGTGATCGACAAGGTCGCCGCCTACCACGAGGCGTACGGCATCAGCCGGCTCCTCCTGCACGTCGGCTTCGGCGGGATGCCCCAGGCGCAGCTGCTCGCGTCCGTGCAGCGTCTCGCCACCGAGGTCGCACCGGTACTCCGCAAGGAACTCTCCGTCCCAACTCCCCGCTACGCCGGCACGGCGACCGAGTGAACGACAGGAGGACCACACTCCGGCATCGGCCCGGTCTGAGTCAGCGGGTGGACCGCTGCGTCGGGTCGCTGACGCTGGCCACCGCGGCGCAGGGGTCCGTGCCGGGTGCGACGGCCTGAATCGCCTCGGCGGCGCGGTCGGCGAAGTCACGGAAGGTGACACGCTGCTCCTCCGGCAGCCCGGCCAGCACATGGTCCTCGGCGTGCGCGACCCGCTGCTCCGCGTCGGCGAGGGCCAGCCGCCCGCGCTCGGTGGCCACGATCCGGCGGGCGCGGCGGTCGCGCGGGTCCAGCTGCCGCTCGATGAGGCCGGCGTTCTCCAGGTCGTCGATCACGTATGTCAGCACACTGCGGTCAATCACCAGGCGGGACGCCAGGGCCGCCTGTGTCGGCACCTCTTCGTGGACGACCACGGCCAAGATGTGATATCCGCGACTGCCGTGGGGCAGGTCCTTCAGTGCCTCCTCCACGTACTCGTGCCAGCGGCGCAGCACCATGCCGAGAGACCACCCGAAGTTCGAACCGCGCTGGCGGTCGGCTGCCAGGTCGCACGCGTGGGTGTCGGACATGCGCCAACTCTACCAGGCGGTGTGTTGCCCACTACATAGGTTGTCGACGCAATCATTTGGTGAACATGCTTGTTGAGCTGGCTGCAGTGGCCAGCCCTCAAAGCCGAAAGAGGCACAAGACATGACAACCATTGAAAGCGCCGACGTCGTGGTCGTTGGTGGCGGAACCGCCGGCTCCGTCGTCGTACGGCGGCTCATCGATGCTGGACACCGCGTCACCGTCGTCGAGGCCGGCCCTGCGGACGGGCGGCCCGAAATCGGTAGCCCGTTCGGTGCGGGCGCACTCTTCGCCAGTGAGGTTGACTGGTCGCTGTCCACCGTGCCGCAGCCGCACGCCAACGACCGCGTGCTCTACCAGCCCCGCGGCAAGAGCCTCGGCGGCAGCACAATCCTCAACGGCATGTTGTACATCCGTGGTGCGCACAGCGACTACGACGGGTGGGCCGCGGCCGGCGCGACCGGCTGGTCCTGGCGCGAGGTCGAACCCTACTTCCGTCGGCTCGAGAACTACGACGGGGCGACCGACGGCGCCCGCGGCACCGGCGGCCCGCTGCATGTGCACCGCAACACCGACCCGGACCCCCTGGTAACCGCCTTCGTCGACGCCGCGGTCCAGGCCGGACATCGCTTCAACGACGACTACAACGTCGGGAACAGCCGTGGGGCCAGTTACACCCAGGCCACGGTCGACGGCGGGAACCGGGTAACGGCATGGCGGGCGTACGTGGGCCCGGTAGCCGACTCCCCGCTCCTGCGGGTCATCACCGACGCGCTGGTCACGAAGATCGTCATCGAGAACGGCCGAGCGGTCGGGGTGGAGTACGTCCACGACGGCGAGCGCCACGTCATCCGCGCCGCTAGGGAGGTCGTGCTCTCCGCCGGAACCTTCGGCACGCCCCAGCTCCTCATGCTGTCCGGCATCGGCGCCTCCGCCGAGTTGCGTCAGCACGGCATCGCGGTGGTGGCGGACCTGCCCGGTGTCGGCCGGAACCTCCGCGACCACGTCGGCAGCCCCGTCGTGTGGGAGAGCGGGCGCGCTGTCCCGACACCCCGGATGACCGGCATCGAGGCCCAGGTCATCTCCGACTCCGCAGACACCGGGGCGACCCAGCCCGACCATCAGGCGGTCTTCGTTTCCTTCGTCTACTCCACCATCACGGAGAACCTGCCGGAGCAGGGGTTTACCGCGCTGGCGATCCTGCTGCACCCGCACAGCCAGGGCCAGGTGCGACTGCGCTCCGCGAACCCCGGCGACCCGCTCCTCGTCGACCCCGGCATCCTGTCCGACCCTCGCGACATCGAGGCCATCGTCGACCACCTCGAATCACTGCGCGACATCGCCCGGCACCCCGCGCTCGCTGACTGGATCACCTCCGAGGTCTACCCCGGTCGTGACCGCGTCAGCCGGGACGCACTCCGGGACTATGTCCGGGCCTCGGCGGACAGTGGTCATCACCAGGTCGGCACGGCGCGCATCGGCACCGACCCGCTGGCCGTCGTCGACCCGCAGCTGCTCGTGCACGGCGTCACCGGGCTGCGGGTCGCGGACGCCTCGGTCATGCCGACGACGCCCGCGGGCAACACCGCCGCGGCCACCTTGATGATCGGGGAACGCGCTGCCGATCTCATCCTCGGAACCCGGTGAGCGGGGCGCCCGTCCCGGCAGGACGACTACCCACGCCACAGGCGGTCAGTGCCGCCGACGAGGTCGCCCACCTCGGTCCGGGACGAGACGCCCAGCTTCCGCAGGATGTTCGAGACGTGAACGGCGGCGGTTTTCGGGGATGTAGAGGCGCCGGGCCAGCTCGGTGTTGGTCAGTCCGTCGCTGAGCAGTACTGTCACTTCCCGCTCGCGGGGGGTTAGTACTCCAGCCGCAGTTGCCTGATCTGGAGTTTTGGCAGCTCACCGGCATGATCGATGTCGTAGTTGAGCCTGCCGCGTAGCTGCGAATGTCGATGTTATTCGGTGGGTAGGTTGCGTGGTCGCATCGTCTGTCTGTTGTGGCCAGTCGCAGGGCGGGCAGGCTCCCGTGCTTGTGTTGATCGATGAGATTGTGGACTGGCGGGCCGGTCTGGATGATCTGCTGGCGCGATTCGCGCACCGGTTCGGGCGTGCGGAGCCGCGCCGGCAGGCGCTGAATTTGCCTGGTTGGGTTGCTGTCGCCGCTGGTGGGCAACTCACGCCCGGACGTCCTCGCCGCCAACGCGCCGGCCCTGGCATGGAAGCGTCGCAGCTGCGGCGACGGCGCCAAAGGGCCACGACTCTACGACTGGCCGTGGCCTCCCTGCCCGCTACGGTCGACGGGTACGGCCACTGGCTGCTGATCCGACGCAGCATCACCGACCCCACGGACCTGGCCTACTACCTGCGCCCACGCCTACCTCGCCGTCACCGCCGCCCACGCCAAAAGGGGGCGCCGAATCCGATGACGGCCTCATTCCCCTCACCCTCGGCGAGGTCCGACGTCTCCTGGCACACCTGATCACCACGACTCAGGCCTTCGCCGAAATTCATCGATGGTCACGATGGCGACGCCGACACCAGTACCGCGCCAAAACAGCCTACTGTCAGCGAAGACTCCAACTTCACCAGGTGCGGCTGGAGTACTAGGCGCTCGCCGGCCCGCCGGCTGTGACCCAGGCCACGAACAGCTCGTTCAGTGCCTGGTTACGTCCTACAGGTATGTCCACGCCCCTGATCGCGGTCGGACGCGCAACCACTCGCGTCCGGCCGCGTTTGTCGTTGCCGGGCCGGGCGCTGATCCGGGCGACCGGGACGCTATCTGTCGAATGACTTAACCGGGTCGCGCCCGGTCGGCCGCTGCCCTCGGGCCGCGCGTCCCCGCCTGAGACCCGTGACCGCTCAGACCGGCCCATCACATCGGACTATTGGGACATTTCGGCGCTGCTGCCGGTCCGGCCCCGTCACCCGGCCGAGGGCGAATGACTGATTCGGCCGGCCGCCCGGGCGGCGATTGTGGATCCATCAGCGGCCCGCCGGTCGGACCGCCACCGAATTCATCGAGCACCAGGGAGCCGAGTCCCCATGAAACCCACCATCGTCCTTGTCCACGGTGCCTTCGCCGAGTCCGCCAGCTGGAACGGTGTCATCAGCCGGCTCCGGGCGGCCGGTCACCGCACCATCGCGGCCGCCAACCCGCTGCGCAGTCTCACCTCGGACGCCGCCGCCGTGTCCGGTCTCATCGCCACCATCGAGGGCCCGGTCGTGCTGGTCGGTCACTCGTACGGCGGTGCTGTCGCCTCCAACGCCGCGGTCGGCAACGACAACGTCAAGGCCCTGGTGTACGTGGCCGCGCTGGCCCCGGACAAGGGCGAGACCACGCCGGACCTGCTCGGCAAGTTCCCGGGCGCCACTCTCGGCGATCACCTCTACGAGGTGCCCTTGGCCGACGGGACCGCCGACGTCTATGTCCTCGCGGAGTGCTACCACGAGCACTTCGCTGCCGACCTGCCGTTCGACCAGGCTGAGCTGGCCGCAGTCACGCAGCGCCCTTTCAACACCAACGCCCTCAACGAGGCGTCGGGCGAGCCGGCCTGGAAGACGATTCCGTCCTGGTTCATCTCGCCGGAACGTGACCTGGCCATCCCGCTCGAGACGTTCCGGTTCATGGCCGAGCGGGCCAACGCCCGGGAGTCGGTCGAGGTTGCGGGGGCGTCCCACGCCCTCCCGGCGTCCCAGCCGCAGGCGGTGGCCGACTTCATCCTCCGAGCCGCAGCCGTCGCCTGAGGCTCCACGCTTCCTTCCACCAGTGACCGAACCGAAAGGACAACTGCCATGAGACTCTTCTCGCGTATGTCGAGGCCGATGGCCTCCTGGGCCGCCATCGCCGCAGGCGTTGCCGCCGCAGCGCTCATCGCCGGCTCCGCGCAGGCGGTCACCGGACACCGCCCGTGGGTCAAGCCCACGGTGGTGCTGGTGCACGGCGCGTTCGCCGACTCCTCGAGCTGGAACGGCGTCATCCGGAACCTCAAACGCGACGGCTACCCGGTGGTCGCCGCGGCGAATCCGTTGCGGGGTCTGCACTCGGATGCTGAGTATGTGCGCAGTGTGCTGGCCAGCGTGCCGGGCCCGATCGTGCTGGCCGGCCACTCGTACGGCGGCTCGGTGATGAGTCAGGCCGCTGACGGTGACAAGGACGTCAAGGCGCTGGTGTATATCGCCAGTTTCGCCCTGGACAAGGGCGAGAGCACGTCTGCTCTGGCGGCGAAGTTCCCGGGTGGGCAGTTGGGTGAGGCGCTGAGCCAGGTGCCGGTGACGGTGCCGGGCGCCGGGGTGGGCACGGATCTGTATATCAAGCAGGACCAGTTCCGGCGGGTGTTCGCGGCGGACGTGCCGCGTCGGGAGACGGCGCTGATGGCGGCCACGCAGCGTCCGATCACGGCCGCGGCGCTGGATGAGAAGGCGACGAGGACGGCGTGGAAGTCGATCCGGTCGTGGTTCATGGTGACCCGGCAGGATCTGGCCATCCCGGCGGAGTCGATGCGGTTCATGGCCCAGCGGGCCCAGTCCCGCACGGTGGAGATCAACGCCTCGCACGCGGTGACGGTCTCCGAGCCCGAAGCGGTGGCCGACCTGATCGACGAAGCGGCCCGCGCCACCACCCGCTGAGCCATCGGGGCGGACGCCCGGCATGACGGCCTCACCGGCGGCCGTCATGCCGGGCCGGCCCTTCGGCCGGGTGCGCTTCCGGTGGCGACGGCTCCCAGGCAGACGGAGGGGATGGGCTCGTGCCTGTCACACATGACGATCGAACGGCGCTGTGTTTCGGCGTGCTCGGACCGGTGCGGGTCTGGCGCCGGGGCGCGGAGGTAGATCTCGGTCCCCGCCAGCAACGGCTGATACTGGGTCTGCTGCTGGCCAACGCCGGACAGCCCGTCGGCCTCAGCGACATCGCCGAGGTCCTGTGGGGCCAGCGGCCACCGCGGAGCGCCGTGAATGTCGTGCACCGCTACGTGGGCGCCCTGCGGCGGCTGTTCGAACCCGAGCTGCCGGCCCGGTCCGCCGGGCGCTGGCTGCTGGGCGGCCCCGCCGGTTACCGGTTGCAGGTCGACGCCGACAACCTGGACCTGTTGCGCATGCGGGCGCTGGCCGAGCAGGGCCGGTCGGACCAGGGCGCCGGACGGCTGGCCGAGGCGATGTCGGCCTATGAGGGGGCCCTCGCCCTGTGGCGTGGTCCCTGCGGCGGGGCGACGGACCTCGGGGCGAACGACCACCTGGCGTTCAGCGCCATCGACCACGAATGTGCCGACCTGGCCCGCGAGGCCGCCGCGTTGGCGTTGCGCGTGGACCGGGCCCGGTCCGTGCTGCCCGTGCTGCGGCGCGTGGCGGAGCACCGCCCGTGGGACGAGGCACTCCAAGCCCAGCTCCTGCTCGCGTTGTCCGCGGACGGCCAGCAGGCGGAGGGGATCGCGCTGTACCAGAACGTGCGCCGCCGGCTCGCCGACGAACTGGGCGTGGACCCGGGTCCGGAGCTGCGCGAGGCGTATCAGCTGGTGCTGCGGCAGAGCGCTGCCGGATCCGCGGCGCAGGAGGCCGCCGAGTCCGGGTCCTCCGGTCCGCACCCGGGCCGGGCCCGGACCGCCCGGGCGCCCTCGCTCATCGAGGTGCTGCCCGCGCAATTGCCGGCCGACCTTCCTTACTTCACCGGCCGGGACGAGGCCCAGCGCCGCACGCTCAGCCTGGTCAACGGTCACGTCCTGACGCAGGCATCGATGCCGGTGCTCGCCATCGACGGGATCCCCGGCATCGGGAAGACCTCGCTGGCCATCCACCTCGCCCATCAACTGGCCGACGCGTACCCCGACGGGCAGCTCTATGTCGATCTGCAGGGCTTCGACGCCGAGCAGTCCGTGCTGCATCCGGCCGAGGCCCTGCAGGGCTTCCTCAACGCTCTCGGCGTTCCCGACGCCGACATTCCCGCGAGCCACCACGCCCGGTCCGGCCTGTACCGCAGTGCCCTGGCCGGCCGCCGCGTCCTGGTCGTGCTGGACAACGCCCACAGCGTCGAGCAGGTCCGTCCGCTGCTGCCCGGCGCTCCCGGTTGCCTGGTGCTGGTCACCAGCCGCAAGCGCCTTACCGGGCTGGCCACGGCGCAGGGGGCCCACCTCATGACGCTCGACGTGCTGTCGCCGGAGGATGCGCGTACCTTCTTGACCTCGCGGATCGGCGCGGCGCGCACCGCCGCGGACCCGGCGGCCCTGGCGGAGATCGTCGAACGCTGCGGACGGCTCCCGCTGGCCCTGGCCGTGGTCGCCGGCCGGGCCCTGGCCCATCCGGACCACTCGCTGACCGCCGTCGCCCGTGAGCTGCGCGACGCCCAGGGCAGCCTGGACGGTTTCTCCGACATGGGCAACGACATCCGGGCCATCTTCTCTTGGTCGTACCGGATGCTCGGCACCCGTGCGGCCCGCACATTCCGCCTGCTGTCGCTGCATCCCGGGCCGGACATCACTGTCGCGGCGACGGCCAGTCTGGCCGGGGTGTCGGTGGGCGACGCCCGGCTGCTCGTCAGCGAGCTGGTCCGAACCGGGCTGCTCGCCGAACACACGCCCGGCCGCTTCACCACGCACGACCTCATCCGGGCCTACGCCCAGGAGCTCGTCCAGCTGCACGAGGACGGCGAGGCCAGGGAGCAGGCGTTCGGCCGGCTCGCCAACCACTACCGGCAGACGGCATACGTGGCTGCCACGATGATGACCCCCAGCCTGGCGCTGGACCCGCCGAAGGTGCTGGAGGCGGTGGTCGTCGGCCGGCTGAGCGATGTCACCGGAGCCATCGCCTGGCTCAACGCCGACCGGCACGTCCTCAAGGCCCTGATCCACCGCCTGATCGACGACGGCCACCCGAGGTCGGCCTGGCAGCTGGCGCTGAGTCTGCAGACGTTCTATCAGCACGAGGGCTGGTGGCATGACTGGGCGACGGTGGCCCGGGCCTGCCGGCAAGCGGTCATCACCGCCGGAGACGACATCGGCCGCGCTCAGATGGCGCGGAGCCTGGCCGGCGCCGAGCACGTGCTGGGTGACAACGGCTCCGCGGCGCGGCATCTGCATGAAGCGCTCGACCTGTTCATCGGGCTCGGCTACCGGCCGGAACAGGCTCTGGTGTACCGCAATCTCGGCCAGATCAGCTTCGCGCAGGAGAACTACCCCGATGCCGTGGCCTGGTACGAGCGGGCCCTGCGCCTCTTCGAGTCCCTGGAGGATCTGCCCAACCAGGTCTCCGTGCTGTGCCTTCTCGCCGATGCCTATTCCGGCCTCGGCCGATACGACACCAGCACGGATCTGGCCGAACGGGCCCTGCCGATCGCCGTGGCCCTCGGCGACCTCAACGGCCAGGGTCTGTGTCACGAGACCATGGCCAAGGGCCATCGGGCCCAGAGGAATCTGTCCGCGTCCCGGGCTGGCTACGAGCAGGCGGTGCATATCTACCGGCGTACCGGATGGCGCATGAACTCGGTCGACTGCCTGCGGCAACTGGGCGATACCGCACTGGCCCTGGGCGACCAGGCCGGTGCCCGGGCGGCTTGGCAGGAGGCGCTCGGCCTCCTTCGTCACCTCCGGGTGCCCCAGGTGGCCGAGCTCCAGGATCGCCTGACGAGCCTGGAACAGACCGCGGCCGCTGAAATCCTCCGCCGGAGTTCCATCACGTGAGCGCGGCGGGTTTGTAGATTGCTCTACTTCACGGCTCGGACAGTCACCAGGCCGATCCCCGCGCGGCTCACGCCGCTCTGGTGGAAGCGAGCGCCCGTCCCGACGCTCACGAGCGGCGAGGGCCTGGGGCTCAGATCCGTCGCAGGGCACCTTGACAGGTAGCCGCATATTCATATGCAATATGTTGCATGATGCTAGGCGAGTTCCCCCGATATCCGTTGCTTTTCGGGCCCAGTCCGGTCCACCCGCTGGATCGGCTCAGCGACCATCTCGGCGGGGCCCGGATCTGGGCCAAACGTGAGGACTGCAACAGCGGACTGGCCTTCGGTGGCAACAAAACCCGCAAACTGGAGTATCTGCTGCCGGACGCGCTGGCCCAGAGCGCGGACACCCTGGTCACCATTGGTGGCGTCCAGTCCAACCACACGCGGCAGGTCGCCGCGGTCGCCGCCCGCGCCGGCCTCAAGGCCGTGCTGGTGCAGGAGAGCTGGGTCGACTGGCCCGACCCGGTCAACAACCGGGTGGGCAACATCCTGCTCTCCCGCATCATGGGGGCGGAGGTGCGCCTGGTGCGGGAGGGCTTTGGTATCGGCTTCAAGGACAGCTGGCGCCAGGCCCTCGACGGCGTCCGTGCCGCCGGCGGCAGACCGTACGCGATCCCGGCCGGCGCATCCGACCACCCGCTCGGCGGCCTCGGGTTCGCCAACTGGGCGGCCGAGGTCCAGCAGCAGGAGCGGGAACTCGGCATCTTCTTCGACACCATCGTCGTCTGCAGCGTCACCGGCAGCACCCAGGCCGGGATGATCGCCGGGTTCGCCGGCCAGGACCGGCCTCGCCGGATCCTCGGCATCGACGCCTCGGCGAAGATCGACGAAACCCGGGCCCAGGTCGAGAAGATCGCCCGCAACACCGCGCAACTTATCGGTCTCGACCGCGACCTGCGCGACGACGAGATCACCGTGCTGCCGGGGTGGGCCGGTGATCGCTACGGTATCCCGGTCGACTCCACCGTGGACGCCATCCGGCTCACCGGGCGCCTGGAGGGCATGATCATCGATCCGGTGTACGAGGGGAAGTCGATGGCTGGGCTGATCGACTTAATCCGCAACGGCGACATCCCGAAGGACTCCCACGTGCTCTACGCCCATCTCGGCGGCCAACCGGCCATCAACGCATACAGCAGCGCCTTCGAGTGAGCTCCCGCGGCGGCCAGGTAGGACACCTCGGCTTTACGTGTGTGCCGTATAGGGCAGTCGATCGTACGTCAGATCGGAAGCCGTGACGAGATGGTGGCGTTCGGTTCGGGCGGCGGGTGCAGCGGGGCGGGCGGTACGTGTTGGCCGGCGTGACGCTGGTCGTGGCGGTGTGGGTCTCAGTGGTTTCGCAGTGGGGCGGCCGCGGCCGCCGCGGCCGAGAGGTTCGACGCCAGGTTCTGGTCTGGCCTGCTGCTGGTGATCGTCGCGGTGCTACCTGCGGCGGCGGCCAGGACCGGCGGCCGTAGGGTCAACGCGCAGCGGCAGCGCCTGCCGCTGCGGTGCAACGCTGACGAACACGACATCGGCCGTGCCCGCTTTCGGTGCTGCTGACCGGCGGCACCGCAACGACGTCACGCTAGTCATTGTCCGCCGTGGCACCGCGCACGGCTCAGGGCTCGGCAACCTGCGCTGAGTGGTCGAGCAAAGCTTCGCGTTCTGCATTGGTTCCGGCGGCTAAGCATCCGCTGGGAATCCATAACGATATCCACGAGAGGCCATGCTCAAGCTCGGCTGCGCCCTCATCTGCCGGCGCCGCCTCCGCACCTCGAAAGTCAGGAGTCCGGGGGTGAGGATCGGCGACGTTGCCCGTAGTATTCGGCCGATGGGCGTGCGTGCGGGCAAGATCATCCTGACGGTCGCGCTCGCCGCGACCTTGCTGGGTCCGACGATTGTCGACTTCAACGACAGCCACGTGTTCAACGCGGACTGGCCGCCGCACGCCCGCTACCACGAAGTGATGTTGCTGGCGATCGGGATCGCGATGTCGGTCGTAGGTTTGTGGCTGGTGTGGCGGCGCTCGGCGGACCCGACGACGAGCCTTCGGGTAGCGACGGCCGTGCCGGTCGTGGTGTGGGCTGCGTTCTTTGTGCCGTTGTTCGTGCCAGGCACGAGCGTCGAGGAGTTCCCGGGTGAGGTCGGGCTGCTGTTCGGCATCCCGCTGAACCTGTTTCTGGCCAGCTTGTTCATCGCGCTCACATTGGCTGGCTACTGGTTGTCCACCCGCCAGCCCCGGATCGGTACCCAGCACGGCAGCCGCCGTTCGTGAGGTGGCCTCAGATTCCGAGGGCATGAGGACGCCACTGCATGATCGTCTGTGTTGTGGACAGGGCATCAGACCTTGCGGTCGCCGAGAGCCACAGCGTGGAGCCTGCCCCGGCGACGAACCATCGACCTGCTGACCAGCTCGTTCGCGGGCCGGTTCGCCCGAGTCGAACCCCGCCGGACTGGGGCCCGGTTCCTCATCGGCGTACTCGCCGATCTGGAGATCAAGATCCGCTGGCAGGTGGCGGAGCAGGCCGGGCATACCTGGGGCGGCCCGGGCAGGCGTCGTCCGCCAAGCTTGGGGAAAGGGTCTGATTGCAGGGCGCGAGGAGGCGAGGCGGCGAAACGGAACTGTCCTCAATCTCAAGACCCTTCCACCGGGACCCGCTTCATCTGGGTCCGCTCGGGCTCGCCCCGCTGCGCCAGGCGCTTGCTCGCCTCTGCGGCCTCGGCATGGCGCGATCTGGGCCCTCAGAGGTGAACTTCGAGCTGCCCCGTCCGTCAGCTGTTTCGTGATCCTGCGGTGGTTTCTGCGTGGCGGCGCCGCCCTTTTCCTTGCCGTCCTGGTGGCGGTCAGCGCGATCTATGCTTGGCCGCTCGGCCTCGACGAGGGCGCTGCCCATCCCGTCTCGTTCACCGAGGCGCAGACGTGCGTCGCTCACACGTTCGCGCGGGACGAGGCTGATTCGGCGGTAACTGCCGGGTGCCGTACACGGGCTCTGGTCCATCCCGGGCGCGCGGCCAAGGCCGTGCTGATGCTGCACGGTGATACCGAATGCCCGGCCCAGTTCTCGTCGCTGGCCCAGCGTTACTACGCCCAGGGCTACGACGTGTTCGTTCCGCGCGCGCCCCGGCACGGTGTCACGGACCCGAAGGCGCGGGCGGCGTTGCACGTCGACGAGCTTCTCGCGTACGCCTCGGAATCTCTGGACCTTGCGGTCGGCCTCGGCGACGAGGCCGGGCTGGTCGGTATCTCGGGCGGCGCCGCGCTGGCGACCTGGCTGACGGCGCATCGGCCGTTGGCCCGTCTGCTGGCCCTGTCACCGATTTATGCCCCGTCCGCGTCGCAGGCGCCGGCATGGCAGGTGAAGCCGGTGATCGTGCTGTACGGCAATCGGCTGCTGCCCGACCACTTCAACAGCAGCGGCTTCTCGCACGCGCCCCTGTCGCAGTACCTGCGGATTGCCCGCACCCTCGACGGCGAGCCGAGGCGGGCGCCGAAGTCGGTCGGCTTGGTCACCTCGGAAGCCGACACCTTCATCGATCTCAATCGGACCGCCGTGGTGACGTCGTCGCTGGGCCGGTCGAGCAGCTTCGTCGTCCCCGCCTCCTGGGGTATCGGCCACAACATCGCCACCCCGGTGCGCTCGGCCCCCATGCCGAGGCTCTGGAGACGACCTACCTCGAGCTGTGCGAGGGCAGGATCGCCGCACTCTGATGGGAGTGGGCGCCAGGTGTCATGGTGACGGCCATCCCATCTTCGTCAACTTGTCCATGTCGGTGATCCCGGAGGCCACTACTTCGCTGATCTCTCTTAGCGTCGTCTGCTGCTCTCGCGTGAGGCGGTCGAACATCAGGGCACGAACCCGCTCGACGTGGAAGGGGGCGGCCTGCCGGACCCGCTCCATGCCTTCGTCGGTGAGTTCGGCCAGTTGCCCTCGCCCGTCCACGTCGGCAGGCACCCGGCTGACCCAGCCCTCCTTCACCAGCCGGTCGACAGCGTGGCTCAGCCTGCTGCGGTCGAAGACGCACGCGGCCGCCAGGGTGGCCATCCGCATCGAGCGCCCGGGAGCCTCCGACAGCCGGGTAAGGATTTCGTAGTAGGCGAAAGAAAGATCTGAATCCTGTTTCAGGTCCCGCTCCAGCCGATCGAACAACAGTCTGCTGGCCATCAGGAAGCTGCGCCACGTCCGCTGCTCCTCGTCGTCCAGCCACCGGCTCTCCGTCATCTCTCGACCTCGCACAGGTAGTTGAAAGTTCGAGCACCGATGGTATCGTTGCCATCGAGCTGAATATTCAACTACCTGATGAGGTGCATCATGGGCCGGTTGAAGGAAAAAGTGGCGATCGTTACCGGCGCGGCCGGCAGTCTCGGGCTCGCCGGGGTGCGGGCCATGGCTGCCGAAGGCGCCCGGATGGTCCGGGACTGGTCCCGCCGCCTGCCGCGCCACAACCTTCCGGCGACGTGACGCGCCCGAGGGTCGCGCCGGCGCAGTTGCTGCCGGGCTCCCAGATGCTGCCCTATGTCGGAGAGCCGGCCGATGTGGCCGGCGCGGTGGTGTTCCTCGTATCGGACGAGTCGAGATTTGTCACCGGTCAGCGGGTCAACGTCGAAGGTGGAGCGACGGGCCACCTTCGACGCTTTCGGACCGTCGCAGAGCGGCCGAGGTCTGAGAGGTCGGCAAACCATTCGAAATTTGCAATCAACTAAAGAGGTAACCCGTTGTTCGGGGGTGAGACTTTTATGTCCGCCCCCTCATCATGCTGGCCTTGCTCGCGTCTTCAGCGACGCGTCTTACGGTCGGGTGCACGGGCGGCTTTCGATCGCGTCGGATACGGATGAAAGTGTCCGGTGTTCAGGCTCGTTCAAGACTTGGCCGGTGTAGTTACTCACAAGACTATGGCCAATGTTTTCTTGCGCTCCACAGTGTCCGGTAGTAATTTTTCGAATCACGAACGGCTGACCCAAAGCGCAGTCGGCGCCCGCGCTTCGCTCCGGGTTGGGTAGAGCGAAATTGCCGGGCAACAGCGATCAAGGTGGTAATTGGTATGGACCTGCAAGTACCCGTTCCGGCTGAGGACGACCCGATCTGGACCGCCGCGCGAGGTTTCGTGGTGCGCAAGGAGGAGGGCCCGCTCAAACTCCTCAACGGCGGTGGGGAGAAGGCCAAGGTCAAGGTGACCGGCGAACAGACCGGCGGTCAGCTCAGTCTGATGGAGATGGACGTCGCGCCCGGCTTTGGCAACTTCCCGCACGCCCATGGGGCTGAGGACGAGGCCTTCTACATCGCGTCCGGGGAGTTCCGCTTCGTCAACGGCGCCGGAACCTTCGAGGCCGGTGCGGGCGACTTTGTGTACATCCCCCGGCTCACCCGGCACGGGTTCAAGAACATCGGCGCGGACACGGGCACCCTGATGGTGTTCTACACGCCGGCCGGGGCCGAGCAGTTCTTCCTCAAGTACGCCGACGATCCCGACCCGGCCGGCAACCCGCCGCCGGAATGGACGCAGGAGCGATTCGAGGCGATGGGGGAGGCCCTCAAGGTTCACAACATGATCTTGCTGCCGAAGGGCGACGACTGGGCCTGATCGCCAATCAGGCCGACGCACCACATGAGGAGAGTGAGCTTTGAAAAAGCAATATCGCCAGCACGAGACCACGGCGAACGGCATCCGGGTGGCTTACATCGACGAGGGCGTCGGTCCACTCGTCGTCCTGTTGCACGGCTGGCCGGAGAGCAGCTACTCGTGGCATCACCAGATCGAGGCCCTTACGGCCAACGGCTACCGCGTGATCGCACCTGACCTACGAGGCTTCGGAAACAGCGACCATCCCGCCGAGGCCGACGCCTACACGGTTCTGCACTTCGTCGGGGATCTCGTCGCGCTTCTGGCCCATGTCGAGGCTGACCAAGCGGTCATCGTCGGGCACGACTGGGGCAGCGTGACCGCGTGGGGCACCGCCATGATGCGACCCGACCTCGTTCGCGGTGTTATCGGAATCAGCGGGCCGCCGCAGATTCCCCGGGGTCCCGCCGGCATGCTCACAGTCTCGCGAGACATGTTCACCGACGGCAGGCGGTTCTACCTCGACTACATCCGAGACGTCGGACCGGTCGACACGGAGTTCGACCGCGACCCGCGGGCTACTCTGCGCGGCGCGTTCGACGTACTTCAGTACGGCTATGAGGTAGGCGAGACCGATGAGCGCATGATCGTGCAGCCGGGCCACGGACTGCTCGACACCTGGCCCGATCCCGGGCGTCTGCCCGACTGGATGTCCGAGCGATATTTCGACCTGCTCGCGGACTCCTTCGACAAGTACGGATTCACGGCGTCGCTCAACTTCTACCGCAACCTGGATCGCACGTGGGAACTGACCGCGCCCTTCGAGACGGTCAAGCTCTCCATGCCCTCGATGCTGCTCCTGGGTGAGAAGGACGTGGTTCGCTCGATGTTCGACTATCAGGATTTCGTCAAGGTCCTGACGAAGAATCACCCCGGATTCCGCGGCACCACCATTATTTCCGGGGCAGGGCACTGGGTGCCGGAGGAACAGCCACAGGCCGTGACAGACGCCATCCTGGCGTTCATCAAGGACCTTCCGTAACCGGGCGAAGCGAGAATCATGCAACTCACTGACTATCGCACCTTCGGCAGGACCGGTTTGCGCGTCAGTCCGATCACCCTCGGGACGATGAATTTCGGCGACCCGACGTGGGGCGCGGACGTGAGGACGTCCGAAGCGATCATCGACCGTTACCTCGACGCCGGCGGCAACACGCTGGACACCGCCAACGGGTACACGGAAGGGCGCTCGGAGGAATCGATTGGCGGCTTCTTCGCCAAGCGTCCCGGCCGGCGTGACCGTGTCGTCTTGGCGACGAAGTTCGCCGGTAGCATGTTCCCGGGCGACCCCAACGGTGGTGGGGCCGGACGCAAGGCGATCATGCACCAGGTGGATGCCTCGCTGGGTCGCCTCGGCACGGATTACATCGACCTCTACTGGCTGCACAACCTGGATCCGCACACCCCGTTGGAAGAGACTCTCGGCACGCTCGAGGATCTGGTTCGCGCCGGAAAGATCCGGTACATCGGGCTGTCGGACACCCCCGCCTGGGCGGTCGCGCGAATGGTGACCATCTCCGAACTGCGTGGGTGGAGCGCTATCGCCGGTATCCAGGTGGAGTATTCGCTGCTGGAGCGCACGGTCGAGGGCGAGCTGTTCGCGGCCGTACGGGCGCTCGGCCTGGGTGTCACCCCGTGGAGCCCGCTCAGCGGAGGCGTGCTGTCCGGCAAATACACCCGGACCGTTCATCGGCCGGCTGATTCCGGCCGGGCCACCACGGGCAAGTCCGAGGCGCTGCCGGAGTCCACGTACGTGCTCCTCGACGAGTTGACGGACATCGCGAAGAAGTTGAAGACCTCGGTCGCGTCCGTCGCCCTCGCGTGGGTGTGCGGGCGGGAAGAGGTGACGACGACGATCACCGGCGCCCGTACGGTCGAGCAGTTGGAGGCGAACCTCGCCTCGCTGGAGGTCGAGATCCCGGCAGAGGACCTGGCCCGGCTCGATGAGCTGACCAAGGTGAAACTCCCGTTCCCGTTCCCGATGCTCGAGTCGACGGTTCCGCTTTGGCATCATGCGGGCGCGACGATCAACGGCGTGGTCGGTCCACCCCGGCAGTGCTGAGACAGAGCAATGTTTGAGATAAAGAGGCCCGGCGCCGGCGATTTTTCGCCGGCGCCGGGCGCTATCCGGTCATGATCGGGCCTCCTCCGGGGAGGACGCTCGATCTGGCACGCGTCGATCGGCCGGAGCCAGGAGATCTCGAATTCCAGGTACTGGCTGAACCTCTTCCATGTGCCTGATCAAGTCGGCTCCGCTTGGCCATCGCTCGTTGTAGGTGTAGACGCCGGGGTGCTTGTCGCTGACGTGGACCACGTACTGCTCGGAGCGATGCAGGGGGACGGCTGCCTCGTACATCGCCGCTAATGCTCTGACCGGAAACGTTGGCCGGGTTGGGGTCAGGCCGCGCGGGTAGCGGGTTGGCCCCAGCGGTGTTGGCGTTCGCTGCGGACGCGCGCGCGTCCGCAGCGTTGAGCGGCCAGGACGTCAGGGTGGCGGGCCCCGGCGTCGCGGTATGGATGCGTTCCTCACCTGGGCCGCGATCGCCGAGAGGCGCCGTCCGGGCTGCGTGTGGCGACCCTTTAGGCATCACCGATGGGCCGGCCGGTCTACGAGCGTCAGGGTTCCCGGACCGTCGTGAGGTGCGAGTTGTTCCGTCCGGCCTGATGTCCTCGATCGCCGCCGATGCGGGGGCCGGGCACAGCCTCACTGCACCCGGCGCGCCGCCTCAGGAGGTGGGGAAGTCGGCTCCCCGGGAGAGCGCTTCGGAGGAGCGGACATCGTCGAGGGTTTCCTTCAGCGTGGAGACGACCGCGTCGAATCCGGCGCTGCCGAGGACCAGCCGGTGGGGAGGCGTCTCCTGAGACATGGCGGCGATCACCGCGCGAGCCCCGCGGGCTGGGTCACCGGGCTGGTTGCCGTTCTGTTCGATCATGACGCCCCGTACCTTCTCGAGGGTCGGCAGATATTCCGGGATGGTCTCCTTGACGGCTTCGTCGGCGAAGCCGGTGTAGGCGCGGGTGCGGAAGGCGCCCGGCTCGACCGCCATCACTCGGATGCCCAGCGGTTCTACCTCTCCGCGCAGCACCTCGGTGGTCGCTTCGAGGGCGTACTTGGAGGCGCTGTAATAGCCGAATCCTTCGATGCCGCGCAGTCCGGCGACTGAGGACATGTTGATGATCCATCCGCTGCCTCGTGCCCGCATGCCGGGTAGGACCGCACGAAGGACCGTCAGGACGGCGAAGTAGTTCAGCTCGAACATGCGCCGGACGTCGGCGTCGGCCATGCCCTCGATCGACCCGAACCAGCCGCGGCCCGCATTGTTGACCAGCACATCGATACCGCCGAAGTGCTCCTCGGCAGCACGCACCGATTCTTCGACCAGCTTCGGATCGGTGACGTCGAGCGGCAGGACCAGGACCCGCTCGCCGTACGGCTGTGCCCACGACTGAAGTTCTTCGGGCCGTCTGGCGGTCAACGCAACGCGGTCGCCGTTTTCCAGGGCGGCCTCGGCGTAGGCCATGCCGAACCCGCCCGGCGTGCCGCCAGTGATGAACCAGGTGTTCATTTCGGTTGATCCTTGCTTTCAGGGAAGGGACCTTCTCTCGGCCGTTTCCGATCCCGCTGACCGAAGCGGCCTGGTGACAACGGTTGGCCTTCTCCCAGGGAGAGGGTCAAGGTTGACGAGTGTGACCGTGCTCGCTGTAACCACGGGGTTCGGAGCGCCTCCGACGGGTGACGGCAGCCGGCCCGCGTGGCGAGCGCTGAACTTGCTGACCCGGGTTCCGTTTGTCAGGTGAGGATGGTCAGTCCTCGTGGTGGTCGTCGCTGGATTTGTTGTCGCGGAGCGTTGCCGGCGCCGCGGGTCATTCCGGCCGATGGTGAGGTGGCGCGGGTAGTCCCGTGCAGTTGCAGGAGGCGGCGAGCTCCTGGTTGAGTGCTATCGCGTTGAATTCCGACGGCATTCTGCTGCATGGCGGTTGGCTGCGTATTTTCGGTGGCGCGTCGTGTGCTGAGATGGGTCTTCCCAGCATTGGGCAGGAAAATGGTTTCGCGTTTGATGGGATCCAGGTAGATGCCGACGCAGGGTGTGATCGTAGCCCAGCACGTCTTGGGTGGTGTGTTTTTCGTCAATGGTGCGCGACGCGGCTCGGTGTGCCCGGTGGGGTGCTCTAGATCCGTCGTCCTTGCGTTGGACGAGGATGAGAATGTCGCACAGCGAGTGGCTGACGTGGTGCCTGTCCGGCGATCGTCGCGCCAGGGTTCAGTGACGGGAGCTGGTTAATCTCCTGGTCTCGGCGTACCTGCTCCGCCTAGACGACGGCCGGAACGTCTTGGTGGACACCGGGATGAATCGGCTGCACATCAAGGACCCGCTCGTGGCCTGGCGCGGCACCGCCATGGCCGGTGCTTTTCGGCCGTCGATGACCCAGGAGAACGACCTGGAGCGGCAGCTGCGCCTGCCCCACCTGCGCCCGTACTCGGGTTGGTGCCGCGTACCTGATCACCGGGGCGCTCAGTGACCGATACGGCCGGCGACCCCTGATGTTCGGCGCTGTGCTGGCCGCGTTCGCCGCGAGTGTCACGCTCGCGCTACGGTCATGATGGCGCCAATGTTCGTCAGCCCTTGAATTGACGCGGCAGGCCGGAGGCCACGGAAATCGAAACCTCGGCGTTGCTTCTTCGGTCGATTCACTTGTGCCGACGGGTTTCGGGCCTCTGGTTCAAGGCAACGCCTGCTTCGGCGCCGGTCCCCACCATGAATGAAACGGTCCCGACGACCGCCATTGATCGCCGGGACCGTCGGCTGGATGCCGTCGCGGGTCAGACCGCTAGCCCACGCTTCAACGCAGTCGTGATCCGCACGACGCGTTCGGCCTGGTGACGAGCAGCGTTGCGGGTGTCGTCGTTGATCGAGCCGAGGTTGGGGCCGAACTCGGCGTGGTGCGAAGTGCCGTACGGGTTGCCGTCGACGAACTTCACCGGGTCGGTGTATCCGGGCGGCACGATGATGCCGCCGAAGTGGTAAATACTGTTGTAGATCGCCAGCAGGGTGGACTCGTGCCCGCCGTGCCGGGTGCCGGTTGAGGTGAAGCCACTGTAGACCTTGTCAGCGAGCTGTCCGGCCGACCACAGCGGCGACAGGGTGTCGAGGAACTGCTTGAGCTGAGCGGCGACGTTGCCGAACCGGGTCGGCGAGCCGAGAATGATCGCGTCTGCCCACGCGACATCGTCGAGCGTGGGGGCTGGGATCTCGTTCGTGGCATCGTGGTGCGCGGCCCAGAGTTCATTCGCGTCGATCACGGCTTGCGGCGCCAGCTCGGCGGCTTTGCGGACACGAACGACGGCGCCGGCGGATTCCGCTGCTTTGACCATCTCGTTGGCGATCGCCGTGCCGGTTCCGGTCGACGAGTAGTAGATCAAAGCAAGCTTCACTGGGTCGGACATGGCAAATGTTCCTCTCGAACGAACCGAATCGGCTGCGTCATGGCGTCGTCCGCAGCTTGATGCTCAGGGCCATGGTAGGCACCCGGAGGTGACACGTCACCTAAAAATGACGCGCGACACATCGCTTAATGTGTCTGTTGCGGTGCCGTCCAGGCTCCACCCAGTGCTGTGACCATCAACGTTGACCGGGTGACGACCCGGTCTGGGTTGCCGGCGAGGTGCTCGGCGAGTTTGCGGATGATCCACCTCGTGAACGGGCGCCCGAGCTTCATCGGGTGGGTGTTGGCCGTCGTGACGATGGAAGCCTCATCGTCAGGACTGATCTGGTGGGGGCGGCCACCCGCCCACTGAGGGTCCAGGCTGGGCCTCCCCTGCCGCGCGGAGTCCTCGCCCGCCTACACGAGGCGGGCGATCGTTGGCACGGTGTTCCCTTTGGCCGAGGCGAGCACGGCCATCGCCCGCCGCAGCTGCACAACCGAGCCGCTACCGCGACGCAACAGGCGTTGCAACCGCTGACCCTTTTGATCACTTAATCGGCGTATTCAAACGAAGTGTGAGGTGACAGTTCACGGATAAAAGCGAACGGCCGGCCGTCCACTGAAACCGCGTCAGTCGATGCGAAGCGCCGGGACGGGCCGCCCCGGGCCATCCGAAGGAAAGGTTATACCGGACGCGGGCCACGGCCTCTACGCCTCGGCGGATGCGCCCCGCTTGCCCGCCCTGGGGGTCGTCTCCTGGTCCTGGATGCTCTCCAGTACCGCCTCCGACAGGGCGGCCAGGGTGTCTATCTGACGTGGGCTGAGCG
>NZ_JCADBI010000026.1:0-62171 GCF_059358895.1 Micromonospora sp. BQ32 | reverse complement strand
AACACCTCGCGGACTGGATCGCCACCCGCGGCTACGCCACCAGCTGACCCCAACCACCCAACGACACCGAAGGGCCGGACCCCCACCACGGGGGCCCGGCCCTTCGGCATGTCCAGGGGTCAGTGCTCGTTGCCCGCGCGGACCGGATCGACATCGGGGGCCACCGCAGCCGACTGACCGCCGGAGGCCGACTCGATGCCAGCGACCTCGGCCGACTCGACGCGGTGCGCGCGTCGGCGTAGCCACCAGGTGCTGCCGAGCCCGGCGAGCACGGCGAGGACCAACCCGGCCCACGAGATGTCCTTCAGCCAGTGTTCGGCCGCCCGGCCAACCGAGTAGAGCAGGTACGTCGTGCCGAAGGCCCAGACCAGCCCACCGGCCGCGTTCGCCAGCAGGAAGCGGCGGTACGGCACGTGCAGCGCCCCGGCGAGCGGCCCGGCGAGGATCCGTAGCAGTGCCACGAACCGGCCGAAGAAGACCGCCCAGACGCCGTGCCGCGCGAAGCTCTGTTCGGCGCGGGCGAGTTGCGCCGGGCCCAGGTGTTTGGGGAATCGTCTGCCCAGCCGGGCGAGCAGCGGACGACCGCCGCGTCGGCCAATGGCGTACCCGACGGAGTCGCCGGTGATGGCGCCGAACGCCGCCGCGCTGGCCACCCACTCCGGCTCCACCACGCCGGTGGCGGCGAGCAGGGCGGAGCTGACCAGGACGATCTCGCCGGGCAGCGGGATGCCCATGCTCTCCACGCCGATCACCCCGGCGACGAGCAGGTAGATCACGCCCGGAGGCAGTGCCGACAGCCAGTGCTGAACGTCGATCACTCGGCGCCCCTCCCGAATCGGCCCCGACCCTACCCCGCCGGCCCGACCACGCGGCGCGGTCGTTCGCCAGCCAACCTGTGACGCCAGGTTGCGCAGATAGCAAGACGGACGTACGGTTTTGTTGGAAGCGGAATCGGCGGGTAAGTGTCACCTAACCTCGGCGGCACCCCGACCGGTGCGACAGACTGCTCAGGACTACTCACGGTCGCTGGTGTGAAGGAGTACGACGTGGCGAGCCTCGACACCTTCGGTGCGAAGACCCAGCTACGCGTCGGAGACGCGAGCTACGAGATTTTCAAGATCGACAAGGTGGACGGCCACGCCCGGTTGCCGTACAGCCTGAAGATCCTGCTGGAGAACCTGCTGCGGACCGAGGACGGCGCGAACATCACCGCCGACCACATCCGCCAGCTCGGCGGGTGGGACTCCACCGCCGCCCCGAGCGTGGAGATCCAGTTCACCCCGGCGCGGGTCCTGATGCAGGACTTCACCGGCGTGCCCTGCGTGGTCGACCTGGCCACCATGCGTGAGGCCGTACGCGACCTGGGCGGCGACGCCAGCAAGGTCAACCCCCTCGCCCCGGCCGAGCTGGTCATCGACCACTCGGTCATCGCCGACCTGTTCGGCCGCGAGGACGCGTTCGCCCGCAACGTCGAGCTGGAGTACGAGCGCAACAAGGAGCGCTACCAGTTCCTGCGCTGGGGTCAGACCGCGTTCAACGAGTTCAAGGTCGTCCCGCCGGGCACCGGCATCGTGCACCAGGTCAACATCGAGTACCTGGCCCGCACCATCATGGAGCGCAACGGCCAGGCGTACCCGGACACCGTGGTCGGCACCGACTCGCACACCACCATGGTCAACGGCCTGGGCGTGCTGGGCTGGGGCGTCGGCGGCATCGAGGCCGAGGCCGCGATGCTCGGCCAGCCGGTCAGCATGCTGATCCCCCGGGTGGTGGGCTTCAAGCTCTCCGGCGAGATGCCGGCCGGCACCACCGCCACCGACCTGGTGCTGACCATCACCGAGATGCTGCGCAAGCACGGTGTGGTCGGCAAGTTCGTCGAGTTCTACGGCCCCGGCGTGAGCGCCGTGCCGCTGGCCAACCGGGCCACCATCGGCAACATGTCCCCGGAGTACGGCTCCACCGTGGCGATCTTCCCGATCGACGCGGAGACGATTCGCTACCTGGAGCTGACCGGCCGCGACGCCGCGCAGGTCGCGCTCGTCGAGGCGTACGCCAAGGAGCAGGGCCTCTGGCACGACCCGGACGCCGAGCCGGACTACTCCGAGCGCCTTGAGCTGGACCTCGGCTCCATCGAGCCGTCGCTGGCCGGTCCGAAGCGCCCGCAGGACCGGGTGCCGCTGGGCGCCGCGAAGACGCTGTTCCGCTCCGCGTTGACCGACTACGTCGCCGACGACTCCGTCGGTGAGCGTGACCTCAAGCCGGGTGTCCCCCGCGAGGAGCTGCCGCGCGGCGCCAACGGCCCGGCCGACGAGGCCAGCGCCGAGTCCTTCCCGGCCAGCGACCCGCCGGCCAACGAGTTCAGCGACCCGGCCGACGAGCCGCGTGACCTGGAGACCGCAGCCGTCGGCGCGGGCGGCCGGGCCAGCAACCCGGTCCGGGTCACCGGCGCCGACGGCGTCGAGTACGAGCTGGACCACGGTGCCGTGGTGATCGCCGCGATCACCTCCTGCACCAACACGTCCAACCCGCAGGTGATGATCGGTGCCGCGCTGCTGGCCCGGAACGCGGTGGAGAAGGGCCTGACCCGCAAGCCGTGGGTGAAGACCACCCTGGCGCCCGGGTCGAAGGTCGTCATGGACTACTACGAGCGGGCCGGCCTCACCCCGTACCTGGACAAGCTCGGCTTCAACCTGGTCGGCTACGGCTGCACCACCTGCATCGGCAACTCGGGCCCGCTGCCCGAGGAGGTGTCCGCCGCGGTCAACGAGCACGACCTGTCGGTGGTCTCGGTGCTCTCGGGCAACCGGAACTTCGAGGGCCGGATCAACCCGGACGTCAAGATGAACTACCTGGCGTCGCCGCCGCTGGTGGTCGCCTACGCTCTCGCCGGCACGATGGACATCGACCTGGCCAACGAGCCGATCGGTGAGGACTCCGAGGGCAACCCGGTCTACCTGCGCGAGATCTGGCCGAACAGCACCGAGATCCAGGACGTCATCGCCCAGGCGATCGGCGCCACCGGGTTCAGCGCCGCGTACGCCGATGTCTTCGCCGGCGACGAGCGGTGGCAGTCGCTGCCGACCCCGACCGGCGACACCTTCGCCTGGGAGAACGACTCCACCTACGTGCGCAAGCCCCCGTACTTCGAGGGAATGCAGCAGGAGCCGAGCCCGGTCGTCGACATCTCCGCGGCCCGGGTGCTGGCCAAGCTGGGTGACTCGGTGACCACCGACCACATCTCGCCGGCCGGCGCGATCAAGGCGGACTCCCCGGCCGGCACGTACCTCGCCGAGCACGGCGTGCCGCGCCACGAGTTCAACTCGTACGGTTCCCGCCGGGGTAACCACGAGGTGATGATCCGGGGCACCTTCGCCAACATCCGGTTGCGCAACCAGCTGGTCCCGGGGGTGGAGGGCGGCTTCACCGTCAACCACCTCACCGGCGAGCAGACCTCGATCTACGACGCCTCCGTTGCCTACCAGGAGGCCGGCATCCCGCTGGTCGTGCTGGCCGGCAAGGAGTACGGCTCGGGCTCGTCGCGGGACTGGGCGGCCAAGGGCACGATGCTGCTGGGCGTCCGGGCGGTCATCGCCGAGTCGTACGAGCGGATCCACCGCTCCAACCTCATCGGAATGGGCGTGCTGCCGCTCCAGTTCCCGGTGGACGTCACCGCCGAGTCGCTCGGCCTGACCGGCACCGAGACGTTCACCATCACCGGGGTGACCGCCCTGAACGACGGTGAGACCCCGCGTACCGTGCAGGTCAGCACCGACACCGGCGTCGAGTTCGACGCCGTGGTGCGGATCGACACCCCCGGTGAGGCGGACTACTACCGGCACGGCGGCATCCTTCAGTACGTGCTGCGCCGCATGATCGCCAACTGACGTACCGACGTCACCAGGCTCCCTCCCGCCCTCGGCGGGAGGGAGCCTGCGTCGTTCCCGGGTCGTTCCTCGTGCCGTGCCCCGCCACGGGCTAACCTCTTAGCTAAGGAGGTGCCACGGTGGCCGGTGAAGCTGCGGCGCAGTTCAACATCCACGATGCGAAGACGAACCTGTCACGCATCATCGAACGGGTCGAGCACGGCGAGGAGATCGTGATCAGCCGGGCCGGCAACCCGGTCGCCAAGGTCATTCCTCTTCGTCGGACCACACGCACCGGTCGCGGGTCTCTGCGCGGTGCGTTGGATCTCACCGGTGACTGGGATTCCGACGAGGTCAACGACGAGGTTGCTCGCGACTTCGGGCTGTCCGGATGAGGCTCCTGCTCGACACGCACGTGGTGCTCTGGTGGCTGACCGACGACCCGGTCCTCGCCACGGACATCAAGGACCGCATCGACACCGAACCCGATGTGTACCTGAGCCCGGTCACGCTGTGGGAGGTCGCGATCAAACAGTCGCTGGGCAAGTTGGCCGGCCCGGCCGACCTCGCCGAACGGCTCCGTGACGCCGAACTGCGGGAACTCCCGATCCGCCACGAACACGCCATCGCGGCTGGTCGGCTGCCGGCGATCCACCGGGATCCCTTCGACCGGATGCTGGTCGCGCAGGCCCTGCACGAAGGGCTGACCCTGGTCACCCGGGATGACCGCATCCAGAAGTACGACGTACCGATCCTGGTGGCGTGACGTGGGCCGTCATCGGCGTACGTGACTCGAAGGACCCGGCCGGTCCGACGCTCGCCTTCGACCCGGCGGCCTGGGCCCGGTTCCTGGTGTTGGCCAAGCGCGGCTGACCCCCACTGTCCTACCGGGCGAGTTCGTCAGCCCGGTCGAGCAGCGCTCGGCGCTCAGCGGTCGAGTCGACCGCTGCCGCCGCCTGTCGGAACAGCCCGGCCGCGCGCAGCCGGTCGCCCTGCCGGGCCACCAGGTCGGCCTGCACCGCCACGGCGAGCGGATAGCCGTCCAGCCCGCCCCTAGCGCGCGCCGCGTCGAGCAGGACCAACCCGGCGGCCGGCCCGTACGCGTACCCGTGCGCCACCGCCCGATTGAGCGCGATCACCGGCGAGGGGCGGATGTCAGCGAGCGCGTCGTAGGCACCCGCGATCGTCGGCCAGTCGGTGTCGTCGGCCGAGGCTGCGGTGGCGTGGCAGGCGGCGATCCGGGCCTGCCACGCGTACGGCCCGGCGTGGCGTACCCGATCGAGGGCGGCCAGGCCCTCGGCGAGGGCGGCGCGGTCCCACCGGTCGCGGTCCTGCCGCTCCAGGGTGAGCAGGTTGCCGGTGGCGTCGCGGCGGGCGTCCCGACGGGAGTGCTGCAACAGCAACAGCGCCAGCAGCGCGGCGACCTCGGACTGCTCGGGCATCAGCCGGTGAAGCAGCCGGGCCAGCCGGACCGCCTCGTCGGCGAAGGCCGGCTCGCCGTCGGCGACGTAGCCGCGGGTGAACAGCAGGTACAGCACGGCGAGGACGCCGGGCAGTCGCTCGGTCAGCGCCGGCCCACTCGGCACCCGGTACGGGATGCCGGCCTGGGCGATGCGGGTGCGGGCCCGGGTCAGCCGCCGGGTCATCGTCGACTCGCTGACCAGCAGGAGACGGGCGATGTCAGCCGTCGGCACCCCGCAGACCGTTCGCAACGTCAACGCCACCCGGGCCTCGATCGCGAGCGCCGGATGGCAGCAGGTGAAGATGAGCCGCAGCCGGTCGTCCACCACGTCCTGACCCACCTCCGGCTCCGGCGGCGCGTCGTCCGGAGTGAGCAACGCCAGGTCGTGCAGCTTGCGCCGCTCCACAGTGGCCCGGCGCAGCACGTCGATCGCCCGGTTGCGCGCCACCGTCATGAGCCAGCCGCCCGGGTTGGCCGGCACACCGTCGGCGGGCCAACGCTCCAGCGCGACGGTCAACGACTCCTGGGCGCAGTCCTCGGCCAACGCCCAGTCCCCGGTGACCCGGATCAGGGTCGCGACGATCCGGGGGTACGCCTCGACGCTGACGGCCGCGACGGCCTCCGCCGCCACCGCGCCGGCCGGTGCCGGGGTGCGCACCGGCCGGCTTTGCGAGGTGGACAACTCGGTCAGTCGGACAGGTCCGCGAACGGACGCAGTTCCAGTCGCCCCTGGCGGGCCATCGGGTGGGTGCGGGCCACCTCGATCGCCTCGTCCAGGTCGGCGCAGTCGAGCAGGTCGAAGCCCACGATCACCTCGGCCGTCTCCGCGAACGGCCCCTCGGAGACGAGCAGCTCACCGTCGCGGACACGGACGGTGGTGGCCGCGCTGGTCGACGCGAACACGTTGCCGGTCAGGCGGCGGCCACGAGAGTCGTTCTCCGCCACCCACTTGTGGATGTCGGGCAGCTCGGTGGGGTCGGTGTCCGGCTCGGTGTCGCTGCAAACGAACATCATGTACTTCATCTGGTCGCTCCCTGGTTTCTCGGGGTGTCGTCAGCATGACGATCGGCCGGCAGCGTTCCGGACACCCTCCCCGAAAAACTTTGGTCAGTCTCCGCTGGCGGCGCGGCGGCGGGCCTCGCGGGTCTTCATGGCGTGCTCCATCAGCGTGACGAGCACCTCCTTGCTGGACTCACGCTGCCGGGCGTCGCAGAGCAGCACCGGCACACCCGGGTCCAGGTTCAACGCGGCCTGCACCTCGTCGAGCCGGTACTGCCGGGCGCCCTGGAAGCAGTTCACCGCCACCACGAAGGGCGTGCCCCGACCCTCGAAGTAGTCGATCGAGGGGAAGCAGTCGGCGAGCCGGCGGGTGTCGGCCAGCACCACCGCGCCGATCGCGCCCAACGCCAACTCGTCCCAGACGAACCAGAACCGGTCCTGCCCCGGCGTACCGAAGAGGTACAGCACCAGGTCGTCGCTGATGGTGATCCGGCCGAAGTCCATGGCCACGGTGGTGGTGGTCTTGCCCTCCACCCCGGACAGGTCGTCGATGCCGACCCCCGACTCCGTCAGCACCTCCTCGGTGCGCAACGGCCGGGTTTCGCTGACCGCGCCAACCATGGTCGTCTTGCCCACGCCGAAGCCGCCCGCGACCAGGATCTTGATCGCGGTGGGCAGTGGCGTCGCTCCCGCCGGCCGGTCAGAGTGCCCGTAGTCCATTGATTACCGCCTCGAAGATGCTGTTGTCGGGAAGACCGGCCGTGGTCTGCGGCTCGCGGACCTGCACCAGGCTGCGGGCCGCCAGATCACCGAGAAGCACCCGGATGGTGCCCACCGGCAGGTCGAGATGGGCGGCGATCTCGGCGACGGACTGTATGCGTTGGCACAGCCCGACGATCGCCAAATGCTCGGGACCGAGACCGACCTCGGGCGTGACCTCGGCTCGGGTCGCCGTGACCAGGGAGATCAGGTCGAATGTGCCGGTGACCGGGCGGGCCCGACCACGCGTCACCGCGTACGGACGCACCACCGGACCCGCATGGTCATCCACCCACTGGTGGTCTGCGGACTCCCCCTGGACCGTCATCGCCGCTACCTCTCGCCGACCTGCTGATCAGTGCCACGCGACGGCGATGCGACGTACTTGCCGACGCGGGTGACCAGCATCGCCATCTCGTAGGCGATCAGGCCGACGTCGGCGTCCTCGGTGGCCAGCACCGCCAGGCAGGCGTTACGGCCGGCCGCGGTGACGAACAGGAACGACGACTGCATCTCGATGATGGTCTGCTGGACCTGCCCACCACCGAAACGCTTACCGGCGCCTCGGGCGAGGCTCTGGATGCCGGCCGCCATCGCCGCGAGGTGCTCGCCGTCATCCCGGCTCAACCCCTGGGAGGAGGCCATCAACAGGCCGTCGGTGGAGAGCGCGACCGCGTGTTCGGCCTGCTTCACCCGGCCCACCAGGTCATCCAGCAACCACGTCAGGTCGGCGCTCGAAGCCGTCTTCTGGGTCACTTCGTCGTCCTCTTCTCGCCCGGCTGTGCGCCGTGTTCGTCTGGGGCTTGACCGTCACACCGCGCGGAAATCCGCGTCGTCGGTGCTCGATCAGGTCGCTTGTGGATCCTCGTCGGTCGGCTCGGACGGCGTCGCCGCCGGGGCGCCGGAGGCGCCGCCGAGCAGCCGAGCCGCGTCGGTCCGCCCGCGTCGGGTGCCGGTCTGGTAGGAGCTCATCATCCGGCGAACCTGCTCCGGTGGGCGCACCACATCCTCGTCGTCGGTCTCGGACACCGCAGGGTCGTCTCGCAACTCGGGAACGATGTTCGCCTGTCGGATCCGGACGGGCAGGCCGGAGTCGGTCCGCTCCGCCTCGGCGCGGGCGGGCATCGGACCGCCGTCGCCGGCCGGGGCCAGCTCTCCGTCGGGGGCCTCCGGGCGGGTGCGGTCGACGGCGGGCAGGCCGGTGGGCACGGTCGGGGCTTCCAGGGCTGGCTGAGGCGGGCCGCGCCGGGCACGGGTCGGCAGGTCGGGGGTGCCGGTTGCCGGGGTGGTCCGCTGTCGGGTGGGGAGAACGGCGTCCCCCGCCTCGGCCTCCTCGTCCGTCGTCGGCGCGGTGGTGTCGGCCGGCATCGGCACCGTCGAGGTCACCGCCACCTCCGGCGCGGTCGTCGTCGGTGCGGCGAGCGCGACCGGTGCGAGGGACCCCGGACGGCCACTGTCCGTGGCGGGTGCCGACGGCATCGGGATGGCCGAGCCGGCCCGGAACGAGCCGGAGTCCTCCGGGGAGGCGTCGGCCTCGGTGACCAACTCCAGCGGGATCAGCACCACCGCGGTGGTGCCGCCGTACGCGGACTCCTTGAGCCGTACCCGCACGCCGTGCCGTTCGGTCAGCCGGCTCACCACGTAGAGCCCGAGGCGGGCGGCGTTGGCGAGGTTCAGCTCGGACTGGTCGACGATGCGGTGGTTCGCCGCGGCCAGGTCCTCCTCGCTCATGCCGAGGCCCCGGTCCTCGATCTCGATGGCGAACCCGTTGGAGACCAACTGGCCGCGGACCTCGACGGTCGTGTGTGGTGGGGAGAACGACAGGCCGTTCTCGATCAGTTCGGCGAGCAGGTGGATGACGTCGCCGACCGCGCGGCCGGCGAGCGAGACCGGCCCGAGCGGCAGCACGTTGACCCGGGTGTAGTCCTCCACCTCGGCCACGGCGCCGCGCACCACGTCGACCATCGGGACGTTGCGCCGCCAGGCCCGACCGGGGGTGGAGCCGGAGAGCACGATCAGGTTTTCCGCGTTGCGCCGCATCCGGGTGGCCAGGTGGTCGACCCGGAACAGGTCCTCCAACTCCTCCGCGTCGTGCTCGCGGCGCTCCATCGCGTCGAGCAGGGTGAGCTGGCGGTGGACGAGTGCCTGCGTGCGTCGGGCCAGGCTCAGGAAGACCTCGCGGACGTTGCGACGCAGGTCGGCCTGCTCGACGGCGGTGCGCAGGGCGGTCTCCTGAACGGCGTTGAACGCCTTGCCGACCTGGCCAATCTCGTCGGTGCCGAACTCCAGCGAGGGCGCCTCGGTGGCCACGTCGACCTCTTCGCCGCGCCCGAGCCGCTCCACCACCCGGGGCAGTCGCTCGTCGGCGAGCTGCCAGGCGGCCTCCCGCAGCCGCTCGAGCTGGCGCAGCAGGTTCCGCGCGGTGGTGATCGAGACGACCACGGAGGCGATGACGGCGAGCAGGCCCAGGCCGGTGGCGAGCACCAGTCGGACGACGACCATCACGGCGACGCCGGTGGCCCGGTCCACGATGCCCTCACCGCCGGCGGTCACCACGTCGTTCACCTCGGCCAGCGCCGGCTCGACAGTGCCCCGCCACTGCTCGGCGCCGACCGGCAGCTGGGTCGACGGCCGGCCCTCGCGAATGATGCTGTCCTGCACGGCGCGCAGCCGGGTGAACGCCTCACCCTCGACGAGCTGTTGGTAACGGCGCTGGTCGGCGTCGGCGAGCCGGACCCGGGTCTCCTCACCGACGAACCGCTCCGAGCCGACCAACGCGACGTAGCGGGCATACTCGGCGCCGCTCATCCGACCGTTGCCGAAGAGGCCGCTGAGCAGCGCGTCCTCCTGCGAGATCAGCTCCTTCATCCGGTTGAGCTGGATCAGGGCCGCGGCCTCGCCGGCGATCTGCTTGTCGTCCAGGCTGCCCGTCACGTCGTAGATCTGGAAGATCGACTCGATCGCGTCGGTGTACGCCTCGGCGGCGGCGATCCGGTCGATCTTGCGGTCCAGCACCTCGGCGCGGGTCTGCTCCAACCCGTTGACCTCAGCGATCGTCATACCGAGCTGGGTGTCCAGTGCGGAGCTGCCGGCGATGTCGACCTGCCAGTTGCGCACCGAGGCGGTGAAATCGGCGGCCAGCTGCGCGGTCTTGCGCTGCTCGGCTTCGAGCGCCGTCCGCTGCGCGGCCTCGGGGTTGCTCAGGTACGCCTGGGTCAACCGCCGCTCCACCTGGAGCTCCTGCAACAGCGGCTCGCTCGGCGTGTAGACCTTGCTGTTGAGCAACTGGACACCGAGCAGGTTGAAGCCGTCACGCAGGGTCACCCATGCCGCGAACATCCAGAGCGCGACCAGGGAGAGCAGCAGGGCGACAACCTTGGTGCGGATACTCGTACCGCGAGAGCGCATTGAACCGTCCCAGGCCGGGCGTTGACTCAGCTCATCAACGAATGATCAGAGGGGGCGACGTCCCACCGCAGCGGGGCATCCGGGGCTGAGGCTCTGCGTACGCTAGCAGTGTCCACACAACCCCTCAAGTTGCTGTTTTTGTTGACTGGTAACCGCAATCCACCACCGATCGGTCCACGCCGGCGGCACGGATGCCGGCCAGCCGGCAGGCGGCGAGCACCGTGGCGCTGACGATGACGGTCGGACAGTACAGCTCCTTGCCGTACCACAGTGGAGGGTGCTCCCGGGCGGCGGATTCGTGCAGGTAGGCGTGCCCACGTGCCACGGCGTCGTCGACCCGTGGCACAGTCGTCGGCACCGTCAGCAGCACCTGGAGGGCGTACGCGGTCTCCTCGGCGGTGCCGTCCCATCGCCCCCACGAACCATCCGCGCGCTGGCTGTTCAGCACCCAACCGGCCGCCCGATCCACCGCCTCGGCGGCGGCCGCACCCCGCCCGAACTCGGCCAGTGCCAGCACGCAGCAGGCGGTGGCGTAGTACGGCGAGGCGTGCCACCGGTCCTGCCAGGCGCCGTCCGCGCGCTGGTGCCCGGTCAGCACCGTGCTCAGCCGGTCGACCGCCCGGTGATAGCGCGCGTCCGCGTCCGGGTGCCGGGTCAGGTGCTGACCGAAGGCGTCCAGCACGTGCGCGTTGGTGGTGACCGAGAAGCCGTCCTCCCCCGGCCAGGTGCAGAAACCGTCAGCCGTCTCGTACGCCCACAGGCTGGCCGGGTCCGCCGGACGGCCGAGCCGGGCCAACGCGTCAAGGGATACCGAGGTGGTGTCGGCGTCGGTCGGCAGGCCGTCGCCGGTGGCGATGCCCTGGCCGGCGGTGGCAGCGGTCAGGCTCTCCACGACGGAGGCCGGCGGGTCGACCGTGATCCCGGCGCGACGCAGGCCGCTCAGCACCCAGGCCCGCTCGAAGACGGTGATCGGTGCCGGGCAGGGCACCGGGCCGCCTCCGTCGCGGATCAACGCCCGAAGGAAGGCGTGCGCGGCGGGGCCGGCGGCCGGGCCGGCCACGGTCAGCCAGGCCGCGGTCGCGGCGGGTGAGGCGCCGACCGCGGTGAGCGTGGGCCCGGCGTCGGTGGGTGTCGCGTCCAGGATCTCGTAGAAGTGGGCCAGCTTCGGTGGCAGCGTCGCTCCGGCGGCCACCGCGGACCGCACCGCGCGCAGCCGGTTGCGGTTCAGCCCGGTGGGCAGCGGCAACGGCGGGCGGGGCAGCCGGTCGGCGGTGGCCCGCTCCAGCCCGGCGAGCCGGTCGTTGATGGTGTCGACCAGCGCCGGAACGATGAGGTCCAGCGCGGGGGTGTCCGGCAGAGTCCGGGCGTCGGTGGGGAGCAGCGTGCCGACGAGAGCGCCGAGCCCACGGGCCACCGGGGCGAGCAGTTCCGTCCCGGCCCTGCCGTCGGCCAACGCCGCGAGCAGCGCGTCGGTGGCGCTCAGCGTCGGCACCAGGGCGTACCCCTCGGGTGGGCCCCACGCCCCGTCCGGGCGCTGGCTGCGCAGCAGGAACGCGACCCGCTGGTGGTGCCCGGTCAGCCAGGGAGCGACGGCGACCAGCCGCCCGGTCTCGTACACCGACGCGGCGACCTGCCCCCACGGCCGCAGACCAAGGCCGGCGATCAACTCACGGGCGCTGGCGGCGACCGGGTCGGCGGCGGCCGCCTCGCCGGCGAACACCCGGGTGGCGCCGTCACTCACCGCGCGCCCCAGAAGTCCGACAACTGGTAGAAGCCGCCGGTGAAGGAGATCTGCCGGTTGAGGTAGTCCGCCTGGCGGGGGCACCGCTCGGCGAGGGCGGCCAGGTCCCCCCGGGACCGTGCGGTGAGTTCGGCCAGCCGGTCGTGCACCTGCGCCGGGTCGTCGACCAGCGAAAGGGCGTTCAGGTCACCCCATTCGGCGTCCCGACCGTGGGTGGCCAGGTCGTTGACCAACCGCAGCACCCGCTGCACGCCACGACCGGCGTCCAGCAGGTCGGTCAACTGGGCGAGGGTCCTCTCGTCGCCGGTGGCGATCCAGTGGGTGACGTTGACGAAGGAACAGGCGAGGTTGTCGGCGTTGTCCAGGTACCGGTCCAGGTCCGGCAGCCGCCGGCCGGTGGTCGGATCGGTCGGCAGGTGCTTCCAGTCCCACTCCCGCGCCACGGCGGCCAACATTCGGGCCAGCTCGTCCCGCCAGATCGGCCGCAGCCGGACGAACGCCGGGACGGTGGTCAGCTCGTCGCGCAGGTCGGCCAGCAGCCGGGCCAGGTGGCGCCCCGGTGGCGGCGCCGCGCCGTCGGCCACCGCGAGGCAGTCGGTCACCACCTCCCGGACGTCGTCGACGGACCGGGCGAGGTAGTCGACCTGCCAGTCAGCGGCGAAGACCCAGAGCAGGGTACGGGTGGTGATCCGCAGTTCCGCGGCGGTGTGCCACGGCGCGGTGAAGGCGATGGCGGTGGCCACCGAACTGAGCAGCGCCGGGTCGAACGGCGCGGCGCCGAACAGCTCCGGGTGAGCGGCGGTGACATCCTGAAGGTCGCGTACGCCCCGGACGGCGAGCGCACACACCCGGCCCTGTTCGGCGACCGCGTCCTGACCGGCCCGCGCCGGTCGCGGGGTCTCCGTCACGATGCGACCGGGCGCTCGACCGGGGTGAGGATGAGCTCAGCCCGCTGCTTGGGTTGCAGCGAGGCGCCCATCCGGGGGGTGAGGTCGACCGGTTCGCGTAGTCGGAAGCGGTAGCGGCTCAGCACGGTGCTGACGATGAGCTGGGCCTCCAGCAGGAACAGGTACTGCCCGAGGCACTGGTGCGGGCCCCCGCCGAACGGGAAGTAGGAGTAGCGGTAGCGCCGCCGGGGCAGCTCCGGCGCGAACCGCTCCGGGTCGAACAGCGCCGGGTCGGTCCAGAACGTCGACATCCGCTGGGTGACGTACGGACTGACCAGCACGGTGCCACCGGCCTTGATCCGCACCCCGCCCAGCAGGTCGTCGCCGACCGCGGTGCGCGGGATCATCCAGCCGGCCGGGTAGAGCCGCAGCATCTCGTCGAGCACCATCCGGCCGTAGCGCAGCTGGGGCAGGTGCTCGCGGCCGACCCGTTCGGCGCCGACCACCTGCTCGATCTCGTCGGTCATCCGCTCGGCCACGTCGGGCCGGGACGCCAGCACCGGCCAGAGCCAGGAAAGCAGGGCGATGGTGGTCTCGGTGGCGGTGGAGAACATCGCGACCACGTCGCCGCGGATCGCGTACTCGTCGGGTTCGCTGCCGTCGGCGCGCGGCCGGCAGAGCGTGGAGATGATGTCGTCACCGTCGGTGGGATGGGCCCGGGCCTCCCGGATGATCGGCAGCACCACCTCGTCGATGGTGCGCACCGCGTCGCGGAAGCGCCGGTCGCCGGGCATCGGCACCGCGTACGGCACGGCGGGCATCAGCAGTCGGGGGAGCATCGCGGTGGTCACGGTGTCCAGCGCGGCGCTGATCCGCAGGGCGTCGGGGACCGAGATCCGGTCGGCGAAGAGCACCCGCATCGTGGTGCGAAGGACGATCCGGGTCAGCTCGGCGCCACCGTCGATCGGGCGACCGGCGAGAGTCGGCTCGAGCCACTCGTCGACCGCCTCGTTGATCGCCTCGGCCATCTTGTCGACGAGCGTCTCGGCCCGCTTGGCGGTGAACAACGGTTGCAGCGCGCCTCGGCTGGACTCCCAGATCTCACCCTCGGCGACCAGGATGGCGTCACCGACGATCCGACGCACGGGTCGCCAGAGCAACCCGTCGCCGTCCCGGGTGTAGTTGGCAACGTTGTCCCGCAGGACGCGTTGCAGGTGCTCAGGATGGCTGACCAGATAGGGGCGGAACGAGCCGAGATTGAGCCGGACGACCTCGCCGTCGGCGTCCTGCGCGAAGTCGACGAGCGCGCCCAGCGGATCGCGGACAAGTGCCGGCAGAGCGCGTCGTAACGGGATTGTCCGGGGCTCGGTGCTGACGGTGGCGGGGCGCGCCTCGGACACCTGCGACATCGAACCACGTCTCCTCGTCGTCCCGGCGACCGCAGTGGTCCACTTCGGTCGGGCGGGTTGATGAAACTCTCACCTTCTGGGCCGACGGAAGCATCTCACCAAACGAGGGGCACCTCCAGACTTGCGGACTGCGCAATTTCCATCTACACGGACACACGCACATCGATATCCCGACGTACTCAACTCCTGAATGGATGGTCAGCCGTAGCGCCGCGGCCAACCAGCGCGACGGGCGGAACGGCCGGGTGCCGCCGACCTGGCTGCGGCATCGGCACCAGCCGGGCGGCGTCGGGCCGACCGGTGCGGGTCAGTGACCCGGGACGCACCGGTCCCCCCGAATCCGGGCGATGCCCGGCACCCTGTGCCAGGCTCTGTGGCATGGACGACAAGACCATCCTGAACCGGATCTCCGAGCTGGTCGACGAGGAACACAAGCTGCGTGCCGACGCCCAGGCCCACGAGTCGGGCACCGAGGGCGAGGCCAGCGAGCGACTGCGCGCCCTGGAGGAGTCCCTCGACCAGTGCTGGGACCTGCTGCGCCGCCGACGGGCCGCCCGGGAGACCCACGGTGACCCGGACGCCCAGGGCGAACGCCCCAAGCCCGAGGTGGAGCGCTACCTGCAATAGCCGGGCCTGGCGGGTCGGGCGGTATGGCCGCCCGACCCGCTCCGATCAGCGCAGGCCCGCCTCGTGCAGCAGCTCTCCGGTCAACAGGCCGGGGTCCACCTGCTCGGCGGGCAGCCCCCGGGCCGCGAACCAGGCGCCGACCACCCGCACATCGCGGGCCAGGAACTCCGGCCCCTGTGGGTTCGCCACCACGTCGACCACCTGCGGCAGGTCGATCACGACCAGCCGGCCCTGGTGCACGAGCAGGTTGTACGGCGACAGGTCGCCGTGCGCGTAGCCGGCCCGAGCCAGCACCCGCAGCGCCTCCACCAGTTGGGCCCACAGGTCACGCAGTTCGGTCGGGCCGGGTCGCAACTGGGCCAGTCGGGGCGCCGCCTCCCCCGACTCGGCGTCACCGACGAACTCCAGCATCAGCTCGGTGCCCCGCAACTGCACCGGGTACGGCACGGCGATCCGGTCGTGCCCGGCGCCGATCTCCCAGAGCCGGCTCAGCGCGGCGAACTCGGCCGCCGCCCACTGCCCGGCGATCATCTGCCGGCCGAACGCCGTGCGGCCGGCCATCGCCCGGTTCTCCCGGGACCGGCGCACCCGACGGCCCTCCAGGTAGCCGGCGTCACGGTGGAACAACCGGTGCTCGGGATCGCGGTAGCGTTTCACCGCGAGCAGGCAGGACCGGTCGGTGTCGGGCACCGCCCGGCGGACCAGGTGGACGTCCGCCTCCTTGCCGGTCTTCAGCACACCCAGCTCGGTGTCCTTGGCGGCCAGCTCGGTGACCAGCCAGCTCGGGTGCGGCTGTGGCCCGTGCACGGCGTCGTCCCAGGACGACCAGCGCTCGCCGGTGTCCGGGTCGGGCTCGCTGTCCGGGTCCGCGAGCGGCTCGGTGGGCCGCCCGCGCTTCAGGAACTGCGGTTCGTCGTCGTCGAAGCGGCTCTTGCCGCGGCTTCGGCGCTCCAGCGCCGGAAGGTCGTGATCGCGCACTGTGGTGAGGTTCCCTTGGTCGAGGCTGAGATAGGCGGCTGGAAGCGACCTGCAAAGACGGCCATGACCGACCCCCTCTCCTCGACCGGGCACACGCCCGGGATGCACCATGCGCGGACAATGCTGGTACCACCACGGCGGGCGGTCAACCGAATTACCGGGCCACCACCCGAACGACCGCTCGGACGTACGACCTCCGGCGCGGGACCCTCAGCGGGCCAGGACGGTGGCGACCGCGGCGATCAACCCGTCCGCGGTGCGGCTCGGCGCGAACCGGACGTCCGACCAGGTGCGCCCCCGGTGCAGCCAGACGCTGGGCAGCCCGACGGCGGCGGCGCCGCCGATGTCCGCCTCCGGGCTGTCACCGATCACCCACGCCCCCCGCAGCGGCATCCGGACCCGCTGGGCGGCGAGCGCGAAGATTCTCGGGTTGGGCTTGCTGACGCCGGCCTCCTCGGAGATCACCCAGTCCGCGACGTACTGGTCCAGCCCGGTCTGGCGAATCTTGGCGTCCTCGACGCGAACGGTGCCGTTGCAGACCACCACCGGCACCCAGCCGGCGTCGTCGGCGATCCGCAGCGCGCAGGCGGTCAGCGGGTCGAGCCGGGTCTGCGCCACCACCCCGTCGTGCAGCTCCTCGACCAGGTCGATCGAGGGAATGCGCAGCTCGTAGCGGTCCCGGATGGCGTCGGCGAGGTCCCAGCGGTCGGTCAGACCGTCGGCGTCGATCGAGACCAGCCAGTCGATGTCGGTGTGGGGCGCGCCGATGCTGTCCAGGAAGCGCTCACCCCAGCGGCGGAACGGCCCGGCCCGATCCAGCAGGGTGTTGTCCAGGTCCAGCAGGAGCAGTGGCACTCGGGCACCCTACGGGACCGACGTGTCCGCCAACAGATGCGGCGGGTGTCGACCTGACGAAGGGCTCAGCCAGGCATCGACAGCCGCGGGCCACCCTGGTCCGCCAGCCGGTCGACGAGCATCGAGTGGGCCGCCCGGGTGGCCGCGAGCACGGCGGGATCCAGCGTCGCCACGAGCACCGCCGTGCCGTCGTTCGCCCCGCGAGCCAGCACCCGCCCCTCGGGGTCGTAGACGGCCGCACCGCCGTTGAACAGCCACGGCGCGACACCGCCGACCGCGTTCGCGAAAACCACGAACATGGTGTTGTCCAGGGCACGTGCCGCGTAGTAGAGATCCCGGCGGTGCTCGGAGCCGGCCAGGTATCCGCTGGGGCACAGGTAGCCGTGTGCGCCGTCGAGGGCGGCGGCCCGGCCGTGCTCGGGGAAACAGCCGTCGTAGCAGATGCCCAGTCCGAGCCGCCAGTCGTCGACGAGCAGCGTGGCCCCCCGCCCGCCGGGGGTGAACAGCTCCCGTTCGTCGCCCCACAACTGCTGCTTGTCGTACCCGACCCGCACCTCGCCGGTCCGGTCGACCACCAGCGCGGCGATGGTCCGCCGGCCGTCCGGGTGCCGGACGGCCGCGCCGACCAGCGCGGTGACGCCGGCCTCGCGCGCCGCGACGCGCAGCGGGTCGAGCCGGGGATCCGCGACCATCCCGGCCGGGTCGGCCGCGACGTCCGTGCCGGCCGGGTCGGCGGCGAGGACCGGCGGGTGGTACGCGCAGAGGAACAGCTCCGGCAGGACGGCCACCCGGGCGCCCCGCTCGCCGGCTCGGCGGACCAGGTCGGCGGCGATGACCGCGTTGCCGGCGACGTCGCCCGGCGTCGGGGTGGCCTGAACGGTGGCCACGGTCAGCGGGGAGCTGGGCAGGGTGCGGGGCTGGGTCACCGGGCGATGGTAATCGGCAACATCCCAAGCCGTACGTACGGTTTGCATGCCCCGAGGTGACCTGCAACGATCGACGTGTGCCCAGAGTAAGCCAGGACCAGCTCGACGCTCGCCGGCAGGAGATCCTCGCCGCAGCCCGGGCGTGTTTCGCCCGGCTCGGCTACGAGGGAGCGACCGTACGCCGCCTCGAGGAGGCCACCGGCCTGTCCCGCGGTGCGATCTTCCACCACTTCCGCGACAAGGACTCGCTCTTCCTGGCCGTCGCCGAGGACGACGCCGCGGCCATGGTCGAGACGGTGGCCCGCAACGGCCTGGTGCAGGTGATGCGCGATCTGCTCGCCCGCGCCGTCTCCCCCGACACCACCGGCTGGCTGGGCAGCCAACTGGAGGTCTCCCGGCGGCTGCGCACCGACCCGGCGTTCGCCCGGCGGTGGGCGGAGCGGTCCGCCGCGATCGCGGAGGCGACCCGGGACCGGCTGGCCCGCCAGCGCGACGCCGGGGTGCTGCGCGAGGACGTACCGATCGACGTGCTGGCCCAGTTCCTGGAGCTGGCCTACGACGGCCTGGTGCTGCACCTGGCCATGGGCCGACCGGCCGGTGACCTGGGCCCGGTGCTCGACCTGGTCGAGGAGGCGGTCCGCCGGCACTGACCGCGCGGACTCCGGTCGGTCACCCGTGGCGAGGCTGCTCCACAATGAGGCCGCCGATCCCTCCGGTGACAGGAGCAGTCGATGAACGTCCACGCCGCGTCCGGCGACACCTGGGGCATCTCCGGCCCGACCTTCCTCCGGTACTACCTCGTGGCGGCCATCCTGGTGGTGGCGATCGCGGCGTACTACCGGATCCGCCTCGCGACCGGCACGGGCACTGCTGTCACCGCCGAACCGCTCGGGCCGCAGCAGGTCGCGTACCTCAACGGTGGCCCGCAACTCGCGGTGCACGCCGCGCTGGGCGGGCTGCGCGGCAGCGGCGCGGTGGGCGTACGACCGGACCGTCGGCTGACCACCGGCGATACCGCGCCGACCGGGCTCACCCCACTGGATCAGGCCGTCCACTGGGCCGCCCACCAGCACTCGCGAGTCCGGGACCTGCCGCAGGACGAGCGCGTACGCACCGCGCTGGACCAGATCCGCAACGGCCTGGAGCAGCGCGGGCTGCTGACGAACGACACGCAGCGCGCCCGCGCCCGCCTCTGGAACCGGTTCCTGCTGGCTCTGCTGGGCCTCGGCGTGCTCCGGCTCTTCTCCGGCCTGTTCAGCGATCGCCCGGTGGGTTACCTGCTGCTCACCCTGGCCGCGCTCCTGGGCGCGGCGCTGCTGCTGGGCCGGGCACCCGTCCGCACCCGAGCCGGTCGCGCCGCCCTCCGTGCCGTCCGCCGCGACCACACCCACCTCGCGCCGGCCTCCGCGCCGGCCTACGCCACCTACGGAGCCGCCGGTGCGGCGATGGGCGTGGCCCTGTACGGCACCGCCTCGCTCTGGGCACTCGACCCGGGCTTCGCCGAGCAGGCCGAAATTCAGCGCCAGGCCATCTCCGGCAACGGCGGCTGGACGGGCGGCTCGGACGGTTCGTCCGGTGGCGGAGGCGACAGCTCCGGTGGAGACGGCGGTGGTGGAGGCGGCGGGTGCGGGGGCGGCGGCGGGTGCGGCGGATGACCGGACCGTCCGGGGTCGGCATCGGCTGGCGTCCGGAGATCGCCGGCTTCGTGGCCGAGCTGCCCGGCCTGCGCTTCGTCGAGGTGGTGGCCGAGGGGGTGCCCGCGTCCGGGCCGCTCCCGCCCGGCCTGACGCGACTGCGGGAACGCGCGGTGACGGTCGTACCGCATGGGGTGCGGCTCTCCCTCGGCGGCGCCGAGCCGGTCGACCCGGCCCGGGTCGCGCACCTGGCCGCGGTGGCGCAACGCCTGGACGCGCCGCTGGTCAGCGAGCACATCGCGTTCGTCCGGGCCGGCGGCCTGGAGGCCGGCCACCTGTTGCCGCTGCCGCGCAGCCGGGAAGCCGTCGACGCGGTCTGCGTCAACGTGGCGCGGGCACAGGCCGAGCTTCCGGTGCCGATCGCGCTGGAACCGATCGCCGCGTTGCTCGACTGGCCCGACGACGAGCTGGACGAGGCGGACTTCCTCACCGAGATCCTCGACCGGACCGGGGCACTGTTGCTGCTGGACGTGGCCAACGTGCACGCCAACGCCCGCAACCGGGGCGCCGACCCGCTGGCGTTGCTGGACCGCCTGCCGCTGGAGCGGGTCGCGTACGCCCACGTGGCCGGCGGCGCGGAGCACGGCGGTTTCTACCACGACACCCACACCGACCCGGTGCCCACAGCGGTGCTGGAGCTGGTCGGCGCGCTCTGCGCCCGGCGGCGACCGCCGGCGCTGCTGCTGGAGCGCGACGGCCACTACCCGCCGGCCGCCGAACTCCGCGCCGAACTGGACGCCCTGGCCGACGCTGCCGGCTTCCCGGCCGTGACATGACGGGCACACCCGACGGCGACGCCGCGCCCACCCCCCGCGCCGGGCTCGCCGAGCGGCAGGCCGAACTGGTCGCGGCGCTGGTCGCCGGGGGTGAACCACCGGCGGGGTTCGCGCCGGGCCCGCTGGCCGCCACCCGCGCGGCCCTGCTGCGCAAGCGGGCCGGCGAGGTGGCTCGGCACTGGCCACTGCTCGCCGCCGGCCTCGGTGCCAGGTGGTCGGCCACCTTCGCCGACTGGGCCGCCCGGCGACCCACTGCCGGATCGCTGCGCGACGGTTGGGACCTGGCCCGGGCGCTGCACGACCAGCACGCGCTCCCCCCGGCGGCCGCCGAGGAGTTGGCCGTCCGGGAGGCACGCCTGCGCTACGACGGGCGCCGGGCGCCGCGTCCCCGCCGGGCGCCGGCGGTGAGCCGCGCCGGCGGTGCCGTCGCGGTGCAGATCGCCGGCCGGGTACGCCTGCTGCGCCCCGCCCCACGGGTGTCCACCCGTGCTGGCGACGGGGTACCGAATGCGGCAGGATCGAAGTTATGGATCTCGGACTGACCGATCGCGTGTACGTCCTCACCGGTGCCTCCCGCGGCTTGGGTTACGCGACCGCGCAGAGCCTGGTCGCCGACGGGGCGCGGGTGGTGCTCTCGGCCCGGAACCCGGACGCGGTGGCCGCCGCCACGCAGCAGTTGGGTGGCCCGGGGCACGCCGTCGGGCTGACCGCGGACCTGACCGACCCGGAGACGCCGGGGCAGCTCGTCGCCGCCGCCCAGGAGCACTTCGGCCGGCTCGACGGCGCGCTGATCTCGGTCGGCGGCCCACCGGCGGGCAACGCCGCGGCGATCACCGACGAGCAGTGGCGGCTCTCCTTCGAGACCGTCTTCCTGGGCACCATCCGCGCGGTCCGCACGATCGCCGCCGCACTGCCCGAGGGCGGCGCGATCGGGCTGGTGCTCTCCACCTCGGCCCGCGGCCCGGTGCCCGGCCTGGGCATCTCCAACGGTCTACGGCCCGGCCTGGTCGGCGCGGCCAAGGACATCGCCGACGACTACGGCCCGCGTGGCGTTCGGGTGGTCGGGCTGCTGCCCGGTCGGATCATGACCGACCGCAACCGGGAACTCTTCGCCGCGACCGGCGACCCGGATCGCGCCCGCGCCGACGCGGAGGCCAGCATCCCGCTGCGCCGCCTCGGTGACCCCGCCGAGTTCGGCCGGGTGGCCGCGTTCGTGCTCTCCCCCGCCGCGGGCTACCTCACCGGAATCACCCTGCCGGTCGACGGCGGCGCGCTGCGCGGGCTGTGACCCCCGAGCGGGCCCGTGCGGTGACGCCGCCCGAGCCGGCCCGACCGGCCCGTGCCGTGACGCCGCCCGAGCCGGCCCAGCCCGACGGCCCGGCCGTTGATCGACTTGGGCTCAAGGAAACCGGGCGGTCGACGCGACCAGGACACCCCGACTTCCAGGAACCCGAGTCGATCAACGCAGGGCACACCGGACGGCCGAGACCCGGGGACCGGGCCGACCGTCACCCGACGGCGACGCCTGGGACGGCCCGACCCACCCGGACGGACCCGGCGACGGCAGAGACGGCCCGACCCACCCGGACCGACCCGGCGGGCACCGCCCAACCCACCCGGACCGACCCGGCGGGCACCGCCCAACCCACCCGGACCGACCCGGCGGCGACCGCCCGACCCACCCGGGCGGAGCTGGCGGCGGCCGCCGACCGGACCATCCCCGACGTGCTCGCGCCTGGGCTGGCGGTGCTCTTCGTCGGCATCAACCCGGGCCTGTGGTCGGCCGCGACCGGGTGGCATTTCGCCCGGCCCGGCAACCGGTTCTGGCCCGCCCTGCACCGGAGCGGGTTCACCCCCCGGCTGCTGCACCCCAGCGAACAGGACGAGCTGCCCGCGCTCGGGCTCGGCATCACCAACATGGCCGCCCGGGCCAGCGCCCGCGCGGACGAGCTGAGCGCCGAGGAACTCCTGGACGGCGCGACAATCCTGACCGACAAGGTGGCCCGGTACCGGCCGCGCTGGGTGGCCGTGGTGGGGGTGACCGCGTACCGGATCGGTTTTCAGCGGCCGAAAGCCACCTTCGGGCCGCAGCCGGAGTCGCTGGCCGGGGCCCGACTGTGGGTGCTGCCCAACCCGAGCGGCCTGAACGCGCACTTCACCCCGGTGACCCTGGGCCTGGCGTTCGCCGAGTTGCGGGCGGCGACCGAGCTACCGGCCCGTTGAGCCGCCGGACTACCGACTACCCGACCCTTGATCGACTCGGCTTCGAGGAAGGCGTGCTGTCAACGCGACCAGGACACCGCGATCTTCAGGAGCCCGAGTCGATCAACGCGCGGGGCTCGCCGGAGTGACCGCGACGGACGGGAGCCGCGTCTGGTTGACCGTCAGTTGGCGGCGGCGGGCGGCAGCACCTCGTCGGCGCGGTAGGTGCCCAGCGGCATGACCACCGGCTCGGGGCCGGTCGCGTCGACGAACGGGGTGGGCGAGTCGGCGACCGCGAACTGGGTCCGGTAAAGCTCGGCGTAGAGCCCGCCGACCGCGACCAACTCCTCGTGCCGACCTCGCTCGACGATCCGCCCGCCGTCCAGGACCAGGATCTGGTCGGCGTCGCGGACGGTGGAGAGCCGGTGCGCGATCACCAGCGCGGTACGCCCGGCCAGCGCCACCGACAGCGCCCGCTGCACCGCCGCCTCGCTCTCCGAATCCAGGTGTGCGGTCGCCTCGTCGAGGATCACGATCGACGGGGCCTTGAGCAGCAGTCGCGCGATCGCGATGCGCTGCTTCTCGCCACCGGAGAACCGGTAGCCGCGCTCGCCCACTGTGGTGTCCAGACCGTCGGGCAGCGCCCGGACCAGGTCGGCCACCTGCGCCCCGGCCAGTGCGGCCCAGATCTCGTCGTCGGTGGCGTCCGGTTTGGCGTAGCGGAGATTCTCGGCGATCGTCTCGTGGAACAGGTGAGAATCCTGAGTGACCACACCGATCTCGTCACGCAGCGAGGCGAGCGTCGCGTCGCGCACGTCCACCCCGCCGACGAGCACCTGCCCGTCACTGACGTCGTAGATGCGGGAGATGAGCATCGACAGGGTCGACTTGCCGGCCCCGGAGGGGCCGACCAGCGCGACCATCTGCCCCGGCTCGACGCTGAACGAGACGCCCTTGAGGACCGGTTCGTTGACGGTCCGGTCGAGCGTGGCGACCTCCTCCAGGGAGGCGAGGGAGATCTCGGCGGCGCTCGGGTAGCGGAAACGCACGTCGCGGAAGTCGACCCGGCCGGCGCCCCGGGGCACCGGCACCGCGTCGGGCTTCTCCACGATGCCCGGCTTGAGGTCGAGCACCTCGAAGACCCGGTCGAAGGAGACCAGCGCGCTCATCACGTCCACCCGCACGTTGGAGAGCGCGGTGAGCGGCCCGTACAGGCGGGTGAGCAGCAGCGCGAGCGTCACCACGGTGCCGGCGCTGACGCCGCCGGTCACCGCGAGCCAGCCGCCGAGACCGTAGGTCAGCGCCTGCGCCAGTGAGGCGACCAGCAACATCGCCACGAAGAACGTGCGGGAGTACATCGCGGACTGGATGCCGATGTCGCGGACCCGCTCGGCCCGGTCGGCGAACCGGCGGGCCTCGATCTCGGGCTGGCCGAAGAGCTTCACCAGCAACGCGCCGGCCACCCCGAACCGCTCGGTCATGGTCGCGTTCATCTTGGCGTCGAGGTTGTACGCCTCGCGGGTGATCTCCGCCAGCCGTCGACCGACCCGGCGGGCCGGAATGATGAAGATCGGCAGCAGCACCAGCGAGAGCGCGGTGATCTGCCAGGAGAGGGTGAACATCACCGCCGCGGTGAGCACCAGCTGGATGACGTTGCTGACCACACCGGACAGGGTGGAGGTGAACGCCCGCTGGGCGCCGAGCACGTCGTTGTTGAGCCTGCTGACCAGGGCGCCGGTCTGGGTACGGGTGAAGAACTGCAACGGCATCCGCTGCACGTGGTCGTAGACCCGGGTGCGCAGGTTGAGGATGATGCCCTCGCCGATGCGGGCGGAATACCACCGTTGGGCCAGCGAGAGCAGCGCGTCGGCGACCGCCAGCGCGGCGATGAACAGGGCCAGCCGCACCACGAGCCGGCCGGCCTCGGTGCCACCCCGGTTGATCGCGTTGATCACGTCACCGGCGAGCACCGGCGTGGCCACGCCGATGATGGCGGCCAACACCACGGTGGCCAGGAAGACGACGATGTCGCGCCGGTAGGGCTGGGCGAACGCGACGATGCGGCGGGCCACCCCGCGCTGGAGCCGGTGGGTGGAGACCTCGTCGCGGTTGCGCATCGACCGGAGCATGCTCCACCCGGCCATGCCACCGCCGGACATCGGGTTGGACATCGCTCACCTCCGGGTTGCCGGGCAGACCGCACCGTCAGGTCAATTCTCCCGACGAGTGTGACAACCTCAGTCGTAACCCGGATCTTCCCGTGCGGTCCTTACCTATTCTCCCCTGCCGGCGAGGTCACGCAGCCGACGGGTCTGCGCCTCCCGCTCGGCGCGCTGCTGGTCGGCGTGCGACCGCCCGGCGGCACCGGCGAGCAACGCCTTGATCTCCACCACCGCGTCGCGGGCCCCGGAGAGCAGGCCGGCGGTCAGGTCCCGCACCGCGCCGTCCAGCTCGGCCGGGGGCACGACCAGGGTGGCCAGCCCGATCCGGTCCGCCTCGGCGGCGTCCAACCGGCGGCCGGTCGCACAGATCTCCAACGCCCGCGAATACCCGACCAGCTCGACGAGGCGTTTCGTGCCGGCCAGGTCGGGCACCAGGCCGAGCGTCACCTCGGCCATCGACAGCTTCGCGTCCGCGGACAGCACTCGAAGGTCGCAGGCGAGCGCGAGCTGGAAGCCGGCACCGATCGCGTGACCCTGCACGGCCGCGACGGAGACGACATCCGGCCGGTGCAGCCAGGTGAAACCGGCCTGGAACTCCGCGATGCGCTCGGCGCACTCCTGCTCGGGCAGCGTGGCCAACTCGGCGAACGACCCCGGGCCGGACGCACCCGCCACCGCGAGATCGAGGCCGGCCGAGAACGCGCGACCCTCACCCCGGACCACCACCACCCGGACGTCGCCGGGCAGGTCGCGGGAGAAGTCGCTCATCGCTCGCCAGATCGCGGGCGTCTGGGCGTTGAGCACGTCGGGCCGGCACAACGTCACCGTGGCGACCGGCCCGTCGCAAGTCAGCCGAACCCCGGTCGCCTCGGCTGTCACCGGACGTCCCGGGGCGCGGCGCTGGTGGACGACGCTGAGGGGCGGGTCACGCCTTCTTGCGGCGCCGGGCACCGCCGCGCTGACGCAGCTGCACCCCGGACTCGGTGAGCACTCGGTGGATGAACCCGTAGGAACGGCCGGTCGAGGCCGCCAACGCGCGGATGCTCTCCCCCGAGGTGTACCGCTTTACCAGGTCCTTGGCGAGCGTCTGACGCTCGGCTCCGATGATCCGGCGACCCTTCTCAGTGCTGGTGGCTGTGCCAGTGGCTGCCATGCTGTGTCCTCACGTCCCAGACTGTGCGGTTCGGATACGGTCCCACCTATTAGACCGCCTCGAACGATCATGCGCCAGATATCAACTCTTCGCCAACCGACACGCTATGCAATGTCAGCTTCCCGATAGAGTGATCCTGGCGATCAGGCCCGCCGCGGCGTCCACGCGTACCACCGGTGGCGCTGGCGGCTGCCGACGACCCGTAGCCTTCGGTCGTGATCGACCTGTTGAGCAGCGCGGGCGCTGCGGCCGTGGTCTTCGCCGCCACCGACATCGACGACATCGTCATTCTGACGCTGTTCTTCGTCGCGGCCCGCACCACCGGCCAACCCCGCACCTGGGAGATTGTCGCCGGCCAATACCTCGGCATTGGCGCGCTCGCGCTGGCCAGCGCGGTGATCGCGGGTGGCCTCCTGGTGGTGCCCGACCCGTGGACGGGGTTGCTCGGTCTGCTGCCGATCGCGCTCGGCGTACGCGCGCTGCGGGCTTCGGATGACGACGAGACGCCTGCGGTCGTCACCGGAGCGCTCGGCGTGGCCGGGGTGACGATCGCGAACGGCGCCGACAACGTCGCGGTCTACGTACCCGTCTTCCGGGCCCTCGGTGTGGCCGACAGCGCCGTGTTCCTGCTGGTCTTCGTGCTGCTGATCGCGCTCTGGTGCGTGGCCGGGGCCTGGCTGGGCGGACACCGGAGGGTGGTCCGGCTGGTCCAGCGTGCCGGCGCCTGGCTGGTGCCGACGATCTTCATCGCGATCGGGCTGGTGATCCTGGTCAGCTCCGGTGTGCTCGGCCGACTGGCCGACCTGCTCGGCTGAGAGCCCGCCGAGCCGGCCAGCCATTCCCGGCCAGCCGTTCCCGGTCAGGCCAGCTCGACCAGTTCGAGCAGGTCGTCGCTCCAGGCGTCCTCGTCGCCGTCGGGCAGCAGGATGGCCCGGTCCGGCTTGAGCGCCAGCACCGCACCCGGGTCGTGGGTGACCAGGACGATCGCGCCGGGGTAGTTGGCGATGGCGTCGAGCACCTGCTCCCGGCTGACCGGGTCGAGGTTGTTCGTCGGCTCGTCGAGCAACAGCACGTTGGCGCCGGAACAGACCAGGGTGGACAGCGCCAGTCGGGTCTTCTCACCACCGGAGAGGACGCCGGCCGGCTTGTTCACGTCCTCACCGGAGAAGAGGAACGCGCCAAGGATCTTGCGCAGGTCGGTGTCGGACTGCTCGACGGCGGCGGCGCGCATGTTCTCCAGCACCGTCCGCTCCACGTCCAGCGTCTCGTGCTCCTGGGCGTAGTAGCCCAGCCGCAGGCCGTGGCCCGCGTGCACCTCGCCGGTGTCCGGGCTGAGCAGCCCGCCGAGCATCCGCAGCAGGGTCGTCTTGCCGGCGCCGTTGAGCCCGAGGATGGCCACCCGGGAGCCCCGGTCCACCGCCACGTTGACGTCGGTGAAGATCTCCAGCGAGCCGTACGACTTGGACAGGCCGGTCGCGGTGAGCGGGGTCTTGCCGCACGGCGCGGGGTTGGGGAAACGAACCTTGGCCACCCGGTCGGAGACCCGCACCTCCTCCAGGCCGGAGATCAGCTTCTCGGCGCGGCGGGCCATGTTCTGCGCGGCCACGGTCTTGGTGGCCTTGGCCCGCATCTTGTCGGCCTGCGCCATCAGCGCGCCGGCCTTCTTCTCCGCGTTGGCCCGCTCCCGGCGGCGGCGTCGCTCGTCGGTCTCGCGCGCCTCCAGGTACGCCTTCCAGCCCAGGTTGTACACGTCGATGACCGACCGGGTGGCGTCGAGGAACCAGACCTTGTTGACCACCGACTCCAGCAGCGCGCCGTCGTGGGAGATCACGATCAGGCCGCCCTTGTGGTTGGCGAGGAAGCCCCGCAACCAGGTGATCGAGTCGGCGTCGAGGTGGTTGGTGGGCTCGTCGAGCAGCAGGATGCCGCCGCCGTTCTCGCCCGCGTCGCGGAACAGGATCCGGGCCAGCTCGATGCGGCGACGCTGACCGCCGGAGAGGGTGCCGATGGTCTGCGCGAGCGCCCGGTCCGGTAGGCCGAGGTTGGCACAGATCCGCGCGGCCTCAGCCTCGGCCGCGTACCCGCCGAGGGCGGCGAACTGGTCCTCCAGCGCGCCGTACCGACGGACCAACTTGTCGTTGGCGTCCTCGGCGAGCCGGGCCTCGACCTCCTGCATCTGCGCCATCAGCACGTCCAGGCCGCGCGCGGAGAGCACCCGGTCGCGGCCGGTGACCTCCAGGTCACCCGTACGCGGGTCCTGCGGGAGGTAGCCGATGGCGCTGCGCTGGTCGATCTGGCCGCCGTACGGCTGCCCCTCGCCGGCGAGCACCTTCAGCGTGGTGGTCTTGCCGGCGCCGTTGCGACCGACCAGGCCGATCCGATCACCCGGCTGCACGCGCAGGGTGGTGTCGGACAGCAGGATCCGGGAACCGGCACGCAGTTCCAGGCCGGTGGCAGTGATCATGTTTGCGGGCTCGCTCTCGGGGTTCGGAAGGCTGACTCGGGGCACGCGAAACGGCCGGCGGGCTCAAGGGGCCCGACGGCGCGGGGCGGTTCAGCCTTCGCAGCGCAGCACCTGACAAGTGTACCGGGCGCCGTCGGACGGCCCGCCCGGATTACCGATCAAGATCATCGGGTACCGGAACGCCTGTCCGGACCCCGTCCGGCACTCGATGGACGAAACGACACACAACAGACATTCACCGGCATACGGCGATCGGGGTCACCATGGAACTCAACGAGCGGGCCGAAATCGACACCTCCCAGGTCAACGACGTGGGCCGCGGTGGCGGATCCGGCGGCGGCTTCGGCATCCCGATCCCCGGCGGCGGCGGTCGAGGCGGCATCATCGGCATCGTGGTAGCCGTGCTCATCGCGCTGCTCGGCGGCGGCTTCGGGCTCAACGCCATGACCAACGGCGACGAGGGCGGCGGTCAGGCCGGCGGCACGGACCTGGAGCAGTTGTGCTCCCGCGACAACCCCGAACGTCTCGACGACGCGCGCTGCCGCAACGCGCTCTACGTCAACAGCATCCAGGCATACTGGCAGAAGGCGTACCCGGAGCTGGGCAACGGAGAGTACGAGCCGACCGACACCAACTTCTTCCAGGCCGCCGTGAGCACCGGCTGCGGGCAGGCCGACTCGGGCGTCGGCCCGTTCTACTGCCCCGCCGACAAGCAGGTGTACATCGACCTGAGCTTCTACGACGAGCTGGCCTCCCGGTTCGGCGCCAAGGGCGAGTTCGCCCAGCCGTACGTGCTCGCCCACGAGTACGGACACCACATCCAGAACCTGCTCGGCACCAACGCCAAGGCCGGCCAGGGCGACCAGAGCGGCCCCCGCTCCGCCTCCGTGCGGCTGGAGTTGCAGGCCGACTGCTACGCCGGCGCCTGGGCCAAGCACGCCACCGAGAGCAAGGACAAGACCGGCCAGGAACCGCTGTTAACGTCCATCACCCAGACCGACATCAGCGAGGCCGTGCAGGCCGCCGAGGCGATCGGCGACGACAGCATCCAGGAGCGCTCCGGCGGGCGGGTCAACCCCGACCAGTTCACCCACGGCACGTCCGAGCAGCGCAAGCGCTGGTTCACCCAGGGCTACGACCGCGGCGACCCGAAGACCTGCGACACGTTCGGCACCGACCAGCTCTGACCCCGTCCCGAGATCGTGGCAGGCCCTCGGCGGGCCTGCCACGATCGCCATTCCGGCGGCGGGGAGCCCCGGGTCAGGTGAGTCGCGAGACCTGGTAGTGGCCGATGAGCCAGTCGTCCTCGACCCGCCGCAGGAGCACGCCGAGATTGACGGTCAGGGCCGGTCGGTCGGTGAAGCCGAACTCCACCTCCAGGTAGCCGAGCACCACGTCGTCGGCGAGACGGCGGATCTCCCGGATGTCGTACGCGGCGGTCAGGCCGAGCGGCTGTCCGGCGTAGTACGCGGCGACGCCGGCACGACCGACCGTGTACGGCTGCAACCCCTGAAAGATCGCGTCGTCGGTGAAGCACGCCGCAACCCGATCGGGCTCGTGGGCGTCTACCGCCGATTTCCACCGATCGAGGACGGTACGCAGAATCTGGGCCTCGGACATGCAATCTCCTCTGCTGACGGACGTGTCCCATGGCGTGCCTGTCGAGCCGCCGCACGTGCCGGCGAGCCCCTCCAGGCTCAGCGAGGCGGCTGACCCGGGTCGTTCGGGTGCGGCGTCAACGGCGTCACGGTCTCGCGCCGCCAGGCGCGCAACGGCATCGACGCGAGCACGGCTTCCAGCTCATCGGCGTCGTCGGCCTGGAACAGCCCCCACGTACGCCACTCCCCCGGCGCCAGCGGCGGCCGCCACAGCCGCAGGAGGCTGCCCTGCGCCGTCAGCTCGGCCGAGCGCGCCGCCTCTCGCGCGCGCATGTCGACGACCCCGTCCTCCGATGTCCCCTGCGGCACCGTCGTCACCATGTCAACCAGAAACTCCACGCGCCCATCCTCCGGCCGCCGGCCGGGCAGCACGCCGGGAACCCCGTTTTGGGTGGCGGTCGTCTCCCTGGGAAGCCGGGGAACGCCGAGGTCAGTCCGGGTCGCGCACCAGGATCCGCACCGCCCGGGCCGCGCCCACCGCCGCGACCAGCACCGCGTGCCGGGGCTCCGGCACGTCGAGCAGCCGCTCCGCCCGCAACGGCACGAGCGGGGCCAACCGCCGGTCGGCCAGCACCCCGTCCACCGCCCGCCGGTCACCGCCGCAGACCAGCGCGGCGAGCGTCGTCGCCTCCGGCAACAGCAGCCGTACGGCCAGGTCCGCCGCGTCACCCAGCGCCGCCTTCGCCTGGTTGTCGCGGCGGCGGGCGAACCGGTGCTGCGACCAACCCCCGGCAGCGGTGCGCCCCTGCACGTACCGGGTGTCCACCTTGGAGACGACGAGGTCGGCGCCCTCGGCCACCCCGAGCGCCACCGCGCCCTTGCGGGCCAGCAGCAGGCCGATCCGGCGGGGCAGGACGGCGGAAGCCACGAACCCGGCCACATCCGTGCCGGCCGGCGCACCCGGCGGGGCGTACAGCTCGGCGGTCGCCCCGTCCGGGGCGGCGAGCAGCAGGCCGTACTCCCGGGCGCTGGTGGTGGGCGGGCCGTGCCGGTCGGCGAAGCCCTCGACCCAGCGGCCGACGCGGGCCGGGTCGACCTCGACCCACCGGCCTCCGCCGGCTGCGGGTCGACTGGTCATCGCCCGACCGTACGGCACCGCGAACCCATCCGGGCCCCCGGGCGGCCCCGGACCCGGCCCGGAACACACCAGGCGACACCGCCGACCCGGCGCGGTCGGGCCTCGGCCGCGTGGCCGAGCCGTCGGATGGTTGCCGTGACCGTTCAGCCTGGCAGCAGCGCGGCCACCGCCAGCGCGGCGATCAGCGCGCTCGAGACCAGTCCGGTGACCAGCCGGCCACGCGGCCCGGTCAGCGCCCGGCCGACCACCGTGCCACCGCCGGCGATGACCAGTTGCCAGCTCGCCGACGCCAGGAACACCCCGGCCACGAAGAGCGCCACCGGGACCATGCCCGAGTCGGCCGTGTCCCGGCGGCCGAGCATCAGGGCGGTGAAGTAGAGCACCGTCATCGGGTTCAGCAGGGTCAACCCGAGCAGCGCCGCGTAGGCCCGCCCCGGAGTGCTCATGCCCCCACCGTCGCGTGCCGTAGGCGGCCGCTGCGAGCGGTGCGCGGACCACGTCCGCCACAGGCCATGCCCGGCGAGACCGAGCAGGACCACGGCGGCGACCAACCGCAGTGGCCCGGCGACCGGTGCGATGATCCCGGCCAGGCCGGCGCCGCCGAGCACGGCCACCACCGCGTAGAGCCCGTCGGCCGTCGCCACGGCGAGCGCTGCGGCCGCACCCACCCGAAACGAGGTACGGGCGCTGAGCCCCAGAATGAGAATTGCGATCGCGCCGACCGGAATGGCGACGCCGTAGCCGGCCACGAGACCGGCGAGGAACGCGCCGCTCACGACGGCGGGCGCGGGAGCGAGGCGGGCCGGGGCACGGTGCGCTGTCGACGCACGGCAGTGGCCGCACGGACAGGAACCTGCTTCGGGTACGCCTCAATCACACGCGCATCTTCCGCGCCGAACCCACGCCCCCGCCACCGAATTTCCCTGCGCCCCGCGCCAAAGATCGCGCTCGAACCAGGATGTAGTGGCCTCGGCGACGCACCGAGGCCAACATCAAAGATCGAGCGCGATCTTGGTTGTCGGGGGTGTGCCGACCGATCAGAGCTGAACTCCGGGCCACCGGGGGTCGCGGCCGAGGTAGGAGAGCAGGGCGGCGACCTCGTCGGCCTCCGCAGCGGGGTCGATCGCCGGGGCGTACGCGCCATAGGCCCGCAGCGGCTCGACGATCTGCCGGGCCACCACCAGCAGGGGTCGGGCCAGGTCGGCGCCGAGCGGGGACGGCTGGCCGGTGGCCACCGCGATGTCCCAGGCGTGCACTGCCGCGTCCAGGGCGCACGCTACGGCGCCGACCTCGGCCGGCAGCTTGCCCTGGGGCAGCGGCGTGGGCACCTCCGGGTCGTCGTCGGCGACACCGTTCCAGGCTCGGGCAGACGCGTCGAGGGCGGCGCGCAGGCCGGCGAGCTTGTCACCGTCGACCCGACCGGAGGGCGAGAACGGGTCCTCCGCCGGCCCCGACCCGCCGTCGATCGCCGCCGCGAAGGCGAGCTGGTCGCCGGCCGCGTGCTGGAGCACCTGGGTGACGTTCCACCGCTCGCACGGGGTGGGTTGCTCCCAGGCGTCGGCCGGAACCCCCTCGACTGTCGTTCGAAGCACCGCGTGCGCCTCTTCGAGCACGGTCCGCCACTGCCCCGCTGCCATCTCGCTCATCGTCCTGCCCTCTCTGCCGGGGTCCTGCGAGCTGCTCCACCCGCCGCCGGAGCGGAATATTCCGCTCCGTTCGATGAACCCAGCTTAACAGACCGGAACGATCCGTTCCACTGCTTTCGCGCGATCCTGGAAACGCGTCGAGCGCGGCACCCGTCCGGGTGCCGCGCTCGACGAAGTGGGATCAGCTCAGACGTTGAAGCCGAGGGAGCGGAGCTGGTCCCGGCCCTCGTCAGTGATCTTGTCCGGGCCCCACGGCGGGAGCCACACCCAGTTGATCCGGATGTCGTTGACCAGGCCGCCGCCGGGGCCGGTGGTCAGCGCCTGCCGGGTCTGGTCCTCGATGACGTCGGTCAGCGGGCAGGCCGCCGAGGTGAGCGTCATATCCAGGGTGGCGACGTTCTCGTCGTCGACGTGGACGCCGTACACGAGGCCCAGGTCGACCACGTTGATGCCGAGCTCCGGGTCGACGACGTCCTTCATCGCCTCCTCGATGTCGGCGATCATGGCCTTGCTGACGCCACCCGCGGGGGCGGCCGCGTCGCCCGCGTCCGGCGTCACCGCATCGGTCTGCTCCACGACGGCGTCACCAGCCTCCGGCGTCGCCGCAGTAGCCGTATTCTCGCTGCTCATGCCTTCACCTCCGGGCTCACGCCCACACCGGCGCGTGCCGCGGCGTCCTTGAACGCCATCCACGGCAGCAGCGCGCACTTGACCCGGGCGGGGTAACGGGCAACGCCCGCGAAAGCAACCCCGTCACCGAGCACGTCCTCGTCCGGCGTGACCTGGCCACGTCCGGACATCAACTCCACGAACGCCTCGTGCACCTCGAATGCTTCCCCAGCGCCCCGCCCGCGCAGCAACTCGTGCAACACGCTCGCCGAGGCCTGGCTGATCGAGCAGCCCATCCCGTCGTACGAGATGTCGTGCAGCACCGTGCCGTCGGTGGCCACCCGGACGGTGACCTCGTCACCGCAGGTCGGGTTGACGTGGTGCGCCTCCGCGACCTGGTCACCCGGGTCGTCGGCGTCGCGCAGGCCACGCCCGTGCGGGCGCTTGTAGTGGTCCAGGATGATTTCCTGGTAGAGCTGGTCGAGCTGCATCAGTCGAACACCTTCCGCACCTGCTCCAGACCGGCCACCAGAGCGTCGATCTCCTCGGTGGTGGTGTAGAGGTAGAACGAGGCCCGGGTCATGGCCGGGACGCCGAACCGGCTGCACACCGGCTTGGCACAGTGGTGGCCCACCCGCACCTGCACGCCGAGCGAGTCGAGCACCTGACCCACGTCGTGCGGGTGTACGTCACCCAGCGCGAACGAGATGGTGCCGCCCCGGCCCACCGGCACGGTCGGGCCGAAGATCCGCAGGTCCGGCACCGAGCCGAGAGCCTCCAGCGCGTACGCCGTCAGCTCCTTCTCGTGCCACTGGATGGCCTGCATCCCGATGCCGGTCAGGTAGTCGACCGCCGCACCGAGCGCGACCGCCTCGGCGATCGGCGGGGTGCCCGCCTCGAAGCGGGCCGGCGGCGCGGCGAACGTCGAGCGGGCCATGGTGACCGTCTCGATCATCGAGCCGCCGCCGAAGACCGGCGGCATGGCCGACAGCAGCTCACCCCGACCCCAGAGCACCCCGATGCCGGTCGGACCGCACATCTTGTGGCCGGTGAAGACGATGTAGTCGGCGTCCAGGTCGACCACGTCGATGGGCAGGTGCGGCACCGACTGCGAGCAGTCCAGCAGCAGCAACGCGCCCACCTCGCGGACCCGCGCGGTGATCCGGGAGGTGGCGTTGACCGTGCCGAGGATGTTGGACATGTGCACCAGCGAGACGATCTTCGTCCGTTCGGTGACCAGATCCTCCAGGCCCGACTCGTCCAGCCGCCCCTGGTCGGTGACCGGGAACCAGCGCAGGGTCGCGCCGGTCCGCTCGCAGAGCAGCTGCCACGGAACGATGTTCGAGTGGTGCTCCATCTCGGAGATCACCACCTCGTCGCCGGGGCCCAGCCGGAACCGGGGGTCGGCGTCCGGGCGCAGCGAGGCGTTCGAGAAGGCGTACGCCACGATGTTGATCGCCTCGGTGGAGTTCTTCGTGAACACCACCTCGTCGGTGCTCGGCGCGTTGATGAACGCGGCGACCTTCGCCCGCGCCCCCTCGTACGCCTCGGTGGCCTCGGTGCCCAGGGTGTGCACCGAGCGCGACACGTTGGCGTTGTGCCGGGCGTAGTGCTCGTCGAGCACGTCGAGCACCTGACGGGGCTTGTGCGAGGTGTTGGCGCTGTCGAGGTAGACCAGCGGGTGCCCGTTGATCTCCCGACCGAGGATCGGGAAGTCGGCGCGCACCCGGGCCACGTCGAAACGCGGCACGTCGTCGTACTGCGGCATCCCCGAAGGGATCGCGATGCTGGTCATCTCGGCAGCGCCTCTCCCGCTCAGGCCTTGGCCGTGCCGGCCCCGGCGGCGTACCGCTCGTAGCCCTCGGCCTCAAGCTTGTCGGCCAGCTCCGGGCCGCCCTGCTCGACGATCCGGCCGGCCACGAAGACGTGCACGAAGTCCGGCTTGATGTAGCGCAGGATCCGGGTGTAGTGGGTGATCAGCAGCACGCCGGTGTCGCCGGTGTCGCGGACCCGGTTGACGCCCTCGCTGACCACACGCAGCGCGTCCACGTCGAGACCGGAGTCGGTCTCGTCGAGGATCGCGATCTTCGGCTTGAGCAGCTCCAGCTGGACGATCTCGTGCCGCTTCTTCTCACCACCGGAGAAGCCCTCGTTGACGTTGCGCTGGGCGAACGCCGGGTCCATCTGGAGGCGCTCCATCGCGCCACGCAGCTCGCCACCCCAGGTACGGAGCTTCGGCGCCTCGCCGTCGATGGCGGTCTTCGCGGTCCGCAGGAAGTTCGCCACCGAGACGCCGGGCACCTCGACCGGGTACTGCATGGCCAGGAAGAGGCCGGCGCGGGCGCGCTCGTCGACCGTCATGGCCAACACGTCCTGGCCGTCGAGGGTCACCGTGCCGCCGGTGATCTCGTACTTGGGGTGACCGGCGATCGAGTACGCCAGGGTGGACTTGCCGGAACCGTTCGGGCCCATGATCGCGTGGGTCTCGCCCGACTTCACGGTCAGGTCGACGCCGGCCAGGATCGGCTTGAGCTCACCCTCGGGCAGCTTGACCGACACCTTCAGGTCGCGGATCTCCAGGGTGCTCATTATCGGGTCACTCCATTACTCGGCGTCAGGCTGAGGTAGATGTCGCCGTCGCGGACTTCGACGGGGTAGACGGGTACGGGTTCGGTGGCGGGCAGGCCGGTCGGCTCGCCGGTGCGCAGGTCGAAGCGCGAGCCGTGCAGCCAACACTCGAGCGTGCAGCCGTCGACCTCACCCTCGGAGAGCGCGACCGAGGCGTGCGAGCACTCGTCGTACGCGGCGTAGAAGCTGCCGTCCTCGCCGTGCACCAGCGCGATCGGCGTGCCGTCGACGTCCGCGCTGATCGCGGTGCCCTTCGGCACGTCCTCGGTGGAGCAAATCCGGATCATCAAGCGCCCGCCTTGGTCAGCCGGGCCTCGATCGCGTCGCCGAGGCTCTCGCGCAGCGACTCCACCGGGATCTTGTTGATCAGCTCGGCGAAGAAACCACGAACCACCAGCCGGCGGGCCTCACTCTCCGGAATGCCCCGGGCCATCAGGTAGAACAGCTGCTCGTCATCGAAGCGGCCGGTCGCGCTGGCGTGACCGGCGCCGGCGATCTCGCCGGTCTCGATCTCCAGATTGGGTACGGAGTCCGCCCGCGCGCCGTCGGTGAGCAGCAGGTTCCGGTTGATCTCGTACGTGTCGGTGCCGGTCGCCTCGGCCCGGATCAGCACATCGCCCACCCAGACGGTGTGCGCGCTCTCGCCCTGAAGAGCGCCCCGGTAGCCGACGTAGCTGCGGCAGTCCGGAACGCTGTGGTCGACCAACTGCCGGTGCTCCAGGTGCTGGCCGGAGTCGGCGAAGTAGACGCCGTACAGCTCGGCCTCGCCACCCCGCCCGGTGTATTCCACGCTGGTGAACTGCCGGACCAGGTCGCCACCCAGGGACACCTGAATGTGGATGACCTTGGCGTCCCGGCCCAGCTTGATCTTCAGGTGCTGGGCCTGGACCGCGTCGTCGGCCCAGTCGGCGACCGTGACCAGCGTCAGCTTCGCGCCGTCGGCTACGGCCACCTCGACGTTGTCGGCCAGGGTGGCCGACCCGACGTGCTCCAGCACCAGGATCGCCTCGGCGAACCGGCCCACCTCGACGAAGGTGTGACCGAACGACGGCTGCTCGACGCCCTCGCCGACCACCCGCAGCCGCACCGGCTCGCCGAGCACCACGTCGGGGGCCACCCGCAGCAGCAGGGCGTCCGCGGCGGCACCGTAGGCCAGCGCGCTGACCCGGTCGACCGGGGTCAGCACGCTGCCGACCCGCTGGTCGTCACGGCCGACCCGGGTGATGGCGACGCCCTCGGGCAGGTCACCGTACTCGTGTCGGACCGCGCCGGTCGCGGCCGGCGCGTCACTGGTCAGGCCGCGGAGGCGCTTGAGCGGGGTGAAGCGCCACTCCTCCTCCAAGCCGGTGAGGGCCGGGAAGTCGGCGACGTCGTACGAGCGCAGCGCCTGCGACTTGGTGCTGGGCGGCGGCGCGGAAGCCTGGGTAGTCATTTCTTCCTTGGTCTGTTCTACGACGACGGTGTCAGGTGCTCGGTGGGCGGGCGGCGTCAGCCGACCGCGCCCTCCATCTGAAGCTCGATCAGGCGGTTGAGCTCCAGGGCGTACTCCATCGGGAGCTCCTTGGCGATCGGCTCGATGAAGCCGCGCACGATCATGGCCATCGCCTCGTCCTCGCTCAGACCCCGGCTCATCAGGTAGAAGAGCTGGTCATCGCTGATCTTGGAGACGGTCGCCTCGTGCCCCATCGACACGTCGTCCTCGCGGATGTCGACGTACGGGTAGGTGTCCGAGCGGGAGATGGTGTCGACCAGCAGCGCGTCGCACTTGACCGTGCTCCGGCTGTGGTGCGAACCCTCCAGCACCTGCACCAGACCCCGGTACGAGGTGCGGCCGCCGCCACGCGCGATCGACTTCGACACGATGGTCGAGGAGGTGTGCGGCGCGGCGTGCACCATCTTGGCGCCGGCATCCTGGTGCTGACCCTCGCCGGCCATCGCCACCGAGAGCACCTCGCCCTTGGCGTGCTCGCCGGTCATGTAGACCGCCGGGTACTTCATGGTCACCTTGGAGCCGATGTTGCCGTCGACCCACTCCATGGTCGCGCCCTCGTGGCAGACGGCGCGCTTGGTGACCAGGTTGTAGACGTTGTTCGACCAGTTCTGGATGGTCGTGTAACGGCAGCGCGCGTTCTTCTTGACGATGATCTCCACGACCGCGCTGTGCAGCGAGTCGGAGGAGTACATCGGCGCGGTGCAGCCCTCGACGTAGTGCACGTACGCGCCCTCGTCGACGATGATCAGCGTGCGCTCGAACTGACCCATGTTCTCCGTGTTGATCCGGAAGTAGGCCTGCAGCGGGATGTCCACGTGCACGCCCTTCGGCACGTAGATGAACGAGCCACCGGACCACACGGAGGTGTTCAGGGCGGCGAACTTGTTGTCGCCGACCGGGATCACCGTGCCGAAGTACTCCTTGAAGACGTCCTCGTGCTCGCGCAGCGCCGTGTCGGTGTCCAGGAAGAGGACGCCCTGCTCCTCGAGGTCCTCACGGATCTTGTGGTAGACGACCTCGGACTCGTACTGCGCCGCGACACCGGCGACCAGCCGCTGCTTCTCCGCCTCCGGGATGCCCAGCCGGTCGTAGGTGTTCTTGATGTCCTCGGGCAGGTCCTCCCAGCTGGTGGCCTGCTTCTCGGTCGACCGCACGAAGTACTTGATGTTGTCGAAGTCGATCCCGGTCAGGTCAGCGCCCCAGGCCGGCATCGGCTTACGGCCGAACAGCCGCAGACCCTTCAGCCGCAGGTCGAGCATCCACGCCGGCTCGTTCTTCTTGGCCGAGATGTCCCGCACCACCGCCTCGTTGATGCCGCGCTGGGCGACCGCCCCGGCGGCGTCCGGGTCGGACCAGCCGTACTCGTACCGGCCCAGGGCGGCGAGCTGCTCTTCCTGGGTCAGGGGCTGGACGATCTGCTCGGTCATCTATCTGTCCTCACAGTGGTTACGGGATTACCGGATTGAACGCGGCCCGGCTGGGTCGGGATGTGCGTGGTGCACACCCCGTCGCCGTGCGCGATGGTGGCCAGACGCTGCACGTGGGTGCCGACCAGACGGGAGATAACCGCGGTCTCGGCCTCGCACAGCTGGGGAAACTCGGCGGCCACGTGCGCCACCGGGCAGTGGTGCTGACAGAGCTGGCCGCCGGAGGCGATCGTGGTCGCATTGGCAGCGTAACCCTCGGCGGTGAGCGCTGCGGCGAGTGCCTCGGCTCGGGCGAGAGGGTCGTCGCCGGCGTCCTCCATGGCCGTCCGACAACGGGACTCGAGAGCGGACACCTGCTCGGTGGCGAACGCCTCGACCGCGTCCGAGCCGCCACTGCGGGCGATCCAGCGCAACGCGGCGGTGGCCATGTTGTCGTAGTGGTGTGTGCCACAGCGGACCCGGGCGGCCTCGGTCAACAGGAACACCTTGGCCGGGCGCCCCCGACCGCGACTGCCCTGCACGGTCTGCCCCCGGGCGTACACGTCGCCGTCCGCGAGCATCGCGTCCAGGTGCCGGCGGATCGCCGCCGGGCTGAGCCCGAGCGCCGCGCCAAGCTGCGCGGCGGTGGTGGCACCCTGCTCCAGCAGCAGCTGGGTGACCCGATCCCGGGTGGAGATCTCGGCCGCGGCCGGCCCGGCGAGGCCGGACGACGTGGTCACGGCGGGCGCGGAGGCGGACGCACCGAGGGCCGGTACGGCCGTCGGTTGGTGCCCGGAGAGCGCCGCCGCGTTTTTCACAACGCCAACGTTACGTAATTACCCGGAGGGTGGCAAACCCGGGCCCCGGTGATCCGAACCACCGAGCCGGCGGAGTCGGACGAACCTCGATCACTACGGTGCGTAGGATTTGCGCCGTGAACCGAATCGTCCGTCCGGTCTCCGGCATCCTGCTGCGCCGCCTCGCGCTCGCCTCGATCATCGCGAACGTGGGCATCGTCGTCACCGGCGGGGCCGTCCGGTTGACCGCCTCGGGCCTCGGCTGCCCCACCTGGCCCCGGTGCACCGACGCGTCGTACGTCACCACGTCCGAGATGGGCCTGCACGGGGTGATCGAGTTCGGCAACCGCATGCTGACCTTCGCGGTGGGCCTGATCGCGCTGGCCACCGTGCTGGCCGTGCTGGCCCACCGGCCCCGCCGACCCGGGCTGCTCGCGCTGGCCGTCGCGGTGTTCCTGGGCATTCCCGCCCAGGCGGTGATCGGTGGCATCACGGTGCTCACCAACCTCAACCCGTGGGTGGTCGGGCTGCACTTCCTCGCCTCGATGGCGGTGATCGCCGCCGCGTACGCCCTCTGGCGACGCATCGTCGACCCCGACGGCCCGGTTGTGGCCGTGGTGCCCGCACCGCTGCGCACGCTGGCCCGGATCACCACGGGCGTCAGCGTCGCGGTGCTGGTCATCGGCACCTGGGTCACCGGCAGCGGCCCGCACGCCGGCGACCACGGCGCCGCCCGCAACGGTCTGGACCCGGAGTCGATCTCCCAGGTGCACGCCGACGGGGTCTTCCTGCTGATCGGCCTCTCGGTGGCATTGATCTTCGCGTTCCGGGCCGTCGGTGCGCAGCGGGCCACCCGCGCCGCGATCATCCTGGTCGCCGTCGAGCTGAGCCAGGGCCTGATCGGCTTCGTGCAGTACTTCACCCACGTGCCGGCGCTGCTGGTCGGCGCGCACATGCTCGGCTCCTGCCTGGTGCTGCTGGCCACCCTGGCGGTGCAGTGGTCCACCCGGGAACGCCGCCCGGTCGCGCCGGCCCCCCAAGCCGCCCCGACCGACGCCGCAGCCCCGGTACCAGTCACCGCCTGACCACCTGGCCGCTTGGCCGCCCCGCTCCCCGCGCAACTTCCCCGAAGTTGCTGCCTCCGACACGCGGGAAGCAGCACCATCTCCGATATTGCGCGGATCTTGGCGGTGGCACCACCTTGCACAGGTCCGGTGTGGGGGTCAGGCGGTGCGGGCCAGGTGGGTGGTGATCGCGGTGGCGAGGCGGTCGGGGGCTCCGTCCGCGTACCCGATGAAGAGCGACGGCTCGGTCAGCTCCAGCTCGACCAGGACGGGCTCGCCGTCCGGGCCGGGGATCAGGTCGACCCGGGCGTAGAGCAGCTGTCGGGTGCCGCCGGGCACCGCCGCGAGGGTCTGCTCGGCCACCGCCAGCTGTTCGGGTCGGGCGGTGCGGGCGGTGATCTCTTCGGCCTTGTAGAGCCCGTCCGGGCCGAGGTCGGGCCCGGACAGCATCGGACCCTTGCGGATCGCGTGGCTGAACGCGAGCCCCTCCGGCCCGGCCAGGAAGAGCAGTGCGGTCTCACCCTCGGTGTCGACGGCACGCAGGTACGGCTGGACCATGGTCACCCGGCCGGCCTCGGAGAGCCGGCGAACGTGCGCGACGGCCAGGTCCCGGTGCTCCGGGTCGGCCAGGTCGTACCGGCCGGTGTCCTGGCTGCCGGCGCTGACCGCGGGCTTGAGCACGTACTCGCCGGTCGCGGCGGGCGGCTGCCAGCTCTCCCCCGGCTCGACCCACGACGTCGGTACGGTCGGCACCCCGGCGGCGCTCAGCTCGGCGAGGTAGCGCTTGTCGGTGTTCCAACGGATCACGTCGGCCGGGTTGGCCAACGCCGGAACGGTGGCCGCCCAGGACACGAACTCGTCGCGGCGTAGCGCGTAGTCCCACGGTGAGCGGAGCACGACCAGGTCGTAGGACGACCAGTCGACGTCGGGGTCGTCCCAGCTGACGGCCTGGACGGCGACGCCACGGGCGGCGAGCGGGGCGAGGACCAGCCGGTCGTCCGGATCAAGGTCGGCCAGGTCGGCGCAGGTGACGAGAGCGACCCGGGGTTCCCCCCGGGTCGACTGGTGATATGTGGTCAATTCAACTGTCTGTTCAGCGGGACATCGTACGGCGGGCCATCGAACGCCAGAGGTCGTTGCTCGGACGCATCTGGTCCATCAGTTCACGCTCCCAGGCGTTCTCGACGGTGACTCCCGCCTTGGCGCACGCCTCCCGGGCGGTGACGGTGTCGTCGGCGAACTGGTCGCCCCACTCACCGTCGGAACCCACCAGGACGATCCGCGCGCCACGCTTGCCGACGTACTCGATGACCGCCTTCGCGCCGCCGTGTCCGGCGGCGAACGCCTTGAGGCCCGCGACCAGGCCGTGGGGCGCCTGCTCGCCGGTGGTCTGCTCGGCCGTCAGCGTCGTATCGGAACCATCTGCCATGACGCGAAGCCTAAGCAGAGTTGCACCCCGTCGGGCGAGAACCATGAACCTTTTGTGATGCCAATTACCTACAGGTTTAAGGACGAGCACAGGTTGACTGTCCGGTTATATACCGACTTTTGCGCTCAAAGCGAGTCGGCAAATCGCCCCCGAACCACCCCGATTGAGTCGATCCGACTCATGTCGAAAGTTACTCTGATGTGACGTTAAACCGGACAACTCATCCATGGACATGATTAGTCAGCAGATCATCGATCCCGCTCGCCACCAGCAGCGCGGAGCAAAGGTCCGCCGAGCGACGCGGAGGCCGCCGAGCGGCGCCGCGAAGCGGAGTCGAGGACCAGCGCAAGCCGGCAGGCGGTTCATTGCCGTGGATCCGAAGGGCAAGCCGGGAGTACGTGCGGAACGGGTCAGATCAGCGCGTCGAGCGCGACTGCCACGAAGACGATCGTCAGGTACGTCGTCGACCAGTGGAACAGCCGCATCGGCTTGACCGCCTCGCCGCGCGTCGCGCGCCGGCAGAGGCGGTGCGCCTCGACCACGAAGATGGCACCCACCACGAGGGTCGGCACTCCGTAGATCGCGCTGAGCCCCAGTGGCCAGACGGCCAGCGAGGTGAGCACGGTGAGCCACGCGAAGATCAGGATCTCGGCGTTCACCCGGCGGATCGAGGCCACCACCGGCAGCATCGGGATGCTGGCCCGGGCGTAGTCGTCCTTGTACTTCATGGCGAGCGGGTAGAAGTGCGGCATCTGCCAGAAGAAGACCACCGCGAAGAGCCCCCAGGCGGCCGGCGCCAGCGAGCCGGTCACCGCCGCCCACCCGATCAGCACCGGGGCCGCCCCGCAGGCGCCGCCCCAGAAGGTGTTCGTCGGGGTGGAGCGCTTGAGCCACAGCGTGTAGACGAGGTCGTAGTAGGCGATCGCGGCGAGGGTCAGCCCGGCGGCCAGCAGGTTGGTGAACGCCGCCATCATGGCCACCGACACCGCCGCCAGCACCAGACCGAAGATCAGGGCGCTTCGCGGCGACACGGTGTGCGCCGGCAGCGGCCGACGCTTGGTACGCCGCATCAGCTGGTCGATGTCGCGATCGATGTAGCAGTTGAGCACGCTGGCCGCGCCGGCGGCGAGCGAGCCGCCGATCAGCACCACGGCCATCAGCCACAGCGACGGCAGCCCACCCTCGGCGAGCATCATCGCCGGGATGGTGGTGACCAGCAGCAGCTCGACGATCCGCGGCTTGGTGAGCGCCACGTACGCCGAGATGACCGCGCGTACGTCCCGCCGGGCCACCGGGCCCTCGGCCGCCCGCGCCGGGTGTTGCCCGGCCGGGTTGCTCGCGGGGCGCTCGGTGATCATGCTCACGGATTGCCACCTTCCGGCATCGGGCACGGGGAGATCGGATCGGTCGGGACCACGTGGGCCCGCATACCGACCCACACACTACGCGTCGTCGTTTTGGCTGCCCGGCCGACCCGACAACGGTGCGGACCGTCACACCACCGGGTTGAACCGAGCATCCGGATGGTCACCTAGCACACACCATGCGCAGATCCCCGGGCGCACGTTTAGGGACGCTCGATAAGGTCATCGGTGAGGGTTCCGCCCATCTGCCGAGGAGCACAACCATCGTGGCTGCAAAACGACCCGAGCACTCCGCACTGAACTGGTCCGACCTCGATCGCCGGGCCGTAGACACCGTCCGCGTGCTGGCCATGGACGCCGTAGAGAAATCCGGCAACGGCCACCCGGGCACCGCGATGAGCCTCGCGCCCGCGGCGTACCTCCTCTTCAACCGCGTCATGCGGCACAACCCGGCCGACCCCAACTGGCCCGGCCGCGACCGGTTCGTGCTCTCCGCCGGGCACTCCAGCCTGACGCTCTACATCCAGCTGTTCCTCTCCGGTTACCCGTTGAGCCTGGACGACCTGAAGTCGCTGCGGCAGTGGGGCTCGCAGACGCCGGGGCACCCCGAGCACGGGCACACGCCGGGCGTCGAGACCACCACCGGCCCGCTTGGGCAGGGTCTGGGCAACGCGGTCGGCATGGCCATGGCGGCCCGCCGCGAGCGCGGCCTGTTCGACCCCGAGGCCGAGCTCGGCGCGTCCGTCTTCGACCACGACATCTGGTGCATCGTCTCCGACGGTGACATCGAGGAGGGCATCAGCCACGAGGCCAGCGCGCTCGCCGGGCACCAGCAGCTGGGCAACCTCACGGTGATCTACGACGACAACGAGATCTCCATCGAGGACGACACCCGGATCGCCAAGAGCGAGGACGTGGCCGCCCGCTACGAGGCGTACGGCTGGCACGTGCAGACCGTCGACTGGCGCAGCGGCGACGCCGACCAGGGCGACTACCACGAGGACGCCGAGGCGCTGCACGCGGCGCTGCTGGCCGCCAAGGCGGAGACCGGCCGCCCCTCCTTCATCGCGCTGCGCACCATCATCGGCTGGCCCGCGCCCAACAAGCAGAACACCGGCAAGATCCACGGCTCGGCGCTCGGCGCCGACGAGGTGAAGGCCACCAAGCGGATCCTCGACTTCGACCCGGAGCAGACCTTCCAGGTCGACGAGGAGGTGCTCAGCCACGCCCGCACGGTGATGAGCCGCGGCTCCGACGCCCAGCAGGAGTGGACCACCGCGTTCGACGCCTGGAAGAAGGCCAACCCCGAGCGCACCGCGCTCTACGAGCGGTTGGCCGGCAACGTACTCCCCGACGGCTGGACCAACGCGTTGCCGGTCTTCCCCGCGGACGCCAAGGGGGTGGCCACCCGGGCCGCCTCCGGCAAGGTGCTGGAGGCGCTCGCGCCGGTGCTCCCGGAGCTGTGGGGCGGCTCGGCCGACCTGGCCGAGAGCAACAACACCACCATGAAGGGCGAGCCGTCGTTCATCCCGGCCGCGCACGCCACCAAGGACTTCCCCGGTCACGAGTACGGCCGCACGCTGCACTTCGGCATCCGTGAGCACGCCATGGGCGCGATCCTCAACGGCATCGCCCTGCACGGCGGCACCCGCCCGTACGGCGGCACCTTCCTGGTCTTCAGCGACTACATGCGTCCGTCGGTGCGGCTGGCCGCGCTGATGAAGCTGCCGGTGACCTACGTCTGGACGCACGACTCGATCGGCCTCGGCGAGGACGGCCCGACCCACCAGCCGGTGGAGCACCTGACCGCGCTGCGCGCCATCCCGGGCCTGGACGTGGTCCGTCCGGCGGACGCCAACGAGACCGCCTGGGCCTGGCGGCAGGCGCTGGAGCACACCGACCGACCCACCGCGCTGGCGCTGAGCCGTCAGCCGCTGCCGACCATGGACCGCGACGTCCTGGGTGGCGCGGAGGGCGTGGCCAAGGGCGGCTACGTGCTGGCCGAGGCATCCAACGGCAAGCCTCAGGTGATCATCGTCGGCACCGGTTCCGAGGTGCAGCTCTGCCTGACCGCCCGGGAGCGGCTGGAGGCCGACGGCACCCCGACCCGGGTCGTCTCGATGCCCTGCCAGGAGTGGTTCTACGCGCAGGACGAGGCGTACCGGGAGTCGGTGCTCCCGCGCGGGGTAAAGGCACGGGTGAGCGTGGAGGCGGGCATCGCGATGTCCTGGCGCGGCGTCGTCGGTGACCTGGGCGAGAGCGTGAGCCTGGAGCACTACGGAGCGAGCGCCCCGCACACCGTGCTCTTCGAGCAGTTCGGGTTCACCCCCGACCGGATCGTGGCGGCAGCACACGCCTCGCTGGCCCGGGTGGGCGACATCACCGGTTTCACGACCGGCAACTGAGGGAGCGTGGATGGCATGACGGACAAGTTGAATGAGCTCACCGCCGCTGGCGTGGCGGTCTGGCTCGACGATCTTTCCCGGGTGCGGTTGAGCTCCGGCGGGCTGGACCAGCTGCGCCGCGAGAAGCACGTGGCCGGTGTCACCACCAACCCGACGATCTTCGCCAAGGCGCTGAGCGACGCCGACGAGTACAACTGGCAGCTGCGCGACCTCGCCATCCGTGGCGTCGAGGTCGAGGAGTCGGTGCGCATGCTCACCACGTACGACGTGCGGTGGGCCTGCGACGTGATGCGCCCGTCGTACGACGGCAGCGACGGTGTCGACGGCCGGGTCTCCATCGAGGTGGACCCCCGGCTGGCCCACGAGAGCGACCGGACGGTGGCCGAGGCCAAGGCCCTGTGGTGGCTGGTGGACCGCCCCAACCTCTACATCAAGATCCCGGCCACCGAGGCCGGCCTCCCGGCGATCACCGCCACCCTGGCCGAGGGGATCAGCGTCAACGTCACGCTGATCTTCGGCCTGGACCGCTACTCGGCGGTCATGGAGGCGTTCCTGGCCGGTCTGGAGCAGGCCAAGGCGAACGGCCACGACCTGTCGAAGATCGGTTCGGTGGCGTCGTTCTTCGTCTCCCGGGTCGACTCCGAGGTCGACAAGCGATTGGACCGGATGGCCGACGAGGCCGCCGACAGTGCCGGCAAAGAGCGCGCGCTGGGACTGAAGGGGCGCGCCGCCATCGCCAACGCCCAGCTGGCGTACGAGCGCTACACCGAGGTGTTCTCCTCCGACCGCTGGAAGGCGCTCGCCGCCGCCGGTGCGCACCCGCAGCGCCCGCTGTGGGCGTCCACCTCGACGAAGAACCCGGACTACCGGGACGTCATCTACGTCGAGGAGCTGATCGCCCCCGGCACGGTCAACACCATGCCGGAGTCGGTCATCCACGCGTACGCCGATCACGGCGAGACCCGCGGCGACACCATCACCGGTGCCTACGACGCGGCCCGCAAGGTCTTCGCCGACCTGGAGTCGGTCGGGGTGGACATGGACGACGTGATCGTCACCCTGGAGCGCGAGGGCGTGGAGAAGTTCGAGGCCAGCTGGCAGGAGCTGCTCGACGGGGTCCGCAAGTCGCTGGAGGCGGCGGCGAAGGGCAAGGGCGCGCCGAACAAGGCCGCCAAGGGCAACGCCAAGGCCGCCGAGAAGGCCGGTGGCGCATGAGCGAGCGCAGCGAGCGAATCAGCAAGCTCAGTGCGGAGGTGCCTCATGACGGCACGCAGCGAAGCGGAGTGACGGCATGAGTGACCTTCTCGCAGGGCCCGTGGAGGCAGCCGCCGGGCTCGCCGTGTACGGCGCGGACGCGGTCGACAAGGCCGCGCCCGCCTCGACCCGGGACGCGCTGGTCAAGGCCGGCGTCCCGGGCAAGCTGGCGGGCAAGGACGCGAGCCTGTGGGGTCCGGACGCCGAGGCCGAGGCGAAGATCCGGCTGGGCTGGGTGGACACCCACCGGCGCAGCCGCGAGCTGCTCGTGCAGTTGGCCGAGCTGACCGCGGAGCTGGCCGACCTGGATCACGTGGTGCTCGCCGGCATGGGCGGCTCGTCGCTCGCGCCCGAGGTGATCACCCGGACGCTGGGTCGCCCGCTGACCGTGCTGGACACCACCGACCCGGGCCAGGTCCGGGCGGCGCTCGGTGACCGGCTGGAGCGCACCGTCGTGGTGGTGGCCAGCAAGTCCGGGTCGACGGTGGAGACCGACAGCCACCGGCGCGCGTACTGGCAGGCGTTCCTGGACGCCGGGATGACCGAGGCGGAGGCCGGCCGGCACTTCGTCATCGTCACCGACCCGGGTTCGCCGCTGGAGACCACGGCGACCGAGATGGGCGCGTTCGCCGTGCTCGCCGACCCGAACGTCGGCGGCCGGTACTCGGCGCTGACCGCGTTCGGTCTGGTGCCCTCGGCGCTGGCCGGGGTCGAGGTCGCGGAACTGCTCGACCAGGCCGACGCGCTGGCCACGTCGCTGGGCGCGGACCAGAACAACCCGGCGCTGGCGCTGGGCGCCGCCCTGGGCGCCGCGGCCACGCTGGCCCGGGACAAGGTCGCCCTGATCTCCGACGGCACCGGCATCGACGGGCTCGGCGACTGGGCCGAGCAGCTGATCGCCGAGTCGACCGGCAAGGCCGGGGTGGGCATCCTCCCGGTGGTCGTGGAGTCCCCGCAGAGCCCCGGCGCCACCGGCGCGGACGTGCTGACCGTCAGCTACGGCGGCGCGCTGGCTCCCGGTGACATGCCGGGCGGCGGCGCCGCCCCGGACGTGGCTGTCAACGGCCCGCTGGGCGCGCAGTTCCTGGCCTGGGAGTACGCCACCGCGGTGGCCGGTGTGGTGCTCGGCATCGACCCGTTCAACCAGCCGAACGTCACCGAGTCCAAGGAGAACACCAACAAGATCCTGGCCTCGGGTCTGCCGGCGGAGACGCCGTCGTTCACCGAGGGCGCGATCGAGGTGTACGCCCCGCAGGGCGCCCCCGGGGACCTGGCCGGGGTGCTGCGCTGGCTGCTCGACGGGCTGGGCGACGACGGTTACCTCGCGGTGATGGCGTACCTCGACCGGTTCGCCGACGCCGACGCGGCCCGGCTGCGGGCGCTGCTGGCCCAGGCGGGCGGGCGGCCGGTCACCTTCGGCTGGGGTCCGCGGTTCCTGCACTCGACCGGCCAGTACCACAAGGGCGGCCCGCAGGTGGGCAGCTACCTCCAGGTGACCGGCGCGGTCGCCGAGGACCTCGCGGTGCCGGGCAAGCCGTACACCTTCGGTGAGCTGCAGGCGGCGCAGGCCGCCGGGGACCGGCAGGCCCTCGCCGGTCGGGAGCGGCCGGTGCTGCGCTTGCACCTGACCGACCGGGCCGCCGGTGTCGCCCAGCTACTGGACGCGGCCGGTGATCTGCGGGCGTGAGGATGGACGACGTGACTGAAGCGGAGCGAGGAGGCGGTTCGGTGAACCCGCTGCGCGACCCGCAGGACCGCCGGTTGCCCCGGATCCCCGAGCCCTGCGCTCTGGTGATCTTCGGGGTGACCGGCGACCTGGCCCGCAAGAAGCTGCTCCCCGCGGTCTACGACCTGGCCAACCGGGGGCTGTTGCCGCCGGGCTTCGTGGTGCTCGGTTTCGCGCGCCGCGACTGGGGTGACGGCGACTTCGAGACGTTGGCCTGTGAGGCTGCCCGCAAGCACGCGCGCACCCCCTGGCGGGACGAGGTGTGGGCCCGGCTGGCCGGCAACATCAAGTTCGTTGGCGGCTCGTTCGACGACGACGCCGCCTTCGACACCCTCGCCTCGACGCTGGACGATCTGCGCCAGTCTTACGGCATCACCGGCAACGCGGCGTTCTACTTCTCCATCCCGCCGGCCGCGTTCCCCGTCGTGCTCAAGCAGTTGGCCCGCACCGGGATGGCCGACAACGACAAGTCCGGCGGTTGGCGCCGGGTCGTGGTGGAGAAGCCGTTCGGTAACGACCTGCCCTCGGCGAAGGCGCTCAACGACCTCGTCGACGACGTGTTCACCCGGCAGGACGTCTTCCGGATCGACCACTACCTGGGCAAGGAGACGGTTCAGAACATCCTCGCCCTGCGGTTCGCCAACAACCTCTTCGAGCCGCTGTGGAACTCCACGTACGTCGACTCTGTGCAGATCACCATGGCGGAGGACGTCGGCATCGGCACCCGCGCCGGCTTCTACGACACCGTCGGCACCGCCCGTGACGTGTTACAGAACCACCTCCTGCAACTTCTGGCCCTGGTCGCGATGGAGGAGCCGACCAGCTTCGACGCCGACGAGATCCGGGCCGAGAAGCTGAAGGTGCTCAAGGCCATCACCCTGCCCAAGGACGTCGCCCGGGACACCGTCCGGGGCCAGTACCTGCCCGGCTGGGTCGGCGGCGAGCGCGCGGTCGGTTACCTGGACGAGCGGGACGTCCCCGCCGACTCCACCACCGAGACGTACGTGGCGGTGCGGCTGGGCATCCAGAACCGCCGCTGGGCGGGGGTGCCGTTCTACATCCGGGCCGGCAAGCGGCTGCCCCGACGGGTCACCGAGGTCGCCATCATGTTCAAGAAGGCGCCGCACCTGCCGTTCAACGACGCCGACATGGAGTCGCTGGGCAACAACCAGCTGGTCATCCGGGTGCAACCGGACGAGGGCGTGGTGCTCAAGTTCGGCTCGAAGGTGCCGGGCACGACCATGGAGGTCCGCGACATCGCAATGGACTTCCAGTACGGCGAGGCGTTCACCGAGTCCAGCCCGGAGGCGTACGAGCGTCTGGTGCTGGACGTGCTGATCGGCGATCGCACCCTCTTCCCGGACGCCGCCGAGGTCGAGCAGAGCTGGCAGGTGATTGACCCGCTGGAGCACGCCTGGGAGGGCACCACCCCGGAGCCGTACCGGGCCGGCGAGTGGGGCCCCCGGGCCTCCGACGAGATGCTGGCCCGCGAGGGCCGCGCTTGGAGACGAGCATGATCGGGCTGTGGGACACCACCGGCAACGAGGTGGTCAAGGCGCTCGCCGCCGAGCGACGCAGCGCCGGCGGGGTGGCCAGCGGCATGGCGCTCACCCTCATCGTGGTCGTGGACGAGAAGCGGGTCCGGGAGGCGGAGGCCGCGGCGACCATCGCCGCTGCCGCGCACCCGTGCCGGCTCGTGGTGGTGGTGCGCTCGGAGATCGAGCGGGACCGCAACCGACTGGACGCGGAGATCGTGGTCGGTGGCCGGCTCGGCCCGTGCGAGGCGGTGGTCACCCGGATGTACGGCCGGCTGTCGCTGCACGCCGAGTCGGTCGTGATGCCGCTGCTCGTTCCGGACGTACCGGTGGTCACCTGGTGGCACGGCGAGCCACCGGCGGAGATCGCCACCGACTTCCTCGGGGTGGTGGCCGACCGGAGGATCACCGACTCCGCGCAGGCCGCCGACCCGGTGGAGGCGCTGCGGCAGCGTGCCCGGGACTACGCCCCGGGCGACACCGACCTGGCGTGGACCCGGATCACCCCGTGGCGCACTCTGGTCGCCGGGGCGTTCGACACCACCAACGCCCAGGTCACCGAGGCGACCATCGTCGCACCGGCCACCGACCCGACGGCGGCGCTGATGGCCGGTTGGCTGTCCAGCCGGCTCGGCATCACCCCACGCCGGGTGGACAGCAACGAGTTCCCGCGGATGCGCGAGGTGCAGCTCAGCTGCGCCAACGGCGACCAGCTGACGCTGACCCGCGAGGACAGCATGGCCGTGTTCCGGCGGACCGGTCAGGACGACCGGGCCCTGCCGCTGGTCCGCCGCCCGCTCGGTGACGAGTTGGCCGAGGAACTGCGCCGGTTGGACGCCGACCAGGTGTACGCGGAGGCGCTGGGCGCGACGGTCGGGCTGCGCGGGCTGGAGCAGCGCCCCGCGCAGCGGGTCCACGTCTGGAAGGATCCGGCCACCGCGCAGCGCGCCGAGGCCGGGGTCACCGCGCACGCCGGCACGAGCGGCGAGGGCTGAGCCCAGCCGGGGCACGACGTCGGGCAGGGCCGGTACGCACCGTGCCCTGCCCTGCAATCTCCGGGGTTCCCGCCCCACCACCTCGGGCACACCGCCCTGGGCACGACAGCGACCGCCCCGCGGTCCGGAAACGAAGGCGCATCCATGAGTGAGGCGAGTGTCGCCGTCCACGCCGACGCCGACCTGCTGGCGCAGGCCGTGGCGGCCCGGTTGCTGGTGAAGCTGCTCGACGCCCAGGCCGATCGGGGCGAAGCCTCGGTGGTGCTCACCGGGGGCCGGATCGCCGCGGCCGTGTACCGGGCGGTGGCGACGCTGCCGGCCCGCGACGCGGTGGACTGGTCCCGGGTCGACGTGTGGTGGGGCGACGAACGGTTCCTGCCCGCCGGTGATCCGGACCGCAACGAGACCCAGGCCCGCGCCGCCCTGCTGGACGTGGTGCCGCTGGACCCGGCCCGGGTGCACGCGATGCCGGCCTCGGACGGCCCGGCCGGCAACGACCCCGAGGCGGCGGCTGCCGAGTACGCGGAGGAGCTGGCCCGCGCCGCCCGGCCCGGGCACGCCACGCTGCCGCACTTCGACGTGCTGATGCTGGGCGTCGGCGAGGACGGCCACGTGGCCTCGGTCTTCCCCGAGCACCCGGTCAGCTACGAGACCCGGCCGGTCAGCGCGGTGCGGGGCAGCCCCAAGCCGCCGCCGACGCGGACCACCCTCACCCTGGCGGCGATCAACACCGCCGAGGAGGTCTGGTTGGTGGCCGGCGGCGCCGACAAGGCTCGCGCGGTGGGTATGGCGTTGGCCGGCGCCGGGCCGGTGCAGCTGCCGGCGGCCGGCGTCCGCGGCGTGGACCGCACCCGCTGGCTGCTGGACCGGGCGGCGGCAGCCGACGTACCGGCCCGACTGCGCAGCCTGCGCTGAACGCGCGGAGGAGTCCGCTACTCGCCGCGTCGACGGCGTAGCGCGGCGAGCGCCTCGGCGAGCAGGGCCTCCCCCTCCTCGGCGGTGCGCCGCTCCTTCACGTACGCCAGGTGGCTCTTGTACGGTTCGGCGCGGACCCGGCCCGGCGGGTTCTGGGCGTCCCGGCCGGCGGGCAGGCCGCAGCGGGGGCAGTCCCACACGGTGGGCGGCTCGACGTCCGCGGCGATCCGGATGTCGATCCGATGGTCGTTACGGCACCAGTAGGTGACGTCCTGTCGGGGGGCGGGTTGGTGCCGCTCGTCCGGGCGCATGGGTGCGGACCCGACCCGGGCTCCCCGGATAACGTTGCCACTCGGCACGGCTGCTCGCTCCTGTCGTCGGAGGGGACCCGCCGTCTTCGGGGGTGGAGCGGCGGGCGACGCGGTGCAGCGGAGAAAAGCCTGCGCGCGGCCCGTCGAGTGACGAACCGCGCGCAGATTGTACGACTTACTGAGCCTGCTCAGGCGCCGCTGTTCATTTGGAGGCGCAGCCAGAGCCCGAGCCCGACGATGGCGGCGAACCAGACGACGCTCACCAGAACGGTGTAGCGGTCCAGGTTCTTCTCCGCGACCGAGGAGCCGGCGAGGCTGGAGCTGACGCCACCGCCGAACATGCTCGACAGACCGCCGCCCTTGCCGCGGTGCAGCAGGATCAGCAGGGTGAGCAGAATGCTCGTGATGACCAGCAACACGATCAACGTGTATGCGAACCAGATCGGCATGGCTGGGGTCAGTTCCTCTCGTAGCGATCCTCGCCCGGTCTGATCGGGCACGGCGGCACCGACCGGCGGACGGGCGGTGTCAAGGATACCGAGCGATCAGCGGGCGAGGTGCTCCGGGAACCGGCAGATCTGAGCGAATTCCTCCGCGTCCAGGCTGGCGCCCCCCACCAGGCCCCCGTCCACGTCCGGCTGGGCCATGATCGAGGCGATGTTGGACGCCTTGACCGAGCCGCCGTAGAGGACCCGAACCTGGTCGGCGGTCTCCTGGTCGAAGCGCTCCGCCAGCCGCTGACGGACCGCCCCGCAGACCTCCTGGGCGTCCTCCGGGGTGGCGGTCTTGCCCGTGCCGATCGCCCAGACCGGCTCGTACGCGATGACGACCTGGCGCACCTGCTCGGGGGTGAGCCCGGCGAGGCCCCCGTCGAGCTGGTCGGAGCAGTGCGCCACATGGGTGCCCTGCTCGCGGATGTCCAGCCCCTCCCCCACGCAGAGGATCGGCGTCAGGCCGTGCGTCAGCGCCGCCTTGACCTTGGCATTGACCAGCGCGTCGTCCTCGTGGTGGTAGGCCCGCCGCTCGGAGTGCCCGACCACCACGTACGTGCAGCCGAGCTTGGCCAGCAGCGGCCCGGAGATGTCCCCGGTGTACGCGCCGGACGCGTGCGGGGAGAGGTCCTGCCCGCCGTAGCCGATCAGCAGTTTGTCCCCGTCCACCGCGGTCTGCACGGTCCGCAGGTCGGTGAAGGGCGGCAGCACGACCGTCTCGACGTCGGTGAGCTGCTTCTCGGTGAGACTCGCCGCCAGCTTCTGCACCAGCAGGTTGGCCTCAAGGTGGTTGAGGTTCATCTTCCAGTTGCCGGCCATCAGCGGCCGGCGGGTGGTGCTCGACATTCAGTTCTCCAGGGCCGCGATGCCGGGGAGGGCCTTGCCCTCGAGGTATTCCAGGGAGGCGCCACCACCGGTGGAGATGTGCCCGAAGGACGACTCGTCCAGCCCCAGGGCACGGACGGCCGCTGCGGAGTCACCGCCGCCGACGACGCTGAACGCGTCGGCCTTGGTGATCGCCTCGGCGATCCCCCGGGTGCCCGCCGCGAAGGCCGGCATCTCGAACACGCCCATCGGGCCGTTCCAGAAGATCGTCTTCGCCTGGGACAGCGCGGCGCTGAAGCCGGCCACCGTCTCCGGGCCGACATCCAGGCCGAGCCGGTGACTCGGGATGCCGTCGACCCGGACCGTGTCGTGCGCCGCGTCCGGAGCGAACGCGTCCGCGACCACCACGTCGACCGGGAGCATGATCTTGCCGCCGGACCGCTCCAGCAGGTTGCGGCAGGTCTCGACCATGTCCTTCTCCAGCAGCGAGGTGCCCACCTCCAGGCCCTGGGCCTTGAGGAAGGTGAAGCACATCCCGCCGCCGATGAGCAGCCGGTCGACCGTCGGCAGCAGAGCCTCGATCACGGCGAGCTTGTCGGAGACCTTCGACCCACCGAGCACCACCACGTACGGGCGCTCGGGGTCACCGGTGAGCTTCGAGAGGACCTCGACCTCACGCAGCACCAGTCGGCCCGCGACGTGCGGCAGCCGAGCCGGCACGTCGAAGACGCTGGCGTGCTTGCGGTGCACGGCACCGAACGCGTCGTCCACGTACGCGTCGCCGAACGCGGCGAGCTGGTCGGCGAAGGCACCCCGCTCGGCCTCGTCCTTGCTGGTCTCACCGGCGTTGAAACGCAGGTTCTCGAGGAGGGCGACCTGGCCGTCGGCCAGGCCGGCGACGGTGGAGCGGGCGGAATCACCGACGGTGTCGGTGGCGAAGTGCACCGGCGCGCCGAGCAGCTCACCGAGCCGCCCGGCGACCGGGCCCAGGCTGAACTGCGGGTCCGGAACGCCCTTCGGGCGGCCCAGGTGCGAGCAGACGACCACCTTCGCACCGGCCTCGACCAGTGCGCCGAGGGTCGGCAGCACCGCGCGGATCCGACCATCGTCAGTGATGGCACCGGTCTGCTTGTCGAGCGGGACGTTCAGGTCGGCGCGCACCAGCACGCGCCGACCCGACACCCCCTCGGCGAGCAAATCGTCGAGGGTCCGGATGCTCACAGCGACGAACCGACCAGCTTGACGAGGTCGACCAGGCGGTTGGAGTAGCCCCACTCGTTGTCGTACCAGCCGACGACCTTGACCTGGTTGCCGACGACCTTGGTCAGCGGCGCGTCGAAGATGCACGACGCCGGGTCGGTCACGATGTCGGTGGAGACGATCGGGTCCTCGTTGTAGACCAGGATGCCCTTGAGCGGGCCGTCCGCGGCGGCCTTCAGCGCGGCGTTGACCTCGTCCACGGTGGTCTCACGACCCACGTTGACGGTGAGGTCGGTGACCGAGCCGGTCGGGATCGGCACCCGCAGGGCGTACCCGTCGAGCTTGCCCTTGAGGTCCGGCAGGACCAGGCCGATCGCCTTGGCGGCGCCGGTGGAGGTCGGCACGATGTTCAGCGCGGCGGCGCGGGCCCGACGCAGATCCGAGTGCGGCGCGTCCTGGAGGTTCTGGTCCTGGGTGTACGCGTGGATCGTCGTCATCAGACCGTGCTGGATGCCGAACGTGTCGTGCAGGACCTTCGCCATCGGGGCGAGGCAGTTGGTGGTGCACGAGGCGTTGGAGATGATGGTGTGCTTCGCCGGGTCGTAGGTGTCGTGGTTGACACCCATGACGACGGTGACGTCCTCGTTCTTCGCCGGGGCGGAGATGATGACCTTCTTGGCCCCGCCGTCGACGTGCGCCTTGGCCTTGGTGGCGTCGGTGAAGAAACCGGTCGACTCGATGACGACGTCGGCGCCGACCTCGCCCCACGGCAGCTTCGACGGGTCCTTCTCGGCGTACGCCTTGATGGTCTTGCCACCGACGGTGATCTCGTCGGCGGTGGCCTTGACCTCGTAGGGCAGGCGACCGAGGATGCTGTCGTACTTGAGCAGGTGGGCGAGCGTGGCGTTGTCGGTCAGGTCGTTCACCGCCACGACCTCGATGTCGGCGTCAGACGCCAGCACTGCCCGGAAGAAGTTACGGCCGATTCGGCCAAAGCCGTTGATGCCAACCCGGATGGTCACAGGTCCCATCTCCTCGCGTTCTGGTCCGCCGGCTTCAGACAACGGGCCGGCGGGAATGGTGTGCGCCGACCGTTGGAGCCGGCCGTCGACGGTTCATCTCGGCCACCCCGCCGCGCGGTCTGAGGACCTGACCGCCCGAGGCGGTGGGGCACGACGAGGAGTGCCGGTGTCGGCCCCCTTGCCGTACGCAGCGACCCTATCCGAGCGTGCGAGACCACGCTGCGCCGGGTCGTGCTCCCGGACGCACCGTGCGGCCCCACCGTCCTATCAGACCACGAGCATGTCGGGCGTGACGGCTGCTTCCGTATCCGGGATGCCAAGGTCGCGGGCCCGCTTGTCGGCCAGCGCCAGGAGCCGGCGGATCCGCCCGGCGATGGCGTCCTTGGTCAGCGGGGGCTCGGCCAACGCGCCCAACTCCTCCAGCGACGCCTGCCGGTGCTCCAGACGCAGCCGACCGGCGTCGGTCAGGTGGTTGGGCGCCTCGTCGGCGAGGATCTCCAGCGCACGGGTGACCCGGGCGGCGGCGGCGACCGCCGCCCGCGCCGACCGGCGCAGGTTGGCGTCGTCGAAGTTGGCGAGCCGGTTGGCGGTGGCCCGCACCTCGCGGCGGACCCGACGCTCCTCCCAGGCCAGCACGCTGGAGTGCGCGCCGATCCGGGTGAGCAGCGCGGCGATCGCGTCACCGTCCTTGACGACCACCCGGTCCACCCCGCGTACCTCGCGGTTCTTCGCGGTGATGCCGATGCGGCGGGCCGCGCCGACCAGCGCCAGCGCCGACTCCGGCCCGGGGCAGGTGATCTCCAGCGCGCTGGAGCGGCCGGGCTCGGTGAGCGAGCCGTGGGCCATGAACGCGCCCCGCCACGCGGAGACCGCGCAGCAGACGTTGGCCGCCACCACGTGCGGGGGCAGCCCGCGCACCGGGCGACCCCGCACGTCGAGCAGGCCGGTCTGCCGCGCGAGGGCCTCGCCGTCCTTGACCACCCGCACGATGAAGTGGCTGCCCTTGCGCAGGCCACCGGAGGCCAGCACGTGGATCTCGCTGGGGTAGCCGTAGACCTCGGCGATCTCCCGGCGCAGCCGCCGGGCCACCGCCCCGGTGTCCAGTTCAGCCTCCACCACCACGCGGCCGGAGACGATGTGCAGCCCGCCGGCGAAGCGCAGCAGTGCGGCCATCTCCGCCCGCCGGCAGCAGGGCTTGGGCACGTCGACCCGACTCAGCTCGTCCTTGACCGCGGCCGTCATCGCCATTGTGCGTCCCCTCACGGACCTGTTCCGGCGTGTCGCCGGAGATTACGTACGTGTCTAACGATCGGCGCCCAGGACAGGCACCAGCGCGGCGCCCAGTGCAGCCGGATCATGGCGGGGAGTCCCGTCGACAACGGCGACGGGGGCGAGGACCAGGCGGGCACCCAGCGATTCTGCCGCACGTTCGACCGGTTCGGGGTCACCCACCGCCTTGGCATCGGCGAGCACAAGATCCACCTTGAGCTCGGGCAGGTACCAGTGCAGCGCCGCGAGATGGTCGGCGACGGAGAGCCCGAGGGTCTCCTTCTCCGCAGCGAGGTTCAGCGTGACCAGCCGCCGGGCCGAGGTGGACACGATCGCGTCGGCCAACTGCGGCACCAGCAGGTGCGGAAGCACGCTGGTGTACCAGCTGCCCGGCCCGAAGATCAACCAGTCGGCCGCCCGGATCGCCTCGATGGCCTCGGCGCAGGCCGGTGGGGCGCTCGGGGTGAGGCGCAGCGACTCGACCCGCCCGGTGGTGACGGCCACCTGGTGCTGGCCACTCACCGTGCGCACCTCGTCGGGGGCGGCCGGGTCGGCGCCGCGTACCCGCGCCTCGATGCCGACCGGTTGGCGGGACATCGGCAACACCCGGCCGACGGCGCCGAGCATCGCGCCGGCGTGCTCCAGCGCGGCCACCGGATCCCCGAGCAGCTCCATCAGGCCGCAGAGGACCAGGTTGCCCACCGCGTGCCCGGTCAGACCGTCGGTGGCCGACGCCCCGCCGGTGCCGGCCCATGCTCCGTCGGTGCCGGCCGACGCCCCGTCGGTGCCGCGCGGGGCTGTGTCGGTGCCGCGCGGGGCCGCGCCGTCCCGGTCCGGGTCGTCGCCCGCCGCCGGGCCCGGGTCGGTCGCTCCGGATCCGGGTACGCCCACCGGTACGGCGGCGAAGCGGTGCTGGAACAGCCCGGCGCTGCGCCGGGTGGCCGGGTGGTCCCCGGCGAGGGCCACCAGCGCCTGGCGCAGATCTCCCGGGGGCAGGCCACCTCGCTCGGCCCGCAGCCGACCACTGGAGCCGCCGTCGTCACCCACCGTGACCACCGCGGTGATGTCGAGGTCGAGTTCGGGCGCACAGTGGCGCAGGGCACGCAACGAGGCGGACAGCCCGTGCCCGCCGCCGAACGCCACCACCCGCCGGGCCGTCATTCCCGCCCCAGGTCGCGGTGCTGGGCGTTCGCCGCCAGCCCGGAGTGGCGCAGCCGGCTGGCCAACTCCTCGGCGATGGCCACGCTGCGGTGCTTGCCGCCGGTGCAGCCCACGGCGACCGTGAGGTACCGCTTGCCCTCCCGCTCGAAGCCGGTCGTGGTGGCGCCGACCAGGTCGGCGTACGAGGCGACGAAGGCGTCCGCACCCTCCTGGCCCAGCACGTACGCGCTGACCGCCTCCTCCCGCCCGGTGTGCTCGCGAAGCTCCGGCACCCAGTACGGATTCGGCAGGAAGCGCGCGTCCAGCACGAAATCGGCGTCCGGCGGCAGGCCGTACTTGAAGCCGAACGACAGCACGGTGACCCGCAGCCGGCGGGCGTCCTCGCCGCCGAACAGCTCCTCGATGCGCCGCCGGAGCTGGTTGACGTTCAGGTGGCTGGTGTCGATGATCACGTCGGCCTGGTCGCGGGCCTCCTCCAGCAGACCGCGCTCCACGGCGATGCCGTCGGCCAGCCGCCCGTCACCCTGCAACGGGTGCGAACGCCGAACGCTCTCGAACCGCCGGATCAGCACCTCGTCGTCGGCGTCGACGAAGACCACCCGGGGCGAGAACCCGCGCTCCTTGAGCTCCCGGATCGCCCCGGCCAGGTCGGTCGAGAAGGCCCGCGACCGCACGTCCAGCACCATGGCGGTACGCCGGGCCGCGCCGCCCGCCTTGAACGCCAGCTCGGCCATGTCCAGCATCAGGGCCTGCGGCAGGTTGTCCACGACGTAGTAGCCGACGTTCTCCAACGCCCGGGCCACTGTGCTGCGGCCACCCCCGGAGAGGCCGGTGACCACCACGAGGGTGGTCTCCGACTCGGCCGCCAACTGCTCGTCACCGGCATCCGGGCCGTCGATCCGGTCACCGGTTGTGCGCGCCTCGCTCACCCGTACCCCCAAGCCGTGGCGCCGCGGCCGCCCTCGGCCGCGATTGGTCAATCAGCGACTCTATCCCGCCGCCGGGTCGCGGCCGGGCACCCGTGGCCGGGCGGCGCCCGCGGACCGTTCCGACGGTCGCCCTCCCGACACCGAGCGCACTTGATGACGATCAGTAGTTGTCAATACGCTCAACGTGATCGTCGCAGGTCAGACCGACATCTGGAGGGTGCGATGCACGACCTGGCGGACAAGAACAAGTACGTCGGCTTCCTGTTCATGCGGATCAGCCCCGAGTACTTCGCCCTCGGCCGCGAGGGCATCCACGAGATCTCCGCCGAGCACGCCCGCGACCTGGGCCGCTTCGCCAAGCAGCTCACCCACGTCGTGTGCACCGGGGTGAACGGCAAGTACGACCAGGTCACCATGGTCGAGGCCGACACCCTCGAGGAGATCAACGCGGCGGCCACCGCCTTCCGAATGGGCAACAAGGCCCGCTACATCGAGATCGTCGACATCGTGGTCGGAATGAAGGCACCGCCGCGCGGCCTGGCCAACCGGTCCAGCCAGCCCGGCTGACCGCGTCGCCCGTCCGGCGCACCCGGCCCGGGTGCGCCGGACGGGCGCTGTCGGGCTGGGCTCGTAGACTCCCCGGATGGCTTCTCCCACCGACCTGCGTACCGAGGACGCGCTGCCGGTGCTGCGCCGGGTGTTCGGCTACGACGCCTTCCGCGGTTTCCAGCAGGACGTGATCGACCATGTGGTCGCCGGCGGCGACGCGTTGGTGCTGATGCCCACCGGTGGTGGCAAGTCCCTGTGCTACCAGATCCCGGCCCTGGTCCGCGACGGGGTCGCCGTCGTCGTGTCCCCACTGATCGCGCTCATGCAGGACCAGGTCGACGCCCTCACCGCAGTCGGCGTCCGCGCCGGGTTCCTCAACTCCACCCAGACCCTGGACGCCCGACGCCGAGTCGAGGCCGCCTTCGTCGCCGGCGAGCTGGACCTGCTCTACCTGGCCCCGGAGGCGCTCGGCGTCCGGCCCACCCTCGCCCTGCTGGACCGGGGCCGCATCTCCCTGTTCGCGATCGACGAGGCGCACTGCGTGTCCCAGTGGGGGCACGACTTCCGCCCCGACTACCTCGCGCTGTCGATGCTGCACGAACGCTGGCCGCAGGTGCCCCGCATCGCCCTGACCGCCACCGCGACCAGCGCCACCCGCACCGAGATCGCGACCCGGCTCAAACTCGACGACGCCCGGCACTTCGTGGCCAGCTTCGACCGGCCCAACATCCAGTACCGGATCGTGCCCAAGCGGGAGCCCCGCAAGCAGCTGCTGACCCTGCTGCGCGACGAGCACCCCGGCGACGCCGGCATCGTCTACTGCCTGTCCCGGGCCTCGGTCGACAAGACGGCGGAGTTCCTCACCGCCAACGGGGTCGCCGCCCTGCCGTACCACGCCGGGCTGGACGCCGGCACCCGCGCTCGCAACCAGCAGCGCTTCCTGCGGGAAGACGGCCTGGTCATGGTGGCCACCATCGCCTTCGGCATGGGCATCGACAAGCCCGACGTCCGGTTCGTCGCCCACCTCGACCTGCCCAAGTCCGTCGAGGGCTACTACCAGGAGACCGGCCGCGCCGGCCGCGACGGCCTGCCGTCCACCGCCTGGCTGGCGTACGGGCTGCAGGACGTGGTCCAGCAACGCAAAATGATCGAGACGTCCGACGGTGACCTCGCCCACCGCCGTAATCTCGCCGCGCACCTGGACGCGATGCTCGCCCTCTGCGAGACGGTGCGCTGCCGGCGGGTCCAGCTGCTCGAATACTTCGGCGAGACGACGACGGCCGCCTGCGGCAACTGCGACACCTGCCTCACCCCACCGGAGTCCTGGGACGGCACGGTCGCCGCCCAGAAGTTGCTCTCCGCCGTCTTCCGGCTCGACCGCGAACGCAACCAGCGCTTCGGCGCCGGGCACTGCATCGACATCCTGCTCGGCAAGCAGACCGACAAGATCAGCCAGTACGGCCACGACTCGCTGACCGTCTTCGGCATCGGCTCCGAGCTCAGTGAGGCCGAGTGGCGGGGCGTGGTCCGGCAACTGCTCGCCGAAGGGCTGCTCGCCGTGGAGGGCGACTACGGCACGCTGGCCCTGACCGAGGCGAGCGCCGACGTCCTCGGTCGCCGCCGCACGGTCACCCTGCGCCGCGAGCCGGAGAAGCCGGCATCGAGCCGCTCCTCGAAGCCGCGCGGCTCGTCCACCGTCGTGGCCGAGCTGACCCCGGCCGCCGCGTCGCTGTTCGAGCGGCTGCGCGGCTGGCGCGCGACCACCGCCAAGGAGCAGGGCGTCCCGGCGTACGTGATCTTCCACGACGCCACGCTGCGACAGATCGCCAACGACGCGCCCAGCACACTGGCCGACCTGTCCCGGGTCAGCGGAGTCGGCGAGAACAAACTCGCCAAGTACGGCGAGCAGATCCTGGCCGTCCTCGCCACCGACTGAGGACATGCCGAAGGGCCGGGCCCCGTGGTGGGGTTCGGCCCTTCGGTGTCGTTGGGTGGTTGGGGTCAGCTGGTGGCGTAGCCGCGGGTGGCGATCCAGTCCGCGAGGTGTT
>NZ_JCADBI010000025.1:0-66921 GCF_059358895.1 Micromonospora sp. BQ32 | reverse complement strand
AAACGCTACGTCGCCCGCGAAATCTACCGACGCTTGGAAAACCCACCCCAACCACTTGACCCGGCATAGGAGCGTCCGTGCCCGCCGGCGTCCGTCCAGGGCGCCGGCGGTACGCGGTGACGCGGCTTCAGCGACCGGCGGTCACCGACCGCCGGTCGTCGCGTTCCCGGCGCTTGCGGAGCTTACGGATCACCCAACTGACCACCATCACGACGAAGACCGCGACGATCGCGTAGTTGAACCAGTCGCTGTAGCGCTCCACGTCCCGCCAACGACGCCCGAGCGCGTAACCGGCCCCCACGATGAGACCGTTCCACACCCCGCTGCCGATGGTGGTGAGCAGGATGAACTCGCCCAGCGGCATCCGGTTGGCCCCGGCCGGCACGGAGACCAGGCTGCGGACCACCGGCACCACCCGGCCGATCAGCACCGCCCACCGACCGTGCCGCTCGAACCACTTGTCGGCCTTCTCCAGGTCGTCGCTGTCCACCAACGGGATGTGGTCCAACCAGCGCTTGAGCCGATCCTCGCCGAGCGCCGCGCCCAGCCAGTAGAGCACCAACGCGCCGACCAGCGAACCGACCGTCGCGGCCAGCACCACGAGGACGACGTTGAACTTGCCCTCGTGCGCCAGGAAACCGGCGAGCGCCAGCACGATCTCGCTGGGGATCGGCGGGACGATGCTCTCCAGCGCCACCAGCAGCGCCACGCCGGCCGGACCCATCGCCTCGATCACCGAGGCCACCCAGCCGGTCAACCCGGTGAACTCGGACGGGTCGCCAGCCTGGGCGTACGCCATGGTCGTCCTTCCGGTCGGCGGTCGGGGATCGGGTGGTCATACCCATCCGCCCCCGGACTACACCTGTGCTCAGTGCTCCGGGTGCAGTGCGGTGTCCGCCGGCCCCTGCCGCCAGCCGGTGAACACCACCGTCAGGCCGGCGCGGGACGGCGCGCAGCAGAACGGACCGGCCATCGCGTCTGCCGTCGGGTCCAGCGGGGCGAGGCGGACCAGTCGCCACGGCTCGTCGTCGACCCGGGCGCGGACGGTCAGCGCGTCGCCGGCCCGGCTGACCCGGACGGTCACCTCCCGGCCCGTCCACTCCGGCACCGGCCCCACCGACCAGTCGGAGAACTCCCGGGTCACCACCGCGCCGAGCTGCGCCTCACCGTCGCTGACCTCCACACCGGCCTTGGTCCAGGTCCGTTCGTCGACCCGGACGAACGCACCGGCCTGGTCGAACTGCGCCGAGAAGTCGAGCCGGAAGCTCACCTCCATGGCGGTCCCGACCGGCAGCGGCGCCAGCAGGGCGGGGCCGTTGTCGTGGACGAAGCCGTAGCTGGTCCGCCGCCAGAAGTCGCTCTCCGCCGCCGGCTCGACGATCAGCTCGCCGGCCGGGCCCTCCTCGACGCGTACGGGCGGGTGCAGCCAACTGCCCCGGGCCCAGTCCAACGGTTCGCTCGGCGGTACGAGGTCGTTCTCCATGACCGGCACGGTAACCAACGCCACCCGCCACCCGCCTGACGGGTTTGCCGCGGTGATCGATCGGAGATGTTCCTCCGGCATGGGTGACCGTTGGTATTCCGAAGCCGTCGTCTACTGCCTCGACATCGACACGTACGCCGACTCCGACGGCGACGGGGTCGGTGACATCCGTGGGTTGATCGGGAGGTTGGACTACCTGGCCCGGCTCGGGGTGACCTGCCTGTGGCTGCACCCCATCCACCCGTCGCCCAACCGCGACGACGGCTACGACGCCACCGACTTCTACAACGTGGACCCGCGCTTCGGCACGCTGGGCGACTTCGCCGAGCTGCTGCACCAGGCGCAGAACCGGGGCATCCGCGTGATCATCGACCTGGTGGTCAACCACACCTCCGACGAGCACCCGTGGTTCCAGTCCGCCCGTTCCTCGCCGGACTCGCCGTACCGGGACTGGTACGTCTGGTCCGACACCGAACCGGACGACCGGCACCAGGGCATGGTCTTCCCGGGCGAGCAGGACGAGACCTGGAGCTACGACCGGACCGCCAAGGCGTGGTTCTACCACCGGTTCTACAAGTTCCAGCCGGATCTCAACTTCGCCAATCCCCAGGTCCGGGCCGAGATCAAGAAGATCATGTCGTTCTGGCTCCAGCTCGGCGTCTCCGGTTTCCGGATGGACGCGGTGCCGTTCATCATCGAGCTGACCGAGCCGGGCAACCCGAACTCCCCGAAGGACTTCGAGTTCCTCACCGAGATGCGCCAGCACGTCCAGTGGCGCCGCGGCGACGCCGTCCTGCTGGCCGAGGCGAACGTCGAGCCGGACCAGCTACCGACGTTCTTCGGCGACGCCAGCGGCTCCGGCAACCGGATTCACATGCTCTTCGACTTCATGCTCAACGGTCGACTCATGCTCGCCCTGGCCCGCGAGGACCCGGAGCCGCTGATCGACGCGTTGCACGACACCCCGAAGCTGCCGGTCGGCGGGCAGTGGGCCACCTTCCTGCGCAACCACGACGAGATCGACCTGTCCCGGCTGACGACCGAACAGCGCAACCAGGTGTACGCGCAGTTCGGCCCGGACGAAAACATGCGCATCTACGACCGGGGCATCCGTCGCCGGCTCGCCCCGATGCTCGGCAACGACCGACGGCGCATCGAGCTGGCGTACGCCCTCCAGTTCTCCATGCGCGGCACGCCGGTGCTGCGCTACGGCGAGGAGATCGGGATGGGCGAGGACCTGTCGCTGCGGGGTCGGGACGCGATCCGTACCCCGATGCAGTGGTCGTACCAGCCGAATGCCGGCTTCTCCACGGCGGACCCGGAGAAGCTGGTCCGCCCGGTGATCGACAAGGGTGAGTTCGGCTACCAGAACATCAACGTCACCGCTCAGCGGAGCGACGCCAAGTCACTGCTCGCCTGGTTCGAGCGCATGATCCGTACGCTGCGGGAGGCACCCGAGATCGGTTCCGGCTCGACGACCCACATCGACGTGGCGATGCCGGCCGGAGTGCTCGCGCACCGGGCCGACGGACCGACCGGGACGATGGTCTTCGTGCACAACCTGGGCACCGACGACGTCGAGGTGGACCTCAGCAGCCTCGAGCCGGAGGCCGACCTGCCGATCGACGTGCTCTCCGACCGCGGCTACGGCGAGTTGGGAAAGCTCGGCGCGGTGAAGGTCTCCGGTCACGGATACCGGTGGATTCGCCTATGCCGAGGGTCGGCCTGTTGACGTTAAGCTCCTCCGATCGACCCCAAGTTACCGGGAGGTAATCATGTCGGAGGAGTCCCGCGTCGCCATCGTCACCGGAGCCGCACGCGGCATCGGCGCGGCCACCGCCCGACGGCTGGCCGCCGACGGAATGGCCGTCGCCGTGGTCGACATCGAGGAGGCGGCCACCAAGGAGACGGTGGACGCCATCGCCGGCGCCGGCGGCCGGGCGCTCGGGGTGGGCGCCGACGTGTCCGACCGGGACCAGGTCGAGGCGGCGGTGAGCCGGGTCGCCGCCGAGCTGGGCGCGCCCACCGTGCTGGTCAACAACGCCGGTGTGCTCCGCGACAACCTGCTGTTCAAGATGACCAACGCCGACTGGGACACGGTGATGGGGGTGCACCTGCGCGGCGCGTTCCTGTTCAGCCAGGCCGCCCAGAAGCACATGGTGGACCGGAAGTGGGGGCGGATCGTCAACCTCTCCAGCACCTCCGCGCTGGGCAACCGGGGCCAGGCGAACTACGCCGCCGCCAAGGCCGGCTTGCAGGGCTTCACCAAGACGCTCGCCATCGAGCTGGGGCCGTTCGGGGTGACCGTGAACGCGGTCGCACCCGGCTTCATCGTCACCGACATGACGGCCGCCACCGCCGCCCGGATGAAGGTCGACTTCGACGACTTCCAGAAGCACGCCGCCGCCGAGATCCCGGTCCGTCGACCGGGCCGGCCGGAGGACGTCGCGCACACCATCTCGTTCCTGGCGAGCGAGGGCGCCGGCTTCGTCTCCGGTCAGGTCATCTACGTCGCGGGCGGCCCACGGGACTGACCCGTACCTCCCGACGAGGGCGTTCCTTCGTGCAGGGGACGCCCTCGTCGCCGGGTCTGCGCCCGGTCAGGCGGGGTCGCGGCGGGTGCGCCAGAGCCAGAGCAGGCCGAGCACCGGCAGCACCAGTGGGATGTAGCCGTACCCGCTGCCGAACTGCGACCAGACCGTCTCGTCCGGGAAGAGCTCCTTGTCGGCCAGGCTCAGGATGCCGACCGCGACCACCCCGACCAGCTCCACCGAGCAGCACGCCAACGCGACCCGTCGGCCGGTGTGCCCGGCGCGGGCCAACCCCACCGCCGCCACGATGTAGATGAGCGCGGCCACCCCGGAGAGCAGGTACGCCACCGGCGCCTCGTCGAACTTGGTGGCGAGCTGTAGGCCGGCCCGACTCGTCGCCGCGATGGCGAAGAGCAGGTAGACCGCGATCAGCAGCCGACCCGGGCCGGAGTTCGTACGCCGCCGCACCGGCTTTGTCTCAACCACCGAGCACCTCCCAGGTCTGCTGCAACCGGACCACCACCACCGGGGCCACCAGGCAGACCGCGCACACGATCGCCGAGCCCCAGCGGGTCGGTTCCATCCGGGCCAGCACCCAGGCCAGTGGCGGCAGGCACACCAGCGTGACCAGGTAGCCGAAGAAGGCGCCGGGCTCGCCGGGCTGATCCCCGCCGCCGACCGCGACGAGCGCCAGCACGCTCAACACCAGCAACGCCACTTCGAGTACGGCCAGACCGACGAACTGGACCCGGTCCGGCGGCCGGTGGCGTACCGCCGCCGCGAAGGCCCACACCGCGACGAGCAGCGACAGCACGATCGGCGCGGCCGCGACGATCCCGTCCACCGGCGAATCAGTGCCTACGCTGGTCACCGGACCCACCCGGTCGTTGCCTCGGTCACCGGCACAGCCTACTAACCGTCGTAGTAAAGGGATGCCCTGCCTCTCCGGGTGTGACGCGCGCCCGTCAGTCGCCTGCCTCCAGCTGCCGTCAGCCGGGCGGACACCTCGACGCCGGGTCCGAACCCGAAGGTGAGCTGCTTCGATTGGTCGAACCCGCCGCCGTCATGGCAGCCGGGGCGACTAGCGTGGATCAGGTCCGCGGCGACGCCGCGGTGCGGGGAAACAGCGGAGGTAACACGTGCTGCGGTTCGGCTTGTTCGGCACCGGTCACTGGGCGATCGAGACGCACGGGAAGGCGCTGCACGCGCATCCCGACGCGGAGTTGGTCGGGGTGTGGGGCCGCAACCCGGAGCGGGCGTCCGCGCTGGCCGAACGGTACGGGGTGCCCGCCTACGCCGACGTCGACGCGCTGATCGAGCAGTGCGAGGCGATCGCCGTCGCCCTACCGCCGGACATCCAGGCCGACATCGCGGTCCGGGCCGCCCGCGCCGGTCGGCACCTGCTGCTGGACAAGCCGGTGGCGCTCAGCATGGCCGACGCCGACCGGGTCGTGGCCGCCGTCGAGGAGTCCGGGGTCGCCTCGGTCGTCTTCTTCACCCAGCGGTTCCAGCCGAACGTGACCGCATTCCTGGCCGCCACCGCCGCCGCCGGGGGCTGGCAGCACGGCCGGACCACCGCGTTCGCCTCGATCTTTCAGGAGGGCAGCCCGTACGGCGGCTCGTTGTGGCGTCGTGAGCACGGGGCGCTCTGGGACATCGCCCCGCACGCCCTCTCGATCCTCCTGCCGGTGCTGGGCCGGGTGACGCAGGTGGCGGCGATGGACGGGCCGAACGGGATGGTGCACCTGCTGCTCACCCACGAGGGCGGTGCCACGAGCAGCGCCTCGCTCTCCCTGGATGCCCCGACCGAGTCGATGGCCCGGGAGTTCGTGTTCTACGGCGAGAACGGCATCGAGAACGTCCCGTTCGGCGAGAACGATGCCGCCACCGCGTTCGGCGTCGCCATCGACCAGCTCGTCGAGCAGGTGCGGGCCGGCACCCGGGACCACCGCTGCGACGTCCGCTTCGGCCGCGAGGTCGTCGGCATCCTCGCCGCCGCCGAAACCGCCCGCACCGAATCCCGCACCATCCCCGTCCCCCTCCCCTAACCCCCCACCCCCTTCCCCCCACCCCCCCAGGTTGATCAAGAGGTTTGCGTCACGACACGCCACGAGGCGTGACGCAAACTTCTTGATCACCGGGCTGTGGTGGTCGGGGTCAGCGGGGTGTGGTGGTCAGGTGAGGGGGTCGGGTCAGGTGGGGGTGGACAGGGCGGCGTTCAGTTCGTCGGGGGAGTTGAACTGGTCCGCTCGCAGCGCCTGCAACATCTGCAACATTGCCGTGCTGGCCCCGTTCTCCTGACCCCAGCGGATCAGGTCCTCCCGGGAGACCGGGTAGTCGAGCCCGGCCAGGTACTCCTGCAACTGAACGCCGGTGACGGTCATGTCGGCCGGCTACCCGCTCGCGGTGGCCGTACACCGGTTTGGTCGGCACCCACGACGGCCCGGCGGCCGGCGTGTCGGCCCGCGACGCGCCCACGGTTTGCCGCAGCGGCGGCCGGGTAGCCGCTGGCATGCTGGTTCAGCGGCTCGGCGCGCCGAGCGACTTCGACCCGTTGCTGGAGCGCGTTCGGAACGCCCGGGTGGTGATGATCGGTGAGTCCACCCACGGCAGTTACGACTACTACCGGTTGCGGGAGCAACTCACCCGCCGGCTGATCGCGGAGTGCGGCTTCTCCTTCGTCGCCGTGGAGGGTGACTGGCCGGACTGTGATCGGGTGCACCGTTCGGTGACGGCCGCGCCGGGTGGCGCGCTCGAACCGCAGCTCGCGCTCCATCAGTTTGAGCGATGGCCGACCTGGATGTGGGCCAACGCCGAGGTGGCCCGGTTCGCCAGCTGGCTGCGGGCCTGGAACGTGGAGCGGCCGGAGGAGCAACGGGCCGGGTTCCACGGGCTCGACGTGTACAGCCTCTGGGAGTCGATGCAGGCGATCTTCGACTACCTGGGGGAGGAGGACCCGAAGTCGCTGGAGGCGGCGCAGGACGCGTACCGGTGTTTCGAGCCGTACGGCAAGAGGGTCGAGGAGTACGGCGCGGCCAGCCGGTTCGTCTCCGCCCGCTGCGAGGAGGAGGTTGTCCGGTTGCTCGCCCGGACCCGCGAACACGCCCTCTCCGACGGCCCGGATCGCTTCTCGGCCTGGCAGAACGCGGAGGTGGTGGCCGGTGCGGAGCGCTACTACCGGGCGATGGTGGCCGGCGGGCCGGACTCGTGGAACATCCGCGACACCCACATGCAGGATACCCTGGACCGGCTGCTGGACCGGTACGGTCCGGACGCCCGGGGCATCGTCTGGGCGCACAACACGCACGTCGGGGATGCGCGGGCCACCGACATGGCCGCCGACGGGATGGTCAACATTGGTCAGTTGGCCCGGGAGCGGCACGGCGAGGACGCGGTGGCCCTGGTCGGCTTCGGCAGTTACCGGGGCACGGTGATCGCGGCACCCCGTTGGGGCTCGCCGCCCGAGGCGATGGTGGTGCCCCCGGCCCGGGAGGGGTCGATCGAGCGGCGGCTGCACGAGCTGATGCCGGAGCGGGCGGTGCTGATCTTCGGCGGCGACGACCAGCCGGGCTGGGTCACCGACACCGTGGACCACCGGGCGATCGGGGTCGTTTACGACCCGTCCTTCGAGTCCTGGGGCAACTACGTGCCGACGCGGCTCGGCGACCGCTACGACGCCTTCATCTGGTGCGACGACACCACCGCTCTGCACCCGCTGCCGGTGCCAGCGATTCCGGGCGAGATGGAGACCTACCCGGCGGGCGTTTGACGCAGTGGAGGTGTGGGCCCGTCGGGCGCCACACCTCCACTGTCGGATGGGTCAGACGCGCGTCGGAGTGCGGTCTTCGAGGTGGGTGCGCAGGCCCTCGCCTTCGATGTCCACGTTGGGCAGGGCGCGGTTGAGCCAGCGGGGCAGCCACCAGGCCCGGTCGCCGAGGAGCGACATCACCGCCGGGACGATGGTCATCCGGACCACGAACGCGTCGATGGCAACGCCAACGGCGAGCGCGAAGCCCATCGACTTGATCACCGGGTCCTCCAGGAAGACGAAGCCCCCGAAGACCGAGATCATGATCAGCGCGGCGGCCGTGACCACCCGTGCGCCGTGCCCCATGCCGCTGATGGTGGCCTGTCGGGCCGTCTCACCGTGGACGAAGTCCTCCCGCATCCGGGACACCAGGAACACCTCGTAGTCCATGGCGAGCCCGAACAGGATGCCGATGAGCAGGATCGGCAGGAAGCTGATCAGCGGGCCGGGCGTGTCCAGGCCGACGAGGTCGGCGAGGTGCCCCTGCTGGAAGACGGCCACCGTGATGCCGAACGTGGCGGCGACGGTGAGCAGGAAGCCCAGCGCCGCCTTGACCGGCACCAGCAGCGAGCGGAACACCAGCATCAGCAGCAGCACCGAGAGCCCGACCACCAGCAACAGGTAGATCGGTAGCGCGTCGGAGAGCTTCTCGGAGACGTCGATGCCGATGGCGGTGGCGCCGGTGAGCAGCACGTCCGCGTCGGGGATTCCGCTCACCGCGCCCCGGATGTCGTGCACCAGGGTCTCGGTGGCCTCGTCGGTCGGGCCGGTCTTCGGCACCACGCCGAGCAGCGCGGTCCGGCCGTCCGGGCTGAGCTGGGGCGGTGCCACCGCGAGGACGTTTTCGGTGCGCTGGAGCAGGGCGGTGACCTGCGGCACGGCGGCCGAGGTGGCCTGTGGCGTGTCACCGGCGACCACCACCGCGAGCCGGCCGGTGAAGCCCGCTCCGAAGCCCTCGACGGTCAGGTCGTTCGCCACCCGGGCGGGTGAGCCGACGGCGGCCGTCGCGGAACCTGGCAGGGCCAGCCGCATGTCCGGCGTGGGCAGCGCGAGCAGGCCCAGGCCGAGCAGACCGACCAGGATGACCGGTACGCGGAACCGGGTGATCAGTCGCGCCCAGCGGAAGCCGAACCGGTTGCGGTCATCGGTCGTGGTCGTCGTGGCCGGCCGGTCGGTGATGTCCGAGTCGTCCTCGGCAGCGGCGGCGCCGTCGGTGGCGGTGCCGTCGGTGACCACGGAGCGCAGCCGGCGGGGGAGTACCCGGCGACCGGCGAAGCCGAGCAGCGCCGGCTGGAGGGTGATGGCGACGAGTACGGCGACGGTGACCGTGCCGGCGGCGGCGAGACCCATCACGGTGAGGAACGGGATGTCCACCACGGCGAGCCCGGCCAGGGCGATGACCACAGTGGCGCCGGCGAAGACCACGGCCGAGCCGGCGGTGCCCACGGCCCGGCCGACCGCCTCCTCCGGGGACAGGCCGTCGAGCAGGTTCTGCCGGTGCCGGGAGGTGATGAAGAGCGAGTAGTCGATGCCGACCGCGAGACCGAGCATCAGCGCCAGGATCGGTGCGGTGCTGGTGAGCTGGACGACGCTGCTCAGCGCGAACAGTCCGGCCATGCCGGCGCCCACGCCGATCAGCGCGTTGAGCATCGTCATGCCGGCGGCGACCAGGGAACCGAACGTGATGATCAGGACGATCGCGGCGACCAGGACGCCGAGCGCCTCGGTGGAGCCGATCTCCGGCTCGCCGCCGAGCACCTCACCACCGGGGGCAACCTGCCAACCCTGTGCCTTGGCTGCTGCGCCAACCTCCTCGTACGCGGTGCGCTGCTCGTCGGTCACGTCGTCCGCGCCGGTGGCGAACTGCACCTGGACCAGCGCGTACCGGCCGTTGGGTGAGACCGCGCCGACCTGGAGCGGGTTGACCGCGCCGACCACGCCGGGCAGTGTCGACGCCTGCTGGACGAGTTCCTGCACCACGGCCTGACCCTGCGGGGTGGCCAGTTGGCCGTCGGCGGGTGCCTTGACCGCGATGGTGCCGGTGGCGCCGCTGGCCGCGGGGAACTGGTCGGCCAGCAGGTCGAGTGCGCGCTGGCTCTCGGTGCCGGGCATGGTGAAGTTGCTCGCCGTCGGGCCGCGCAGGGTCGCCGCGGCCAGGCCGGCGCCGACGAGTACGACGAGCCAGAGCGCGACGACGAGCCGTCGCCGGCGCAACGCGCCCCGGCCGAGCCGGTAGAGCAGGGTGGCCATCAGGAGTCCTTGTCCTCGGTCGTGGGTGGATGGGGCAGGGGTGCGTCGACGGGCTCGACGGCCCGCCGGGCGAGGGTGAGCAGGGCGGGGCGCAGCTCGTCGTCGGGGATGTCGACGAACTCGGCGCACGCCTCGGAGATGCCGGCGAGCAGCACCAGCGCGGCGATCCGGGCGCCCGGCCGGTCGGAGTGCCCGGCCAACGCGTCCCGCAGCCGGTCGGAGATCTGCTGGATGTGCGCGAAGGCCGGCTGGCACAGCAGCTCCGGGAACTCGCCGCGCAGTACCGCGATCTCCTGTCGGAACCGGACCGCGAGGTCGACGAAGCCCTGTGCGGCGACCTCCTGGGCGGCCGCGCCGGTCAGGCCGTTGAGCTGGTCGTCGAGGCCGCGGAGCATCTCGATCGCGGGGGCCATCAGCTCGGCGAGCAGGGCTTCCTTGTTGGCGAAGTGGTAGAGCACGGTGGCCTTGGAGCAGCCGACCTCCCGGGCGATGTCCTGCAGGGAGGTGCCTCGATAGCCGGTCACCGTGAACTGTCGCGCCGCCGCGGCGAGGATCTCGCCGTGCGTGTCGGGTACCGCTCTGACCATGCCCGGTCCACCTCCCGCAAACCAGCATGCCTGACCGATCGGTCAGACCCTGACCGATCGGTCAGACTCAAGCGGTGGCGTTCACCACACCCCGAGTGGGTTTAACCGGCGTGCTCGGCGTCGTACCTGGTCCGCGCCTCGGCGATGGCCCGGCGGTGCCGCTCGGCCCAGCTGGTCAGCGCGACCAGTGACTCGTAGAGCTCCAGCGCCATCGGGGTGGCGGTGTATTCGACCTTGGGCGGGACGGTCGGGTAGACCGTGCGGTGCAGCAGGCCGTCCCGTTCCAGGTTGCGCAGCGTCAACGTGAGCATCCGGCGGCTGATGCCCTCGATGTGCCGCTCCAGCTCGGTGAAGCGCACCGGCCCGTGCGAGGCGGCCACCAGGATGCCGATGCTCCACTTGCCGCCGACCCGGTCCAGCACCTCGCGGACGGTGCACGCCCGGGCCTGACCCGGGGTGAACGGCACGTTCCCGGCCGCGCAGGTCAGCTCGACCTCGACCAGCGCGGACACATCGCTGTTCCTCTGGGACATCAAAGTGCCTCCTTCCGCTCCGGTTCATGGTCACAGACGATGACCTCGGTAACAAACCGTGCACCAAGGAGGGTTTCCGTGGAGCGTCCCGTCCCGTCCCGCTGGCCGGCGCTGCTGGTGCTCTGCGCCGGCAGCCTGATGATCATCCTGGATGGCACCGTCGTCGCGGTGGCGCTGCCCGCCGTGCAACACGACCTGGGCTTCACCGCCGCCGGCCTGGCCTGGGTGGTCAACGCCTACCTGGTCGCGTTCGGCGGGCTGCTGCTGCTCGCCGGCCGGCTCGGCGACCTGCTGGGCCGGCGGAGGGTCTTCCTGGCCGGGGTCGCGCTGTTCACAGTGGCCTCACTGGCCTGCGCGGTCGCCACCGGGCCGGCCCTGCTGGTGGGCGCGCGGTTCGGGCAGGGCGTCGGCGGCGCGCTGGCCATGGCGGTCAGCCTCGGCATGATCGTCCGGCTCTATCCCGAGCCGGCCGAACGGGCCCGCGCCATCGCCGTCTTCAGCTTCACCGGCGCGGCCGGTGCGTCGGTCGGCACGGTCGCCGGAGGGGTGCTCACCCAGGCCGCCGGGTGGCGGACGATCTTCCTGGTCAACGTGCCGATCGGGGCGGCCATCCTGATCGCGGCCCTCCGCCGGCTCCCGGCCGAACGGGGGATCGGCCTGCGCGCCGGCCTGGACCTGCCCGGCGCGCTGCTCGCCACCGCCGGCCTGATGGCCGCCGTGTTGGGCATCGTGGGAACGGGCGAGCACGGCTGGACCAGCCCTCGGACGGTCGGCGCGGTGGCCCTCGCGGCGCTGCTGCTCGGCGGTTTCGCGTTGCGCCAACGGGTGGCGGCGACCCCGCTGGTGCCGTCCCGGGTGCTGCGCGTCCCGGGTCTGGTGGCGGCGAACGCCGTGCAGTTCCTCATGGTCTGCGCGTACTTCGGATTCCAGTTCCTGCTCGCCGTGGAGCTACAACTGGTGCTGGGGCTGGACGCCGCCGCGACCGGCTGGGCCTTCCTGCCCACCCCGGTCGTGATCGCCGTGGTCTCGCTCGGCCTCGCCGGTCGGCTGATCGCCCGCTGGGGCGCCCGGACCGTTCTGCTGGTCGGGCTCGCCCTGGCGACCGTCGGCTTCGCCCTGCTCGCCCGGCTGCCCGCCGACGGCGCCTACGTCGCCGACGTACTCCCCGCGATGCTGATCTTCGGCGTGGCCGGCGGCCTGACCCTGCCCGCGGTCACCACCCTGGCCATGGCCGGTGCGACCGACATGGACGCCGGGCTCGCCTCCGGCCTGGCCAACACCACCCAACAGGTCGGCGGCGCGGTCGGCCTGGCCGCGCTGGCCACCCTGGCCGCCGCCCGCAGCGATGGGCTGCGGGCCGCCGGCTGGGCCGAGACCGCCGCGCTCGCCGGCGGCTACCGGACCGCGTTCGCCGTGGCCGCCGGTCTCGTGGTCGCCGCGTGGCTGGTGGCGCTGACCACACGGCCCCGCCGCTCGGCCGGGCCGTCGTCGGCCGCCGATCGGTCGGGCCCGGCGGCGGTGGGTGCCGGAATTGATCCGCACCGAAGCGCCGCGTCCGGTTGACCGGCGGCTCCGGGGCCGGGAGGGTGGTCGGGTGAGTGAGGCTGACGAGACCCGGGACGGCGTGGCCCTGACCAACCTGGACCAGCCGTTGTCCGATCGTGACGACGCGACAAAGCGTGACCTCGTCGACTACCTCGACGCGGTCCAGGACCGGATCCTCCCGCAGCTGCGGGGTCGGCCGCTGTCGGTGATCCGGGTCCGCCCCGGCCAACCGCCGTTCATGCAGAAGAACCTGCCCCGCTACACCCCGGACTGGGTCCGTCGGGCGTCGGTCTGGGCGGAGGCGTCGCACCGGGAGATCTCGTACGCCCTCTGCGACGACCGTCGCACCCTGCTCTGGTTCGCCAACCAGCGGGCGGTGGAGTACCACCCGACACTGGCCACCGCGGCGGATCTGCACCGCCCGACCCACCTGGTCCTCGACCTGGACCCGCCGGACGGCGACGGGTTCCGCGCGGCGGTCGTCGCCGCCCTGCTGGTTCGCCAGGCCCTCGCCGACGCCGGCCTGGCCGGTGCGGTCAAGACCAGCGGCGCCAAGGGTGTGCACGTCTTCGTGCCGGTGACCGACGAGCCAACAGCCGAGGAGTTGGCCGCCGCCACCCGGGCGCTCGCCGTCCGCGCCGAGCGGCTCGACCCGACGGTGGCCACCACGGCGTACATCAAGGAGGACCGGGGTGGCCGGGTCTTCGTGGACGCCACCCGGGCGGGCGGGGCGACCGTGGCCGCCGCGTACAGCCCCCGGTTGCGCCCCGGGATGCCGGTCTCCTTCCCGGTCGACTGGGCCGACCTGACCGAGGTGACCCCCGCCGACTTCACCATCCGGACCGCGCCGGCGCTGCTCGCCGACGGCGACCCGTGGGCCGCGCTGATGCCGGCCCCGCAGTCGCTCCCCGCCGACCTGGTGGCCGAGGGCCGGACCATCCCGGTGGCCCGGGTGCAGGCCATGCACGAGGGCAAGCGTCGAGCCCGCGCCCGCCGCGAGGCCGGCTGACCGCCTCGTCGGCCCCGGCTCGGGCCTGGCTCGGGCCCGGTGCGCGCTGGTTGTCGGTGGGTTGTGGCACGATTTCCCAGGTGAGCAGCAAATCCGACGCGACCCAGCGACTGGGCGACCTCGCGCGGCTGCGCCGGGTCCGCGACCGGATCGACCGGGAGTACGCGCAACCGCTGGACGTCGAGGCGCTGGCCCGTGGCGCGCACATGTCGGCCGGGCACCTCAGCCGCGAGTTCCGGCTCGCCTATGGCGAATCTCCGTACAGCTACCTGATGACCCGACGGATCGAGCGGGCGATGGCCCTGTTGCGCCGTGGCGACCTGAGCGTCACCGACGTCTGTTTCGCGGTCGGTTGTTCGTCGCTGGGCACCTTCAGCACCCGCTTCACCGAGCTGGTGGGCGTGCCGCCCAGCGTCTACCGGCGGCAGGCGGCGCAGGCGACCGCGGGGATGCCGTCGTGCGTGGCGAAGCAGGTGACCAGACCGGTCAGGAATCGAGAAGCGCGGGTCACCGAGCCGCAACTAGCGTGACCAGCATGGACATCACCATTCATTCGAGTTTCCTGCCGCACACCGATCCGGACGCCTCGCTGGCCTTCTACCGCGACGTCCTCGGCTTCGAGGTCCGCCTCGACGTCGGCTACGAGGGGATGCGCTGGATCACGGTCGGGCCGGTCGGCCAGCCCAGCACCGCCATCGTCCTGCACCCGCCGGCCGCCAACCCGGGCATCACCGACGACGAGCGGCAGACCATCCTTGAGCTGATGGCCAAGGGCAGCTACTTCGGTGTCAACCTGGCCACCACCGACCTCGACGCCACCTTCGCCAAGCTGGAGGCCAGCGACGCCGAGGTCGTCCAGGAGCCGACCGAGCAGCCGTACGGCGTGCGCGACTGTGCCTTCCGGGACCCGGCGGGCAATATGATCCGCATCCAGGAAGTGCGCTGAGTCCTGCACGCCCGACAGATGGAGACACGATGAGCACGGCCAGCCAGCCGTCCGCGCCGCACGTCGCCGACAGCCACGACCTGATCCGGGTGCAGGGCGCGCGGGTGAACAACCTCAAGGACGTCAGCGTCGAGATCCCGAAGCGGCGGCTGACGGTCTTCACCGGTGTCTCCGGCTCCGGCAAGAGTTCGCTGGTGTTCGGCACCATCGCGGCCGAGTCGCAGCGGATGATCAACGAGACCTACAGCGCCTTCGTGCAGGGCTTCATGCCGACGTTGGCGCGGCCCGAGGTCGACCTGCTGGATGGCCTGACCACGGCGATCATCGTGGACCAGGAGCGGATGGGGGCCAACTCCCGCTCCACCGTCGGCACCGCCACCGACGCCAACGCGATGCTGCGCATCCTGTTCAGCCGGCTCGGGCAGCCCCACATCGGCTCGCCCAACGCGTACTCCTTCAATGTGCCCTCGGTGAAGGCGACCGGCGCGATCACCGTCGAGCGCGGTGCCGGCAAGACGAAGACCGAGAAGGCGACCTTCAACCGTCTCGGCGGCATGTGCCCGCGGTGTGAGGGCATGGGTGCGGTGACCGACATCGACCTGTCGGCGCTCTACGACGACAACCTCTCGCTCAACGAGGGCGCGATCACCATCCCGGGTTACAGCATGGAGGGCTGGTACGGCCGGATCTTCCGTGGCTGCGGCTACTTCGACCCGGACAAGCCGATCGCCAAGTTCAACAAGCGGGAGCTGCACGACCTGCTCCACCGGGAGCCGACCAAGATCAAAATCGATGGGATCAACCTGACGTACGCGGGCCTGATCCCGTCGATCCAGAAGTCCTTCCTCGCCAAGGACATCGACGCGTTGCAACCGCACATCCGCGCCTTCGTGGAGCGTGCGGTGACCTTCACGACCTGCCCCGAGTGTGCCGGCACCCGGCTCAGCAAGGAGGCCCGGTCGTCGAAGATCAAGGGCAAGAACATCGCCGACGCGTGCGCCATGCAGATCAGCGACCTGGCCGCCTGGGTACGCGAGATCGACGAGCCGTCGGTGGCCCCGTTGCTGGCCGGCTTGCAACACCTCCTCGACTCGTTCGAGGAGATCGGGCTGGGCTACCTGTCGCTCGATCGGCCGTCGGGCACCCTCTCCGGCGGCGAGGCGCAGCGCACCAAGATGATCCGCCACCTCGGCTCCTCGCTCACCGACGTCACCTACGTCTTCGACGAGCCGACGATCGGGCTGCACCCGCACGACATCCAACGGATGAACGAGCTGCTGCTCCAGCTGCGCGACAAGGGCAACACGGTGCTGGTCGTGGAGCACAAGCCGGAGGCCATCGCCATCGCCGACCACATCGTCGATCTCGGGCCCGGCGCCGGCACGGACGGCGGTGCCGTCTGCTACCAGGGCACCCTGGAAGGTCTACGGGCCAGCGGCACCATCACCGGCCGTCACCTCGACGACCGGGCGGCTCTCAAGGAGACGGTGCGGACGCCCACCGGCAAGCTGGAGATCCGGGGCGCCACGGCCAACAACCTCCAGAACGTGGACGTCGACGTACCCCTCGGGGTGCTCGTCGTCGTGACCGGTGTCGCCGGCTCCGGCAAGAGTTCGCTCGTGCACGGGTCCATCCCGGCCGGCGCGGGCGTGGTCTCGATCGACCAGGGCGCGATCCGCGGCTCACGGCGCAGCAACCCGGCCACGTACACCGGGTTGCTCGACCCGATCCGCAAGGCGTTCGCGAAGGCCAACGGGGTGAAGCCGGCTCTGTTCAGCGCCAACTCCGAGGGTGCCTGCCCGAGCTGCAACGGCGCGGGCGTGATCTACACCGACCTGGGGATGATGGCCGGTGTCGCTGCCCCCTGCGAGGACTGCGAGGGCAAGCGGTTCCAGGCGTCGGTGCTGGAATACCGCTTCGGCGGCCGCGACATCAGCGAGGTGCTCGCGATGTCGGTGACGGAGGCCGAGAAGTTCTTCGGCGCAGGCGAGGCGCGTACGCCGGCAGCGCACGCCATCCTCGACCGGCTCGCCGACGTCGGGCTCGGCTACCTGAGCCTGGGGCAGCCGCTCACCACCCTCTCCGGCGGGGAGCGGCAACGGCTCAAGCTGGCCACCCACATGGCCGAGAAGGGCGGGGTCTACGTTCTCGACGAGCCGACCACCGGCCTGCACCTGGCCGACGTCGAGCAACTGCTCGGCCTGCTCGACCGCCTGGTCGACGCCGGCAAGTCGGTGATCGTCATCGAGCATCACCAGGCGGTCATGGCACACGCCGACTGGATCATCGACCTCGGCCCCGGTGCCGGCCACGACGGTGGGCGGCTCGTCTTCGAGGGCACACCCGCGGACCTCGTCGCCTCCCGCTCCACGCTCACCGGCGAGCACCTGGCGGCGTACGTCGGCACCTGACCGGCCGCCTCCGGCCGACGGTTCACGCCACCGGCGGTCGGAGGCGCCGTGCCGTGGTGGTGGCGAGGACTCCGCAGGTGGCGGTGACCAGACCGAGGACGGCCGTGCCCTGGTTGACGTACCCGGGCACGGACGAGCTGACGTAGGTGCCGCCACCGCTGAGGCGGCACTCGAAGCGGAGCGGTAGGAGGCTGACGTCGTACCCGACGACCAGGCTCGCCATCTGTGGTCCGGCCTGGCGGCAGGGTCCGACCGGGGCGGATCCGGCGCCACCGTCCTCGGCCTGCATCACCGCGTAGCCGAGGTGGAGCAGGCCCCAGGCGTACAGGGCGACGGCGCCCGCGCCGACGAGCAGCGCAGCCGTGCCCAGGCGACCCGACCGTTCGCTCTTCCTGAACATCGCCCGGAACCCACGGACGGCCAAGGCTGTCGCGATGACCGCCCCGCCCAGCGCGGCGAGGAGCAACCCGAGAAACAGCATGGCGACATTGTTGATCTCGTGACATCGCGGGTCTTCGGCGGGTGCGTGAGCGGGGCGGCGGCTGGTTTCGCCCCTGGGGCCAGCGGCTGTCCTGCCGGCGGGTGTTCGGCCAAAACGATGAAGGCTCCTGACCGAATTCCTGGTCAGGAGCCTCTCGTGGTAATCAATCTTGGTGCCCCCGGCAGGATTCGAACCTGCGCCCCCGCCTCCGGAGGGCGGTGCTCTATCCCCTGAGCTACGGGGGCTCAGCGACTGGAGAAGACTAGCAAACCTCCCCTGCGTACGCCGAATCGGTATCGGGTGAGCCGATCGTGTCGGACCGGCCCACCCGGTGCTCAGGCGGCGATCGCCCGCCCGCAACTCGGCAGCGGGTGCAGGACGATTCGCCGTGGGAGGCGGCGCGGCCACTCGTTGCGCGGCCAGGAGCCGTCCACGATCAGGTGGACGGTGCGCTGCTCCTCGCCGCTGAGCCGCAGCACGAACTCGCGGGGGAGCGGCGGGTCCACCGTCGGCGTGGTGATCATGAAGCGCACCCGACCGCGAGACGAGACGGCGGAGATCACGTCGGCGGCCGGCATCGTGCCGCGCAGCCGAACCCGGCCGATCCAGTAGACCTCCGCGAGGTGCTCCTGAGCGGCCCGGGTGATCGCCGGATACTCGCTGCGGACCCACCGCTCGACCGCGCTGACGCAAAGCCCGCAGGCCCGTTCGCGCGGCTCCCGCGGACCCAACCCCCAGGCCCGCAGGTACGCCCCGACCGCGCCAGCGTCCAACGGCAGCTCGAAGCGCCGCTGGATGAGGGTGGTAAGGCTCTGCCGCGTCCACAACTCCTCGTCCAGGCCGAACTCGTCGGGGTGGACGCCCCGCAGCGTGTCGATCAACTCGAGTTCCTGTTCGCGGCTGAGCATTCCCGGCTCGCCCTGCCGCTGTCCGCGACGGACGGCTGCCACCGCCCCGTCACCACCGATGGTGTGGCGTCGGCACCAACTGGTGACCGAACGCCGTGCGTCTCTGAGTGCAACCCCCACGTCTTGGGCAACGAGCCCGAATCGCAACTGGTCACGATATGTGGGGAGAAAACTCTCTAAGCAACGTAATCGCCTGTGCCACGCAAAACGCCCAGAAGGAACGAAGTGGGGCGTTGTGGGTCATCGGCGGTGATACGGCCGGCCTTGATCGACTCGGGTTCCTGGAAATCGGGGCGTCCTGGTAGCCCGGACAGCGCGGTTTCCTGCAAGCCGAGTCGATCAAGGCCCCCGGCCCGGCTCGGCCCGACATGCTGCGGCCCGCGTCACCGCCGTATCGGCGGGGACGCGGGCCGGGTGCGCCCGTCCGGTCGGTCAGCCCTTGGCCTGCGCCTGGAGCTGCCGGAGGTTGTTCAGTTCGGTCTGCTGGGTGGCCTTCATGGTCTTCGCCACCCGCACCACCTCGGCATTGTCGGTCGCGTCGAGGGCTGCGTCGATCATGTGGATGCCGCCCAGGTGGTGGTCGTACATCAGGGTCAGGAACTGCCGGTCGACCTCGATGCCCTGGGCGTCGCGCAGGGCGGTCATCTGTTGCGGGGTGGCCATGCCCGGCATCAGACCGTCCTTGACGGTGGCGCCGTCGGACATCCACGACATCGGCGGCTTCGACCCGGTCGGGCTGAGGCCCCATTCGCGCAGCCAGGTCTGCATGGCGCCGATTTCGCCCTGCTGCCCGGTGGCGATGTCGACGGCGATCTGCCGCACCTCGGGGAGGGTGGCCGACCGGTACGCGACCAGGCTCATCTCCACCGCCTGCGCGTGGTGGGTCGTCATGTCCCGCGCGAAGCCCGCCTCGACCGACGCGTCACCGGGCCGGGTGAGCCGCGGGGTGAGCAGACCGCCCGCGTACCCGAGGAGAAGCCCCACCACCAGCATGATGGCGAGTGCCAGCACGCCGTAGCGCGACGCCGGGGCCCGGCCGCCCTCGTCCGGGACGGCCGGGATCTCGTCGTACTCGCTGTCGGTGGTCGCCGGAGCGGTCATTGCCGTCCTTACTGGGTGGGCTGCTGCTGGAGTTCACGCGGCGTGGTGCCGGTGGCGGTGATGCCGGTGTTGCAGAGCGCCGTCGGGCCCTCGACGGAGGCGTTCACCCGCAGGTCCTTGATGAACTCGTCGATCCGCGAGTCGTCGGCATTGTCGACCTTGAGCTGGTAGCCCCAGGCCTGGAGCGAGATCGGCTTGTCCAGGCCCTCGTACGGGCTCATCAGCATCTTCTCGACACCGCGCACCTTGCCGGCGAGCTTGTCGACCTGGTCCTTGGGCAGGTCGGGGCGGTAGGTGATCCACACCGCGCCGTGCTCCAGGCTGTGCACCGCGTGCTCGCTGGCGATCGGAGCGTCGTAGACGTCGCCCATGCAGTTCTGCCAGGCGGCGTTGTGCACCCCACCCACCGGCGGCGAGTACTTGTAGGTCAGCGGGCCCGACTTGTGCGACTCGTAATCGAGGCTCGCCTTGTCGGTCTTGCGGATGTTGACGATGCCCTCGATGGCGTCGGCCCGCTTGTCCCACGGCTTGGAGCCCTGGAACGACGCCCAGGCGCCGTAGCCGATGATGCCGGCCGCGAGCACGCCCACCGCGACGAAGAGCGCGATCGGGCCCCACGCGCGGCCCTGGCTCACCTTGACCGGGGTGACCGGCTTGCGCGGGCCCTTGCCACCGGCCCGCGGGGAGCCCGCCGGCTTGCCCGTCGGCTTGCCGGAACCGGCCTTGGCGCCGGACGCCGGCCGGCCCGCGGCCGGCTTCTTGCCGGTGCTGACCACGGTCGGGCGGCGCTCAGGGCCACCCGGGGTGCTGATGCTCATCGTGCCTCGTCAAGTCGGTCGGTCAGGGGAGTGGCGGGCCGGATGACGCGCAGGGGAGCCGCCGAGTGCCCGAGTCTACCCCCGATAACATGGTTGGGTGACTCCTGCAGAACTAGCCTCGGTCGTCCTTGCCGCCGCCCACGCCGTCTTCGAGCAGCGTGGGCTCGACCGCGCGGCGCTGCCGGAGAGCACGGTGGTGGAGCGACCGCGCAACCCCGAGCACGGCGACTACGCCTCGACGCTCGCGCTGCAGTTGAGCAAGAAGGTGGGCGTCCCGCCCCGGGAGTTGGCTACGGCCCTGGCCGACGAGTTGGGTCGGGCGCCGGGTGTCAAATCGGTGGAAATCGCCGGGCCGGGCTTCCTGAACATCCGGCTCGACGCCGCCGCGGCCGGTCAGCTCGCGCGGGTGATCGTCGAGGCCGGTGCGGAGTACGGCCGCAGCGACCGGCTCGCCGGCGAGAAGATCAACCTGGAGTTCGTCTCGGCCAACCCGACCGGGCCGGTGCACATCGGCGGGGTCCGCTGGGCGGCCGTCGGTGACGCGCTGAGCCGGCTGCTGCGGGCCACCGGCGCCGACGTCGGGACGGAGTACTACTTCAACGACGCCGGTTCGCAGATCGACCGGTTCGCCCGGTCGCTGCTCGCCGCGGCCAAGGGTGAGTCGGCGCCGGAGGACGGCTACGGCGGGGCGTACATCGCCGAGATCGCCAGCGAGGTGCAGGCCCGCCGGCCGGAGGTGCGCTCGCTCGACGACGACGCCGCCCAGGAGGTCTTCCGGGTCGAGGGCGTCGCGCTGATGTTCGACGAGATCCGCACCTCGCTACGCGACTTCGGGGTGGAGTTCGACACCTACTTCAACGAGAAGGACCTGCACGACCGGGGTGAGCTCGACCTGGCGTTGAGCCGGCTGCGCGAGCAGGGGCACCTCTACGAGTCCGAGGGCGCCACCTGGCTGCGTACCACCGACTTCGGCGACGACAAGGACCGGGTGCTGCGGAAGTCCAACGGCGAGTGGACGTACTTCGCCGCGGACTGCGCCTACTACCTGGACAAGCGCGAGCGCGGCTTCGAGCGGGTCGTGATCATGCTGGGCGCCGACCACCACGGCTACATCGGCCGGATGAAGGCGATGTCCGCCTGCTTCGGCGACGACCCGGAGCGCAACCTGGAGATCCTCATCGGGCAGCTGGTCAACCTGCTGCGCGACGGCGCCCCGCTGCGGATGAGCAAGCGGGCCGGCACGGTGATCACGCTGGAGGACCTGGTCGAGGCGATCGGCGTGGACGCCTCCCGGTACGCGTTGGCCCGCTACTCCAGCGACTCCCCGATCGACATCGACATCGAGCTGTGGACCCGGGCGACCCGCGACAACCCGGTCTACTACGTGCAGTACGTCGCCGCCCGGACGGCGGGCGTGGCCCGCAACGCCGCCGAGGTGGGGCTGGTTCCGGGCGACGGGGACGCGTTCCGCCCCGAGCTGCTCGACCACGAGAAGGAGAACGAGCTGCTCAAGGCGCTCGCCCAGTTCCCCGCGGTGGTGGCGACGGCCGCCGAGCTGCGGGAGCCGCACCGGGTGGCCCGCTACCTGGAGGAGAGCGTCGCCGCCTCCTACCACCGGTTCTACGACAACTGCCGGGTGCTGCCGCTGGGCGACGAGGAGATCACCGACCAGCACCGCGCTCGGCTCTGGCTCAACAACGCCACCCGCACGGTGATCGCCAACGGCCTCTACCTGCTCGGCGTCTCCGCACCCGAGAGGATGTGACATGAGGGCTCATGAGGCTGGTGCGCTGCACGCGGACATCAGCAACCAGGGGCCGGCCTGGCTGCGTACCCCGGCCGACGTCAACGCCCTCGTGCCGGCGCTGTGGCCGCGGTCGGTGACGCGCGGCGCCGACGGCGCGGTCGCCGTCGCGGGCCTGAGCGTCCGCGACATCGCGGCCGAGTTCGGCACCCCGGTGTACGTCCTCGACGAGGCCGACCTGCGGTCGCGCTGCCGCGACTTCCGGGCGGCCTTCCCGACCGAGGACGTCTTCTACGCGGGCAAGGCGTTCCTCTGCCGGGCGGTGGTCCGGATGATCGCCGAGGAGGGCCTGCACCTGGACGTCTGCACCGGCGGTGAGTTGGCCACCGCGCTCTCGGCCGGAATGCCGCCGGAGCGGATCGGTTTCCACGGCAACAACAAGTCGGTCGCCGAGCTGGGCCGGGCGTTGGACGCCGGGGTGGGCCGGATCATCGTCGACTCGTTCACCGAGATCGACCGGCTCACCGCGCTGGCCCGCGAGCGCGGGGTCCGGCCCCGGGTGCTGGTCCGGGTCACGGTGGGCGTCGAGGCGCACACCCACGAGTTCATCGCCACCGCCCACGAGGACCAGAAGTTCGGTTTCTCGCTGGCCGGCGGTGCCGCCGCGAACGCCGCGTTCAAGATCCTCGACGAGGATGTGCTGGAGCTGCGCGGGTTGCACTCGCACATCGGCTCGCAGATCTTCGACGCCAGCGGCTTCGAGGTCTCGGCCCGGCGGGTGCTCGCCCTCCAGGCGCAGATCCGCGACGCGCGCGGGGTGGAGCTGCCCGAGCTGGACCTCGGCGGCGGCTTCGGCATCGCGTACACCACCCAGGACGACCCGGCGACACCGCAGGATCTGGCCAAGCGCCTCCGCAAGATCGTCGACTCGGAGTGCGCGGCGGAGAACCTGGCCGTGCCGCACCTGTCGATCGAGCCGGGCCGGGCCATCGTCGGGCCGGCCGTGTTCACCCTTTACGAGGTCGGCACGGTCAAGGAACTCGACGGCATCCGGACGTACGTCAGCGTCGACGGCGGAATGAGCGACAACATCCGCACCGCCCTCTACGACGCCTCCTACTCGGCCACGCTGGCCTCGCGGGCCTCGGAGGCGCAGGCGTTGCTCGCCCGCGTGGTGGGAAAGCACTGTGAGTCGGGGGACATCGTGGTGAAGGATGAATTCCTGCCCGCCGACGTGCAGCCCGGAGATCTTGTCGCAGTGCCCGGCACCGGTGCGTACTGCCGAAGCATGGCCAGCAACTACAACCATGTGCCCCGGCCACCGGTGGTCGCGGTGCGCGACGGCCAGGCGCGCCTGATCGTCCGGCGGGAAACCGAAGAGGACCTGCTCGCATTGGATGTTGGATGACGTCACCTGTGCGCTTGGCGCTGCTCGGCTGTGGCACGGTCGGCCAGGAGGTGGTCCGGCTGCTGCACGAGCAGTCGGCCGACCTGGCCGCGCGGATCGGCGCTCCGCTGGAGATCGCCGGCATCGCCGTCCGCCGGCTCGGCCGCGACCGGGGTGACCTGCCGGTCGACGAGGACCTGTTCACCACCGACGCGCTCGGTTTGATCAAGCGCGACGACGTGGACGTGGTGATCGAGGTGGTCGGTGGCATCGAGCCGGCCCGGAGTTGGCTGGTCGAGGCGCTGCGCGCCGGCAAGAGCGTGGTCACCGCCAACAAGGCGCTGCTCGCCGAGGACGGCGTGGCCCTGCACGAGGCGGCGGCCGAGGGCGGCGGTGACCTCTACTACGAGGCGTCCGTGGCGGGGGCCATCCCGCTGCTGCGCCCGCTGCGGGAGTCGCTGCACGGCGATCGGATCAACCGGGTCACCGGCATCGTCAACGGCACCACCAACTTCATCCTCTCCGCGATGGACGCGACCGGCGCCGGCTTCGCCGAGGCCCTCGAAGAGGCCACCGCGCTGGGGTACGCGGAGGCCGACCCGACCGCCGACGTGGAGGGCTTCGACGCGGCGGCGAAGGCGGCGATCCTCGCCTCGCTGGCGTTCCACACCCGGGTCGGCGCCGCCGACGTGCACCGCGAGGGCATCACCGAGGTGACCGCCGCGGACATGGCCAGCGCCCAGGCGATGGGCTGCACGATCAAACTGCTCTGCATCGCGGCCCGGGGTGTCGACCCCACCGGCCGGGAGACGGTCAGCGTCCGGGTGCACCCGGCGATGATCCCGCGCAGCCACCCGCTGGCCAGCGTCGGGGACGCGTTCAACGCGGTCTTCGTGGAGGCGGACGCGGCCGGGCAGCTGATGTTCTACGGCCGGGGCGCCGGCGGCGCGCCCACCGCCAGCGCGGTGCTCGGTGACGTGGTCGCGGTGTCCCGCAACCGGCTCGCCGGGGTGCGCGCGGCCAGCGAGAGCGCGTACGCGGACCTGGCGGTCCGGCCGATGGGTGAGGCGTTGACCCGCTACCACGTGAGCCTCGACGTGGCCGACCGCCCGGGTGTGCTGGCCTCGGTGGCGAGCGTGTTCGCCCGGCACGACGTGTCGATCGCGACGGTGCGGCAGGGCTCGGCGGGCGGGCCAGCGGGCCGCGAGGGCGACGCCGAGCTGGTCATCGTGACGCATGTGGCGCCGGACGCCGCGCTCGCCGCGACCGTCGGCGAGCTGCGCGGTCTGGACATTGTCCGGTCGGTGACCAGTGTGCTGCGGGTCGAGGGCGACGCCTGAGTCGTTGCATCATCGACGGGACGGCTCGAGCGTCCCGCCAGGTGGGTAAGTCGGGGTGTGCCATCGACCACTCCGGCAGGCTGGTCCAAGGTGGCCCTGATGCTCGGCCGGGCGCGGCGGTAGAGGCGAGGAGAACGACATGTGGCGGGGTCTGATCGAGGCGTACCGGGATCGGCTGCCGGTCACCGCGGCCACGCCGGTCGTCACGCTGCACGAGGGGAACACCCCGCTGTTGCCGGCGCCGGTGCTGTCCGCCCGGCTCGGTTGCGACGTGCACCTCAAGGTGGAGGGCGCCAACCCGACCGGCTCCTTCAAGGACCGGGGGATGACCCTCGCGGTGTCCAAGGCGGTCGAGGCCGGCAACAAGGCCATCATCTGCGCCTCCACGGGCAACACCAGCGCCTCCGCCGCGGCGTACGCGGCCCGGGCCGGGTTGACCTGTGCCGTGCTGGTGCCGCAGGGCAAGATCGCGTTGGGCAAGTTGGCCCAGGCGCTGGTGCACGGCGCGAAGCTGCTCCAGGTGAACGGCAACTTCGACGACTGCCTCGCGACGGCCGCCAAGCTCGCCCAGGACTACCCCGTCGCGTTGGTCAACTCGGTCAACATCGACCGGCTGCACGGCCAGAAGACCGCCGCCTTCGAGATCGTCGAGGCGCTCGGTGACGCTCCCGACATCCACTGCCTGCCGGTCGGCAACGCGGGCAACATCTCCGCGTACTGGATGGGATATTCGGAGGAGATGGCTGCCGGCGCCACCACCCGGACCCCGAAGATGTACGGCTTCCAGGCCGCCGGGGCGGCCCCGATCGTGACCGGCCAGGTGGTGCCGGAGCCGTCGACCATCGCCACCGCGATCCGGATCGGCAACCCGGCGAGCTGGACCAAGGCGCTGGATGCTCGGGACGCCTCCGGTGGCCTGATCGTGTCGGTGACCGACCGGGAGATCCTCTCCGCGTACCGCCTGCTCGCCCGCGAGGTGGGGGTCTTCGTCGAGTTGGGCAGCGCGGCCAGCGTGGCCGGCCTGTTGCAGCAGGCCGCGGCGGGTGCGGTGCCGCCCGGTTCCACGGTGGTCTGCACGGTGACCGGCCACGGGCTGAAGGACCCGGAATGGGCGATCTCCACCGCGCCGGCACCGGTGACCATCGCGAACGACCCACTGGCCGCGGCCCGCGCCCTCGACCTGGCCTGAGCGCGCCACCGTCCGGGTGGTGATCGGCGGCGGGTAGGCGGACGGCGGGACGGCCCGGGGGTGGCGGGGGCCGAGGTATGCGAGTCCGGCACACTTTCGGGTATCCCCGCCCGCATTCTCGTTCAGGAGTGAGCCAGGCCGATGTCGCTGCTCGCCAGATTCAGCCTCGCCAACCGAGGGCTGATTGCCCTCATCGCGGTGGTGACCACGGTGTTCGGAGCGTTCGCCGTTCCGTCGCTGAAGCAGCAACTGCTGCCGTCGCTCGAGTTCCCGGCCGCGTTCATCGTGGCCCCCTACCCCGGCGCCGGCCCCGAGATCGTCGAGTCGCAGGTGACCGAGCCGATCGAGAATGCCCTCCAGGGCATCCCGGGGCTGGACAAGGTCACCTCCACATCGCGCGAGGGCGCGGCCACCGTCCAGGTGACGTACGAGTTCGGCACCGACCTCGACGACGTGGTCAACAAGATGCAGACCGCGCTGAGCCGGATCGACGCCCAGCTGCCGGAGAGCGTCGACCCGCAGGTCATCGCGGGTAGCACCGACGACCTTCCGGCGGTGGTGCTGGCCGCGGCCGGCGCGGCGGACGAGCGGGCGCTCGCCGAGAAGCTGCGCGCGACGGTGGTGCCGGAGCTGGAGGGCATCGAGGGGGTACGCACGGTCGAGGTGACCGGCACCCGCGACAACGTCGTGGTGGTCACCCCGGACCCGGCGAAGCTGGCCGCCGCGAAGATCCAGCCGACGGCGATCGGCGCGGCGCTGAAGACCAACGGCGTGGCGGTTCCGGCCGGCGCGGTGACCGACGGCGCGCTGGCCCTCCCGGTGCAGGTCGGCACGCCGATCGCCACCTTGGAGGAGCTGCGCGGCATCGTGGTCGTCCCGGCCGCGGCACCTGTCCGCCTCGGTGACGTGGCGACGGTCGAGCAGCAGCTCGCCCCGGCCACGGCGATCACCCGGACCAACGGCAAGGACAGCCTCGGCATCGCGGTCACCGCGTCGCCGGACGGCAACGCCGTGCAGATCTCGCACGAGATCCGCGACCGGCTCGACGACCTGAAGGACGCCTCCGGCGCGGAGCTGACCGTGGTCTTCGACCAGGCGCCGTTCGTCGAGAAGTCGATCGAGTCGCTGACCACCGAGGGCCTGCTGGGCCTGGTGATGGCGGTCATCGTCATCCTGGTCTTCCTGCTGTCGGTGCGTTCGACGGTGGTCACCGCGGTCTCCATCCCGCTCTCCGTGCTGGTGGCGTTGATCGCCCTGTGGATCGGCGACTACTCGCTCAACCTGCTCACCCTCGGCGCGTTGACCATCGCGGTGGGTCGGGTGGTGGACGACTCGATCGTGGTGTTGGAGAACATCAAACGACATCTGGAGTACGGCGAGGAGAAGCGGCACGCCATCATCACCGGCGTCCGGGAGGTGGCCGGCGCGGTGACCGCGTCCACCCTCACCACGGTGGCGGTGTTCGCGCCGATCGCGCTGGTCGGCGGTTTCGTGGGCCAGCTCTTCGCGCCGTTCGCGATCACCGTGACGGTGGCCCTGCTCGCCTCGCTGTTGGTGTCGTTGACCGTCATCCCGGTCCTCGCGTACTGGTTCCTCAAGCCGCGCGGCGGCACCGCGGACGACGAGGCGGTACGGCACGCCGCGGAGGAGAAGGAGCTGCGCAGCCCGTTGCAGCGGGCGTACCTGCCGGTGATCGGGTTCGCCACCCGCAAGCGATCGACCCGGTGGATCACGGTCGGGCTCGGCCTGCTGGTGCTCTTCGGCACCTTCGGTCTGGCACAAAAGTTGGAGACCAACTTCCTGGACGACTCCGGCCAGGACACCCTCAACATGAGCCAGGAGCTGCCGGCCGGCAGTGGCCTGGCAGCCACCGACGCGGCGGCCAAGCAGGTCGAGTCGGTGCTGTCCCGCGCCAAGGGCGTCGAGACGTACCAGGTGACCGCGGGCGGTGGGGACAACCCGTGGGCGGGCGGCGGCGGTAACAACGTCGCCAGCTGGTCGCTGGCGCTTGACGGTGACACCGACGCCAAGCAGATGCGTGAGGTGCTGCGCAAGGAGTTCGACAAGCTCGGCGCCGGCGTGGGTGAGATCAGCTTCGGTGGCGGGCAGGAGGCGTCGACCAGCCAGCTGGAGGTGATCGTCCAGGCCAGTGACCCGGAGGTGCTGACCCGGGCCGCCGAGGAGGCGCGGGCCGCGATGGCCGGTGTTCCGGACGTCGAGGACGTCTCCACCAGCCTGTCCGCGCGGGTGCCGCGGGTCGACGTGACGGTCGACCGGGTCGCCGCCGGTCGGGTCGGGCTCACCGAGGCCGCCGTGGGGCAGCTCGTGTCGCAGGCGTTCCGGGGAGCGCCGCTGGGGCAGGTCGCGCTCGACGGTCAGCAGCAGAACGTGGTGCTGCGGTTGGGCACGCAGCCGCCGATGACCGTGGCGGAGCTGCGGGCACTGCCGGTTGGTCCGGTCAAGCTGGGCGACATCGCGCAGGTCACCCAGGGCGAGGGGCCGCAGCAGGTCACCCGGATCGACGGTGAGCGCAGCGTGTCGGTGACCGGCGCGGCGACCGGCTCGAACCTGGGTGCGACCAGCACGGAGTTGCAGAAGCGGCTGGACGGCATCAACGTGCCGGGCGCGAGCTTCACCATCGGTGGTGTCAGCGCGGATCAGGCGGATGCCTTCGCGGACCTGGGCCTGGCGGTGCTGGCCGCGATCGCGATCGTCTTCCTGATCATGGTGGCCACGTTCCGCAGCCTCACCCAGTCGCTGATCCTGCTGATCTCCATCCCGTTCGCGGCGACCGGTGCGATCGGCCTGCTGTTGATCACCGGGACGCCGCTCGGCGTGCCCGCGCTGATCGGTGTGCTGATGCTGGTCGGCATCGTGGTGACCAACGCGATCGTGTTGCTCGACCTGATCAACCAGTACCGGGCGCAGGGCATGGGGGTCCGGGAGGCGGTGGTCGAAGGTGGCCGTCGCCGGTTGCGCCCGATCCTGATGACGGCGGTGGCGACCATCTTCGCGCTGCTGCCGATGGCGCTCGGGTTGACCGGTGAGGGTGGCTTCATCTCTCAGCCGCTGGCGGTCGTGGTGATCGGTGGTCTGCTCAGCTCGACGCTGCTCACGCTGATCCTGGTGCCGACGCTCTACACGATGGTGGAGCACACCAAGGAGTCGCTGCGGGGTCGGCGCGCACGGCGGCGCTCCGGGGAGTCGGCGGTGACCACGGTGGAGGCGGACGAGGCGCCAGCCCCGAACCAGGTCGCGGTGCCGAGCGGCGCGCCCGCCCCGGCTGCGGCCGAGGGTGCGCAGCCGGCCGGGCGACCCGCGCCGTCGTCGGCGCTGGTGGAGGGCACGGACCAGTTCGAGGTGCTGCGGCTGCCCCGTAGCCGTACCTCGCCACTGCCTCCGTCCGAGCCGACCGAGTAGGTCGAAGCGCAGTTCGGAACGCCCCCGGCGGAATTCTGCCGGGGGCGTTCCAGGTTCATCCGAAAACACTCCGACTCGACCTACCCGCACCTTGTGTAACTTCTTGCGTACTCCTCGTAGATGGGTGGGGTGTGGGCGAGGCGGAGCGGGCGGATGGTCGGGGGCGTCGTCTGGTCGGTGCGGACCAACCAACGCCTGGTGGCGCTCACCTTCGACGACGGCTCGGCACCACAGTGGACTCCGATGCTGCTCGACATCCTGGCCCAGCACCGGGTTCCGGCCACCTTCTTCAGGGTCGGGCGCAGGTCAGCCGGCACGCCGACATCGTCCGTGACCGGCTCGCCGGGCACGAGGTGGGCAACCACAGCTGCGACCACCGGGACCGCATGATCAACGGGCCACGGTCGAGCAGCTACACCTTCGTCACGCTCTCGGCGCTGCTGGGAGCGGGTATGGCCTCGACAACGACCAGGTAGGGTCGCGCTCCGTGGCGTCCACCCTCTCGGTTCTGACCGGCAATCGGAGCTTTCGTAACCTCTTCCTCGCCGAGCTGGTGGTCTTCGGCGCCGACTGGTTCGTCATGGTGCCGCTGCTGGTGCTGCTGCCGCACCTGACCGGCAGCGGCGTCTGGGGCGCGCTGGTGTTGGCGGTGGACACCGGCATCGTGGCGTTGCTGCTGCCGTACACCGGCACCATCGCCGACCGGTTCGACCGTCGGAAGATCATGATCGCCGCCAACGTGGCCGCGCTGGCGGGCGTGCTGCTGCTGCTCGGCGTGCGGAACGCCGAAACGGCGTGGCTGGCGCTGGTCGCGATCGGCGTGGTGGCGGTCGCCAAGGCGTTCTACTCACCGGCCGCCCAGGCCGCGCTGCCCAACGTGCTGGAGCCCCACGAGCTCGCCGCGGGCAACGCCGTCGCCGGCTCGGCCTGGGGCACCATGACGGTGGTCGGCGCCTCGCTCGGCGGCGTGCTCAGCACCGCTGCCGGCCCGTACGTCTGCTTCTGGGTGGCGGCGGCGGGCCTGGCGATGGCCGCGGGCCTCGCCACCCGGATCCGCCGGCCGTTGCAGGCACCCCGGGACGCCGACCAACCGGCCCAGCGGACCTGGTCCGCGGTCCGGGAGGCGCTCGGCTACATCGGTCACCGCCCACGGGTGCTCGCGCTGGTCACGGTGAAGTCGGCGGTGGGTCTGGGCAACGGGGTGCTGACCGTGTTCCCGCTGCTGGCCGGTGTGTACGGTGTCGGCCCGCTCGGCGCCGGCCTGCTCTTCGCGGTACGCGGGGCGGGAGCGTTGGTGGGGCCGATCCTGATGCGCCGGGTGCTGACCAACCGTGCCTGGCTGCTGCCCGGTCTCGCGCTGTCCATGTCGCTCTACGGCCTGTCCTACCTGGGCACCTCGGTGGTGCGATGGTTTCCGCTGGTGCTGCTGCTGGTCTTCGTGGCGCACTTCGCGGGTGGCAGCAACTGGGTGATGTCGAACTTCGCCCTCCAGGGCGAGGTCCCGGACCGGCTTCGGGGTCGCGTCTTCGCCACCGACATGATGCTGGCGACGCTGGCGATCTCGGTGAGCCAACTCGCGGTGGCCCTGGTGGTGGACGTGGTCGACGAACGGGTGGTGCTCGCCGGCTGCGGTCTGATCACCCTCGTGTACGCGGTCGGCTGGCGGATCGCCACCCGCCGGCTCTCGCTCACCGATCCGGCCGCCGAGCCGATTCCGGACCCGGCCGGCTGAACTCGGCGGTCCCAGGCAGCGGGCGCGGGGCCGGTTCGTCGGTGCCGAGCCCTAGCATGAGCGCGTGCCGACGAACTTCACCGCCGAGCCGGTCCGGGTCCGGGTGCCCGCGACCAGCGCCAACCTGGGCCCGGGCTTCGACGCGCTGGGTCTCGCCCTCGGGCTCTATGACGACGTGGCCGCCCAGGTCGGGTCGGGCGGTGTCCGGGTGACCGTGACCGGGCAGGGCGCCGGTGAGCTGCCCGACGACGACCGACACCTGGTGGTGCGGGCCATGCGCGCCGCCTTCGACGTGCTCGGAGCGCACCCCGGAGGGCTCAGCGTGGAGTGCGTCAACCGGATCCCCCAGGCGCGCGGGCTGGGCTCCTCGTCCGCCGCGATCGTCGCCGGGGTGCTGCTGGCCCGGGCCCTCGTCGTCGACGGGGAGCACCGCCTCGACGACGCCGGCGCGCTCCGGCTGGCCGCCGAGATCGAGGGCCACCCGGACAATGTGGCGCCCTGCCTGCTCGGCGGCTTCACCGTGGCCTGGTCCGAGCCGGGCGGCGCCCGGGCGGTGTCCCTGCCGGTCGCCGACGCGGTGCGGCCCACGGTTTTCGTCCCGGCGGAACGCGGATTGACCGCGACCGCGCGGGCGGCTCTGCCGGCCACCGTGCCGCACGGCGACGCCGCGTTGACCGCGGGGCGGGCCGCACTGCTGGTGCACGCGCTCACCACGGCCCCGACCCTGCTGCTGCCGGCCACCGTCGACCGGCTCCACCAGGATCACCGCGCAGCCGGAATGCCAGGCACGTCTGCCCTGGTCAGGGCGTTGCGTGCGGCCGGTGTGGCGGCTGTGGTCAGTGGGGCGGGGCCGACTGTGCTGGCGCTCAGCGAGCCTCCAGCGGGCTTCCCAGTGGGAACAGACTGGGAGATCTGGCAGTTACCGATAGACGTCAGCGGCGCGCGGGTCGCACGGGGTAGACTTGGACACGCCGAGCGGGACCCTGTTGCCGCAGGTCGGAAGAGTTGATTACGCTCTAGACCTAGCACAGCCGCGAAGCACGCGATCTCCTGCGGGGCGGCGCACCCCCGAAGCTCTCGGCGGTCAGCCCGTCTACCCCTGCCAAAGGCCCACGCCGCACCGCAGTTTCCACAGGTCGCCGCAGACGGCGAGACCTGCTCACCGACGTTGGTGAGTCGGGATACCGACCGGCTGCTGTGTCACAGACTCCCGCGACGCGTCCTTGCGAGGCGGGTGCACCGAGGCCGCCCGGCCACCTGAGCTCCGACTCCGGGCAGTCCCGGCCTTATCGAGGGAAGGAATCCATTGAGCGACACCACCGACGTGACGTCGGATGTTTCCAACGTCGCTGGCGATGCCACCGCCGCCGCTCCCGCCCGTCGTCGGCGTAGCGGCACCGGTCTGTCGGCGATGCTGCTGCCAGAGCTGCAGAGCCTGGCTGCGTCGCTCGGCATCTCCGGCACGGCTCGCATGCGCAAGGGCGAGCTGATCGCCGCGATTTCCGAGCGGCAGGGCGGCAACGCCGCCGGGACCCCTCGACCCCGGGCCGAGGTCGCGGCCGCGGCCGCCCCGACCCGTGAGGGGGTGCGCGCCGAGGTGCGGGAGACCGCCGACCGGCCGGCCGCCGAAGGTCGCGGTGCCGAGCAGGCCCCGGCCGAGCCGGCAGCCGAGACCGAGGGCCGTAGCCGCACCCGGCGGAGCCGGACCGCAGCAGCGGAGACCCGTCCGACCGAGGCGCGTCCCGTTGAGGCGCGTCCGACCGAGGCCCGCACCGAAGAGGCGCGTACCGAAGAGGCTGGTGCCGGCGAGCGGACCGACCGCGGCGAGAATCGCCGGGACCGGACCGAGCGTGCCGAGCGCTCCGACCGGGCTGAGCGTTCCGACCGGGGCGACCGGGGCGACCGGGGCGACCGGGCTGAGCGTGCTGACCGGGGCGAGCGTGCCGAGCGGGGCGAGCGCAACGACCGGGGCGAGCGTGCCGAGCGGGGCGAGCGCAACGACCGGGGCGAGCGTGCTGACCGGGGCGACCGGGCCGAGCGCAACGACCGGGGCGACCGTGCCGAGCGGGGCGAGCGTGCCGAGCGCAACGACCGTCCGGAGCGCAACGACCGCACCGACCGCGGTGACCGCAACGATCGTGGTCAGCGTGCCGAGCGGGACAGCGACGACGACGACGGCGAGGGTGGCGGCCGGCGCGGCCGGCGCAGCCGTTTCCGGGACCGTCGCCGCGGGCGCGGCGAGCGCACCGAGACCGGTGCCGACACCGGCGGGCGTGAGCCGCAGGTCAGCGAGGACGACGTGCTCGTCCCGGTGGCCGGCATCATCGACGTGCTCGACAACTACGCCTTCGTGCGGACGACCGGTTACCTGGCCGGCCCGAACGACGTGTACGTCTCGATGTCCCAGATCAAGAAGTACGGTCTGCGCCGCGGTGACGCGATCACCGGTGCGGTCCGGGCGGCCCGCGAGGGCGTCAACAGCGGTGACCAGCGGCGGGACAAGTACAACCCGCTGATGCGGCTGGACACGATCAACGGCATGGAGCCGGAGGAGGCGCGGCGGCGTCCGGAGTTCTACAAGCTCACTCCGCTCTACCCGCAGGAGCGCCTGCGGCTGGAGACCGAGCCGCACATCCTGACCACCCGGGTCATCGACCTGGTCATGCCGATCGGCAAGGGCCAGCGGGCACTCATCCAGTCTCCGCCCAAGGCGGGTAAGACGATGGTGTTGCAGGCGATCGCCAACGCGATCACCCGCAACAACCCGGAGTGCCACCTGATGGTGGTGCTGGTGGACGAGCGGCCTGAAGAGGTCACCGACATGCAGCGGTCGATCAAGGGCGAGGTCATCGCGGCCACGTTCGACCGTCCGCCGCAGGACCACACCACGGTGGCGGAGCTGGCCATCGAGCGGGCCAAGCGCCTGGTCGAGCTTGGACACGACGTCGTCGTGCTGCTCGACTCGGTGACCCGGCTCGGTCGGTCGTACAACCTGGCGGCGCCGGCCAGCGGCCGGATCATGTCGGGTGGTATCGACTCCACCGCGCTCTACCCGCCGAAGCGGTTCCTCGGCGCGGCCCGCAACATCGAGAACGGCGGGTCGCTGACCATCATCGCCACGGCGCTGGTGGAGACCGGGTCCATGGCGGACACGGTCATCTTCGAGGAGTTCAAGGGCACCGGCAACGCCGAGTTGAAGCTGGACCGGAAGATCGCCGACAAGCGGACCTTCCCGGCCATCGACATCAACCCGTCCGGTACGCGTAAGGAAGAGGTCCTGCTCGCACCCGAGGAGCTGGCCATCATCCACAAGCTCCGGAAGGTGCTGCACTCGCTGGACTCGCAGGCCGCGATGGATCTCCTGCTGGACCGGCTCAAGCAGTCCCGCACGAACATCGAGTTCCTGATGCAGATCGCGAAGTCGACGCCGGGGGAGTAACTCTCCCCGGGTGAGACGAAGGGGCACGGCCGCACCGGCCGTGCCCCTTCGTCATGGTGGGAGCCGCAACGGGCGGGGGCGACACCAACGGAACCGCTGCCCGCGCGGTGAGTTGTTGGAATTTTCCTTCGGTTCAGTCGGCAGGTATTGAAACTTCTATTCATTGCCGGGTTGACTGTCGTCCATGCGTACCCGCAGACGATCCGCCCGCCGCACCGGCGTCCTGCTGCTGACGCCGCTGCTCGCCCTGGCCCTGTCGCCGCCGGCCACCGCCGCACCCACCATCGACCCGCCCACCCCGGCCTCATTGGCCTCACCCACCATCGCGGAGGACGCGCCGCCCGCGTCCTCCCGCCCGGCCGGCTCGGTCAGCCTGGCCGCCGCCCCGACGGTCGCGACCGCCCCGACCACCAGCGCTGGTGGTCTGGAGCCGGCCGGCGGGCTGGAGACCACGAAGGCCACCCGGCCGGTCGCGCCGGGCGTGCAGCTGACGTCCTTCGACCGGTACGACGCCGAGGGCTGGCTGCGCGCCGACGCGCTCACCACCGACCTGGCCGGCGGCTCCACCGTCGACTACGTCAACTCCGGCGCGGTCAGCCGCGCCGAGCCACTGCGGAAGGCGGTGGACCAGTCGCACGCGGTCGCCGCGGTCAACGGCGACTTCTTCGACATCAACAACTCCGGTGCCGCCCAGGGCGTCGGCGTCCGTGACGGCGAGCTGATCCAGTCGGGGGTCAGCGGTCATCGCAACGCAGTGGCGGTCACCACGAACGGGCTCGGGCGGGTGATCGAGGTGAACTTCGACGGCAGCGCCACCCTGCCCACCGGGCCGGTCCCGCTCACCCAGTTCAACAACTTGGTGCAGGCCGACGGCATCGGCGCCTTCACCGAGCTGTGGGGGACGTACTCCCGGCAGCGCGCCGTGGAGGGCGCGGCCCGGGTGGTCGAGGTCACCGTGACCGGCGGTCGGGTGGCCGCGGTGGCAAGTGTGGCCGGTAGCGGCCCGATCGTCGCAGGCAGCACCGTGCTGCTCGGCCGCGACCTCGGCGCGGACGCGCTGGCCGGCCTGCGTCCCGGTGACCCGGTGGCGGTGGCCTGGCGGCCGAAGCCCTCCGACGGCAGCACCCTGCACGCGGCGGTCGGGGGCGGCAACGTCCTGGTCCGCGACGGGGCCGTGCAGAACATCGCCGATCCGACCCTCGCCCCCCGCACCGCCGTCGGTTTCAGCGCCGACGGTCGAAAGATGATCATGCTGACGGTGGACGGCCGTCAGGTCGACAGCCGCGGCGTGACGCAGACCGAGATGGGCCGGATGATGGCCGAACTGGGCGCCCATCACGCGCTCAACCTGGATGGTGGCGGATCGTCCACGCTGCTGGCCCGGGAGCCGGGCGCGCCCGGCGTGCAGCTGGAGAACGGCCCCTCCGACGGCAGCGAGCGGGCCGTGCCCAACGGCCTGGCCATCTACGCGCCGAAGGGCAGCGGGCGACTCACCGGCTACTGGGTCGAGACGGCCAGCGACCCCACCGCCGCCCCGGGCGTCTCACCGGTGCGAGGTGGGCGGCCCGACCGGGTCTTCCCGGGGCTGACCCGCACCCTCACCGCGTCCGGCTACGACGAGACGTACGGCCCGGCGGCCGGCGCCCCCACCTGGCGGGCGACCCCGGCGGTACGCGGCCGGGTCGACCGCGACGGCGTGTTCCACGCCGGCGTACCGGGGGCCAGCACGGTCACCGCCGCACGGGGGCGGGTCACCGGCTCGCTGAACCTCACCGTGCTCGGCCCGCTGGCCCGGATCGGCACCACCACGCCGCGGGTCGGACTGGCCGGCCTGGACGGTAACGCCCTGGTCGGCGTGGTCGGGTACGACGCCGAAGGCAACACCGCGCCGATCGAACCGGCCGACCTCACCCTCGACTACGACAGGGACCTGCTGCGGATCACCCCCACCGGGGACGGCAACCTGTCCATCGCCGCGTTGCGGGACACCGGCTCGGGCCTGGTGACCGTTCACGTCGGACGCACGAGCGCTGTCCTGCCGGTCACCGTCGGACTGACCGACGTGCCGGTCGCCGGTTTCGACGACGCCGCGTCCTGGCGGTTCAGCCAGGCCCGTGCCAGCGGATCGGTCGCGCCGGCGCCCGGGCACACCGGCACCGGCCTGCGCATGTCGTACGACTTCAGCCAGTCCACCGGCACGCGGGCGGCGTACGCCGATCCACCCGCCTGGATCGAGGTGCCCGGTCAGCCGCAGGGCTTCGGGATGTGGATCCACGGCAACGGCACCGGCGAGTGGCCCAGCCTGCACCTGCACGACGCCCAGGACACCCAGCACGTGCTGCGCGGCCCACTGATCACCTGGACCGGCTGGCGGTACGTGGAGTTCGCGGTGCCGGCCGGGGTGCAGTACCCGGTGCGGGTACGCCGCTTCTACGTGGCCGAGACGAACGCCGCGGCGCAGTACACCAGTGAGGTGATCATCGACGACCTGGTGGCGAAGGTACCCCCGACGGTCGACGTGCCGGAGGTGGCCCCGCGTACCGATCGGGTGGTGGTCCGCGACGGCACGGTGGACGGCGCGCCGTGGCGGTTCGCGGTGCTCTCCGACGCCCAGTTCGTCGCCGCCGACCCGGACAGCGACCTGGTCGCCCAGGCCCGGCGGACGTTGCGCGAGGTGCGGGCGGCCCGGCCGGACTTCCTCCTGATCAACGGCGACTTCGTGGACACCGCCTACCCGGCCGACTTCGCGCTGGCCCGGCGGATCCTCGACGAGGAGTTGGGCGACGCGCTGCCCTGGTACTACGTGCCCGGCAACCACGAGACCATGGGTGCCCCGATCAGCAACTTCGCGGCCGCGTTCGGTGCCACCTCCCGGGTGTTCGACCACAACGGCACCCGGTTCGTCACGCTGAACTCGTCCACCGGGACGCTGCGCGGCGGCGGCTTCGACCAGGTACGGATGCTCCGCGAGACGCTGGACGCGGCGGCCACCGACCGGCGCGTGGGTTCGGTCGTCGTCCTGCACCACCACCCGCCGCGCGACCCCAGCCCGGCGCAGGCCAGCCAGCTCGCCGACCGCAAGGAGGCGGCGCTGCTGGAGCAGTGGCTGGCCGACTTCCAGCACCGCACCGGCAAGGGCGCGCTGTTCGTGGGCGGGCACGTCGGCACCTTCCACGCCGACCGGGTGGACGGGGTGCCGTACGTGATCAACGGCAACGCGGGCAAGACGCCGTCCACCCCCGCCGACCAGGGCGGCTTCACCGGCTGGACGGAGTTCGGCGTGGACCCGGTGACCCCGGCCGAGGCGGACCGGGCCCGCCGTGACCCGTTCGCCGAGGGCCCGCGCTGGGTGGACGCGGAGTTCCACGCGCACGCCGACCGGCTCACGGTGGCCGCCCCGGCCACCGTCGCGGTCGGCACCCCCGCGGCGGTCACCGCCACGCTGACCCAGCCCGGCGGGCGTACGGTCCCGGTGGCCGCACCGGTCAGCGCCGACTGGTCGGCCTCTCCGGGAGTGCACATCGGCTCGGCGGCCGGGGTGCGCCCATGGCACACCGCCCGATTCGACCCGGCCACCGGCACCCTGACGGCGCTGCGACCCGGCGCGCCGATACGCCTGACGGTCGAGGTCAACGGCGCCCGTGCCGAGGCCACCATCACCGTCACCGGGTGAACTGTCCGGATGGGCCCCCACGCGTGGGGGCCCATCCGGACACCTCAGAAGTCGCCGTCGGCCACCTGGAAGACGGTCAGGCCGAGGGATCGCCACATCTGCACCACCTGGACGCGATCGTCGAACACGCCGGCCACCCGGTAACGGTCTTTGATCTCCCGGTCGTAGATCTCCCGCTTCACGATCGAGTCCTTCCGGGAGTCGCCGACGGCCCGCAGGTGCAGGCCCAGGTAGGGCACTCGGACGTGCCGGGCCAGCCACGCCTCGGTGGCCGCGCGGGCGGAGGCGTCCCGTCCGGAGCAGAAGACCACCCCGTACCCGGCGGCGTGCATCGCCCGGACCGCCGCGATCACCGCCGTGTTCGGCTGGTCCTCGCCCACCCGGGTCATGTCGTACGGGCTGCGGGAGACGGCCAGCGCGACGGTGCCGTCGATGTCCACCAGCACGATCTCCGGTGGCTCGGTCGACGGCGGGTGCACCACGGCGGGGGACCCGGTGCGGGCCTGCGGCACCGGCAGCGGCAACGTCCGCCCCTCCAGGTACCGCTCGTGCAACCGGCGGATCGCGTCCGCGCCGACCTGGTCGGCGGCCGGGCGGGCGGCGTCGCGGCGCAGGCACTCGGCCAGCGGCACGTCGGTGAAGTCGTGCACCTCGAAATCCGCGCCGTAGCGGGCGGCCAGGTCGGCCCACCCCCGCAGGGTCCGCGCACGCAGGTTGGTGTCGTCCACGCAGACGTCCGCCCGGGCCCGCAGCAGCGCCTCGACCTGAGCCTGCTGCACGGCGGTCACCTGCGCCTCGGCCCACTGGGTGAACAGCCGCTCGCCGTGCAGCATCCGGCGCAGGTCGTCCCGGTTGACCCGCGAGACGGACGGCTGGAGCGTGCGGGCGAACGTCGTCTTGCCCGAGGCGGGCAGTCCCCGGGTGGCGATCAGGCGGGTCATCCACGCACCTCCGGCTCGACGGGCGTACCCCGGGCGGGGTACCTGGCGGTGATCCGCCCGGTGCGCGAATGCCCCGTCGGGCGGCGGGAATGCGGACGGGTAGGCACGTGTTGACGATGCCGGACGAGGTGTGCGGCCCGACTACCGGGTCGGCTCAGGCCCATGGCACACTGGTCAATCGGCCACCGGTTCCGGTTCACGCCCGAGCCCGTCGCGTACGGCGCGACGAGCGATGACGGCGACCCGGCGACCACCAACGAGAGGACCGAGGCGATGAAGGCAAACATCCACCCGGAGTACGTGACCACCGAGGTCACCTGTTCCTGTGGCAACACGTTCACGACCCGCAGCACCGCCAAGGGCGGGGCGATCCACGCCGAGACCTGCAGCGCCTGCCACCCGTTCTACACCGGTAAGCAGCGCGTTCTCGACACCGCCGGCCGGGTCGCGAAGTTCCAGCAGAAGTACGCCAAGGTTCAGGCCAAGAAGGCCAAGTAACTCCTCGTTCGGCGCCCGCGTCCGGTTTTTCGCCGGACGCGGGCGCCGTCCGCGTTTTCCTCCGTTTCCGCCCGGCCGCTGGCCTCCCGGCCCGGCCGGGTCGTCGCGCACCGTCGAAGGAGCATCCGCAGCATGAGCAGCGAGCGTCTGGCCGGCCTTCTCGACGAGTACGCGGAGCTGGAGAAGCGGTTGGCCGACCCGGCCATCCACGCCGACCAGGCCACCGCGCGCAGGGTCGGCCGCCGGTACGCCGAGCTGGTGCCGCTGCACAAGGCCGCCGACGAGTTGGAGCAGGCCCGCGCCGATCTGGCCGCGGCTCGCGAGTTGGCCGCCGAGGACCCGTCCTTCGCGGCTGAGGCGGACGCCATCGCCGGGTCCCTGCCGGTGCTGGAGGAGCGCCTCGCCGAGCTGCTCATTCCGCGCGACCCGCACGACGCCAAGGACGTGATCGTCGAGATCAAGGCCGGTGAGGGTGGCGAGGAGTCGGCGCTGTTCGCCGGTGACCTGCTGCGGATGTACACCCGGTACGCCGAGCGGCACGGCTGGGTCACCGAGGTGATCGACGCACAGGACTCCGACCTCGGCGGGGTCAAGGACGTCTCCCTGGCGATCAAGACCAAGGGTGTGCCGGACGGCGGCAACGGCGTCTGGTCGCGGCTCAAGTGGGAGGGCGGCGTGCACCGGGTGCAGCGGGTCCCGGTGACCGAGTCGCAGGGCCGGATCCACACCAGCGCCGCCGGGGTGCTGGTGCTGCCGGAGGCCGAGGACGTCGACGTCACGATCGACCAGAACGACCTGCGCATCGACGTGTTCCGCTCGTCCGGCCCGGGCGGCCAGTCGGTGAACACCACCGACTCGGCGGTGCGGATCACCCACCTGCCGACCGGCATCGTCGTCTCCTGCCAGAACGAGAAGTCCCAGTTGCAGAACCGGGAGCAGGCGATGCGGATCCTGCGGGCCCGGCTGCTCGCCGCCGCTCAGGAGCAGGCCGACGCCGCCGCCTCGGACGCGCGCAAGGCGCAGGTGCGCACCGTGGACCGCTCGGAGCGGATCCGCACCTACAACTTCCCGCAGAACCGGATCACCGATCACCGGATCGGTTACACCGCGTACAACCTGGATCTGGCGCTCGGCGGCGAGCTGGACGGGGTACTGGACGCCCTCACCGAGGCCGACCGGGCCGCCCGGCTCGCCGGCGACACCGAGTTGACCCGCCGCTGACCGCGCCGCCCGACCATCCCGGCCGGGCGTGCCGTCCTGGGCGGTGTGATCAGCTCGCGCGGGGGCGGGTCTTGGCGCGGAGCATCTCGCGGTCGGCCTGCTCGAACGCGACGCTGAGCGCGTCGCGCAGCCCGCTGCCGCCGGAGACCTCGGCGAAGCCGATGCTCACCCCGACCGGGGTGCCCGGCACCAACGATTCCCAGTCCTCCAGGCGGACCGCGGCCTCGATCCGGCGGGCCACCTCGGCGGCCTCGGCCATGCCGGTGTCCGGCAGCACCACCACGAACTCGTCACCGCCGTAACGGGCCACGAAGTCGTCCCGGCGCATCACCCGGTTGATCACACCGGCGATGCGTTGCAGCACCAGGTCGCCGGAATGGTGCCCATGCCGGGTGTTGACCGCCTTGAAGCCGTCCAGGTCGCAGACACCGATCACCACCCGATCGCCGCGGGTGACCACGGCGGTGATGTACCGCTCCAGCCGGCGGCGGTTGGGCAGCCCGGTGAGCGGGTCGGTCAACGCCTCGCCCTCGAAGCGGGCCGCCTCGCGGCGCATCTCCTCGTGGTCGATGCGGGCGGCGATGCCGTCGATGTAGACGTCGCGCAGCCGGTCGTTGCGCTGCGCGGCGAGCCGGAACGCCAGCCGGTCGGCCCGGTGCGCCGCCAGGTGGTCCCCGGCGCGGGTCAGCGCGATGCTGCGCAGCCGGGCCGGCTCGGCCGCCCCAAGCGTCTCGTTGGACACCTGGACGGTGTCCAACCGGGCGACCGCCTCGATCGGCCGACCGTCGGCGACGGCGAGGCACACCTGCCCGAGCTGACGCAGGTCGCGGGCCCGGGCGCTGTCCCCGCCGTGAGTGATCAACCGGGCCGGCTCGGGGCCTTCCGTCGCCACCTGGTCGCCGAGCGCGGCCTGTCGGGCCGCCGCGTAGCCGTACGCGGCGAGGCTGCTTGGGCGCAGCTGGCCGGCCCGCCCGGCGCGGACGAAGCGGGTCAGGTCGGCGGCCACGTCCCGGAGCACCCGCAGACAACCGTCGCTGTCGCCGTTGTGGTCCAGGGCCACGGCGTTGCGCAGCCGGATGCCCGGCGCGGCGAACGTCTCCTCCGGGATCCCGGCGGTCAGCCCGAGCTGTCGGGCCCGCTCGATGGCGCCCAGCGCGTACCCGTGGAAGCTGAGGTAGCTGTAGGCCATGGCCAGGTCGTGCCAGCCCCAGGCGGTATCCCGGTCGGGGTCGGCGACGGCGCCCAGCGCCCGGGCCGCTCGGACGAGGTGCATGACGCAGCGGTCCAACGCGCCTTGGTGGTGCGCGGCGAGCGCGGCCAGCGCGTTGAGGTGGCCGTGCAGGTAGGGCTCGGCGAGGTCGCGGACCGCCGCCGAGGCCTCTTCGATGGCCCGGGTGAACTCCGCGGTCCGACCGAGATTGATCAGCGCGGAGAGGCGCTGCACCATCGCGTCCGCTCGTGCCGCCGGGTCGTTGGTGGTGCGGATCACACGCTCCAGAAGGACGTACGCCTCTGCGGAGCGGCTGGCCTCCTGCAACGCCCGGGCGTGCGTGAGGGCGTCAACCTGGTCATCGACCCGGTCGAGCCAGCCCACCCGCCAACCTCCTGTCGTGCGCGCCCGGGCGCACCTGTTCGTCACGTCGCCCGCGACGCTTCATGATTATGTCGTGAGTACTTTGCCGCAACACCCCCCCGGAGGGACAGGCCCCATCCGGCCGTCCGCCGCGGTGGCCCGATCGGCCCGCGCGCTCGCCGCCGCCGGGGTCGGCTCCGCCCGGGTGGAGGCCGAGGTGCTGGCGGCGTACGTGCTGGGGGTTTCCCGCGGTCGGCTGGCTCTCGCCGACGATCTCAGCGACGGCCAGGTGGCGCGACTCGACGAGCTGACCCGCCGCCGCGCCGGGCGTGAGCCGTTGCAGCACCTGACCGGTCGGGCCGGGTTCCGGCACCTGGAGCTGTCGGTCGGCCCGGGTGTCTTCGTGCCCCGGCCGGAGACCGAGCTGTTGGCCGGCTGGGGCGTCGAGCAGGCCCGGGGCCGGCCCGACCCGGTGGTGGTGGACCTGTGCAGCGGCTCGGGCGCGATCGCGCTGGCGGTGGCTCAGGAGCTGCCGGGGGCGCGGGTGGTCGCGGTGGAGCGGTCCCCGGCGGCGCTGGTCTGGCTGCGGCGCAACGCGGCGGAGCGCGCCGCGGCGGGGGACCGGCCGATCGAGGTGGTCGAGGCCGACGTGACCGCGCCGGACCTGCTAGCGGAGCTGGTGGGCCGGGTGGACGTGCTGCTCTGCAACCCGCCGTACGTGCCGGACGACGTGGTGGTCCCGCCGGAGGTGGCCGGGCACGACCCGGCGGAGGCGGTCTTCGGCGGCGCGGACGGTCTGGTGGTGATTCGGCCGGTCGTCGCCCGGGCGGCGGTGCTGCTGCGCCCGGGGGGCGTGTTCGGCGTCGAGCACGACGACACCCACGGCGCGGCGGTTCCCGGGCTGCTCGCCGAGGACGGCGGCTTCACCGGTGTCGCCGAGCATCTGGACCTCACCGGGCGTCCCCGCTACGCGACCGCGTCCCGACGGGCGGACGGCCAGCACGCCCCGATCGGTGCGGCGTGGCAGACTGACTCCTCGTGATGCTCTACGACTGCCGGTCGCCCGCCGATCGGGACCGCGGCATCGCTGCGGCGATCGAGGCGGTCAAGAACGGCGAGCTGGTCGTTCTCCCGACGGACACCGTGTATGGGATCGGCGCGGACGCGTTCACCCCGTACGCGGTGAAGGCGCTGCTGGACGCCAAGGGCCGGGGCAGGCAGATGCCGCCGCCGGTGCTGATCGGCTCGCGGCACACCCTGGACGGGTTGGTCTTCTCGCTGCCCACGGCCGCCCGGGATCTGGTGGAGGCGTTCTGGCCGGGTGCCCTGACGATCGTGGTCGAGCACTCGCCGAGCCTGCAGTGGGACCTGGGCGACAAGACCGGCACGGTGGCGGTGCGGATGCCGCTGCACCCGGTGGCGTTGGAGGTGCTGCGCGAGACCGGTCCGATGGCGGTCTCGTCGGCCAACAAGACCGGCCAGCCGGCCGCGGTCACCGCCGACGAGGCGCGTGACCAGCTCAGCTACTCCGTGCGGGCCTATCTGGAGGCCGGGCCCTGCCCGGACCCGGTGCCCAGCACGATCGTGGATCTGACCGGTGAGGTGCCGCAGCTGTTGCGCGCCGGGGCGATCCCGCTGGAGAAGCTGCGCGACGTGGTTCCGGATCTCGTCGACAGTCGGGCGGTCTGAGTGCCCCCGTTCACGGTTCTGCACGTCTGCATGGGCAACATCTGCCGCTCGCCGATGGCGGAGCGGCTGCTCGCCCTGGCGGTGCGGGAGCGGCTGGCCCGGCGTGCGGAGGACCCGGCTCAGGCCGAGGAGCTGGTGCACAGCCACAGCGCCGGCACGGGTGGCTGGCACGCGGGCGAGGAGATGAACCCGCCGGCGGCACGGCAGGTCACCGGCCGGGGTGGGGATGTGGAGGGGTTCGCCGCGCGCAAGCTGCGCTCGGACCACATCGACGCCGCCGACCTCGTCCTGACCGCCACCGCCGACCAGCAGGAGTACGTGGTGGCGCTCCGTCCGGACGCGGCGGCCCGCACCTTCGTGCTGGGCGAGTTCGGCCGGCTGCTGGCCGCGGTGGACGCCGCCGCGCTGCCACCGGGCGACGCCACCCCGGAGGCCGTGTACGCCCGGGGGGTGGCCCTGGTGGCGGCGGCTCACGATGCGCGGCTGGGCGTTTCGGCGCTGCCCACCGATGATCTGGACGACCCGTGGGGTCGTGGCGACCAGTGCTTCAGCCGGGTCGCCGACGAGATCGAGGAGACGGTCCACCCGCTGGCCGGCGCGCTGCTGCCCTGAGCGTGGTGCGAGTTTCCTCCGGGTTTGGGGAAAACCCAGGGCTAAAGGGGCGTTCCGGGTCATTCTGAACGGGTCCTAGCGTGACCGGCTCCTGCGGGGAGAGCTGATGATCCGGGCCCAACTCGACAAACTGCTGACCGTGGTGATCGCCGGAGTGCTGGCCGGGGTGGTGCTGGCCGCCGCCGCCCTGCCCGCGGCCCTGGTTTTCGGGATCGGCTTCAGCGCCCTGTCGACGCCGTACTCCGAGTTGCCGAACACGCTCCGCACGCCGCCCACCGCGCAGCGCTCCAACCTCTACGCCAACGACGGCACCACCCTGATCACCTCCTTCTACCAGGAGGACCGGGTGGACGTGCCGCTGCACGAGGTGGCCCCGGTGATGCGCCGAGCCATCGTGGCCGCCGAGGATGTCCGGTTCTACCAGCACAGCGGGGTCGACCTGCGGGGCGTGGTCCGGGCGTTCACCGTCAACAAGCGCGACGGCCGGACCCGGCAGGGCGCCTCCACGCTGACCATGCAGTACGTCCGCAACGTGCTCAGCAACGACCCCCGACTGACCGAGGCGCAGCGGGACGCCGCCACCGAACTCACCACCGTCCGCAAGCTCCAGGAGATGCGGTACGCGCTCGCGTTGGAGCGGGAACTCGACAAGGACGAGATCCTGACCCGCTACCTCAACATCGCCTACTTCGGCGCCGGGGCGTACGGCATCGCGGCGGCCAGCAAGCGGTACTTCTCCCGGTCCCCGGCCGAGTTGACCCTGGCCCAGGCGGCGCTGCTCGCCGGCCTGGTGCGCTCGCCGGACAGCGACGATCCGATCAACGGCGACGCCGACAGCGCGGTGGCCCGACGGTCGTACGTGTTGGAGCGGCTGGTGGAGACGAGGCAGGTGTCGGCGGACGCGGCGGCGGCGGCGCGCGCCGAACCGTTGCAACTGCGGCCCAGCGCGACCCCGAACGACTGCACCGGCGTGCCCGAGGCGCACAACGACTTGGGCTTCTTCTGCGACTGGTTCACCCGCTGGTGGAGCAGCCAGTCCGCGTTCGGGGCGACCGCCGACGAGCGGCAGCGCACGCTGCGCCGGGGCGGCTTCTCGATCGTGTCGTCGCTCGACCCGGGAGTGCAGCGGGCCACCACCGAGCAGGTGTTGAAGATCTATCCGACGGCCAAGGCCGAGGCGGTGCCCACCGCCGTGGTGCAACCGGGCACCGGGCGGGTGCTGGCGATGTCGGTGAACCGCGCGTACAGCGTGGCGGACAACCCGGTCGGGCAGAAGAACCGTCCGAACACCGTCAACCAGTTGATCGCCGGCGGCGGCGCGATCGAGGGGTACCAGGGCGGCTCGACGTTCAAACTTTTCACCCTGCTGGCCGCGCTGGAGTCCGGCCTGCCGCTGTCGACCGACTTCGTGGCGCCGACCCAGTTGCTCACCCGCTTCCCGGTGACCGGGGGGGCGAGTTGCGACGGACGGTGGTGCCCGGCGAACGCCAGCCCGTCGTCGATGGACGGCCCCCGCACCATGTGGAGCGCGTTCGGCCGCTCGGTGAACACGTACTTCGCCTGGCTCACCGAGAAGGTCGGCGCCGACCGGGTGGTGGAGATGGCCGAGCGGCTCGGCATCGTGCTGCGGGCCGAGTCCGACGCCAGGCTGGCCCGCTACGGCGCGAAGGACTGGGGTCCGTTCACCCTGGGCGTGGCCGCGACCACCCCGTTGGACCTGGCCTCCGCGTACGCCACGGTGGCGGCCGAGGGGACCTGGTGCGCGCCGCTGCCGGTGGTCTCGATCACCGACTCGGGCGGCCGACCGGTCGACGCCGCCAAGCCGGACTGCCGACAGGTGCTCGACGCCGACGTCGCGCGGGCGGCCACCGACGCCGCCCGCTGCCCGGTCGGCGACCAGTCGATGTACGGCCGCTGCGACGGCGCTACCGCACCCGGGCTGCGGGCGAAGCTCGGCCGACCGGTGGCGGGTAAGACCGGCAGTTCGGAGCGGTACGAGACGGAGACGGTGGTGGCGTTCACGCCGCAGCTCGCGGTCGCCTCGATGGCCGCCAACCCGGACGATCCCCGGGACGCGGTCGGTCAGGCGGTGCAGGCCCAGCTGGTAAACGCGGTCGGTGAGGTGCTCGCCTTCGCCCTGCGCGACCAACCGGTCCGCGACTTCGTCCCGCCGAGCGAACGAACCGCCTTCCAAGCCCAACCCCAGGCCGGCAACTGACCCGGGGCGGTCAGCGGGGTTGTTCGGCGTTGCGGGCTATGTTGCGGGCCATTCCGCCGAAGACCACCGCGTGGAACGGGGCCACCGACTTCCAGTAGGCGTGCCCCGGCAGGCCGCGCGGCAGGAAGACGGCGCGTTGCTGGTAGCGGCTGCGACCGTCGTCGGCCGGCAGTACCCGCATCTCCAGCCAGGCCCGGCCGGGTAGCCGCATCTCGGCGCGCAGCCGCAGCAACTCACCGGGGATGATCTCCTCGACCCGCCAGAAGTCCAGCGCCTCGCCGACCTGGAGGCGGTGCGGGTCGCGTCGGCCCCGGCGCAGCCCGACCCCGCCGACCAGCCGGTCCAGCCAGCCCCGGATCGACCAGGCCAGGGGGAACGAGTACCAGCCGTGTTCGCCGCCGACGCCCTCGACGACCCGCCAGAGCGCCGCGGGTGGCGCGTCCACCGCCCGTTCCCGGATGTCGGTGTAGGCGGTGCCACCGGACCACACCGGGTCGGTGGGCAGCGGCTCGGCGGGTGCGTCCGGGCCGCTCGCGGTGGACCAGCGGGTCTCCACCTGGGCGTCGCGCACCTTGACCAGCGCCAGCGCCACCGCGTCGTCGAAGCCCGTCAGCCCTCCGGGCGGGTCGGGGACATAGCGGGCGATGTCGTGTTCGTCCGCGACCGCCTCCTGGATCAGGCTCTCCACCAGTGGGCGGGCGATGGCATTCGGCACCGGGGTGATCAGGCCGACCCAGTGCGAGGAGAGCGACGGGGTGAGCACCCGGACCGGCACGATGATCCGCCGGCGCAGCCCGGCCACCCGGGCGTAGCGCTGCATCATCTCGCGGAACGTGAGCACGTCCGGCCCGCCGATGTCGAAGCCCCGGTTGACCTCCGGCGGCAGCGCGGTGCAGCCGACCAGGTAGTTCAGCACGTCGCGGACGGCGATCGGCTGGATCCGGTTGCGCACCCAACGCGGCGTGATCATGGCGGGCAGTCGCTCGGTCAGGTACCGCAGCATCTCGAACGATGCCGAACCCGAGCCGATGATCACCGCGGCCCGAAGCGCCGCCGTGGGCACCCCGCTGGCCAGCAGGATCCGGCCCACCTCGGCCCGGGAGCGCAGGTGCGGCGAGGGGACCGCGTCGGTCGCCGGCAGCGGACCGCCCAGGTACACGATCCGCCGGACGCCGGCCGCGCGGGCCGCCGCGGCGAAGTTGGTCGCCGCCGTGCGGTCGGCGGCCTCGAAGTCGGGCCGCCCCAGTGAGTGCACCAGGAAGTACGCGACGTCCACGTCGGCGAACGCGGCGGCCAGCGTCTCCGGTCGACTCAGGTCCCCCTCGACGATCTCGGCCGCCGAGGCCCAGGGCACGTCACGCAGCCGCACCGCCTTGCGGGCGAGGCAGCGCACGGTGTGCCCGTCGGCGAGCAGCAGCGGCGTCAACCGCCCGCCGATGTAGCCGGTCGCTCCGGTGACGAGGCATCTCACAGGTCCCAGTCTGCGGCCCCCTAGACTCGTTCGCTGTGGAGACCGAGACGAGCACCTTCTGGGGGCCGGATTTCGCGCAGCTCAGGGCCACTGATCCGGAGATCGCCGGGGTGGTCCTCGGCGAGCTGGACCGGTTGCGCGGCGGCCTGCAGCTCATCGCCAGCGAGAACCTGACCTCCCCGGCGGTGCTGGCGGCGCTCGGCTCGACGCTGACCAACAAGTACGCCGAGGGTTACCCGGGCCGGCGTTACTACGGCGGCTGCGCCGAGGTGGACCGGGCCGAGGAGATCGGCATCGCCCGGGCCAAGGAGCTCTTCGGGGCCGAGCACGCCAACCTTCAGCCGCACTCCGGGGCGAGCGCCAACCTGGCCGCGTACGCCGCGCTGGTGCAGCCGGGGGACACGGTGCTGGCGATGGACCTGCCGCACGGCGGGCACCTCACCCACGGCAGCCGGGTGAACTTCTCCGGCAAGTGGTTCCACCCGGTCGGCTACCCGGTCCGGCCGGACACCGAGCAGATCGACTACGACGAGGTACGGGACCTGGCGCGGACGCACCGACCCAAGCTGATCATCTGTGGGGCCACCGCGTACCCGCGCCTGATCGACTTCGCGCGGTTCCGGGAGATCGCCGACGAGGTCGGCGCGTACCTGATGGTGGACGCGGCGCACTTCATCGGCCTGGTGGCCGGTCGGGCGATCCCGTCCCCGGTGCCGTACGCCGATGTCGTCTGCGCCACCACCCACAAGGTGCTGCGCGGTCCGCGCGGCGGCATGATCCTGTGCCGCGAGTCGTTGGCCCAGCGGATCGACAAGGCGGTCTTCCCGTTCACCCAGGGCGGCCCGCTGATGCACGCGGTCGCGGCGAAGGCGGTCGCGCTGCGCGAGGCCGCCCAGCCGGAGTTCCAGACGTACGCGAGGCAGGTGATCAGCAACGCCCAGGCGCTCGCCGCCGGGTTGGCCGACGAGGGGATGCGCCCGGTGTCCGGTGGCACCGACACCCACCTCGCCCTGATCGACCTGCGGGAGCTGGGGATGACCGGCGCCGAGGCCGAGCGCCGCTGCGACGCCGCGTCGATCACCCTGAACAAGAACGCGATCCCGTACGACCCGCAGCCGCCGACGGTGGCCTCCGGTATCCGGGTGGGCACCCCGAGCGTCACCACCCAGGGGATGCGCGAGGGGGAGCTGCGCCAGGTGGCGACCCTGATCGCCCGTGCGGTGCGCACCGATCCCGGGGCTCCGGGCGGGGCCGACGAGTTGACCCGGCTCGGTGCCGAGGTGTCCGAGCTGGTCGCGGCATTTCCGGCGTACCCCCGTGGCTGAGCCCGGGGTGGTCGAGCCGGACACCGACCGGCGGTGGCGGCTGCGGCACCTGCCGGTGTTGCTGGCCGCGTCGGCGGCGCTCGCCGCGGTCGCCGCGGTGGTGGGTGGGGTGACCGGCGGTGTGACGGCCGCGCTCGGCGCGGCGGCCGGCGTGGGCGTCACCGTGCTCAGCTACACCCTCACCACGGTGGTGCTGGCCCGGGCCGACCAGATCAACCCGCAGCTGTTGCTGCCGCTCGGCCTGGGCCTGTACGTGCTGAAGTTCAGCCTGCTGGGTGTGGTGATGGTGGCGGTGGCCTCGACCGGTTGGCCCGGTTTGATCCCTCTCTGCCTCGGCATCGTCGCCGGGGTGGCAGTGTGGACGGCAGTGCACATCTGGTGGCTGACCACCGTGCACGCTCGTCGGGCGCAGAGCTGACCTGGCGGTCGTCCCACCTTTCGGACGCGCGGCAATGTGTCGGCCTCCGGTCATTTTCCGACGGGCGGAAGGGGAGTAGCGTGCCCACAGACGACGGCGCCCACGAGAAGCCCACACAACGACGGTTGTGCGGGGGGTGAGGCACAGCCTCGTCTTCCCGGCTGATATCGTTCGCCCCGTCATGGCTGGTGACCAAACCCCCCGTCCCGCCGGCGAACCGGACGACATTCCGTCCGGTGCCGGTCAGGGTTGGACCGCGCTCAGCTACCTCATCGGAGGCATGCTCGTGTGGGGTTTCATCGGCTGGCTGATTGACCAGTGGCTCGACACCGGCGGCGTCGCCACCGGGATCGGCGTCGTGCTCGGTATGGCTGGGGGCATCATCCTGGTCGTCCGCCGACTCGGCACGCCTACTTAGGAAGGGACGCGGTGTTCGGACAGGCGAACGTTCTGGCAGCGGGCCAGGCGGCATTCCCACCCACGGTGGAGGACTTCTACCTGCCCAGCATTCTGCCCTGGGGTGCCCACGACTCCTACTGGTTCACCAAGATCACGGCGATGGTCTGGATCGCGGTCGGCGTCCTGATCATCTTCTTCCTGGCGACCTACCGGAACCCGCAGCTGGTGCCGACCAAGAAGCAGTGGTTCGCCGAGTCGATCTACGGCTTCGTGCGCAACAACATCGCGGTCGACATGATCGGGCACGCGGGTGTGCGTTTCGCGCCCTACTTCACGACGCTCTTCTGCTTCGTGCTGCTGACGAACGCGTTCGCGATCATCCCGCTCTTCCAGATCTCGCCGAACTCGCACATCGCCTTCCCGGCGATCCTCGCGATCATCAGCTACGTGCTGTTCAACTACATCGGCATCAAGAAGCACGGCTTCGTCAAATACTTCAAGAACTCGCTGATCCCGCCGGCACCCTGGTACATCCTGCCGCTGCTGATCCCGATCGAGCTCTTCTCGACCTTCATCGTCCGGCCGTTCTCGCTCGCGGTTCGTCTCTTCGCGAACATGTTCGCCGGTCACATGCTCCTGCTGGTCTTCACGCTCGGCGGCTTCGCGATGCTGAGCGCCAACGCCTGGCTGGCCCCGGTCTCGGTGCTCTCCTGGGTGATGACCATCGCGCTCACCTTCCTCGAGTTCCTGGTGATCTGCCTGCAGGCATACGTCTTCACCGTCCTCACCGCCAGCTACGTGCAGGGCGCGCTCGCCGACGAGCACTGATCCACCCGCACCATCCGTTGTCGTCCCGCGTGAGAGTCACGTGTGATAACCAGGAGGAACCACACCAATGGACGCTAGCGTTCTCGCCGAGGTCACCGGTAGCACCGCTGCCATCGGCTACGGTCTCGCCGCCATCGGCCCGGGCATCGGCGTTGGCCTGGTCTTCGCTGCCTACATCCAGTCGACCGCCCGCCAGCCGGAGTCGTCCCGGATGACCCTGCCGTACGTCTGGATCGGCTTCGCCGTCATCGAGGCGCTCGCGCTGCTGGGCATCGCCTTCGGCTTCATCTGGGCCGGCAACGCCGCCTGATCCAGCCCTTTCGACCGGGAGGTCTTCCATGTACTTCCTCGCCGCCGAGGGTGGTGAGTCCGCCCACAACCCGATCATCCCGCTCTGGCAGGAGATCGTGGTCGGTTCGGTGGCCTTCGCCGTGCTCTGCTTCGTGCTGATGAAGTTCGTCTTCCCGCGCATGGAGCAGACGTTCCAGGCTCGGGTCGACGCGATCGAGGGCGGCATCAAGCGCGCCGAGGCCGCCCAGGCCGAGGCGAACCAGCTGCTCGAGCAGTACCGTGCCCAGCTCGCTGAGGCCCGGACCGACGCCGCCAAGATCCGTGACGACGCGCGGGCCGACGCCGAGGGCATCCGGCAGGACATCCTCGCCAAGGCGCGGGAAGAGTCCGACCGGGTCATCCAGGCGGGCAAGGACGCGCTCGCCGCCGAGCGGGCCACCATCGTGCGCGAGCTGCGCGCGGAGGTCGGCACGATCGCGGTGGATCTGGCCAGCAAGATCGTTGGCGAGTCGCTGGCCGACGAGGCGCGGCGCAAGGGCACCGTCGACCGGTTCCTGAGCGGTCTCGAGAGCACGGGGGCCCGCTGATGCAGGCCGCCAGCCGGGAGTCGTACAAGGTCGGGGCCGAGCACCTCGACGCGTACGTCCGCGGCAATGACGCGGTCGCGGTGGCACACACCGCGAACGACCTGCTCGCCGTCGGCGGGCTGCTGCGACGGGAGCCCCGGCTGCGCCGGGCGCTCTCGGACCCGGCCCGGTCCGGCGCGGACCGCGCCGACCTGCTCGGCGGGATGCTGCGCGGCAAGGTCGGCGAGGGTGCGCTCGAGCTGCTCGCCGCGCTGGTGTCCGGCCGTTGGTCGGCACCGTCGGAGTTGCTCGACGCCGTCGAGCGACTCGGCGTGGAGGCGGTGCTGGCCAGCACCGAGGCCGCCGGTGACCTGGGCGAGGTCGAGGACGAGCTGTTCCGCTTCGGGCAGGTCGTCGCCAACGAGCCCGAGCTCTCGGCGGTGCTGTCCAACCCCGCGGCACCAGTGGACCAGCGCGGGGTCCTGGTCGGCCAGTTGCTGGCCGGCAAGACCCGCCTGGCCACCGTCCGCCTCATCGAGGTGGCGCTGTCCGGCTTCGGGGGGCGCTCCTTCAGCGGATCGCTCACCCGGCTCGTGGAACTCGCCGCCGAACGGCGGGACCGTCAGGTGGCGTACGTCACCGTGGCGGCCCCGTTGAGTGACGAGGAGGAGCGCCGGCTGGGTGCGAGCCTCGCTGGGCTATACGGTCGAGAGGTCTCCGTCAAGCAGACGGTGGACCCCCACGTCCTGGGTGGCGTGAGCGTGCGGGTCGGCTCCGACCTGTACGACGGCACCATCCTGCGCCGCCTCAACGAGACCCGCAACGCGCTCGCGAAGCGCTGATCGGCTTCGCCGCCCCGCGGCTGAGCGGCCCTGCCGCCCAGCGTCGGGGTGGCTGGGTCGCGCAGCGCCCGGAATGACAGACGCCATTCGGACCGGTCGGTACTAGGTATCCCGGGCCCCTGAATTTTAAGGAAGCAGAGGATGGCCGAGCTGACCATCTCGACGGAGGAGATCCGCGGCGCCCTGGAGCGCTACGTCTCTTCCTACTCGTCCGACGTCTCCCGCGAGGAGGTCGGCACCGTCGCCGACACCGGTGACGGTATCGCCCACGTCGAGGGCCTGCCCTCGACCATGACCAACGAGCTCCTGGAGTTCGAGGACGGCACGCTCGGCGTGGCGTTGAACCTCGACGTCCGGGAGATCGGCGTCGTCGTTCTCGGTGACTCCGCCAAGCTGGAGGAGGGGCAGCGCGTCAAGCGCACCGAGCGGGTTCTCTCCGTTCCGGTCGGCGACGCCTTCCTCGGCCGCGTGGTCAACGCGCTCGGTGAGCCGATCGACGCGCTCGGCGACATCGCCAACGAGGGCTTCCGCGAGCTGGAGCTGCAGGCTCCGAACGTGATGTCCCGGCAGTCCGTCGACGAGCCGCTGCAGACCGGCATCAAGGCCATCGACGCGATGACCCCGATCGGTCGGGGTCAGCGGCAGCTGATCATCGGTGACCGGAAGACCGGTAAGACCACGGTCGCTCTGGACGCCATCCTCAACCAGCGGGACAACTGGCGCACCGGCGACCCGAAGAAGCAGGTTCGCTGCATCTACGTCGCCATCGGCCAGAAGGCCTCCACGATCGCCTCCATCAAGGGGCAGCTCGAGGAGGCGGGCGCGATGGAGTACACCACCATCGTCGCCTCGCCGGCCTCCGACCCGGCTGGCTTCAAGTACCTCGCCCCGTACACCGGCTCGTCCATCGGGCAGCACTGGATGTACGGCGGCAAGCACGTCCTGATCGTCTTCGACGACCTGAGCAAGCAGGCCGAGGCGTACCGCGCCGTGTCGCTGCTGCTGCGTCGCCCGCCGGGCCGTGAGGCGTACCCGGGTGACGTCTTCTACCTGCACTCCCGCCTGCTGGAGCGCTGCGCGAAGCTCTCCGACGAGCTGGGTGGCGGCTCGATGACCGGTCTGCCGATCATCGAGACGAAGGCCAACGACATCTCGGCCTTCATCCCGACCAACGTCATCTCGATCACCGACGGCCAGATCTTCCTGGAGACCGACCTGTTCAACCAGGGCGTCCGTCCGGCGATCAACGTCGGTACCTCGGTCTCCCGGGTCGGCGGCGCCGCGCAGGTGAAGCCGATGAAGAAGGTCGCCGGTTCGCTGCGGCTCAACCTCGCCCAGTACCGCGAGCTGGAGGCGTTCGCCGCCTTCGCCTCCGACCTGGACCGGGCCTCCCGCGCCCAGCTGGACCGCGGTTCGCGCCTGGTGGAGCTGCTCAAGCAGCCGAACTACTCGCCGTTCCCGGTGCAGGAGCAGGTCGTCTCGGTCTGGGCCGGCACCGAGGGCAAGCTGGACGACATCCCGGTGGGTGAGGTCCGGCGCTTCGAGTCCGAGTTCCTCCAGTACCTGCGGCACAAGCACCAGGGTGTGCTGGCCGGCATCGCCGACAACCAGTGGAACGATGACATCATCGGCTCGCTGGACAGCGCGATCGCCGAGTTCAAGCAGGTCTTCCTCAACAAGGACGAGGAGCGTCGGGTCAACGACGCGCCGGCCGCGCCGCTTGAGGGCGACGAGAGCCGCGAGACGGTGACCCGCTTCCGCGACGGCGCGACCGACCGCCCGGCCGAGAGCTGATCCCGTGGCGGCCCAGGTACGCGTTCTTCGTCAACGGATCCGCTCGGCGAAGTCGATGAAGAAGATCACCAAGGCGATGGAGCTCGTGGCGACGAGCCGGATCGCCAAGGCTCAGGCCCGGGTGCAGGCGTCCCTGCCGTACGCCCAGGCCATCACCGGCGTGCTCACGGCGCTGGCGTCCAACGCGCGGATCGACCACCCGCTGCTCACCCCGCGCGAGCGGGTGCGGCGGGCCGGCGTCCTGTTGGTCACCAGCGACCGTGGCCTGGCCGGCGGTTACAGCTCCAACGCGATCAGGATGGCGGAGTCGCTGATCGCGCGGCTCAAGGCGGACGGCAAGGAGCCGGTGCTCTACGTCATCGGGCGTAAGGGCGTCGGGTTCTACCGGTTCCGCGAACGGCCGATCGAGGCGAACTGGACCGGGTTCAGCGAGCAGCCGTCGTTCGAGGACGCCCGTACCGTTGGTGAGACGCTGATCAAGGCGTTCACGGCCGGTGCGGACGACGTCGACGGCGGTGCCGGAGCGGACGGGGTGCTCGGCGTCGACGAGTTGCACATCGTCTACACCGAGTTCCACTCGCTCATGACGCAGAACCCGGTCACCAAGGTCATCGGTCCGATGCAGGTGGAGGACCGGCCGCGCTCCGAGGGGTTGCTGCCGGCGTACGAGTTCGAGCCGGAGGCGGAGGCGCTGCTCGACGCGCTCCTGCCGAGGTACATCAACACGCGGATCTACGCGGCGTTGATCGAGTCGGCGGCGAGTGAGTCGGCGTCGCGTCGGCGGGCGATGAAGAGCGCCACCGACAACGCCGAAGAGATGATCGAGAAGTACACGCGCGAGATGAACTCGGCTCGCCAGGCCGGGATCACCCAGGAGATCAGCGAGATCGTCGGCGGCGCCAACGCGCTGGCCGCGTCGGGAAGTGAAGTGTGATGACTGCACCAGTAGAGACCAAGACGGCCACGGGTCGCGTGGTCCGGGTCATCGGCCCGGTCGTCGACGCCGAATTCCCGCGCGACGCCATGCCGCCCCTGTTCAACGCCTTGAACGTGAAGGTGAACCTGTCCGGCGGTGAGAAGACGCTGACCCTGGAGGTTGCCCAGCACCTGGGCGACAACCTGGTCCGTGCCATCTCGATGCAGCCGACCGACGGCCTGGTCCGTGGCGCCGAGGTGCGCGACCGCGGCGAGCCGATCACGGTGCCGGTGGGCGACGCGGTCAAGGGCAAGGTGTTCAACGCGATCGGCGAGGTGCTCAACCTCAAAGAGGGCGAGACGTTCGAGGCCGACGACCGGTGGGGCATCCACCGCAAGGCTCCGGCCTTCGCGGACCTGGAGCCGAAGACCGAGATGCTGGAGACCGGCATCAAGGTCATCGACCTGCTCGCCCCGTACGTCAAGGGCGGCAAGATCGGCCTGTTCGGCGGTGCGGGCGTGGGCAAGACGGTGCTCATCCAGGAGATGATCACCCGGGTTGCCCGCAACTTCGGTGGTACCTCGGTCTTCGCCGGCGTGGGTGAGCGCACCCGTGAGGGCAACGACCTCATCGCCGAGATGACCGAGTCCGGCGTCATCGACAAGACCGCGCTGGTCTACGGCCAGATGGACGAGCCGCCGGGCACCCGGCTGCGGGTGGCGCTCTCCGCGCTGACCATGGCCGAGTACTTCCGGGACGTGAAGAAGCAGGAGGTGCTGCTCTTCATCGACAACATCTTCCGCTTCACGCAGGCCGGTTCGGAGGTGTCCACCCTGCTCGGCCGGATGCCGAGCGCCGTGGGTTACCAGCCGACCCTGGCCGACGAGATGGGCGAACTCCAGGAGCGGATCACCTCCGTCCGGGGCCAGGCCATCACGTCCATGCAGGCGATCTACGTGCCGGCGGACGACTACACCGACCCGGCGCCGGCCACCACGTTCGCCCACCTGGACGCGACCACCAACCTGGAGCGGTCGATCTCCGACAAGGGCATCTACCCGGCGGTGGACCCGCTGGCGTCCTCGTCCCGGATCCTCGCCCCGGAGTTCGTCGGCAACGAGCACTTCCAGGTGGCCACCGAGGTGAAGCGGATCCTGCAGCGCTACCGCGACCTGCAGGACATCATCGCCATCCTCGGCATCGAGGAGCTCTCCGAGGAAGACAAGATCACCGTGCAGCGCGCGCGGCGGATCGAGCGCTTCCTCTCGCAGAACACCTACGCGGCGGAGCAGTTCACCGGCGTGCCGGGTTCGACGGTCCCGATCAAGGAGACCATCGAGGCGTTCCGCAAGATCAGCGAGGGTGAGTACGACCACTTCCCCGAGCAGGCGTTCTTCATGTGCGGCGGTCTCGAGGACCTGGAGCGCAAGGCTGAGGAGCTGATGAAGAGCTGACCTAGCTCCCATCCGATCTGTAGCAAAAAGACTGCCCCGGCAATGCCGGGGCAGTCTTTTGTTCATGTTCGCGTCTTACCATCGTCGCGGTCCGTTACTCGTGGTCGTCACTTCCGCGGCTGTCGAGCTACGGTTCGTTCCGCGCTCACCTGAACGAGCGTTGATCTTTGCAACCTTTCGACGACGTGCGCCCGTCTTCCTCCTTGTGGGCGTAACGAACGGAGCTGCTCGTGGGTAAGGCCGGCAAGAGTGGCCGCAAGCCGTCCATCTGGCGAGGTGTGCCGCGGTGGGCCCGACTCTGCACGGTGTTCGGCACCGTGCTGACCGTGCTCAGCGGCGCGGTGCTGGTCGGCACCGAGGTGCTGATGGCCCGCTACGAGGGGTCCGTCGGCAAGGCTGACCTCTTCGGTGACCAGGCGGCGGGAGCCCAGGCGAAGAAGAGCGACATCAAGGGTCCGCTCAACATCCTGCTCGTCGGCATCGACCCGCGTACGCCGACGGCCGCGCCGCTGGCCGACTCGATCATGGTGCTGCACGTGCCGGCGTCGATGGACCGGGGCTACCTGTTCTCACTGCCCCGTGACCTCTACGTGGACATCCCGGCGTTCAAGAAGGCCGACTTCCCGGGCGAGACCACCAAGATCAACGCTGCCATGTCGTTCGGCAGCAAGGTGCCGGGGGCCAACCCCGACGCGGCACGGGGCTTCGAGCTGCTGGCCACCACCGTGCAGAAGGTGACCGGCATCAAGCGCTTCGACGCCGGCGCGATCATCAACTTCACCGGCTTCCAGAAGATCGTCGACGCCATGGGTGGCGTCGACATGTACATCGAGCGCGACGTGAGGTCGGAGCACAAGCAGCCGGACGGCAAGCCGCGGCCGGGCAACACCCGTGGCGAGGGCTACGTCGGCCCGCAGGCTGTCTACAAGAAGGGCAACCGGCACCTGAGTGGGTGGCAGGCGTTGGACTACGTCCGGCAGCGCTACCCGAAGAACGGCGTCCTGGATTCCGACTACGGTCGGCAGCGCCACCAGCAGCAGTTCGTCAAGGCCATGGTCGGCCAGGCGTTCAGCGCCGACGTGGTGTCCAACCCGATCAAGCTGGACAAGGTGCTCCGCGCCGCCGGCCAGTCGCTGATCTTCAGCGGTCGGGGTAACAGCGTGGTCGACTTCGGGCTCGCCCTGAAGGACATCCGCCCGAACACCATTGAGATGATCAAACTGCCCGGTGGTGGGGTCTTCGAAGGTAAGAAGTACCTGGGGGAGCAGTTCCAGGAGGGGGTCCCGGACTTCTTCACCGCCCTGCACAACGAGCAGCTCGACCCGTTCCTGCTCGAGCACCCGGAATTCGTGAACAAGGCCAAGTAGTCAAGACGCCGTTGTCGCCACCCGCGTTGGGCGCGCCACGTCGTCAGGCTAGACTTTCGGCAATCCGTAGCCGCAGCAAGGAGACAGCGTGGCACAGCAGCTTCACGTCGAGCTCGTCGCCGTCGAGGAGAAGGTCTGGTCCGGTGACGCCGAGATGGTCGTCGCCCGGACGACCGAGGGCGAGCTGGGTGTCCTGCCGGGGCACGCGCCGCTGCTCGGCCAGCTCGCCGAGCCCGGCCAGGTGCGCATCAAGCTCGCTGGCGGTGAGCAGGTCGCCTACGAGGTGGCCGGCGGCTTCCTCTCGGTGAGCGCCGACGGTGTCACCGTGCTGGCCGAGAGCGCAACCCCGGTTTCCGCGCAGAGCCGCTGAGCCACACCGGGGATGGAGATCGTCGAAGGATTCGGAATCGGCGTTGTCGTCATCCTCGGTGCGCTGCTGACCCTCTTCGTCCGGCGAGCTCTGGTCACCCGCAGCGGTGGCATCATCCGGCTCAGCGTCCGGGTCTCCACCATGCTCGACGGCCGTGGCTGGTCGCCCGGCTTCGGCCGGTTCGCCGGTGACGAACTGCGCTGGTACCGGATGTTCAGCTTCGCGATCCGGCCCAAGCGGGTGCTCTCCCGCAAGGGGCTTGCCGTGGAGCGCCGCCGGTTGCCCGAAGGTCAGGAGCGGTTCTCCATGCCGGCCGACTGGGTGATCCTCCGCTGTACCAGTAACCACGCACCGGTGGAGATCGCCATGGCGCGATCGACCGTGACCGGTTTCCTCTCTTGGCTCGAGGCCGCCCCTCCGGGGGCGGTCTCGCCGCGTATGGCCTCCCAGGACTGGCCGGCTGCCTGATCGGCTCTTCCGTGGTCGCTCTTTGGGTTTCCGGGGGAGCCCGCCCGGCTCCGGGCGGTCAGGCTTGATCCCTGCGCCGGGCGGGCTCCCCCGGAAACCCGTCGTTGCCACTGTGCGTCGGTCCGGCGCGGTTTCCATCACCTGCCGTTACCGGTGCGGCCGGGTCTCGCCCCCTTGGCGGTGCGGCCGGGGTGGTCGACTCGGTTTCCTTGATGTTGGGGTGTTCTGTCGGTCGGGACGCCCCTGTTTCATGAGCCCGAGTCGATCACGGTGGGGGCGAGTCCTGGCCTGAAGTTGATCCAGGTGTTGGTCTGTCTGGCTCGCTGAGGAGTCGGCCTTGGCTACGCGTGGTGGCGGGCAGAGTGGGAACCCAGATCTCGACGTGGTGCGGAGCGCCGACGTTCAGCGCTTGCCGCCCGGCACCCATAGCACATCTCCTGCCGGATTTGCCGTTCTTGACAGGATAAAGAGCAGATCGGAGAGCCGGTTGAGATACTTTGCCGGGAGCGTGCTGGTTCGGTCCGGATCGTGGCTGACGAGCGCCCACGCCGCCCGTTCCGCACGCCGGGCGACGGTCCGCGCCACGTGCAGCAGCGCCGCGCCCGCGGTGCCGCCGGGGAGGATGAAGGAGTCGAGCTTGCTCAGGCGTGCGTTGTACTCGTCGCACCAGCCCTCCAGGCGCTCGACGTACTCCTCGGTCACCCGCAGCGGCGGGTACTTCGGCTCCGGCTCGACCGGGGTGGACAGGTCGGCGCCGACGTCGAACAGGTCGTTCTGCACCGACCCCAGTACGCCACGCAGCTCCTCGTCGAGGTTTCCCAGCGCGAGCGCGACGCCGAGCGCCGCGTTGCACTCGTCGACATCGGCGTACGCGGCGATCCGTGGATCGGTCTTCGGCACCTGCTCGTTGTTGCTCAGCCTGGTCATGCCGGCGTCGCCGGCCTTGGTGTAGATGCGCGTGAGGTGGACGGCCATGACGCACAGCCTACGGATTCCCGACCTGACGATCCCGGCGCGGCCGGACAGCACCGCCGGCTGGCCGGTGGTGGTGGGCCCCGGCGACGCCGGCGATCCGGCGGTCAACGATGTCGACGTCATCCGGGTTCGCGGTGACGCCCGGCTGGCCGGCACCGTGCACGTGGTGGGTGCCAAGAACTCGGCGTTGAAGCTGATGGCGGCCGCGCTGCTCGCGCCGGGCCGCAGCGTGATCACCAACGTCCCCCGGATCACCGACATCGCGATCATGGGGGAGGTGCTGCGTCGGCTGGGCTGCGACGTCCAGTTCGACGCGGACGACCCGGTCGACCCGATGGTCGCTCGTGGCGGCGTGGCCCGGTCCCGGTCGGTGACCATCGACGTACCCGAGCAGCCGGGCGCGGAGGCCGACTACGACCTGGTCCGACGGTTGCGCGCGTCGATCTGCGTGCTCGGCCCACTGCTGGCCCGTCGGGGGTACGTGCGGGTGGCCCATCCCGGCGGCGACGCCATCGGGTCGCGGGGGTTGGACATGCACGTCTCCGGGCTGACCCGGATGGGCGCGGAGATCTCCGGTGAGCACGGCTTCGTCATTGCCTCCGCCCCGCACGGGCTGCGTGGCGCGGACATCGTGCTGGATTTTCCCAGCGTCGGCGCGACCGAGAACCTGGTGATGGCGGCGGTGCTGGCCCAGGGCACCACGATGATCGACAACGCGGCCCGGGAGCCGGAGATCGTCGACATCTGCACGATGCTCAACCAGATGGGTGCGCGCATCGCTGGTGCGGGCACGTCCACGTTGCGGATCACCGGTGTGCCCGGTCTGCGTCCGGTGCGCCATGCCACGGTGGGGGACCGGATCGTCGCCGGCACCTGGGCGTTCGGCGCGGCGATGACCCGGGGCGATGTGACGGTGACCGGGCTGGACCCGGCCTTCCTGGAGGTCGCCCTGGACAAGGTGGTGGCCGCCGGCGGGTTGGTGGAGACCCGGGGGGATGGCTTCCGGGTACGGATGGACGAGCGGCCCCGGGCGGTGGACGTGGTGACGCTGCCGTACCCCGGCTTCGCCACCGACCTGCTGCCGATGGCGATCGGGCTGGCGGCCGTCAGTGACGGCGCTTCCCTGATCACCGAGAACATCTTCGACGGCCGGTTCATGTTCGCCAACGAGATGATGCGGCTCGGCGCGGACATCAAGACCGACGGGCACCACGCGGTGGTCCGCGGCCGGGATCGACTCTCCGGTGCCCCGGTGCGGGCCACCGACATCCGTGCCGGAGCAGGGTTGATCATCGCGGGGCTCTGCGCGGAGGGGGTCACCGAGGTCTCCCACGTGCACCACGTCGACCGGGGCTACCCGGACTTCGTGGCCGACCTGCGTGCGCTCGGGGTGGCGGTCGAGCGGGGCACCACGCCGGAGGAGCCGGCCTTGGAGATCTGAGGCCGGACCCCGGCAACCCGGCCCGACCGCCGCTTAGCCATCGTTCAGGCTCGCCGACTAGGGTGCAGGCAGGCACTCAATCGCAGCGAGGGAGAAGTAGATGGCGGGTCGACTCGCGGTCGTCGGGGCCGGGTTGATGGGTTCCGGCATCGCCCAGGTGGCGGCGCAGGCGGGCTGGCAGGTGACGCTGCGCGACCTGGACGACGCGGCCACCACCCGGGGTCTCGGCGGCATTCGGAAGTCACTGGAGAAGTTCGCCGAGAAGGGCAAGATCGAGGCGTCCGAGGTCGAGGCGACGCTGGCTCGGATCACCCCGACCACCGACCTGGAGGCGGCGGCGGACGCGGACATCGTGGTCGAGGCGGTCTTCGAGCGGCTGGAGATCAAGCACGAGGTGTTCCGCGCCCTGGACAAGATTTGCAAGTCGGACGCGGTCCTCGCCACCAACACCTCGGCCATCCCGGTCACCCAGATCGCCGCGGTGACCGAGCGGCCCGAGGCGGTCGTCGGCACCCACTTCTTCTCCCCGGTGCCGATGATGCAGCTCTGCGAGCTGGTGCGTGGTTACAAGACCAGCGACGCCACGCTGGACACCGCGCGGGCGTTCGCCGAGGAGATCGGCAAGACCGTCGTCGTGGTCAACCGGGACATCGCCGGCTTCGTCACGACCCGGCTGATCTCCGCCCTGGTGATGGAGGCGGTCAAGCTGGTCGAGTCCGGGGTGGTGTCCGCGGAGGACCTGGACACCGCCTGCCGGCTGGGCTTCGGGCACGCGATGGGCCCGTTGGCCACCACCGACCTGACCGGCGTGGACGTGCTGTTGCACGCCTCGAAGAACATCTACACCGACACCGCCGACGAGAAGTTCTTCCCGCCGGAGCTGCTCCAGCGGATGGTCACCGCCGGCGATCTGGGCCGCAAGACCGGCAAGGGCTTCTACACGTACTGAGGTGTGGCGACCGGGGCGGGTGTCCGCCCCGGTCGGCCGGTCAGCCGTCGCGCTTGGTGGTCCAGCGGAAGGTGGTCAGGCAGAGCACCACACCGATCACGCACCACAGGGCCAGCACCACCGCCACCCGGCCCAGCTCGAACGAGCCGCCCGGCTCCTGGGCGCCGAAGCTCTCCGGCAGGAACACCGACCGCAGCCCCTGGCACATCCACTTGAGCGGGAACAGCGCCGCCACCTGCTGCATCCAGGTGGGGAGGTCGGTGAAGACGAAGAACACCCCGGAGATGAACTGGAGCACCAGGGCGACCGGGGTGACCACCGCCGAGCCGCTGCGCGCGGTGCGGGCCAGCGACGAGATCGCGATGCCGCACAGGGTGCACGCGGTCACCCCGAGCACGGCGACCCAGCCGAAGGTGAACCACTTCGCGGCGGTGCCCGGCAGGTCGAGGTCGAACAGCGCCACCGCGACGGCCAGCAGCAGCGCCGTCTCGGCGATGCCGATCGCCACCACCATGATCACTTTGCCGGCGAACCAGACCCACTTCGGCATCGGCGTGCCCCGGTAGCGCTTGAGCACGCCCCGGTCCCGCTCGATCGGGATCCAGATGCCGAGGTTCTGGAAGCTCACCGTCATCAGGCCGGTCGCGATCATGCCGGTGATGAAGTACTGGGTGAACTTGACCCCGCCGCCGATCGTGCCGTCGAAGATCGACGCGAAGATCAGGATCATGATGATGGGGAAGCCCATCGTGAAGACCACCGATTCCCGGCTGCGCAGGAACTGGGTGATCTCCAGCCGGCCCTGGCGCAGGGCGAGCGCACCGGCACCCGGCCGTCGGCTGCGGGTCGCGGCGACCGGCGTCGCCGGCTTCGTGGTGGTCGTCATCGCGCGTGTCCGATCATGGTGAGGTAGACGTCCTCCAGGGTCGGCCGGGTCACCGTGAGCCCGGGGACCTCGCCGCCGTAGCGCGTGGCGAGGTCGGCCACGAAGGCCGTCGGCGTCGCGCTCTGCGCGCTCTCCAGCGTCCCTTCCGGGGTACGCCAGGAGACCGTCGCGAGGGCCTCCTGCCGATTGCCCAGCCGGTTGGGAGCGGCGACCTCGACCAGCCGACCGCCGGCGATCACGCCGACCCGGTCGGCGAGGGCCTCGGCTTCGTCCAGGTAGTGGGTGGTGAGCACGATGGTGGTGCCGGCCGCGGCGAGGTCACGGATCAGCTCCCAGAACTCACGGCGGGCCTCCGGGTCGAAGCCGGTGGTCGGCTCGTCGAGGAAGAGCAGTTCGGGGCGGCCGATGATGCCCAGGGCCACGTCCAGGCGGCGCTTCTGCCCGCCGGAGAGGGTGTGTGTACGGGCCTTCGCCTTGGCGGCCAGCCCGACCCGCTCGATCACCTTGTCCGGGTCGTCCGCGTCGGGATAGAAGCCGGAGAAGTGCCGGATCACCTCGGCCACGGTCAGTTCGTCGAACTCGCCGGTGCCCTGGAGCACGATGCCGACCCGGGACCGCCAGTCGGCGCCCGGTTGGGCCGGGTCGACGCCGAGGACGGTGACCTCGCCGGCATCCCGGCGGCGGTAGCCCTCCAGGATCTCCACCGTGGTGGTCTTGCCGGCGCCGTTCGGGCCGAGCAACGCGAACACCTCACCGCGGTGGACGTCGAGATCCACGCCCGCCACCGCGACGTTGTCGCCGTACGCCTTGCGCAGTCCTCGGACGGAGATGGCCAGCTCGTCATCCATGCCGTCCAGTGTGCGTCCTGACCCGGGCCGGGTGATGCCCGGGGTGTAGCGGTCCGCGCCACTGCGGGCGCTTGGCACCCGGACGTCCCCGACATGGACCTGTGTGGTTTTCCACAGCTCCTTTTACTGAACGGTAACTTAGACTCCGGCCATGGATGAGACGGCACTCCCGGGGCGGCTGCCCGAGCGGGACCGCCCGTGGGTGATGCGCACCTACGCCGGCCACTCGTCGGCCGCGGCGACCAACGCCCTCTTCCGCCGCAACCTGGCGAAGGGGCAGACCGGTCTCTCGGTCGCCTTCGACCTGCCCACCCAGACCGGGTACGACCCGGACCACGAACTCGCCGCCGGCGAGGTCGGACGGGTCGGCGTGCCGGTGGCCCACCTCGGCGACATGCGGGCGCTCTTCGACGGTCTGCCGCTCGCCGACACGAACACCTCGATGACCATCAACGCCCCGGCGATGTGGCTGCTCGCCCTGTACGGCACCGTCGGGTTGGAGCAGGGCGCCGACCTAGGCCGCTGCGCCGGCACCACCCAGAACGACATCATCAAGGAGTACCTGTCCCGGGGCACCTACATCTTCCCGCCGGCGGCGTCGCTGCGGCTGACCGCCGACGTGGTGGCGTACACGCTGCGCGAGATGCCCCGGTGGAACCCGGTCAACATCTGCTCGTACCACCTCCAGGAGGCCGGCGCGACGCCCGTGCAGGAGGTCGGCTTCGCGCTGGCCACCGCGGTCGCCGTGCTCGACGCGGTGCGTGACTCCGGTCAGGTGCCGGCCGAGCGGATGGGCGACGTGGTCCAGCGGATCTCGTTCTTCGTCAACGCCGGGGCGCGCTTCGTCGAGGAGATCGCCAAGATGCGCGCGTTCGGCGTGCTCTGGGACGAGATCACCCGGAACCGGTACGGGGTCACCGACGCCCGGCAACGGCGGTTCCGCTACGGCGTGCAGGTCAACTCGCTCGGCCTCACCGAGGCGCAGCCGGAGAACAACATCCAGCGCATCGTGCTGGAGATGCTCGGCGTGACGATGTCCCGCGACGCCCGGGCCCGCGCGGTCCAACTGCCCGCCTGGAACGAGGCGCTCGGCCTGCCCCGCCCGTGGGACCAGCAGTGGTCGTTGCGGATGCAGCAGGTCCTGGCGTACGAGTCGGATCTGCTCGAATATCCCGACCTCTTCGCCGGCTCGCACGTGATGACCGCGCTGGTCGACGAGGTCGTCACCGGGGCGCGGGTCGAGCTGGACAGTGTGCTGGAGCTGGGTGGCGTGGTCGCCGCCGTGGAGACCGGTTACCTCAAGAGCGCGCTGGTCGCGTCGCTGGCCGAACGCCGCCGCCGGATGGAGTCCGGTGCCGACGTGGTGGTCGGGGTCAACCGGTACACCGAGACCGAGCCCTCCCCACTGACCGCCGCCGGTGCGGGCGCCGTCGAGCAGGTCGATCCCGCGGTCGAGGCGGCCGCCGCGGACGGCGTACGCCGGTGGCGGGCCGACCGGGACGCGGACGTCGTCGACGCGGCGCTGGCCCGGCTCCGCGCGGACGCCGCGACCACCACCAACCTGATGCCGGCCACCCTGGAGTGCGTGCGGGCCGGGGTGACCACCGGCGAGTGGGCCGGCGCGCTGCGCCAGGTCTTCGGCGAGTACCGGGCACCGACCGGCCTGGCCGGCGCCACCGGCGGCGGCGGCGAGCCGGGCCTCGCGGCGGTCCGCGAGCGGGTCACCGCCACCGCGCGGGAGCTGGGCAGCGGCCGGCTGCGGCTGCTGGTTGGCAAACCCGGCCTGGACGGGCACTCCAACGGCGCGGAGCAGATCGCGGTACGCGCCCGGGACGCCGGCTTCGAGGTCGTCTACCAGGGCATCCGGTTGACCGCGGGGCAGATCGTCGCCGCCGCCGTGGAGGAGGACGTCGACCTGGTCGGGCTCTCCGTGCTCTCCGGATCACACCTGGCCGCCGTGCCCGCGGTGCTCGACGGGCTGCGCGCCGCCGGCCGGCCGGACCTGCCGGTGGTGGTGGGCGGCATCATCCCGGCCGGTGACGCGGACACCCTCCGGGCGGCCGGAGTCGCCCGGGTCTTCACCCCGAAGGACTTCGCCCTCACCGGCATCATCGACGACCTGGTGACGGTCATCCGTCGCGCCAACGACCTGCCCTGACTGTGAGGCTGGCCGGGTTGGCCTGATGGTGATGGGCTGATGGTTGGTAGCAGCGGACGTGACTCTTG
>NZ_JCADBI010000024.1:0-68001 GCF_059358895.1 Micromonospora sp. BQ32 | reverse complement strand
GCGGCGGCGAGGGCGACGGAGAGGGCGTGCACGTGTCGTCCGAGACCGCCGACGAGCACCGGCGGGTACTCCCAGGAGAGCATCAGCACCCGCAGCTGTCGGGCGGGGTTGATGTCGATCACGTGGGCATCGGGTGACATGCGGCCCCCTTTGAGTTGTCCCCGGGCGCGCGCCGATCGACACCGAATCGATGTCGCCGTCGCGTCTGGATCGAGGCCAATCCTGCCGGGATCGCGATAACCAGCGGCGACACCACCGTTGCGGTCGTGTAAAGCGCTACTGGCTCTTTCGCCGCACCCGCAGCAGCTCGGCCACCGACCATGCCTGGAACGGGCACCCGGTAGCGGTGTGCGGCGCGAGGCCATCGGCCGTCTCGCTCACCGAGCCTATCCCATATTCCATCAAATGGGCCTCAATGCCTACGAATACGTCATCGACGGACATCTTCCCCCGGCGGGCGGCATCCACGTACGGGCCGAGCAGCCACGGCCAGACCGTGCCCTGGTGGTAACCCCCGTCCCGGTCGGCCGGGCCACCCCGGTGCCGGCCCACGAACTCCGCCGAGTCCGGGGCGAGACTGCGCGGCCCGAGCGGGGTGAGCAGCCCGCCCGCGACCCGCCGCAGCGTCGCCTCGTCCGGCTCCATCGGCGCGTACGGCAGCGACCAGGCCAGCAACTGGTTGGGGCGCAACGCGTCGTCGTCGTGCAGGGCGGCGCCACCCAACGGGTACGCCGGCGCGGGCGCGTCCAGCACGTCGTGCAGCCAACCGGTCGGCGCCGGGAACCGCTCCCGGAACGAGGCGGTCGCCTGCCCGTGGCGTCGCCACAGCTCGTCGGCGTCCCGCCCGGCCAGCTCGGTCAGCTCCGCGAGCCCGGCCAGCCCGTTGATCCACAACGCGTTGACCTCGACCGGCTTGCCGGTACGCGGGGTCACCGGCACCCCGTACACCCGGGCGTCCATCCAGGTCAGCGCGGTGCCCGCGGCGCCCTGGGTGAGTAGCCCGTCGGCCGGGTCGACGCGGATCCCGTACCGGGTGCCGGCGGTGTGGGCGTCGATCACCGCCCGCAGCGCGGGCAGCAGCTCGTCGCCGAGGTCGGTGTCGCCGGTGACGGTGACGTGCCGGCTCACCGCGTGCAGGAACCACAGCGTGCCGTCGACGGTGTTGTACTCCACCCGACCGGTGTCGGCCGTGTTGGCGAGCATCCCCTCGGAGAGCGTCGCCGCGTACGCCCGCAGCAGCTCCCGCCCCTCGTCCGCGCGACCCGTGCAGAGGAACAACCCCTCGTACGAGATCATCGTGTCCCGCGACCACGCCCCGAACCACGGGTAGCCGGCCACCACGTCCACCGCCGCCTGGTTGGTGCGCACCACGAACGCGTCGGCGGCCAGCGCCAGGGTGGCCTCCACGTCGTCGGCCGGCTTCGCCGTCGCCACCGCCTGACGATTGCGCCGTCGGGCCGTCGCGACGATCTCCGTGGCCGGCGGCGGTTCCTCGTCGAGTCGACCGGCCCAGGCCCGCACCGACACCGTGTCGCCGGGGCGTTCCAGCTCACCGGAGAAGCGGCCCGCGTACCAGAGGTCCTCGTCCGGGTGTAGGCCCCGACTAGCCTCCTCGCGATGGTGCACGCCCAGCCACCACTGCCCCTCGGGCACCCAGCCCGGGCCGGCGAGCCGGTACGCGCCCTCGACCACCGCGCCGTCGGCCACCGCCTCGACCTGCGGGACCGGGCCGTCGGCCCGCCGTTCGCCGTGCGCGTCCCGCCAGGTGCAGGCGGCGGAGAGCTCCAGCCGGACCGGACCACCGGCGACCAGCCGGTGCACCACCGCGACGCAGGAGCGGCCGGGCAGCATGGCCAGCTCCCGTTCGATCACCACCGCGCCGATCCGCCACCGCCAGCGGGGTAGCCCGTCGACCAGGTCGAAGCGCTCCAACAGCTCGAAGCCGCGCGGGTCCACGTCGCCGGAGGCCCACTCGTGCGCGCCGAGGCGTACCCGCGCGCCGGACGGCAGGGTGACCGCCGGATCGAGACTGACCAGTCCCACTTGACGGGACGCCGGCGTTTCGCCGGGAACCACCAACAGACCGTGGTAGCGACGGGTCCGCAGCCCGCCGACCGTGCCCATCGCATAGCCGCCGAGGCCGTCGGGGACCAGCCACTCCCGGCTGGCCGCGCTGGTCAGATCGCCACAGATCTGCGGGCCGAAGTGAATGTCGATCAACTTTCCTCCACCGGCGGCGGGGTGTAACACGCCACGACGAGAATGGCCGCTGTGGTCAAGTACCGCGGCGACGTCAAAGATGTGCACGTGATCACTGACCGATCGTCCTCCGACGCCTCGCCACCCGACGCTGAGCGGCTCCGGCTCGCCCAGGCCGACTCGGGGGAGCAGGACTGGCGTGCATGGGGTCCCTATCTGTCCGAACGGGCGTGGGGGACGGTGCGTGAGGACTACAGCGAGCACGGTACGGCCTGGGACTACTTCCCGCATGACCACGCGCGGTCCAGAGCCTACCGGTGGAATGAAGACGGGATGGCCGGCGTCTGCGACGAACGACAGACCTTCGCCTTCGCCCTGGCCCTCTGGAACGGCAAGGACCCGATCCTCAAGGAGCGGATGTTCGGCCTCGGCGGCGACGGCGGCAACCACGGCGAGGACGTCAAGGAGTACTGGTGGTACGAGGACTCCACGCCCACCCACTCCTGGATGCGCTGGCGCTACCACTACCCGCAGGCCGCCTTCCCGTACGACGAACTCGTCGCGGTGAACGCGTTGCGCGGCCGCGACGACACCGAGTACGAGCTGGTGGACACCGGCATCTTCGACGACGACCGGTACTGGGCGGTGACCGTCGACTACGCCAAGGCGTCCCCGACCGACCTCTGCATGGTGGTGACCGTCGCCAACCGGGGCGACCAGGCGGCGACCCTGCACGTCCTGCCCACCCTGTGGTTCCGTAACACCTGGTCCTGGGGCCTGCCCGGCGGCGACCGGATCCCCCGGCTGACCGGCCAGGGCACCCGGCTCGTCGGCGAGCACCGGGTGCTCGGCCAACTGCTGCTGGAGGGCGACGGCGGCCCGGTGCCGCTGCTCTGCGACAACGACACCAACGCCGAACGGCTCTGGGGCCTGCCCGGCCGCTCGCCGTACCCGAAGGACGGCATCAACGACCACGTCGTCAACGGCGCGGCCACGGTCAACCCGGCCCGGGAGGGCACCAAGGGCGCGCTGCACTACGTGCTCGACGTGCCGGCCGGCGGGCAGCGCCAGATCCGGCTGCGGCTCACCCGCACCGCGTCGCCGCCGGCCGCCGCGCCGCCACCCCCGGCCGACCTCAGCGACGGCTTCGAGGCCGTGGTGTGGGCGCGGCGGGCCGAGGCGAACCGGTTCTTCGCCGGGGTGATCCCGCCGGCCGCCACACCCGACGAGGCGCTGGTGGCACGGCAGGCCATCGCCGGGCTGATGTGGGGCAAACAGTTCTACCACTTCGACGTCAAACGCTGGCTCGAAGGCGACCCGGGCTCGACACCGCCGCCGGCCGGGCGTCGGCACGGGCGCAACAGCGCCTGGTGGCACATGACCAGCTTCGACGTCATCTCCATGCCCGACCCGTGGGAATACCCGTGGTACGCGGCCTGGGACCTGGCCTTCCACTGCGTGAGCATCGCCCGGGTCGACCCGGGCTTCGCCAAGGAGCAGATCCTGCTCCTGCTCCGCGAGTGGTACCTGCACCCCAACGGGCAGATCCCGGCGTACGAGTGGGCGTTCGGTGACGTGAACCCGCCGGTGCACGCGTGGGCGGCGCTGAAGGTGTTCGAGATCGACGGCGGCCGGGACTACGAGTTCCTGGCCCGGGTGATGCACAAGCTGCTGCTCAACTTCACCTGGTGGGTCAACCGCAAGGACACCGGCGGCAACAACGTCTTCGAGGGCGGCTTCCTCGGGCTGGACAACGTCGGGCCGTTCGACCGCTCGGCGGCGCTGCCGGTCGCCGGTGTGCTGGAGCAGTCCGACGGCACCGGCTGGATGGGCATGTACGCGCTCAACCTGCTGGACATGGCGATCGTGCTCGCCGAGCATGACCGGACCTGGGTGGACACCGCCACCAAGTTCTTCGAGCACTTCGCCTACATCGCCGCCGCCGCGTACGAGCAGGGGTTGTGGGACGACGAGGACGCTTTCTTCTACGACGTGCTGCGCCTCGCCGACGGCACGAAGGTGCCGTTGAAGGTCCGCTCCGTCGTCGGGTTGCTGCCGTTGGCGGCCACCACCCGGCTCACTGCCAGGACCCTGCACCACCTACCGGAGCTGGGCGCCCGGCTGCGCTGGTTCCTCACCAACCGTCCCGAGTACGCGCAGGTGATCGGCACCCGTCGACTGGGGCCGGACGGCCGGCAGCAGCGGCTGCTGTCCATGGTCGGCCCGGAGCAGGTGGTCCGCCTGCTCGCCCGGATGCTCGACCCCGACGAGTTCCTCTCCGATTTCGGCCTCCGCACGCTGTCCCGCGCGCACCTGGACAAACCGTTCTCGGTCACCCTCGGCGGGCAGGAGTTCTCCGTCGGCTACGAGCCGGCCGAGTCGACCAGCGGACTGTTCGGGGGCAACTCGAACTGGCGCGGTCCGATCTGGATGCCGACGAACTTCCTGCTGATCAGCGCGCTGCGGGACTACGCGGCGTTCTTCGGCGACGACCTCCAGGTGGAGTACCCGACCCGCTCCGGAGTGAAGCACACCCTGGATGAGATCGCCGACGACCTTTCCGCCCGGCTGATCGCGCTCTTCACCCAGGATGACTGGGGTCGACGGCCGATCTACGGCGCGTGCCAGCTCTTCCAGACCCACCCGGACTGGCGCGACCTGATCGCCTTCCCCGAGTACTTCCACGGCGACAACGGGGCCGGTCTGGGCGCCTGGCACCAGACCGGCTGGACGGCCCTGGTCGCCGACCTGATCCTCACCCTCCGCCGCTGACCCCGCCATCCCGCTCCCTGCCCGCCCACGCCCCCGCCCTGTCCGCGCCCGCCCAGCCCCCGCCCCCGTCCACGCTTGCGGGTGCGTTTCGAGCCCGGCGGCGGGCTGTGGGCGACGCGGGGCACCACTCAGCGGTTCGCTCGTTCGATACCTCGCCGGACGAGGCCGCTGATGCCGGGGAGGGTGATCGCCCGGATGGTCAGGTCGCTCAGCCAGACGTGGAATCGGCTGGGCGGCGCGTACTGGGCCATTCCCCGGCGGGCGAGTGCCTGTCGTTTGCTGACCTCCGGGCGCAGTCCGGTCTCCCACTCGGCGAGTGCCGCCGGGAGGTCGTCGGCGTGCCGCCGCAGGGCGGCACCGAGGTGGTCGGCGCCGGCCAGCGCGAGGGCCGCGCCGTGTCCGGCGAAGAGCGTCACGCACCACGCCGCGTCTCCGAGCAGCACGATCCGGCCGGTGCTCCAGCGCGGCATGACCACCTGGCTGACGGCGTCGAAGTAGGCGCTGGCCGGGTCGTTCTCCAGGTGGTCGATCGCGTCGGGCACGCCACCCGACAGACCCCCGAAGGTCGCCCGGAGCGCGTCGACCGGCCCGCGCCCCAGCTCGGCGGCAGGCTCCGCGCTGCGGTAGGTGAAGAACGCCGACGATCGCCCCGGCCCGAGGTTGACGATCGCCGCGGTGCGCCTCGGGCCGATGTACGTGGTGGCGGACGACTCGGGCACGCCGGGTACCGGGTGGGTCAGGGGGAAGGCGGCCACGAGGTACGGGAGGTCCACCCGGAAGTCGGGCCCGAACGCGGTGGTGCGGGTGGCGGAGTGCACCCCGTCGGCACCGACCAGCAGGTCGGCCTGCTCGGTGGTGCCGTCGCTGAACTCCACGCGTACGTGATCGGTGTCCTGGTCGACGGAGGCGACGGTGGTGCCGAACCGGATGTCGACACGGTCCCGTACCGCTGCGTAGAGGCTGGCCTCCAGGTCGCCGCGGAACACCGAGATGGCCCGCTTGCCGAGTGCGGCCTCGGCGATGGCGGACGGCACGGTGAACTTGGGTCGTCCGTCGGCGTGGACCAGCACGGTGGTGAAGAGCCCCAGGTCGGCCTCGGACAGCGCGGGGAGCAGGCCGAGGCGTTCGGCGGCGTCGTAGCCCGGCCCGATCAGGTTGACCATGTAGCCGCTGCTGCGCCGGGCCGGGGCGCGTTCGGCGACGATCACCTGCCACCCGTCCTGGCCGAGTCGTAGCGCCGTGGCCAGCCCGGCTATCCCCGCGCCCACGATCACCGCACGTTTCATCCAGCACCTCACAACTTAGAATGAGCATCTGCTCAAACCAGTATGAGCGACTGTTCATACCGACGCAAACGGCGGCGGCGCAACGGCCTAGACTTCAGCCATGCCGCGCGGAGTCGCCATCCCAGCGCTCAGACAGCAGCTTTTCGCTGCCGTCGAGCGGTTGATCGTGGAAGAGGGGCCGAGCCGGCTCACCGGTCGGGCGGTGACGCGCGAGGCCGGCGTCGCGACCGGCCTGCTCTACGCCCACTTTTCGAACTTCGACGATTTCCTGACCGGGTTCGCGGTAGACCGCGTCTTCCACATCTCCGGTGAGGTGGCCGGCCTGCCGGAGCGCGCCGGTTCCGGCACGGTCGCCGACAATCTGCGCCAGGCCGTCCTGGCCACGCCGTTGGGCACGCTGACAGCGTTGACCCGGTTGACCGCATTCCGGCCGGAGTTGACGGCGAACGTCGAAGCGGTCCTGGGCAGCGGGATGTCGGGGCTGCGGGGGGTCGAACGCGCGGTCGCCCGCTACCTGGCCGCCGAGCAGAGCCGTGGGCGGGTGCCTGCCGGTGCCGACACCGAGGCGCTGGCCCTGGCGGTGGTCAGCGTCCTGCACCACGTCGCGTTGACCGGCCACACCGACTCGACAGCGGAGTCCCGACTTCAGCGGGCTGTCGGCGCGCTCACCGACGGTTTCCCCGCCGCCGCACCCTCCTGAGCGCCGCGCCGCACGGAGGCGTCGCCGCCCTGCGGCGCCCGGAAACGGTCACTGATAGCCGACGTGGACGATCAGCTTGCCCTCTCTGGGGTTGGCCCCCACATAAACAGACGCCGGGTCGAACAGGGTCGGCGGCAGAACGACAGGACCCACAGGCACGACAGCAAGCCCAGCGTGACGGACCCGGCCACAAGAACCTGCTTCGTGCGTCTGCGCAGCGCGGTCCGCGTCGTCATCGCGCGAGGATAGCGGGGCACGGTCGAACCGCCGGGGCGGCAGTGGGCTCCGGTCAGCCGGTGAAGGGCTCGGGTCCGAGGCGGCCCCAGGCCACGAACGCGGCCACCGCGAGGTAGACCAGATTCAGCCCGACGAACCTCGCCTCGCCATGACGCAGGTGGGTGATCATCGCGCCGATCATCAGCAGGACCCAACAGATGGCGGTCACCGGCACCAGCACCGGCGCGATGTCCAGCACGGCGGGCAGGATGAGACCGACCGCGGCCAGGAGTTCGAGGACCCCGAGGGTCTTGACGAAGCCGACGCTGGCGTCGTCGGTCCACCCGCCGCCGTTGGCCGCGGCCAACTTCTGCTTGGGTACGAACGTCTTGGTGATGCCGCCAGCCAGGGCGACTGCGGCCAGCAGTCCGGCCGCGATCCATAGTGCCAGGTTCATGAGTTTCCCTCCGTATCGGGTCACACAGGAGACACCGCCGGCCGGTGCGCTGTGACAGCTCGTCGGGTGACGAGGAGCACTGACACCTGGCGTCACAGCAGGCGGGAGGCCGGTGTCTGGTGGGCGACGCGGTCGAGATCGAGGAGACTGGAGCACGCATGGATGCTGGGGGCGGAATCATGGATGCGGACGACCGTGAGGACCCGGCTGTCGACGCGTTCGTCACCCATCGAAATCTGCTCTTCACCGTCGCGTACGAGATGCTCGGCTCGGCCGCTGACGCGGAGGACGTACTCCAGGAGACCTGGCTGCGGTGGGCGGACGCGGATCTTCCGGCGGTGCGGGACCAGCGCGCCTACCTGGTTCGGATCACCACCCGACTGTCGCTCAACCGGCTGCGGGCGGTCGGCCGGCGCAGGGAGTCCTACGTCGGCTCCTGGTTGCCGGAGCCGCTGCTGACCGCACCCGACGTCGCCGACGATGTCGAACTCGCCGAGAGCGTCTCGATGGCGATGCTGCTGGTGCTGGAGACGCTCGCGCCGACCGAGCGGGCGGTGTTCGTCCTCCGCGAGGTCTTCGACGTGGGGTACGACGAGATCGCCGAGGCGGTCGACAAGAAGCCGGCCGCCGTCCGCCAGATCGCCCACCGGGCACGGGCGCACGTCGCCGCGCGCCGGCCCCGGGGGACGGTCTCTGCGGCGGACACCCGGCGGGCGTTGGACGCGTTCCGGCGGGCCGTCGAGACCGGTGACGTGCAGGGCCTGCTCGACGTCCTCGCGCCGGATGTCGTGCTCATCGGCGACGGCGGCGGGATCAAACAGGCGCTGCTGCGACCGGTCACCGGAGCCGACAAGGTGGCCCGACTGCTGGCCAGCAGGCAGGTTCAGGTCGCCGCCATGTCGTTGCGGCCCGCCGAGGTCAACGGCTACCCGGCGCTGGTCCTCCGGCTCGACGGTGAGATCGACTCGGTCGTCGCGCTGCGCATCGACGACGGCCTCGTCACCGGGCTCTACACCGTGCGTAACCCCGAGAAGTTGTCGCACATGCGGAGCGAGACGGCCCTGCGCCGCTGATCGACAGCCGCTTCCGTCAGCAACGCCTGGCCTCGTACGTCGTCGACGGACGCGCGCGACGAGCGGTTCACCCCCGGATCTGCTCTCCGGGGGAGCCCCGGGTGTTCCCGGATAGGTCCGTCGCGCCTCCTGGTTCAGGCTCGATCTCGACGACTGTTCCCAGGGGGTCGGGATGAGGCGAGTGCATCGGGCGTTGGTCGCGGTGACCACGGCTTTGGCGGTGATCGGGGTGCCGGCCGTTGCCAGCGCCGCATCGAAGGAGGCGGATCGCGGCGCACTGCAGAAGCGGCTGGACGACGTCGTGGCCGCCGGGGCGGTGGGTGCGTTGGCGGAAGTGCGTGACCCGTATGGCGTCTGGCGAGGCGCCAGCGGTGTCGCCGAACTGGGCGAGCCACGGCCGGTCCCGGTGGCGGGCCGATTCCGGGTGGGCAGCGTCACGAAGACGTTCCTCGCCACCGTCGTCCTGCAACTCGTCGACGAGGGGTGGTTACGGCTGGACGACACGGTCGACCGATGGCTGCCCGGAGCCGTTCCGGACGGTCACCGCGTCACCCTGCGGCAGCTGCTCAACCACACCAGCGGCCTGTACGACTATCTGCCGACCCTGCCGCTGCCGCCGGAACCGGAGTTCCTGGACAACCGGTGGCGGACCTGGAGCCCGGCCGAGCTTGTGCAGCGGGCGGTGGCCAATCCGCCGGTCTTCGACCCGCCGGGTTCGGCTTTCGGCTACTCGAACACCGCCTACCTCCTGCTCGGCCAGATCGTCGAGGAGGCAACCGGCCAGCCGTACGGCGAGGAGATCAAGCGCCGGGTCATCAAACCGTTGCGCCTGCACGACACCTCGGTGCCGGGGACATCTCCGCGAATTGCCGGCCCGCATCCGCACGGCTACGTGCGGATCCGGCAGAACGGCGAGACGAGCCTCGTCGACTACACGACGATGAACCCGTCGGTGATGGGCGCGGGTGGCGAGATGATCTCCACCACGAGCGACCTCAACCGGTTCTTCGCCGCACTGCTGGGTGGGCGCCTCCTGCCGGATCACCTGCTCGAAGAAATGACGACACCGGGTGTCGAGGGCGGCAGGTACGGGCTGGGGCTGGCCTGGTGGCGGGACACCTCGTGCGGGGTCCGTGTGTACGGCAACGACGGCGATGCCCTGGCGTACCAGTCCTGGTCGTACCTGACCGATGACCGGCGCCGCCAGGTCACGATCGTGCTTACGCCCGATTTCAGCGGCGACCCGGACGACGCCGTCGACGCGTTCCTGAACAAGGCTCTCTGCGGCTGACCAGCGAGAGCTGGGTGTGCTGATCGAGCGTGATCCGGGACCGGCCGGCATCGAGCCCGGTCGCAGGGAACCGTCGTGCGGGTCTAGTACGGGGGCGTGGGTGTCTCCGGCGGATGCCGGCGGGAGCGTCGCGTGTCCGCTGCGGCGACGCCGAGCAGCACCACGGCGGCAACCGCGCCGGCGGTGAGCGGCTGGAGGCCGGGTGCCGCCGGGGTCAGCAGGCCGAGGGCCAGCAGGCCGGCGATCCGGCTTCGGGAGACCCGGCCGAAGACCTGGTATTCGAGGGTGGATCGCCCGGCGAGGAAGAGTGCGGGGCCGCCGAAGATGGCGATGAGCCAGGTCGCCGGAACGTGCCCCGTCGGCTCGGCGATGAACAGCTCGAAGCCGACGCCGGTCAGCACGATCCCCGCGATCATGACCATGTGGGCGAACGCCATGTCGGTGGCGAGCCGGGCAGCGTTGGGGGAGCGGTCGACGGCCGTGCCCAGCACCCCTCCGGCCAGGTGGAAGTAGATCCGCCAGAGCAGAACGGTGGTGGCCAACGCCAGGACGAACCCACCCGTCTGGTCGATGTGGAACTCGCTGCCGCTGAAGGCGAGCCCGATGACGAAGATCGCCTCGCCGAGCGCGATGAGGAGGAACTGTTGGTACCGCTCGGCCAGGTGCTCGGCCGCGATCATCTGGACGCCGATCCGTTGCGCGCCGAGTCGGGGGGTCGGCCAGCCGAGGAACAGCCCGGTGTAGTCGATCAGCACCGCGAGGGTCCAGAGTGCCCCGCGGGCCGTGCCGTCGCTGACCAGCCCGCCGACGACCCAGAGCGGTGCGCTCAGGCCGAACCAGAACAGGATCCGGCTGGACTGTTGTGGGTCCGGCCGGCCGTGCCCGGCGACGTGGAAGAACACCACCCGGCCGATCTGGAGGGTCACCAGGGTGATGGCGAAGAGTGCGGCCCGTGCGCCGAAGCCCTGCGGCACGGCGACGGCCATCGTCATGGCGCCGACCAACGTCATGATGATGACGGTCTGGACGATCGGGGCGTCCGGGTCCAGCCAACTGGTCGACCAGACCGTCACCGACCAGACCGCCCACAGCGCCAGGAACAGCAGCAGAGCCTGGCCCAGGCCCGCGTACACGCCGCGCTGGCCGTCGGTGAAGTCGTCGATCAGCCGCGCGGAGATCCGGGTGAGGGCGAAGACGAAGACCAGGTCGAGGAAGAGCTCCAGGAAGGTGGCCCGCTGGCGGGTGGCTTCGCTGCGCAACAGTCCGCCGCGCTCGTTCCTCATCGGCTCGCCACCCGCCGGTGCCGGCGAACGACCACGTGCCCTCCCGTCGCGGTGATCTCCTCACCTAACGAGCCAGGGGGCGGCTGTGGCACGTGGAGCGCGGGGGCGGTCGACCACAACAGTCACCAATCCGTCATCCGACGGCTACGGCAGGTGTACGCCTCTACGCTCGTGGACGTGCCCGGACCTGCCGAGAAGGCCACTGAACAGGACCGGCGTGACCTCATTGTCACGGTCGCGCGAGAGTTGGCCGAGACGGAGGGCTGGGCGGGTGTGACCACCCGACGGCTCGCCGAACGGACCGAAATCGACATGGGTGACATCTACCGGCACTTCGCCGATCTGGAGGCGCTGATCGCCGCCGTCGCGGTGTGCGCCTTCGCCGATCTGGCCGCCGACCTCGCCGAGGCGCACGCGGAGACCGTCGGCAGCCCCGAGGGGGTCTGGCCGGCGGTCGCGAGCGCGTACCTCGACTTCGCGTACACGAACCCCGAGGTCTATGACGCGATGGTCGCGCTCACCCCCGACCTGGCCCTCGGCGTGGATGGGGTACCGGCCGCGCCGCGGGCGGTCTTCGCCGAGCTGCGGGCGGCGCTGACCCCGCTGGCTGAGGGCCGCGACCCGGACACCCTCGCCGAGGTGGGTTGGAGCCTGCTGCACGGCGTGGTGATGCTCACCCGCGGTGGCCGGCTCCGACCCGAGGGGCAGGAGGAACGCGAAGCGTTGATCGCGCAACGGCTGCTGCGATGGCCGTGACCCCCGCCGCCGCGCCTGACGCGGTTCACGGAAAATCCGGAAGATCTGACATCCATCTCCCGCCTATCCTGGCCCTCGGCCCGCCGGGCGGTGGGCATGGGGAGGGGATGGCATGGCGGTCGGCGTGGCGGCGCGGCGGCAGGCACAGGTGTTGATCTTTGATGCGGACGACACGTTGTGGGAGAACAACGTCGTCTTCGAGCGGGTGATCGACGACTTTCTGGGCTGGCTGGACCACCCCACCCTGGACCGGGCCGAGCTGCGGGCCGTCCTCGACGACATCGAGCGGGCCAACGCGGTGGCGCACGGGTACGGCAGCAAGGTCTTCCTGCGCAGCTTGGCGGAGTGCCTGGAGCGGCTGCGCGAGCGGCCGGCCACCGACTCCGAACGCCAGGAGATCGACCGGCTGGCGGTGGCCCTCGTCGAGCATCAGGTGGAGCTGATGCCCGGGGTGGCCGACGCCCTCGACGAGCTGGCCAGCCGGCACGAGCTGCTGCTGTTGACCAAGGGTGACCAGGCGGAGCAGCAGCGCAAGCTGGACGCCTGCGGTCTGCTGCACCACTTCGGGGCCGCGCACATCGTCGCCGAGAAGAACGTCGACACGTACCGGTGGCTCACTCGGGAGCACGGCTTCGCGCCGGCCGGCGCGTGGATGATCGGCAACTCCCCGAAGTCCGACATCCTGCCGGCGCGGGCGGCCGGGTTGAACGCGGTGTTCATTCCGAACGCGAACACGTGGGTGCTGGAGGACGACGAGCTGGACCCGACCGACGCCGGGGTGCTGCGGCTCGCCGCGTTCCGGGACCTGCTGCGGCACTTCTGACCGTACCGACGCCAAACAGCGTCAGCGATCATGGTCGCGTTACGCCGAGATGCCTGATTTTCACCGTGGGATCAGTCCTGCCGCCAACCATCCGGCGCGGCTTGTCCGGCCGGTCGGGGCCCGCCTAATCTGGGCCGGCGCTCACGGTCCTTCGGGGTGTGCCGGGGGCGCGACGGCGTTCGGCGGGTGAGCACCGTGGAGCTGAGTGCGGAGCGGCCGGCTCATCCCCGTTCTGGCGCGTGGCGTCGTGCCACGCCCGCGCGGCGGGGTGCCGGAGCTGTCCGCTCCCTGCCGGACAGCCGAGGGTCAGGGCCGGGTAGTTGCGGACCCGGTCCTGACCCGGCCAGCGAGTCGTTCCACCGTGCCGAGCGGGGCAGACCGCGCGCCGGGTCGGCTCCGCCGAGACTGAGAAGCGCTGCGGCTCAGCCGGCCTCGCGTCGGACGATCGCCACCGCCACCCGGCAGAACTCGTCCATGTCCGGGTTGAACCCGGCTGCGATGTCGGGATGCAACCCGGAGCGGGTCTCCTCCAACAGTCGCTGGCAGACCTGCTCGACCGGTTCACCGGTGTAGTCGGCCCGAACCCGGTCGGTGGCCGCTTGGAGCGCCGAGGTCAGCTGCTCCTCCAGCGGGCCGCGCAGCTTCTGCTGCACAGGATCGAGCCCGCGTGGGTCGAGCGTGACATGTGGCTCCGACATCGGTGCTCCCTTCGTCGGCGTCCGCGATACCCCACCGCGGACGTCGGTCAAACCCCGGTCGGTACGGCGGCGACCCGCACCTGGTACGAGAAGTCCTCGGCCGGCTCCTCGTGGTAAGACAACCGGCGGATCTGCCGGTCGTCGTCGTAGAGGGCGACGTCCACCAGGACGCCGAGGTGGGCGAGGCCGATGGTCGACACCCGCTTCTTGTCCTGCAACACCGCGCAGACGCCGCCGAGCAGGGTGCTGGCGTCGGACGTACGGTGCCCGGGCGGGCAACGCAACACCAGGTCCACCTCGATCGGCCCGGGCAACGGCGTCCAGCCGGTGCGCTGGGCCGCGGCGAGGGCGGCCTGGAGCAGGGTGCGGACCCTCGTCGCCTGCCGGTGCCCGGCGGCGAAGATGGACAACGCTTCGGTCTTGACCGGTGGCAGGCCGCTCACCTCGAACGTCAGGGCGAGAGCGCGGGTGTCCTGCACGACGGCACCTCCTCGTTGGGACGATCCTGCCGAACCGGGGGCGCGGCGGTGGGACGTTCCCGCGATTACCAACCGATCGGGCAGGCAGGGGTCGGCCGGAGGCGTGTCGACGGCGGCGGCGAACGCGCCGGCTACGGCGCTAGGAAAACGCTAGCCGACGACGCCCGCGCTCGGTAGTCGGTCGTTCACCCGGTGGGGCGTGGGGCGAAGGCGCAGAACTCGTTGCCCTCCGGGTCGGCCAGCACCCACCACCAGTGCGCGTCGTCGAGCGGCTCGCGCAGCAGGGTCGCGCCCGCCGCGATCAGCGCCATCGGCTCCGGGTCGACCAGGTCGACGTCCCAGTGCAGGCGGTTCTTGACCGTCTTGGGCTCGGGCACCCCGACGAACACCCAGTACTCCCACGGGAACCCGGCCGCGCCGGCCACCGACGAGGTGCTCGACTCGTGCTCGACGGTGCCGCCGACCACCCCGGCCCACCAGGTCGCCTGGGCGGCCGGGTCGGCCGAGTCGACGACCAGCTCGAACGGGCCGGGTCGGGTGCCCTCGCGGGCCGGGAACGCGCAGAACTCGTTGCCCTCCGGGTCGTCGAGCACCCACCAGGTCGCCTCGCCGGCCGGCTCGCGAACCAGCCGGGCGCCGTCCGCGAGCAGCGCCGCCGGGTCCGCGCCGGCCAACCGCAGATCCAGGTGTACGCGGGTCTTGCCGACCCGAGGCTCGGGCACCTTGTTCACCCAGATCGACTCGGCGTCGGAGCGGGCCGAGCGCGGGTCCACCCGGGTGTCGTCGTCACCGGCATCGGCCACGTCACCGTCGAGCATCCGGGCCCAGAAGGCACCCAGGGCGAGCGGGTCGGCGGCGTCCAGACAGAGGTCCTTGAAACGCGCGATCATGCTTCCAGCATGCCCGGTCCGAGCGGGGCGCCCGGGGAACGAGCACCGCGTGGCGGAGTCAGTGCCGCTCGGCGCCTCGTCGATCATGGAGTTGTGGTGGGTGACAAAGTCTGCGCATAACCCCAAACCAGGCACCATAACTCCATGATCGACCGGACCCGGCCGTGATCTTGCACTTACTGTCCCGACGTAAGGGGCATTCCACGCTTCTCGGCGACCTAAAGTGCAAGATCGGCGTGGGCGGCCGGTCGGGGCGTGTCTTCTCCGGGTCAGTGCTGCTTGGCGTACTCGACGAAGGTCTTCCAGGCTGTCGGGTCGATGTGCAGGGTGCCGCCGTCGCGGTCCTTGGTGTCGCGCACCAGCACCACCGTCGGCAGGTTGTCGGCGACCTCGACGCAGGCTCCGCCGTTGCCGCCGGACCGGGTCGACTTGCGCCACTGCGGGGTCAGCATGCCCATGACTTCGCCACTTCCTTGATCAGCTCGGTTGACTGCCGGCGGGGGAGCGCCTCGCTCCGCACGATCTCCCACGTCTTCGCCAGCTTAGCGACGTCGGCGGATGCATCGACGATTTGCGCACTGAGTTGGTTGTCGGCGTACGTTACGCGCTCGCCATCCGGCATCTCGGCGATGATGAACTGACCACCCATCCCCAGGTACATCCCAGCATCCACCGGGACGATGTGCACCTGGATATGGTCCGCCGCCGCCAACTGGGCCAGGTGCTCGCACTGCTCGACCATGAGGCCCGGCTGGTCGAGCACCGGCCGGCGCAGCACCGCCTCGTCCAGCACAGCGATGAGCTGCGGCGGGCGTGGGCGGTGCAGGATCGTCTGCCTCTCCAGTCGGGAGGCGACGATCCGGTCCACGTCCTCGGCGTCGAACCGGCCACCGGCCAGCGTCGCGCGGGCGTACCGCTCGGTCTGGAGCAGGCCCGGCACGTACGCCAACTCGAACCAGCGCAGCGTGGTCGCCTCCCGCTCGAACTCGATCCACTCGCGCAGCCAGGCCGGCTCGGCGTCGAGCCGGGCCAACCCGTCCAGCATGCGGAGGAAGCGTCCGCCGGTCTGGTGGTGGGTGTCGACCGCCCTCATGTACTCCTTCGTGGGCGGCCGCCCACCGGTCTCCACCGAGCTGACGTGCGAACCCGAATAACCGATGCCCCTGCCGAAGTCGTCCTGACTGAGCCCAGACCCCGTCCGGAACAGACGCAGTTCCTCCAGTACGTAGTCGGTAACGGTCCCCATTGATTCCCCAACCTTCGCTCGGTCTGGCTCGGCGTGTCCCTCATGGGTGCTCACCTGAACCGCTGAGCTGCACAAATGGCGCGAGCACGTATCGACGGTAGTCGCCTCATCACCACACTGTCACCAGTGGCGGGTCTGCTGGTGGCCGGAATGGCGGCGGTGGGCCCCTGCCCTTGGGGTCGCTCCCGTTTCCCCCTTGCGGGAGCGGCCCCGTCCCCGCCCCCGAGGAGGTCGATGTGCTCACCCCGATAGCCCAGCAGCCCTCGGCGCGGTGGCGGTGATGGTGATCCGGCCGCCCGTCCCGCACGTCGCCATGCGCCCGCTGTGGCGGTGCCGCAACTGTGGCGCCGAGTGGCCCTGCCAACCGGCCAAGCTCGCCCTGCTGACGGAGTACCGGACCAGCCGGACCGCACTGCTGATCTACCTCGGCACTCTGATGCACGAGGCGACGAACCAGCTCACTCAACTCCACCCGGATCATCCGCCGGTCCGGATGACCGAGCGCTTCCTCTCCTGGGCCAGGGCCCCGCGGTCCCCGCGCGTGATCGACTCGGCTTTCTGACAGGCGGGGCTTTCCTGGCGTGGTGACAGCGCGACTTCCAGGAAGCCGAGTCGATCACGCCCGCTGGGGCGGTCGTTCCAGGGCGGCCGAGTCGATCACGCGGGCGGCGTCGGAGCGCAGGGCGCGAGACGGCCGGTCGCTGTGCGCACTCTCCCTGTGACAGTCAGGTTTCGTGGCTTCGCGGGTGGGGCAGAGTAGCCGCACAGAGCATCCGGGCCGGGATGTTTCCGCAGGCCGCTGACCCGGAATGTCTCGCCGTGCGCCGGGGCACGGATGCCCTCCCCGGTCTTCCGCCGAGGAAAGGGGGAGGGCGATGACGGACCCCGAAACGGCTCGACACCGACGCCGGCCGGTTGTTCGGCTGGGGGCGGCCGCCGCCGCGCTGGCACTCGTCGCGCCGCTGGCCGCGTGCGGCGCGGACGACGCTGGTGGCCCACCGACGATCAACCTGTACTACCCGCCTGAGCAGAACCTGCAGAAGGTCGTCGACGACTGCAACGCGCAGGCCCAGGGACGGTACGAGATCGCCTATCGGGTGCTGCCCCGGCAGGCCGACGACCAGCGGGTGCAGATGGTGCGCCGGTTGGCCGCCGAGGACAGTGGGATGGACCTGCTCGGGCTGGACGTCACCTGGACCCAGGAGTTCGCCAGCGCCGACTGGATCCGGGAGTGGACCGGCCAGGACAAGGCCGAGGTCGAGCAGGGCACCCTCGCCGGGCCGCTGGACACCGCCCGGTACGAGGACAAGCTGTACGCGGCGCCGAAGAACACCAACGTCCAGTTGCTCTGGTACCGCAAGGACCTGGTGCCGCAGCCGCCGACCACCTGGGACCAGATGATCAGCGCGGCCCAGCAGCTCAAGGACCAGGGCAAGCCGTACCAGGTGCTCACCATGGGCGCCCAGTACGAGGGCCTGGTCGTCCTCTACAACACCCTCGCCGAGAGCGCCGGCGGGAAGATCCTCAACGACGACGGTACGCAGGCCGTGATGGACGAGGGCACGGTCCGGGCGTTGGAGCAGTTGAAGAAGTTCGCCACGTCGGGCGTGACCTCGCCGTCGTTCAGCAACGCCACTGAGGACCCGGTTCGGCTGGAGTTCCAGTCCGGCGCGGGCGCGTTCCAGGTGAACTGGCCGTTCGTCTACCCGGCCCTTCAGGAGGCGAACCCGGAGCTGGCCAAGCAGGTCGGCTGGGCTCGTATCCCGGGCATCGACGAGGGCACCCCCAGCAAGGTCACCATCGGTGGGGTCAACCTGGCGGTCAGTTCCTACTCCAAGCACCCGGAGATGTCCTTCGAGGCGGCCCGGTGCATCCGCAGCGCCGAGCACCAGAAGTTCTCCGCCATCAACGACGGCGTGCCACCCACCATCGAGGCGGTCTTCGACGACCCGGAGATGACCGAGGCGTACCCGATGAAGGACACCATCCTGGAGGAACTGAAGGAGCCGGCGACGCGTCCGCTGACCCCCGCCTACCAGAGCATCTCCACCGTGATGTCGGCGATCCTGTCGCCGCCGTCCGGGATCCGTCCGCAGCAGACCGCCGACGAGCTGCGCGGCGCCATCGCCGACGCCCTCCAGTCCAAGGGGGTCCTGCCATGAGCATCAACGCCACGCCGACCGGCGCCGATGTCGCCGCCGACGAGACCAGCGGATCGGCCAGCCAGCGTGCCACCGTGCCCACCCAGCGTGGCGGCCGTCGCAAGCCCCCGTTGAGCGAGAACAAGAAGGCCGAACGCAAGCTCGGTCTGCTGCTCTGCGCGCCGGCCGCGCTGGTCATGATCGCGGTGACCGCGTACCCGATCATCTACTCGGTCTGGCTGTCGTTGCAGCGCTTCGACCTGCGCTTCCCCGACCAGCGTGAGTTCATCGGGTTGGACAACTACGTCACCGTGCTCACCAACGAGTTCTGGTGGACCGCGTTCGGGGTGACCATGCTGATCACGGTGGTCACCGTCGCCGTCGAGCTGGTGCTCGGCATGGGTCTGGCGATCATCATGCACCGCACCCTGGTCGGGCGCGGCCTGGTCCGGACCTCGGCGCTGATCCCGTACGGGATCGTCACCGTGGTCGCCGCCTTCTCCTGGCGGTACGCCTGGACGCCCGGCACCGGCTACCTGGCCGACCTGTTCAGCGACGGCGCGCCGCTCACCGAGCGGGCCAGCTCCCTGGCGATCATCATGCTGGCGGAGATCTGGAAGACCACCCCGTTCATGGCGCTGCTGCTGATGGCCGGGCTGGCGCTGGTGCCGGAGGACCTGCTCAAGGCGGCCTCCACCGACGGCGCGACCGCCTGGCAGAAGTTCACCAAGGTGATGCTGCCGGTGATGAAGCCGGCGATCCTGGTCGCGTTGCTGTTCCGCACCCTGGACGCGTTCCGGGTCTTCGACAACATTTTCGTGTTGACCGCCGGAGGCAACGAGACGTCGTCGGTGTCGATGCTCGCCTACAACAACCTGATCCGGGGCCTCAACCTCGGCATCGGTTCGACGATGTCGGTGCTGATCTTCATCACCGTGGCGATCATCGCCTTCGTCTTCGTGAAGCTGTTCGGCACCGCTGCCCCGGGCAGCGACGACGGAGAGAGGCGCTGACATGGCTGCCGAAACCACTACCAGGGCAAAGCTGCGCTGGGGTCTGCTCGACGTCCTCGTGGTCGTCTTCGCGCTGGTCCCGGTGCTGTGGATCGCGTCGCTGTCGTTCAAGACGCCGGCCACCCTCACCGACGGGAACTTCATCCCCCGGGAGTGGACGCTGGACAACTACCGGACCATCTTCGACACCGACCAGTTCGTCCGGGCGCTGGTCAACTCGATCGGCGTCGCGCTGATCGCCACGCTGATCGCGGTGGTGCTCGGCGCGATGGCCGCGTACGCGATCAGCCGGCTGGACTTCCCCGGCAAGAAGCTGCTGGTCGGCGTCTCCCTGCTGATCGCGATGTTCCCGCAGGTGTCACTGGTGTCGCCGCTGTTCGAGATCGAGCGTCAGCTCAAGATCTTCGACACCTGGCTGGGGCTGATCCTGCCGTACATCACCTTCGCGTTGCCGCTGGCGATCTACACGCTGTCGGCGTTCTTCAAGCAGATCCCGTGGGACCTGGAGAAGGCCGCGAAGATGGACGGCGCCACCCAGGGGCAGGCGTTCCGGCGGGTGATCGCGCCACTGGCCGCGCCCGGGCTGTTCACCACGGCGATCCTGGTCTTCATCTTCTGCTGGAACGACTTCCTGTTCGCCATCTCGCTGACCTCGACCGAGCGGTCCCGCACGGTGCCGGCCGCGTTGTCGTTCTTCACCGGCGCGTCGCAGTTCGAGGACCCCACCGGGGCGATCTGCGCCGCCGCCATGGTGATCACCGTACCGATCATCCTGTTCGTCCTCTTCTTCCAGCGTCGCATCGTGTCCGGTCTGACCTCCGGCGCAGTCAAGGGATAGGTGAGTAGTCATGGCTGACATCGTGCTGGACAAGGTGAGCAAGAGCTTCCCGGACGGGACCGTCGCCGTGCAGGACGTCGACCTGGAGATCGCCGACGGCGAGTTCGTGATCCTGGTCGGACCCTCGGGCTGCGGAAAGTCCACCACCCTCAACATGATCGCCGGGTTGGAGGACATCAGCTCCGGTGAGCTGCGCATCGGCGGGCAGCGGGTCAACGACAAGGCCCCCCGGGACCGGGACATCGCCATGGTGTTCCAGTCGTACGCGCTGTACCCGAACATGACCGTGCGGGAGAACATGGCGTTCCCGCTGCGGCTGGCGAAGCTCGACAAGGAGACCATCGACCGTAAGGTCGACGAGGCGGCGAAGGTGCTGGAGCTGACCTCGCTGCTGGACCGCAAGCCGGCCAACCTCTCCGGTGGCCAGCGTCAGCGGGTGGCGATGGGCCGGGCGATCGTCCGCCAGCCGAAGGCGTTCCTGATGGACGAGCCGTTGTCCAACCTCGACGCCAAGCTGCGGGTGCAGATGCGTACGGTGGTGTCCCGTCTGCAGAAGCAACTCGGCACCACCACCGTCTACGTCACCCACGACCAGACCGAGGCGATGACCCTCGGCGACCGCGTGGTGATCATGCGCGGGGGCGCGGTGCAGCAGGTCGGGCCGCCACAGGAGCTGTACGACCACCCGCGCAACCTGTTCGTGGCCGGGTTCATCGGCTCGCCGTCGATGAACTTCCTGCACGCCGCCGTGCAGGACGGCAGCCTGCACACGGCCCTGGGTGACGTGCCGCTCGGTGACCGGGTCCGCCGGGAGCTGGAGGCGGCCGACGCGCCCCGCGAGCTGATCCTCGGCATCCGTCCCGAGCACTTCGAGGACGCCGAACTGGTCGACGACGACACCCGCCGCCGGGGCATGGAGTTCGAGGCGCCGGTGGACATCGTCGAGTCGATGGGCTCGGACAAGTACGTCTACTTCACCGTCGAGGGGGAGAAGGCCAGCGCCGCCGAGTTGGAGGAGTTGGCCGCCGACGCGGGCGCCGCCGACTTCGCCGGTGCCGGCGGCAACCTGGTGACCCGGCTGTCCGCCGAGTCCCCGGTAGCCGAGGGGCAGACGCGTCGAGTCTGGTTCAACCTGGAGAAGATCCACCTGTTCGACCCGGCCAACGGCCGCAACCTCACCCTGCACGAGGGCCGAGCCGCCGGCGCGCTCGCCGACTGACAGCGCCCGATCGCGCCGATCTTGCACTTTCAGTTGTCGACATGGGTGGAATGCCCCTTGTGTCGGGACAAAAGGGCAAGATCGACGCGGCGCGCCGCGGGCGGCGGGGCGCGGGGCGAGCGGCCTGCCGTGTTCTGCGGCGTGGGGGCGGGCGTGGCAAGGTGGTCGCAGGTCGCGTCGTGAAGCGGGGGACGGGATGAACCGACGATTGGCCGCGCTGGCCAACGCGCACGGTGTTTCCACCTGGTACGAGGATTGGCGGCACCGCCGCGTCGAGGTCGCACCGGAGACCGTGGTGGGTGTGCTGGGGCTGCTCGGCGTGGACGCCACCAGCCCGTCGGCGATCGCCGACGCGCTCACCGCCGCCCGTGCGGTGGACCGCTCCGCGTTGCCGCCGACCGTGGTGCTCACCGAGGGTGCGACCCGGGCGCTGCCCGGCCCGGGGGTGGTGACCCTGGAGGACGGTGGCCGCCGCGCGGTCGACGGTGAGCTGCCGGCGGACCTGCCGCTGGGTTGGCACCGGTTGGCCTGCGCCGACCGGGAGGTGACAGTGGTGGTGGTGCCGCGCCGGCTGCCGGTGCCGCCGCGGACCTGGGGGTGGATGCTCCAGCTCTACGCGCTCACCTCGGAGCGCTCCTGGGCCATGGGCGACCTCGGTGACCTCGCCGAGTTCACCGGCTGGGCCGGTGCCACCGGGGCGGGCCTGGTGCTGCTCAACCCGCTGCACGCGGTCGGGCCGGCGCACCCGGTGGCCAGCTCACCGTATTCGCCTGCCAGTCGACGCTTCGTCAACCCGCTCTACCTGCGGGTCGGCGACACCGCCGCGTACCGGGCGGCGGACCCGGCGACCCGTGCGGTGGTCGACGCGTTGCGTCCCGACCGGGGTCCCCTGATCGACTACGACGAGGTGTGGGCCGCCAAGCGGCGCGCCCTGGAGCTGCTGCACCCGTACGCCCAGCCGGTGGACCTGGCCGCGGACCCGGCGCTGACCAGCTTCGCCACCTGGTGCGCGCTCGCCGAGCGGCACGGCAACGACTGGCGTGCCTGGCCGGCGGAACTGCACCACCCCGACGCCCCGGCGGTCGCCGAGCAACGTCGGCGCCTCGCCGACCGGGTCGCCTTCCACGCCTGGCTGCAACACCTCTGCGACGAGCAGCTCGACGCCGTCACGGCGGCGGCCCGCTCGGCGGGGATGCCGGTCGGCGTCGTGCACGACCTGGCCGTCGGCATCGACCCCGGCGGCGCGGACGGATGGCAGCTCGCCGACGTGCTGGCCCAGGGCGTGCGGGTCGGCGCGCCGCCGGACGACTTCAACCAGCTCGGCCAGGACTGGGGGCTCGCCGCGTGGCGCCCGGACCGGCTCGCCGCCACCGGCTACGCCGCCTACCGGGAGATGCTGCGCCGCGCCCTGCGGCACGCGGGTGGCCTGCGGGTCGACCACGTCGCCGGCCTGTGGCGACTGTGGTGGGTGCCGCCGGGCGGCGGCGCGGCCGAGGGCACCTACGTGCGCTACGACGCCGAGGCGATGCTCGGCATCCTCGCGTTGGAGGCGCACCGGGCCGGCGCGGTGGTGGTCGGTGAGGACCTCGGCACGGTCCAACCGGCGGTCACCAGAGGGTTGCGGGGGCGCAACATGCTCGGCTCAACCGTGCTGTGGTTCGCGCGTGACGACAATGGCGACTTCGTGTCACCGGCGCGGTGGCCGCGCAAGGCCCTCGCCACGATCTCCACCCACGACCTGCCCACCGCGCCGGGTTTCCTGACCGGTGAGCACGTGCGGGTGCGCGACGAGTTGAAACTGCTCGGCACCGACGTGGCGGTGGAGCGGGCCCGTGCCGCCGCCGACCGGGAGCGGCTGCTCACGATGTTGCGCGCCGAGGACCTGCTGCCCGAGCCGACACCGCAGCTACCGACCGTGACTGTCGCCTCCGGGGGTGCAGAGCAAAGGACGGAGGCCGATCCGGCGTTGCCCGAGGCGACAGCGGCACCCGACGACGGCGAGGTGGTGGTGGCGATGCACGCCGCGCTCGCGGCGAGCCCGACCCGGCTGCTCGGCGTCTCCCTCTACGACGTGCTGGGAGAGGTGCGCCAACCCAACATGCCGGGCACGGTGGACGAGTACCCGAACTGGCGGCTGCCGCTGCCGGCCAGCGTGGCGCAGATCCGCGCGGACCCCCGGGTGACCCGGATCGTCGACCTGCTCAGCGCCGCCCGCCCACGACCGGCCGACCCGACGCCGGCCGCCGAGGAGTGACGCGGCGCGCTCAGGTCAGCCAGTCGAAGCGGGCCGGCAGCCCGAGGAAGTCGGCGTAGCGCCCGAGCGCCTGCTCCACCCGGGCCCGCGCGGCGACGTCGAGCGTCGTGAGCGGCTGGATCGTCACGGTGACCGCGGTGCGGCCGACCTTGCGCTTCCACAGGCCCACCACCCGACCGGCGCGGACCACGGTGGCCTGGAAGATGCCGTTGTTGCCCGGCACCACGGCCGCCTGGTGGGCGGAGTCGAGCATCAGCGTGCGGTCCCGGAAGCCGAGCAGGTACTCGTCGAAGCCGGGCAGCGCCAGCACGTCGTCCGACGCGGTGCGTGGCGCGTCGGCCAGGGCGGCGTCAACGTACATCGGCGTGCCGTCGACCCGTACCGCGCTCAGCGCGTCGTCGGCGGCGGCCAGGCCGCGGCGGGCGTCGGTGAGGGTGAGGCCGCTCCACCCGGCGAACTCGCGGTCGGTGACCGGGCCGTGCCCGCGAACGTAGCGGTGGGCGAGCAGGGCCAGCGCCTCGTCCCGCTCCAGTCGGTGAGATTCGGGTGCCCACTCGTCGAGCAGGGCGAAGGTCTGCTCGGTGCCGACGTTCGGCGCCACGCAGGTCACGCCGCGAACGCTGGCATACCACAGCAGGTGGTAGCCGCGCTGCCCGTCGGTGCCCAGCCCGGCCGCCCGCAGGGTGGCCAGGCACTGCGCGCGGGTGAGCCGACCACCGCCGGCCAACGCGGCGCCGAGGACGTCCACCGCCCGGTCCGCGTCGGCCTCGGTGAGCCCGAGCTGCGCCCGCCGGGTCGCCACGCCGGCCAGCGACCGTACGCCGGTCAGCTCCAGCATCCAGCGGGCGTCGGCGGGCGGGACGAGGTGCACGGTGCCCCGCATCGGCCAGGTGCGCAGCGCCTCCCGCCGCTCCAACGCCGCCTGCACGTCGGCGATGCCGCGACCGGGGAGCCGGGCGCCCAGCGACCACAGCCCGCTGGCCAGGTCCTGTGCCTGCATCGCGCCGAACCACTCGACCACCTCGGCGACGGTGCCGGGCCGGGTGCCCGGGTGCGGGCGCAGCAGCAGGCTGGTCATCCGCAGCGCCAGCGCGTCGGCCGCGCTGAGGTCGACAGGCATGGGCGCTCCTTTTCCGTGGCCGGGCGGCCAGCCTAGGGCCGGCCACCGACACTTTTGCTGGTGGGAGGCGTAACGGCGGTCGTCGGGGGAATGCGGCTCGCCGAAAGTACGCGCGCCGCGTGTACGGAAGGGAATCTCATGACTGCCGCAAGCGAGCCGGCCCGGGGCGCCGGCGTAACGGCCGGATCCCGCACCCATCGGGGGGACGCCCGCGCGAAGACGAGCGCCGCGGCGACCTTCGCCCTGGTGTTCGGAGTGGCCGCTCTGTTCAGCGTGTTGACGGCGATCCTCGCCTGGCTGGGGTTGGTGCTCGGCATCATCGGGATCATCCTCGGCATCGTCGGGCTCAAGATGGCGCGCCGACCCGGGGTCACCGGTCGCGGCGTGTCGATCGGCGGCCTGGTCCTCAGCATCCTGGCCGTGCTGATCGGTCTTGGTTTGGCCGCCGGAATCACCACGTTCGTCAACAACGAGAACGCGGTGGACCGCCTGCAGACCCAGGTCGACAAGCTGCGCGACAGGCTCGACTGACCCTCGCGTGCCGGTCTGGGCCGGCCCGCCACCCGTCCCGGCCGGCCACAGTAGGGTGGGCGGCGTGCTCCGCCAGGTCACCGCGATCCGCTACGTCACCCCGCTGCGCGAGGGTGGGTCGCTGCCGGGCATCGTGGAGGCCGACGACCTGGGCACCTACGTGGCGAAGTTCCGCGGCGCCGGGCAGGGGCCCAAGGCGCTGATCGCCGAGGTGATCTGTGGTGAGCTGGCCCGCCGGCTGGGGTTGCGGGTGCCGCCGCTGGTGGTCCTCGACATCGACCCGGTCATCGGGCGGGCCGAGCCCGACCAGGAGGTGCAGGAGCTGCTGCGCAGCAGCGGTGGCGCCAACCTCGGGATGGACTTCCTGCCCGGGGCGCTGGGCTTCGACCCGGTGGCGCACCCCGTCGACCCGGCGCTGGCCTCCCGGGTGCTGTGGTTCGACGCGTACGTGGAGAACGTCGACCGGAGTTGGCGCAATCCGAACCTGCTCGTCTGGCACCGGGAGCTGTGGCTGATCGACCACGGCGCCTCGCTGTACTTCCACCACAACTGGCCGCGCGCCGAGGCCGCCGTGCACCGGGCCTACCGCGCGGAGGATCACGTGCTGGCGCCGTACGCGTCGCGGCTGGCCGAGGCCGACGCCGAGCTGGCTCCCCAGGTCACCCCGGAGCTGCTCACCGAGGTGTTGGCCCTGGTGCCGGGGGAGTGGTTGACCGCCGCCGACTTCGAGACGGCCGACGCGGCGCGTGACGCGTACCTGGATCACCTGTCCCGCCGGATCGCCCGTACGGCCGACTGGCTGCCATCGGGGAGCGGGGCATGAGGCAACCCTTCGAGTACGCGCTGATCCGGCTCGTGCCCCGCATCGAGCGCGGCGAGCAGATCAACGTCGGGGTGTTGCTCTACTGCCAGCAGCGCGACTTCCTGGCCGCGCGGACGTACCTGGACGCCGACCGGGTTCGCGCGCTGGCGCCCGACGTCGACCTGCCGGCGGTGGCCGCGGTGCTCGACTCCTGGGACCGGACCTGCTCCGGTGACGGGCCGGCGACCCGGATGCGGCTCGGCGAGCGGTTCCACTGGCTGGCCGCGCCGCGCAGCACGATGATCCAGACGGGGCCGGTGCACACCGGTCTCACCGCCGACCCGGCGGCCGAGCTGGACCGGCTGATGGCGACCCTGGTCCGCTGAGCTGGGGCCGGGGCGCGGGAGCGGTGATCGTCCCCTGATCGCGCTACGCCAGCGCCGTTGCCGGCGGAGCGCGATCCCCCGTTCAGGTGCTCGGTGCGGGGCGGCGGCTCGATCCCGCCGGCACCGATGGCATCAGGATCGCCGTCCGCGCGCGGCGGCGGGCCGGAACGACCGGGAAGTTGCGGAAAACTTGAGCCGGCGGGCCGGTATCCAGGAGCGCCGGGGGCGGTCGTTAGAGCGCGCCCGCAGCGGGTAGTCGCGGGAGCTGATCCGAGACGAGAAGGGGACACTCTGATGGCTGCCCAGACCAAGGTAGCGGTGATCTACTACAGCGCCACCGGCACCACCTACCAGATGGCGCAGGCCGTGTGCGAGGCCGCCGGGGACGCCGGTGCCGACGTGCGCCTGCGCAAGGTGCGCGAGTTGGCGCCGGACGAGGCGATCCGCTCCAACTCCGGCTGGCAGGCGCACCACCTGGAGACCCAGGACGTGCCCGAGGCGATGCTCGACGACCTCACCTGGGCCGACGTGGCGATCTTCGGCGCGCCGACCCGGTACGGGATGATCGCCGCCCAGTTGAAGCAGTTCATCGACACCACCGGCCCGCTCTGGAGCCAGGGCGGGCTGGTCAACAAGGTCTACTCCGCCTTCACCTCGGCGGGCACCTCGCACGGCGGGCAGGAGACCACGCTGACCTCGCTCTTCAACGTCTTCTACCACTGGGGCGGTGTGGTGGTCACCCCCGCTTACACCGACACCAGCCAGTTCATCGCCGGCAACCCGTACGGTGCCTCGCACACCAGCAACAACGGGGAGATCGCCCCGGACGCCGTGGCGCTCGGGGCCTGCGCGCTCACCGCCCGGCGTGCGGTGCAGCTGGGCGCGGCGCTGAAGGCGGGCCTGGCCGGCTGACCCGCTGACGGACGAGGTGACCGGTGGCGCGGGCGGGGGCTCTCGGCCCGTCCGCGCCACCGGTCCATCCAGCCCTACCCCCGGGCCGGGGCGACTATGCGCCGCCGAGCGTCGCGGACAGCTCGTCCGGGCGCGACGCGGGCAGCAGCTCGGTCACCAGCTCGCTCAGCACGGCGAGCCCGTCCGGGCTGAGCACCGACTCCGCGTGGAACTGCACTCCGGCGAAGCCGCGCCCCCGCAGGGCGTGCACCGCGCCGTCACCCGGGTCCCGGGCCAGCTCCACCGGCCCGTACGCGGTGGCCAGCAGGTCGGTCTCGGCGCGGGCGGTGAACGTCGAGTAGAACCCGACCCGGCGGGCCCGGCCGAACACCGGCACCTCCCGCTGCAATCCCTGATAGGGCGCGTCCCGGCGGTGCAGCGTCAGCCCCAGCAGCCCGGCCAGCACCTGGTGGCCGAGGCAGACCGCGAGGGTGGGACGGCCGGTGGCCAGCAGCCCGGTCAGCAAACCCCGCAGCGCCAGTACCTTCGGCTCGCCCGCACTGCCCGGGTCGCCCGGCCCCGGACCGGCCACCACCAGGTCGTAGTCGTCGACCGGGCCGCTCGCGTGCCACGGCCGGGTGGTCACCGCGAGACCCAATGCGCCCAGTTGATGGGCCAGCATGCCGGTGAAGGTGTCCTCGGCGTCCACGATCAACACCCGGCGGCCGACCAGCCCGGGCAGGCCGGGGGCGTCCGGTGACCGCTGGTCCAGCCAGAACCGCGCCAGCGGTGCGTTGCGCGCGGCCAGCGCGTCGCGTACCGCCGGGTCGTCGGCCAGCCGCGCGACCGGCCCGCGGTCGCCGACGGTCGCCGCCGGCCCGAGGCCGAGCGCGGCCAGCACCCCGGCGGCCTTGGCGTGCGTCTCGGCCACCTCGCCGGCTGCCGTCGAGTGCCGGACCAGGGTCGCGCCGACCGGCACCCGCAGTCGTCCGGTGGGGGAGATCTCGGCGGTCCGGATCAGGATCGGGGCGTCGAGCGTCTGCCGGCCGGCCTCGTCGTGGCCGAGCAGCGCCAGCACGCCCCCGTAGTAGCCCCGGCCCCGGCGCTCGTGTCGGGCGATCACCCGGCAGGCGTTCTCGATCGGGCTGCCCGTCACGGTGGGGGCGAACATCGTCTCGCGCAGCACCTCCCGCACGTCGCGGGTGCCCCGCCCGGCGAGCAGGTACTCGGTGTGCGCCAGGTGGGACATCTCCTTCAGGTACGGCCCGATCACCTGCCCACCGTGCTCGGCGACGGTGGCCATCATCTTCAGCTCCTCGTCGAGCACCATGTACAGCTCTTCGGTCTCCTTCGGGTCGGCGAGGAAGCGGAGCAGGGCCGCCGGGTCCGCGACGCCACCGGGGCAGCGGAAGGTGCCGCTGATCGGGTTCATCATCACCAGCCCGTCGTCGACGCTGACGTGCCGCTCCGGGCTGGCGCCGACCAGCGTGCGGGTGCCGGTGTGCACCACGAACGTCCAGTACGCGCCGCGCTCGGCGGTGAGCAGTCGGCGCAGCGCGGCCAGCGCGGCCCGCAGCGGCGGGCCCTGCACGGTGGCGTGTAGGGCGCGGTGGATGACGAAGTTCGCGCCCTCGCCGCGGCCGATCTCCTCGGAGAGCACCCGCTGCACGGTCCGCGCGTACTCCTCGTCGCTGATGTCGAAGCCGGCGTCGCTGGTGTGGACCGGTTCGTCGGGCAGTGCGGCGAGGGCGTCGGGCAGCGCGATCCGCTGGTGCTCGCGGATCTGGAGGAACTCCAGCGGGGCGCCGTCGTCGACGCAGGCGAAGCCGCGCTCGGTGATCTGCCGGTACGGCACCAGGGCCAGCGTCCGTGCCCCGGGGGTGCCCGGCGGCAGCGGAAGGTCGGTGAGCCCTTCGACGGTGTCGACCGGGCCGGTGAACAGGTCCAGGTCGTCCGCGCCGTCGCGGCGTAGCAGCGCGAAGGGGCCGGGGTCGACGCCGTGCGCGACGGCGGCGAGCAGGTCGGTCAGGTGGGTCATCGGAGTCTCCGTCGGGCTGGGTGCCGCCGTCGGGCGGCCCTCCGGCCGGGAGATCCGGCGACCGCCTCGATGGCGGCCGCGTGGATGGAGCTACGCGCGGGAGATGGCCGCCGGGTCGGCGGGCCACCAACTGGTCAGTTGCGCGAGCATGTGATCCACCCTACGCGCCCGTCGGCCGGCTGGCACGGGGTAACTTGACCGGCGATGAACATTCTCGCGCTCGACCTGGGCACCTCCTCGGTACGCGGGCTGGTGCTGGACGCGGACACCCAGCCGATGCCGGGTGCCCTGGCCCGCCGCAAGGTCGACCTCGCCATGGGCGACGACGGCACCGGCACGCTGTCCGGTCGGGACTATCTGGCCAGTCTGGTCGAGTGCCTGGACGAGCTGGCCGGCGCGGGTCACCTGCACGACGTCGGCCTGGTGGCGATCTCCGCCCAGTGGCACTCGGTGCTCCCGCTGGACCGTGACGGCGCTCCCCTGGGCCCGGTGGTCACCTGGCTGGACACCCGGCCCGCCCCGGTCGGGCGCACCGCCGGTCCGGCGGACCCGGACGGTTTCCACCAGCGCACCGGCTGCTGGTGGCACCGTTCGTACTGGTCGATGCGGTTGCCCTGGTTGCGGGAGCAGTCCGGCACCCCGATCGCCCGGTTCGTTGGTCTGCCCGAGTACGTGCTGGGTGAGCTGCTCGACACGGCGCCCATGTCGATCTCCCAGGCATCCGGGACCGGTCTGCTGGACCTGCGCACCCTGCGCTGGGACGAGGAGGCGCTGACGCTGGCCGAGGCGCGACCGGCGGACCTGCCGCCGCTGGGCGAGCTGGACTGGCACGGTCGGCTGCGGGTCGACCTGGCTCGTCGGTGGCCGCAGTTGGCGCAGGCCCGGTGGTCACCGCCGGTGGGCGACGGTGGGGCGTCGAACGTCGGCTCGGGCTGCGTCGATCCGAGCCGGGCCGCCGTCACCGTGGGCACCTCCGCGGCGGTACGGCTCATGCAGCGGATCCCGGCCGGCGAGCCGATGCCCCGGCTGCCGGAGCGGTTGTGGCGTTACCGGGTCGACCACGAACACGTGGTGACCGGTGCCGCGTACGCCAACGGGGGCAACCTCTTCGCCTGGGCGGACCGGGAGTTGCGGTTGCCCCGGGGCGCCGAGCTGGACGCCGCGCTGGCGCTGGTGCCGGCGGGCGGTGGCCGAACGGCGGACCCCCGCTTCGGTGGGGACCGGGCGCCCGGGCTGGCGCCGGCGGGCAGCGGTGTGCTCAGCGGGCTCAGCTTCAGCACGACCTCGGTCGACATCCTGGCCGGGCTGATGCAGGGGTTGTGTGAGCTGGTCGCCGAGGATCTCGGGGTGCTGGAGTCCACCATCGACAAACCGGTCGGGGTGGTGCTGGGTGGCGGCGCGGTGGCCGCCTCGGTCTGGTGGCGGCAGGCGTTCGCCACCGCGCTCGCACCGCGACCGGTGTCGCATCAACGCAACCCGGAAATCGGCGCCACCGGTGCCGCGTTGGTGGCGCTGGGGCGCTTCGGTGACGCGATTGGGCTCGCCGACATCGGCCGGACGGACGAGCTGGTTTTACCGACCACGGCAGGACGTTCGCACCCGCAGTATCCTTCCTGAACCTCGGCCTCGCCCGGGCCGTTGACAGCGGTACCGAGCCTGGTTGGATGGACTGCGCTCCCCCGACCGCGGTGGACGCGGTAGGACGGAGGAGGCAGGGTGGCGGCAGGTCCCGACCCGGCGATCGGCGCGGTGTCGAACCATCGCCGACGCCGCTTCGACGTCCGAGTCGTTCCGCATCGACGGCGGTCGCCGTTCCGGCTGCGCGACTGGCGGATGAGCACGAAGCTCGCCACCGTGCTGGTGGTGCCGTCGATGGCGTTCCTCCTGCTCGCCGGGGTGCAGACCAGCACGCTGGTGGGGCGGACGACGGCGTTGAACGACTTCTCCAGTCAGGTCGGCATCGGCCGGCAGATCACCGCGGCGGTGCACCAGCTCCAGCAGGAGCGCGATCGCTCGGCGGGGGAGCTGGGTGAGCTGCGCAAGGGTGGTGACCGGCAGAGCGCCGCGAACGACCTGAAGCCGTTGCAGGCGGCCACCGACAAGGCCATCGTGGACCTCAGTCGGGCCGCCGAGCCACTGGCGGACGCGGACGCGTCCTGGCGGGTCGCGTTCTCCGAGGCGTTGGAGACGTACGACCAGGTGGTGGACATCCGCTCGGCGATTCCGCCGGCGGTGCTCAGCACTGAGACCATCCTGAGCAACTACCACCGGGCCGTCGGGGCGTTGCTCGACCTGCTCGCCGAGCCGACGCCGGGTCAGAACCAGCCGGCGTTGAACGACGCGGTGCTGCGCTACGTCCAGCTGGCCCGGGTCAAGGAGCTCTCCTCCCGGGTGCGGGCCCAGCTTTACGCCGCCTCCCGTGCCGGTGGGTACGGCACCGAGGACCGGGTGGTCCTCGCCGACCTGCGCGGGCAGCAACTCACCGCGCTCGGCGCGTTCCGGGTGGCCGCGACCACTGAGCAGATCCGCCGCTACGACGAGACGTCGGTGTCGCCGATGTTCCTGCTCGCCACCGGGTTGGAGGAGCGCAGCCTGTCCTCCGGCGGCGCGTCGCCGCAGGTGCTGCCGTCGGAGCAGTGGTGGTCGGCCAGCCAGCAGCGTCAGGAGCTGCTTCGCCAGCTTGAGGCGGGCGTGCTCGACGACGCCGTACGCCAGGCCGAGGAGGCCAGTGACGATCAGCTGCGGACGACCCTGCTGGTCGTCGGCGGGGTGGTCACGGTCCTGCTGGCCGCCCTGCTGATCTCGTTGCTGATCGGGCGGTCGGTCGCCCGGTCGATGCGGTTGCTGCGCAGTCAGGCGCTGCGGATCGCCCAGGTCGAGTTGCCGGACGCTCTGGACCGCCTGAAGACCGTCACCGGCGGGGTGCCCCGCATCGAGGTCGCGCCGGCGGTGGTCCGCTCGCTCGACGAGATCGGCGAGCTGGCCGAGGCGTTCGTGGCGGTGCACCGCAGCGCGGTCACGGTCGCCGTCGAGCAGGCGCTGATGCGGCGCAACGTCAACGCGATGTTCGTCAACCTGGCCCGCCGCAGCCAGGTGCTGGTGGAGCGCCAGTTGGAGCTGCTGGACGACCTGGAGCGCGAGGAGAGCGACCCGGACCAGCTGGAGAACCTGTTCAAGCTCGATCACCTGGCCGCCCGGATGCGCCGTAACGACGAGAGCCTGCTGGTGCTCGCCGGCACCGACTCGACCCGGCGGTGGAACCGGCCGGTGGGCCTCGGCGCGGTGCTGCTGGCCGCCGCCGCCGAGATCGAGCAGTACCAGCGGGTCCGGATCGAGTCGGTGGCCGACGTGCACGTGGTCGGGCACGCGGTCGGCGAGTTGGTGCACCTGCTGGCCGAGCTGCTGGAGAACGCCACGGCCTTCTCCCGCCCGGACACCGTCGTGGTGGTGACCGCCCGGGTCGAGGCGGGGGCGCCGCTGATCGAGATCGTCGACCGCGGTCTGGGCATGAGCCCGGCCGCGTTGGTCCAGGCGAACGAGGTGCTGGCCAGCCCTCCGGCGGCGGACGTCGCGGCGGTGGAGCGGATGGGGCTTTTCGTGGTCAGCCACCTGGCGGCCCGGTTGGGTGTCCGCGTGCGGTTGGACGGCGGCGAGGACGGCCTGGTCGCCCGGCTGGCCCTGCCCGCGGTGTTGCTGGCTGCGCCGGGCACCGTGGAGCTGGATGCGCCCCCGTCGGCGCGGATGCTGGCGGCGAGCGCGGCGCGCGGGTCGGCGCCCCCGTCCGGGGCGGTCCGGCAGGCCGCCGCCCCGGTGCCGGGTGTCGCGGCGCGGGACCTGCCGGTCGCCGGTCGCCCGCCGGGCGTCGGCGTGCCGCGTCAGGGCCGCCCGATGCCGGTGCGCGCCGAGGACGTGTTGACCCCGGCCGCTGCTCGCGGTAACGGCGGGGGCTGGTATTCGCGGCAGGGCCCGACCGCGCCGGTGGTGCCCGCACCGGCGGCGCCGCCGACCATCCCGGTCACCGCCGGCACCAACGAGCGGGGGCTGCCGGTGCGGGTGCCGATGGCGCAGTTGAGCGCGGTCACCCGTTCGGCACAACCGATGACGGCACCGACCCGCACCGACCCGGACCCGGAGGCGGTCGGCGGCATGCTCTCGCGGCTCTACAGCGGAGTACGGCGCGCCGAGGCTGAGGACACCACCGAGATACCCGTGCCACCGTCCGGGGGGCACGACGAAGGGGGACGACGACAGTGACGACGTTGAGCCAGGAGGCGCGTGACCTGAGCTGGCTGGTGAGCGCGTTCGCGGAGCGGGTGCCGGGTGTGGCGCACGCGGTGGTGGTCTCCTCCGACGGGCTGCTGGTGGCGATCTCCGATCACCTGCCCCGTGACAACGCGGACAAGCTCGCCGCGGTGACCTCCGGGTTGATGAGCATCACCGCGGGCGCGGCCCAGATGTTCGACGGCGACATCGTCAAGCAGACGGTGGTCGAGATGGGCCGCGGCTACTTCCTGGTGATGCAGATCCGCGACGGCTCGATTCTGGCCACGTTGGCCGCCGGCGACGCGGACATCGGTGTGGTGGGCTACGAGATGGCCCGGCTGGCCAAGCAGGCGGGGGAGATGCTCACCCCGGCTCTGCGGGCGGAGTTGCAGCAGGCGCTGCCCCGCTGAGTGCACCGGCCGAGGCCCGGACGTCACCGGCTCACCCGAGCCGAGCCGTCCGGGCCCGGCCGTCCGGGTGGCGGCGCCTTCAGAAGCCGCCGTCGGCGATGACGGAGCGGTACCAGGTGGCGCTGCTCTTGAGCACCCGCCGCTGGGTGGCGTAGTCCACGTAGACCAGGCCCCAGCGCTGCTCGTAGCCCTGGTCCCACTCGAAGTTGTCCAGCAGTGACCAGACGTGGAAGCTCTCCAGCGGCACCCCGTCGGCGATGGCCCGGTGTGCGGCGGTGAGGTGGTCGCGCAGGAAGTTGATCCGGCCCGTGTCCTGGACGGTGTCGTCCGCGGCCAGAGTGTCCGGTGTGGGCAGCCCGTTCTCGGTGATGGTGAGCGGGATCGGGCCGTAGTCGCGGGTGATCCGGGTCAGCAGGTCGTACATGCCCTCGGGGTAGATCTGCTGCCACTCGGCCTCGGAGGTCGCCCAGCGGTGCGCGGTGCCGCCGTCGGCGGTGACGTAGATGGGGGTGTAGTACTGCACGGCCAGCAGGTCGACCGGCGCGGAGATGACCTTCAGGTCACCGTCGCGGATGCCCTGGACCATCCGGCTCTGCGGGCCCAGGTCGGCCAGCAGGTCCTCGGGGTAGCTGCCCTTGAACAGCGAGTCGAGGTAGAGGCGGTTCTCGTAGGCGTCGTAGAGGTGGGCGGCGGCGGCCGCCTGGGGGGAGTCGTCGGCGGGGTAGCAGGGGTGCAGGTTGAGCGCGGGGCCGATCCGGCTGTCGCTGCCGCTGGCGCGCAGCGCGCCGACGGCGAAGCCGTGGGCCAGTTGCAGGTGGTGGGCGACCAGGTAGGCGGCGTCCGGGTCCTGCCGGCCGGGGGCGTGGTGGCCGGTGAGGTAGCCGTTCTGCACCACGGTCTTGGGCTCGTTGATGGTGAGCCAGGCCGGCACCCGGTCGCCGAGGGCGCGGAAGACCACGTCGGCGTAGTCGGCGAAGCGGTGGGCGGTGTCGCGTGACTCCCAGCCGCCGGCGTCCTGGAGCGCCTGCGGGAGGTCCCAGTGGAACAGGGTGGCCATCGGGGTGATCCCGCGCTCGTGCAGGCCGTCGAGGAGTCGGCGGTAGAAGTCCAGGCCGCGCTGGTTGGGCGTGCCGGTGCCGTCGGGTTGGATCCGGGGCCAGGAGATGGAGAAGCGGTAGCTGCGCAGACCGAGGTCGCGCATGAGGTCGAGGTCCTCGGCGTACCGGTGGTAGTGGTCGATGGCCACGTCGCCGGTGTCGCCGTTGCGGGTGCGCCCCGGGACGCGGCTGAAGGTGTCCCAGACCGATTCGCCGCGCCCGTCCTCCTTGGCGGCGCCCTCGATCTGGTACGCGGAGGTGGCCGCGCCCCAGCCGAAGTTCTCCGGGAAGCGCAGCGGGCCGGCGGGCCCAATAGGTATCGACATGGATTCTCCTCATGGATACGGGGCCACCGCCGAAAGGTTCGGGAGCGCTCCCATGATAGGGCAGGCGCTGCCAGCCGGTCAGCCGGCCATGAGAACGGCCGGCGCTGGCGGGTGAGAGACGGGTGTGGCCCCGAGCAGCGAACGAGGCCGTCCGGGCGGCGCGGCGCGCCTGTCCCGTCGGCCTCTTTTCCTATCGTGTACGGGGGTTTAGTGTGGGGACGGGGGAGGGCAACCCCCGTCCCCACCGTAACTGCACACACACGGGCGGAATTTGGGTCCTGCCGTGCGTGTCGCGCGGGAGCCGGGCCACGCGAGTGGCTCTGGTTCCACCTCCCTCCCTGTGGCGGGACGATGGCTGACGACGGCGTCCGGGCTGGCCCGTCGTCGGCCCTCGGTCTGGTTCCCTGGGCTCGTCAGAGATGACCCCAGCGATCTTCTTGTTGGAACCTTGTCGATGGAAGCGCTCCCATCGACCGATGTTGCGACTGTAACGCCCGTCACGCCTTTGTGAAAGCCCCAAAACGAGATCGAAACAAGGAGCTGATCCGGCGCTCCTCGCGCTTGTTGTGGGAGCGCTTCCATGGCACACTGTCGATTCAACGCGACAGGAGCCAGATCGCGTGAGTGCGGGTCCACCGAGGGCAGCCGGCAGCACCAGCTCCGGTCACGGTCACCCGATCAGCCGGCGGGACCCCCTCCCGTGCGGGCCGCACCGCCGTAACCCCGGCCGGGCCCGGGGAAGACCACCTTCCCGGCGCCTCGACATCCCCGCGGACCACCACCCTCGCGGGCAGGCGCCTCGCCGGGGACCATCCCGGCCTGGTCCGAGGAGACACCGCGCACATGAGACAACTGGCACGACGCCGTCGAGTGGCGATAGTCGCCGCCGCCGCGCTCGTCATCGGCGGGGTGACCCTGCCCGCTGGCGCCGCACAGGCCGCGCCCGCCTGCGACGTGGTCTACGCGACCAACGACTGGAACACCGGCTTCACCGCCAACGTCACCATCAAGAACCTGGGCGACCCGGTCAGCAACTGGACGCTCAAGTGGACCTTCCCGACCAGCGGTCAGCGGGTCACCCAGGGCTGGTCGGCCAGGTTCAGCCAGACCGGCAGTGAGGTCACCGCGACCAACGAGTCGTACAACGGCAACCTCGGCACCGGCGCCTCCACCACCATCGGCTTCAACGGCGCCCACTCGGGCAGCAACCCGAAGCCCACCTCGTTCACCCTGAACGGCACGCCCTGCAACGGCACCCCGGCCAACCTGCCGCCAACGGTCTCCCTCGGCCTGCCGGCCGGGCCGTTCACCGCGCCGGCCGACGTGCCGCTGACCGCCACCGCCAGCGACCCGGACGGGACGATCAGCAAGGTCGAGTTCTACCGCAACGGCCTGCTGATCAACACCGACACCTCCGCCCCGTACGCGTACACCCAGGAGGACCTGCCGGCCGGCAGCTACACCGTCCAGGCCAAGGCGTACGACAACGCCAACGGCATCGGGGTCGACGAGAAGGCGTTCACCGTCGGCGCTGCCAACGGCCCGACCCTGGTCGCCACCCCGTCCGCGGTGAGCGTCAACGAGGGGGGCACCGGCACCTTCAACCTGAAGCTCAGCGCCGCCCCGACGGCCAACGTGCCGGTCACCCTCACCCGCACCGGCGACACCGACGTCACCGTCTCGCCGGCCACCGCCACGCTGACCCCGAGCAACTGGAACACCGGGGTCACCGTCACGGTCGCCGCGGCGGAGGACACCGACACCGTCGGCGGCGCCGCCACCATCACCGCCTCCGCCACCGGTCTCGCCTCGCTGGCGGTCAGCGCCACCGAGATCGACAACGACGCCCCGGGCGGCGACAACGCCTACACGGCGAAGTTCCTCGAGCAGTACGGCAAGATCAAGAACTCGGGCTACTTCAGCCCCGAGGGCGTGCCGTACCACTCGGTGGAGACGCTGATCGTCGAGGCGCCCGACCACGGCCACGAGACCACCTCGGAGGCGTTCAGCTTCTGGCTCTGGCTGGAGGCCTACTACGGCAAGGTCACCCAGAACTGGGCCCCGTTCAACAACGCCTGGACGGTGATGGAGAAGTACATCATCCCCACGCACGCCGACCAGCCGACCGCCGGCTCCGCGGGCACCCCGCAGTACGCCGCGGAGTACAACCTGCCCAGCCAGTACCCCTCGGCGCTGAACCCGAACGTCCCGGTCGGGCAGGACCCGCTCCGCGCGGAGTTGCAGTCCACCTACGGCACCGGCGACATCTACGGCATGCACTGGCTGATGGACGTCGACAACACCTACGGCTTCGGCCGCTGCGGTGACGGCACCACCAAGCCGGCCTACATCAACACCTTCCAGCGGGGCACCCAGGAGTCGGTCTGGGAGACCGTTCCGCAGCCCTCCTGCGACACCTTCGAGCACGGCGGTCAGTACGGCTACCTCGACCTGTTCGTCAAGGACACCGGCGCCCCCGCCAAGCAGTGGAAGTACACCAACGCCCCGGACGCCGACGCCCGCGCCGTGCAGGCCGCGTACTGGGCGCTGACCTGGTCCAAGGCGCAGAACAAGCAGGCCGACGTCGCGGCCACCATCACCAAGGCCGCCAAGATGGGCGACTACCTGCGGTACGCGATGTTCGACAAGTACTTCAAGAAGATCGGCAACTGCGTCGGGGCCAGCACCTGCCCCGCCGGCAGCGGCAAGGACTCCGCGCACTACCTGCTGTCCTGGTACTACGCCTGGGGCGGCGCGTACGACGCCAGCCAGAACTGGTCCTGGCGGATCGGCTCCAGCCACAACCACTTCGGCTACCAGAACCCGTTCGCGGCCTGGGCGCTGACCAACACCCCGGAGCTCAAGCCGCAGTCGTCGACCGCGGTCGCCGACTGGACCAAGAGCTTCGAGCGGCAGCTGGAGTTCTACACCTGGTTGCAGTCCGCCGAGGGCGGCATCGCCGGTGGCGCCACCAACAGCTGGGACGGCAGCTACGCCCAGCCGCCGGCCGGCACCAGCACCTTCTACGGCATGTTCTACGACGTCGACCCGGTCTACAACGACCCGCCGTCGAACCAGTGGTTCGGCATGCAGGCATGGTCGATGCAGCGCATCGCCGAGCTGTACCTGCAGACCGGCAACGCGAAGGCCAAGGCGCTGCTGGACAAGTGGGTGCCATGGGCGATCGCCAACACCACCCTCGGCACCAACTGGTCGATCCCGTCGGACATGGCGTGGACCGGTCAGCCGACCACCTGGAACCCGTCCAACCCGCAGCCCAACACCGGCCTGCACGTCGAGGTCATCAGCAAGGGCCAGGACGTCGGTGTCACCGCCGGCTACGCCCGGATCCTGATCGCCTACGCGGCCAAGTCGGGCAACGTGGCGGCGAAGGACACCGCCAAGGGGCTGCTCGACGCGCTGTCGGCCGCCAGCGACGCCAAGGGTGTCTCCACCACCGAGAAGCGTGGCGACTACCGGCGCTTCGACGACGTCTACAACGCGTCCACCGGGCAGGGCCTCTACGTCCCGGCGGGCTGGACCGGGACGATGCCGAACGGCGACGCCATCGCCGCAGGCAAGAGCTTCCTGGACATCCGGTCCTTCTACAAGAACGACCCGGACTGGCCCAAGGTGCAGGCGTACCTGGACGGTGGTCCGGAGCCCACCTTCAACTACCACCGGTTCTGGGCACAGGCTGACGTCGCCATGGCGTACGCCGACTACGGCAGCCTGTTCCCGAACGGCTGAGACGACCCGGGGTGGGTGGCGTGCACCGCCCACCCCGGGGTCCGGCCCGGGTCCGAGGGAACGACGGACCGGGGCTGGCGGACGGCCTGACACCCACGGTCAGGCCGGGGTGGGCCGGCGATCTGGCCGACGCAGCGGATCGTCCGGCCCACCCCACCGTCCGGACTGAAGCCAGCCGCGAAAAAGCCCAGAAATTCGGGCCCTCGCGGGATCACACCGAGGTCCGTGACGGAGTAACGTACGTCACCGGAGAGGCCGCTCCCCCCGTGGCGGCCTCTCCACTTTTTTGCCCCGAGCCCGCCTGCCTTTCGTGCCCGAGCCCGCCCGAGCCCGCCCGGGTCAGCGAGGCGGCGTGACCGGGTGACGCAGCCCCGGGTGCCCGGCCGGCAGCGAGCGCCGCAGCACCACCCAGCTCAGTGCCAGCGCCGCGGCGACCAGCGGCCAGGTCAACGCCACCCGGGCCACCACCAGCGCGAGCACCTGCCCGCCCAGGTAGAGCGGCACGAACACGGCGACCCGCAGCAGGTAGGTCGCCGCCCACACCCAACTGGCCCGGCCGTACCCGCGCAGCAGCGCCGGGTCGCGCCGCCACCGGGCGCGCTGGCCCAGCACCGCGCCGACCAGCACACCGAGCAGTGGCCACCGCACCACGATGCTGACCGTCCACGCCAGAGCGCTCGCGGCGTTGGACAACACCTGGATCAGGAAGAAGTTCTCGGCCCGACCGGTGCGCACCGCGATCAACGCCGCGACGCAGACGGCCAGCAGCCCGATCAACACCGAACGCGGCCGGTCACCCCGACGCAGCCGTACGCCGGCCACCACCGCGCCCACGGCCAGCGCCGCGCCGACCCCGCCCCACAGCGACTCACCGCCGAGCAGCCAGCCCACCGCGAACGCCAGCGGCGGCAGGGTGGCGTCGATGGCTCCGCGTCGCCCGCCCAGCAGATCCGTCAGCGACTCGGCCCGCGTCGGCCCGCCCGGACCGGTGTCGGCGCCGACCCGCGCCGACCCTGCCGACCCTGGATCGTCGCCCCTGCGCTGCTCCGGACCGGGCTCGGCCGGGCCGCTGTCGCGCTCCGGTTTTCCGCTCACCGCTGCCTCCTCGCCTCCGGCACAACCTAACCGGCGGTTGGCGGCGGGGCCCCGCTCGGACCGCCGACACCTGCCGCTACGGTGTGCGGATGCGCGCGACGGCACGGGGTTGGACCGCGGTCTGGTTGGTCGTACTGGCCCTCGTCCAGGCGGGCGCCTTCCTCGCCGTGTGGCGGGTGGCCGTGCACGTCGAGCTCGGCCAGTGGGTGGACACTGTCGCCCTCACCGGCAACCGGATCGGGCAGGACACCATCGACGGTCCGGTCGACCGGATCCTCAACGCGATGTCGGTGGTGTCGCTGCTGGCAGCCACCGCGATGATCGGGTTCATCGCGCTGATCCGGGGGCGGATCGCCTTGGCGATCACCGCGACCCTGCTGATCGCCGGAGCGAACGTCACCACCCAACTGCTCAAGTACGGGCTGAGCCGGCCCGACTTCGGTGTCGACCCGGAACGCGCCGCGGTGGGCAACAGCCTGCCCAGCGGGCACGCCACGGTGGCCGCCTCGGTGGCGGTCGCGCTGATGCTCGTGCTGCCGCGCAAGGTGCGGGCCGTCGGTGCCTTCATCGGTGCCGGGTACGCCGCCGTCGCCGGAGTCGCCACCCTCTCCGCCGGCTGGCACCGGCCCAGCGACGCGGTCGCCGCGTACCTCGTGGTGGGCGTGTGGGCGGCGTTGGCCGGGCTGCTGCTGTTGGTCAGCCAGCGGGAGCAGGCCGAGATCGCCCCCGGCGACGCGCACCGGGTCGCGGCGCTGGTGCTCGGGCTCGGCGGTGTGCTCGCCCTGGTCGCCTGCGGGCTGTCCCTGTCCTGGCTGCTCGACCTGCGCGACATCGGGCCGGAGGAACTGGCCCGCCGCCCCCTGTTCGTCGGGTACGCGGGCAGCGCCGCCGGGATCGCCGGCACGATGGCCGTGGTGATGGCGTTGGCGCTCACCGTCGTGCACCGGCTGGTGCCCCGGGTCAAGGGCTGAGCCAGCCGCCGCCGTCGCGCGCGGGGCGGCCGGTCGGGGTCAGCTCGCGGAGCGCGGCGCGGGCACATGCGGGGCGACACCACGCAGGTGCGTCAGCACCACCGGGTCGATCCGCCCCGGCACCAGCCGCTCCTCCAGGTTCTCCAACCCGGCCCAGGAGATCAACGCCGCTTCGGTGCCGTCCTCGTGCACCGGATGGCCCAGTGCGCCGAGCAACGCCGCCACCTCGGCGGCGACCGCGCCGCTCAGGTCGAGCAGGGTGGCCGGGTCGGGCCGGCCGAACAGCATGGTGTGCACCGTGAGCAGGCGACCCAGCTCGCCGACCGGGTCGGGGTGGTCGTCCACGCGAAGGTCCACCACCACGTCGCTGGTGCCGCCGTACCCGCCGCCGCGCTCGACCACCAGCAGGCCGGCGCTCTGCCGGCCACGCCGGTCACCGCCGGCCGCGTCGCCGGCCCGCAACGCGGCGAGAAGCCGCTCGGCGAACGGCAGCGCCGCTCCGTCCTGCCAGGCCGCGCCGAGGGCGTCGACGACCTCCGGCCCGGTGAGCACGTTGCCCTGCGCGGCCCAGCCGTCGCCGGTCCGCCCGCCGGCCCACGGATGGCAGGCCGGCCCGGTCCAGCTGGCACCCGGACCGCTGGCCCCCACGACGCCGAGCTGACGGTGCTCCCGCTCGGGATCGGCGGCGATCAACCCGGCCACCACGTCGGCGGCGGCCACCCCGGTCCGGAGCAGGGTGAGGCCCTGTGGGCGGTAGGCGAGGTTGACGTGGGCCTGGGTGGCCAGCGCGCCCACCTCGGCGGCGGCCGCCGGCACCAGCGCCCCGGCGGCGAGGAACTTGCTGGCGACGGCCACGCCGTGCAGGCGGCCGTCGGCGGAGCGGGCGACGAGCGAGAAGGTCACCGGCCGAGAGTAACCTTCCGGGCCGGCGTGACATCGGCGCGCGAGGCTCAGAACGGTGGCGCGGCGGGCTCCGGTGGGGCGCCGTGGGCCCGACGGGCGTCGACCACCGCGACCCCCGCCAGCACCAGCGCCCCGACCGCGGTCGCGACCACCCCGGGCAGGTAGAGCAGCGGCACCGACGAGGCCACCAGCACCGTGAGGGCGATCCACCGGGACGGGGAGATTCACGCGAACACCTCGTACTCGAGACGGGCCCGGCCGGCCAGGAACAGCACCGGGCCGCCGAGCACCATGGCCAGCCACGCTCCCGGGATCCGCTCCAGCGGATGTTCGATGATCAGCTCGTATCCGATCGCGGTGGCAGCCAGACCGATCACCATCAGCAGGTGGGTGTCGGCCGCCGAGCGGCCGATGGTGGCGGGGTGGCGGGCCTTCATCACCGCCTCGCCCAGGATCCGCCCGGCCCGCTGCACGTAGATGCGCCACAGCATGATCGAGGTGGCCAGCGCCAGCGCGAACGCCCACGCGTGCCCCTTCTCGTAGGGCCCCCTGCTGTACGCGAAACCCGCCACCAGGATCGTCTCGCCCAGCGCGACGAGGAAGAACTGCTGGTACCGCTCGGCCAGGTGCTCCCCGGCGATCTCCCACTTGGAGACCGTCGAACGACCCAGGCCGGGCACCGGCCAGCCACAGCGGCCGGCCAGGTACTCGATGAACAGCGCCGCCGACCAGAGCAGCACCTGCGCGTTGGTGGGCAACATGGCGCCGCCGATCCAGAACAGCCCGCTGAACGCGTAGACCACCGCCATGCGCACCTTCAACCGGCGGTACGGGTGCGCCCCCAGCGCGACCGACAGGATCACCGGCCGGGTCACCTGCGCGACCACGTACGCCACCGCGAACATCAGCGCGGTGTCGCTGAAGGCCCGGGGGACCGCCACCCCCATCACCATGCTGCACACCAGCGCGGTGAGCACCACGGTCTGCAACGGCGCCCGGTACGGGTCGTACCGGCTGGTCGTCCACGCGGTGCCCTGCCAGACCGCCCAGAGCGCGAGCAGCAACAGCAGTGTCTTGCCGCCGCCGGTGACCGTCCCCCAGCCGTGCTCCCGGCCCGGTTCCTGGGTCAGATCCTCGAACGCGCGCGCGGAGATCCGGGTGAGCGCGAAGACGTACACCAGGTCGAAGAAGAGTTCCAGGAACGTCGCCCGACCGGGCGTGGTCGCCGCCGGGACCGGCTCCAGGTGTCCCGCCGCCCTGGAACCCATGGTCAGCGGCCTGCGCCGTCGGTCCGGTCCACCTCGAAGTGGTAGCACCTCCCACCGGCCCGGACGACTGGAAACCGGCGATTCTGCCCAACCCGGGGATCTTGCTCGGGCCGGCGTCAACGGGCACGATCGATCGGTGACGAATCGATGGGGCATGACGGTGCCGCTGGGCGGGATCGCGTTGGCGCAGCACGACGCGGCCTACGCGGCCCTCGACCGGGCCGGGTTCACCGACGTCTGGTCGTCCGAGGTCGCCGGGACCGACGCGTTCACCCCGCTGGCGCTCGCCGCGGCCTGGCAGCCCGGGCTGCGGCTGGGCACCGCGATCACGCCGGTCTTCACCCGGGGCCCCGGGCTGTTGGCGATGAGCGCGGCGGCGCTGGCCGAGGCCGCGCCGGGGCGGTTCTCGCTCGGCATCGGCGCGTCCTCACCCGTGCTGGTGCGGGACTGGAACGCGTTGTCGTTCGACGAGCCGTTCCGTCGCACCCGCGACGTCCTGCGCTTCCTGCGCGCCGCGCTGCGCGGCGAGACCGTCGACGAGGTTTACGACACGTTCACCGTCCGCCGGTTCACGCTGGAACGACCACCGGCGGTGCCGCCACCGATCCTGCTCGCCGCGCTGCGTCCGGGGATGCTCCGGCTGGCCGGTGCGGAGGCCGACGGGGTCATCCTCAACTGGCTCAGCGCCGACGACGTGCCGCGTGCCCTCGCCGAGCTGGGCGAGCGGCGCGCCGGCTTCGAGGTCGCCGCCCGGATCTTCGTCTGCCCCACCGAGGACGCCGCGTACGCCCGGGCGCTGGGCCGCCGGCTCATCACCAGCTACCTCACCGTCCCGGCGTACGCCGAGTTCCACCGCTGGCTCGGCCGCGACGAGGCGCTCGCGCCCATGTGGGCGGCCTGGTCCGCCGGTGACCGGCGCGGCGCCAGCGCGGCGGTGCCCGACGAGGTGGTCGACGCGTTGGTGCTGCACGGCTCGCCGGAGCGGTGTCGCGCCGAGGTGCGCCGCTACGCCGACAACGGGGTGGACGTGCCGATCGTCGCGCTGCTGCCCACCCCCGAGGTCACCGCCGGCGGCGCGACCGCGCTGCTCAGCCTCATCGCCCGGTTGGGCACCAACTCCGTGGAGGTGTCCGCGTGAACCTCACCGACCGGATCGTGGTGGTCACCGGCGGGGCCGGCGGCATCGGGGCGGCGCTGTCGCGCCGGTTCGCCGCCGAGGGGGCCGCCGCCGTGGTGGTCGCCGACCTGGACGCCGACGCGGCCGACGCGGTGGCCGAGGAGATCGGCCCGGTCGCACACGCCATCGCCCTCGACGTCACCGACGAGGAGCAAGTCCGTGACCTGGTCGCCGACACCGAGGAGCGGTACGGCCGGATCGACCTGTTCTGCGCCAACGCGGGGGTGACCACCGGCGGGGGAGTGGAGGTCGACGACGCCGGCTGGGACCGCTCCTGGCGGGTCAACGTGCTGGCCCACGTCTACTCGGCTCGCGCGGTGCTGCCCGGAATGCTCGCCCGGGGCGGCGGGCACCTGCTGCACACCTGCTCCGCGGCGGGTGTGCTGACCGCGGTGGGCGACGCCGCGTACACCGCGACGAAGCACGCCTCGGTGGGGTTCGCGGAGTGGCTGGCCATCACCTACCGGGACCGGGGCATCCGGGTCAGCGCGCTTTGCCCGCAGGGGGTGGACACCCCGATGCTCGCCGACGGGCTCGCCGAGGGTCACCTCGGCGCCCGGGTGGTCGCCGCGTCCGGTGCGGTGCTCACCCCGGACCAGGTCGCCGACGCGGCCGTCGCCGGGCTGGCCGAGGAACGTTTCCTGATCCTGCCGCACCCCGAGGTCGCCGACTACGCGCGCCGCCGCGCCGAGGACCCGGACGGCTGGCAGGCCGGCATGCGCAAACTCATCCGCCGGCTGACCGCCTGACCCGCTACCGCTCCGGAACGCGCCCGGCGGCCAGCAGATGGGCGCCGCCTCCGCCGGTGATCAAGAGGTTTGCGTCAGAAGTGGACCCGCAGCCGACGCAAAGCTCTTGATCAGCGCGGGGAGCGGCGGGCGCGGCGCAGGGGTGCGGGGTGCACGGACCAGAGCAGGCGGCGCCACCAGGGGCGGGCGGAGCGCAGGGTGGCCACGTAGGCGGTGGCCACCTCGGCGGCCCGAGCCGCCTGGTCGGGCGTAGCGGCGCCGGGGGCGAAGCCCACCTGATTGAGCAGGGCCGCCAACTCGTCCACGGCCGGGCGGGACGCGTCGGCCGCCGCCGTGTCGTCGCTGGTCGTGCCCGCTCGGGCGTCGGCGAGGGTCCGGCGGGCGTGCCCGGCGACCTCGGTGGCGGCCAGGTCGTCCCCGACCGGTCTCCCGGCCAGCCGGAGCGCGTCGGTGACCTCCCGCCAGGCGCCGGCGATGCGCTGGCCGGGGTCGCCCCGCACGAGCCGGCTGCGGGTGAGGGAACGGCGCATCGCCAGCAGGGCGAGCAGGAGTGCCCCCACCACCAGCAGCAGACCGCCGCTGCCGCCGGCGACCAGCACCGGGGTGGAGACCCCGTCCCGGCCGGGCGGGCCGTCGGGGGCGGCCACCGGCTCCGGTGAGGCGCTCGGCTCCGCGGTCGGTGCCGGCGCCTCCGACGGAGGCGGGTCCTCCGGCGTCGGGCGGAAATCCTCCTCCACCGGTCGCGGCTCGTCGTTCGGGCGGGGCAGCGGGTCGAACGCCACCCACCCCAGCCCGTCGAAGAGCACCTCCGGCCAGGCGTACGCGTCGCCGGCCAGCACCGGCCCCTGCCCGCTGGTCCGGAAGCCCACCACCACCCGCGTCGGTAGCCCGGAGAGCCGGCCGAGGACCGCGAACGCCGCCGCGAACTGCTCCGAGGTGCCCTCCTGCCCGCCGCCGTTGCGGGGCCCGAACAGGAAGAAACCCAGATTCGGGTACGCGTGCCCGCTCGGCGCGTCCGCCACCACCCGGTAGTGCTCGGCCAGGAACTGCTCGATCGCCGACGCCCGCGCGAACGGCGCGCCGTTCTCCTCGGCCAACTGGGTGGCCAGCCGGCGCATCGGGTCGGGCACCCCGTCGGCGACCCGCAGCACCCGGGCCACCTCCTCGCCGGCGGGCACGTTCGCGGTGGCCAACAGGTTCACGTCCGGGCGTTCCTCGGCGGAGGTCACCGTGTACCGCAGCCCCGGCGTCAGCCCTTCCGGCCGGATCAGTGTCCCGCTCGCCGGGTCGTACGCCACCCGCGCACCGCTGACCTCCCGGGGCGTCGCCACGGCGGGTAGCAGCCGACCGCTCAACTCGGCCACGCTGATCTGCTGCTGGACCGTCCGCACGGTGCTGTCCCGGGCCGGAGTCGCGGCCGGCAGGATCCGCCCGGCGTTGCGGTACGTCGCGCCGACCCGCCAGGTCACCCCGTCGTAGTCGTTGAGCACCGCTAACCGGATCCGCACACTGCGCGCGGTGTCCGCCGCCGGGTCAGCCTCGGGCGGGGCGTCGGCGGACGGTGCGGCGGGGCGTTTGGTGCTCACGTCGAGGAGCTTCTGCTCCGGGTGCAGCGCCCAGCCGGAGATCCGGATCAACGGGTTCTCGTCGAGCGTCTGCACCTGCGGCGGCTCCACGTACCGGCGTGGGTCCACCGGCCGACCGTCGACCTGCTCGGCGACAACCGGGCCGAGCAACGCCACCAGCCCGACCACCAGGGCCACCCCGAGCGCCGCGCTGGTGGCCAGCCGCAGCCGCACCGCCGCGCGTACCCGGGGGGTCAGGTCGGCGCTCGGATCGCCGCCGCCCGGCGCTGTCCGGGTGGGGGTGGCCAGGCCGAGGGCCGCGACCGCGACGAAGGCCAGCGTCGCCTTCACCGCCGGTTCGGCGTTCGGGCCGACCACGTAGAGGGCGGCGGCGTAGAGCCCCGCCGCCGGCAGGTAACCCAGCAGCACCCGGCCGGTGCGCAGCGCCACCTCCGCGCCGGCCAGCCCGGCCAGCCAGGCGGCGACGACCGGCACCAGCACCGTGTCCGGGGTGGGCTCCACCGGGATCATCGCGGTGAGCAGCCGGGGAATGCCGTTGCGGGCGGCGTCCGCGGTGACCTCCAGCAGGCCGCCCGGCACGTCCGCGCGAGTCGCGGCCAGCCGCAGCGACCACAGTGTCCAGCCGGCCATCGCGGCCACCGACACCGGCGCCACCAGCCACGACGGCAGCCGCCGCGCGGCCACGCTGACCAGTACCGAACCCGCCGCCGCGCCGATGACCAGCCAGGTCAGCAGGCCACCGGCGTACACCCGGCCGAGCACCACCCCGGCGAGCGCCGTCAGCCCGATCAGCGCCAGCGGCAGGACCGCCGCCCGCAGCACCCGCACGGCGCCCGTCACCACCGGCGTACCCCGTCCCACTCGGCGGCGAACTGCGCACCGTCGGCCGCGTCGACGACCACCAGGCCGGCGGCGCCTGGCGGCGTCGGCTCGGCCGCACCGAACACCCCGACCACCACCGACGGGTACGCCCCGCGCAGCGCCCCGACGTGCCCCAGCTCGGCCCGGCCACCCGGCCCGGTCAGGAAGATCAGCGTGTCGCCGAGCCGGTCCTGCCGCAGCCGGGTGGTGGCCGCCCGCACCGCGTCACCGTCGTCGGACAGGTCGGCGGCGGCGAGCCGGTCCAGCGGCCCGAGAGGGCCGTCGGCCTCGCCGTCGGGCGTGGTGACCTCCGCCGGCTCGGCGGCGGCCAACAGCAACAGCACCGGCAGGTCGGCGCGGTGCGCGGCGGTGACGATCGACGCCGCCGCCTCACAGGCCGACTCGAACGACTCCGCCACCCCGCCGACCCGTAGCGGGTGCGCGGCGGCACGGTTGTCCAGCAGGACGACCAGGCGCGGCAGGCTGGTGTCCACGTTCTCCCGCACCATCAGCTCACCCACCCGGGCGCTGGTGCGCCAGTGCACCCGGCGCAGCTCGTCGCCGACCACGTACTCCCGCAGCGAGTCGAACGTGATCGACCCGTGCGGGACCCCGTCCACCCGGCCGTCGAGGCTGCGCCCCGCGCCTCGGGGCACCGCCGTCAGCGGATGGACCCGGGGGTGCACCCAGACCGGCACCGCCGCCCCGTACGGGCGGGCCAGCGCCACCAACCCCAGCGGGTCGCGTCGGGTCACCCGCAGCGGACCGACCGGCACCACCCCACGACGGTCGGTCGGCACGTCGTAGCGGACCTCGGTGTCCCGGCCGGGCCGCAGGCGCAACACCGGCACGGGTACCGTCCGCTCCCCGCACCGGTCCTCGGCCAGCAGGTTCGCCGATCGCAGCCGCCCGGTGTTGCGCACGGTCAACGTCATGGCCGCCGGCTCGCCGCGCGCCACCCGGTCCGGGTCCGCGCGGCGGGTCACCGTCAGCCGGGGCCGCCAGACCGCGACCAACGCGGCGTAGCCGACGGCCGCGCCGGCCGCCGCGCCGAGCAGCGTCAACTCGGGGTACGCGAACCGGAAACCCGCCCCCAGCAGCAGCACGGCGGCGACGAGCAGCCCGACCCCACGGGCGGTGATCCCCATCGCGCTGCTGCCGGTCAGCCCTGCACCGGAGCGGGTTGCCCCGACGGCAGCGGTACCGGCACCGAGGCGACGGCCTGGCGCAGCACCTCCGCGGCGGTCATCCCGCGCACCTGGGCGTCCGGGGTGAGCAGCAGCCGGTGCGCGAACACCGCCTCGACGAGCGCCTTCAGATCCTCCGGCATGATCCAGCCCCGCCCGTCGATCAGCGCGTACGCGCACGCCGCGCGGGTCAACGCGATCACGCCCCGGGGGCTGACCCCGACGCGCACCTGCGGGTGGGTGCGGGTGGCCGCGGCCAACCGGACCGCGTACGCGTAGAGCGGCTCGGCGATGTGCACCCGGCGGGCCATCCGGACCATCTCGCCGACGGTGGCGGTGTCGGTGACCGGGGCGAGGGCCTCGGGGGACCGTACGGTCGCGCCGCGCAGCACCTCGACCTCGACCGCCTCGTCCGGGTACCCGACGGAGAGCTTCACCAGGAAACGGTCCAACTGCGCCTCGGGCAGCCGATAGGTGCCGTCCATCTCCACCGGGTTCTGGGTGGCGACCACCAGGAACGGCGACGGCACCGGGTGCCGGACTCCGTCCACGGTGACCGTCCGTTCCTCCATCACCTCCAGCAGCGCCGACTGGGTCTTCGGCGACGCCCGGTTGATCTCGTCGGCGATGACGATGTTGGCGAAGACCGGCCCCGGATGGAACTCGAAGTCCCGGGTCGCCTGGTTGAAGATCGTCACGCCGGACACGTCCGAGGGGAGCAGGTCGGGCGTGAACTGGATACGCCGCCACTCACCCTTCACCGTGGCGGCGATGGCCCGTGCCAGGGTCGTCTTACCTACCCCGGGCACGTCCTCCAGCAGCACATGACCCTGGGCGAAGAGCGCGGTCAGCGCCAGCCGCACCACCTGCGGCTTGCCGAGCACCACCGCGTTGACGTTCTCGGCCAGTCGGGCGGCCAGGGCGGCGAAACCCTGCACCTCCGGCTGGCTGAGCGGCTCGTGGGTGTTCACGGTCGGTGGTGCTCCTCGCCTGGTGTTTCAGCAGGTGGGCAGGACATTGATGTTGTCGCCGCCCTCCAGGTTGAGCCAGGCCCACGGGATGTAGTTCTTCCCGCTGTACTCGACCTGCACCCACCAGTTGCTCTGCTTCTGGTTGTTGTAGATCCACGAGTCGACGTTCTCGCCCGACTTCTTGCAATACGCCTTCAGCCGGGTGCCGGGCTTGGCCCAGCCGGCCTGCTGGTCGTTGTCCTGCCGGGTGACCTTGAAGACCTCGTTGCCGTTGCGGCCGTCGACGTCCTTGTTGCAGTAGGTCCGCTGGTCGCTGTCGGGCCCGTTGTTGCAGGTCGCGATCCCGTACAGCGGCTGGGTTGCCTGGGCTTTCTTGGCGGTGCCCTTGCCGGCGGCGTTGCTCGCCGTCACCGTGAACGTGTAGTTGGTGCCCGGCGTCAGACCGGGCATCGTGATGCTGGAGCACGCCCCGGCCTTCGCCGGTTCACCGGCCGTGGTCAGGGTGCAGGTGGCCTGACCGCCACCGGCGTCCACGGTGAACGTCACCGTCGCCCCGGTGGCCGTCGACGACGAGCCGGTCACCGTGACCCGTGGCTCGGCCACCGTGCGGGCGGTGGCGGTGGCCTCCGGGCCCGGCCCGGCCTCGTTGACCGCCTTCACCTTCACCGTGACGTTCTGGCCGTTGCCCAGCCCGGTGACGGTCGTGCGGGTGTCGGTCACCTCGCTGACCCGCCCGCCGACGTCCACCAGGTACTTCGTCACCGGTCGACCGTTGGCCTCGGCCGGCGCCCACTGCACCGTCACCGCGCCCGGCTGGTTGGCGACCGTGCCGGCGCGCAGGTTGAGCGGTCGACCGGGTGCGGCGAAGGGCACCACCGTGTTGCTCACCGGGGACGCCGCCGAACCGGCGCCCTTGCTGTTGACCGCCACCACGGTGAACGCGTACTGGGTGCCGAACTCCAGCTCACCGGCGGGCACCACCAGCTCCGTCTTGGTCGACTCGCCGGCCGGCGCGTTCGTCCCCGCCGAACTGGCCGTCACCGCGTACCTCGCGATGGTGTTGCCCTGCCCGTTCGCCGCCGGCCACTTGACGAGCACCGTGCCGTCCGGCCGCTCCTGCGCGGTGACGCTCGCCGGCGGGTCGGGCACTGCGGCGGTCGGCGTCACCGGGTTGCTGGTGCGCGGCGGGCCGTCGCCCTTGGCGTTGACGGCGTGCACCGCGAACCGGTACGTCTCGCCGTTGGTCAGGCCCTTGACCTCCACCGCCCGCTGGTTGGCGCCCACCTCCAGGCGCTGGTCGGCACCCTGCACCACGTACTTGATGATCTCGGCGCCGTTGGCGGCGGCCGGCCGCCAACTCACCCGCGCCTGGGCATTACCGGCGGCGGCGGTGACGCTGCGCGGCGCGCTCGGCTTGCCCACCCGGGGCTTCTTCGGCGGAGGCGGCGGCGGGGGAACCGGCGGCGGGTCGCCGCCGAGCACGTCGTTGGCGTACTTGTTGACCTCGCGCACCTGGTGCTTGTCGTCCACCACCCGGGCGGTCGCCGAGTCGGGGGAGTTGATGAACAGGTGATTCTCCCGGACCTCCAGCTCCAGCGGCCCGTTGGCCCGCCCGCGAATGGTCTCGACCAGCTGACCGGCGGCGTCGAAGGAGTAGATGGTGCCGGTGGCCTCGTCGGCGCAGTAGAAACGGTTGGCCCAGGCCACCGCCGGGCTGAGCCGATCCCCCTCACCCGGCACGGTGAACCCGCTCTCCTGCCCACCGTCACCCACCAGCAGCACCCGCCGGTCGGCGGTCACCGTGACCGGCACCCGGGGGCCGCTGGTGCGTGCGGGCAGCGCCGCCGGCCCGGAGAGCGTCAGCGGCGTCGGGTGCACCTCACCGTGCTGCACCCGCACCAGCTTCCCGGCCGTGCGGTCGAGCACCGCCACCCCGTCGTCCAGGGTGGAGACGACCAGTTCGTGGCTGGCGTCGGCGACGTCGTACGACTCGACCCGCTGCGGGCTGAGCCCCGCGCCCGCCGGCGGAGCCGATGCGGGCGCGGACGGCAGCTTGGCGGCGGTGATCGCCGAGACGGTGCCCTCGCTGGGCACCGCGATCCAGAGTCGACCCTTACCGTCGAAGGTGCCGCCGGTGATGCCCGGCGGATAGCGCACCGGCTCACCGACCGGGGTCAATGATCGCGGGTCGAGCTGGCGGACGATGCCCTGCACGGCGTCGACGACGAACGCCGCGTCCTCGTGCAGGGCCACACTGACGCCCAGGCCGGGGGTGGTCCGGGTGGTCGCGCTGAGCTGGAGGGTGGCCAGGTCCAGGGAGCTGACCTGCCCCGTCTGCAGGTCACGCAGGAGCAGCAGCCGGTCGGTCTGGGTGATCTGCATCGGATGCTGCCGGGCGCCGGGGATCTCGGTGCGAGTGTCCACCCGGGCGGTGACCCCGTTGACCCGGGCCAGCTCGCTGCGCGCCGCGCTCCACAGCCAGGAACTCGCGTCGTAGTTGGCCACCGCGTTGTCCGCCGCGCCCAACCCGAGGACGGTCAGCCCCATGGCGGCCAGCAGCGCGGACACCGTGCCGACGGTCACCAGCCCACCGCGCAGCCGGGACCGGGAGCGGGGGGCCTCGGTCTGTACGGCGTCGTCGATGCTGGCCACAGCCGGCTGCCTCCCCTGAGTCGTGGCAGGTGGCGCGCCTTCCGGCGACCCCTCCCCTGAGCCGGGTGCCATCATATGGCGCTGGTGGTGGCGGGGGAACCCGCACGGTCACCCCTGTGGATACCGAGCGTGTGCGTTGTGGACGTCCAGCTCAGCCCGGATTCAGCTCCACTCAGGGCGGTTCTCACTCGGCTCAGCGCGGTTTCGGCTCGCCTCAGCGCGGCGACGGTCGACCGGACGGCCCTCCGCTCGACGTGGCTTCGCGTTCCCGCGCGGTGCAGACCTGCCCGGAAGTCGCAAAGCTGTCAGTGGAGTAGACCGCCAACACGGTGAAGCAGTGATCCACTCGGGAGTTCAACCCGTTGACGGTGTAGCTGGTCCGGCCCGGGTCCACGGTGGCGATCACGCCCAACGCCTGCCCAGCCCTACCCGCGGCGACCATGAACGGCACCGCACCGCCGCTCGGGTCCGTCCAGGTCAACGTGATCGTGGCCGAATCGTCCCGCAGCTTCAGGTCGCCCGGTGGAAGCCCGGCCGCCGTCGGTGCCGGTGCCGCCGCCGTCGGCGCGGTCCCGGTCGGCGGCGGGTCGTCGCGGGTCAGCACCACCGCACCCAGGCCCGCCACCGCCACGACGGCCACCCCGGCCGCCACGACCGCGCCGATCAGCGCCGCCCGGTTGCGGCCCGTCGACCCACCCTCATCGGCGTACGCCGGCCGGTACGCGTCCGGGCGGTACTGCTGACCCGGGTACGGCGCCTGGATCGAGTGCTGGTCCTGGGTCGGGTACGGCGTCTGTAGTGGCTGATGGTGGTACTGCTGGACCGGTGGCGGTGCGGCTGAGGATGCCAACGTGGGGTCGGCGTTCGGTGACCAGGCCGGCTGCGCCGCGGGGCCCGGCTGCGCGGCGCTGGGGCCTGCCTGAGCGATGCTCGGGTTCGCCTGGGCGGTGAGGTGCGCCTGAGCGGCAAGAGGGCTCGCCTGCGCGGGGGCGGGGTTCGCCTGGGCGGATGTCGGGGCGGGCTGGGCGGCGGCTCGCCAGCCCGGACTGGCCGTGTCCCCGGCCGGGCCGTCATCCGCCGGAACGGACGGCAACACCACGGTCGGGTCGGACAGCGTGCTCCGGGCCCGCTGAGTCGGCACTACCGGGGCGTCGAGGATGCCCAGCCCGGAGTCACCGTCCGCACCGGTGCCACCCGCGTCCATCATGGTCTGCCCAGCGGGCGTGCTCTGCCCAACGGTGACGGCCTGCGCAGCCGCCGTGGTCTGCGTAGGCGTCGTGGCCTGGGCGGGGGAGTCGGCGCCGGGAGCTGGCAGGGGCTGCGGTGGGGCGCTGCTGCTCCAGGGCGGTGCGGTCAGCCCCCACGGTGGCACGGGTGGTGCGCTCACCGGAGGCGCGGAGACGGGTGGTCCGTAGGGCGGCCCGGAGACAGGTGGCCCGAAACCGGGTGGTGCGGACACCGGGTAGGTGTGCCCGGGTGGTGCGGAGATGGGTTGGCCATAATCGGGTGGTGCGGAGTCGGGCTGGCCGTAGGTGGGCGATCCGGAGGCGGGTGCGTTGTATCCGGGTGGTGCGGAGACCGGGTACGGCTGGGCCGGTGGGCCGGAGACCGGGTACGGCTGGTGGGGTGGTGCGGAGATCGGATGCGGGGTCACCGGCGGTGCGCTGATGGGCTGGGCCGGTGGTCCGCTCACGGGGTACGCCGGCCCTGGCTGGTCAGCGGGCGGGGAGGACCTGCCCGGTGATGCCGCCTCGGTGTCGGACACATTGTGCGACTCGCTCGGCGCGGGTGGCCGGGCGGCGGCTCGGGCGGCCTCCTCGGCGAGCAGCGGCTCGATCTGCCGTACCCGGATCGTGGGGGTGTCCCAGCGAGGTGCCGGCACCGCCGGTGTTGCCGCCGGGGCGGTCGAAGCCGGGGCGGCTGGGGTCGGGGCGGTCGAGGTCGACGGCGAGGGTGGCGCTTCGACCACCGGAGGGATCGCCCGGTCACCCACCCGCTGATGTGGGGCCACGGCTGGCCCGGACGGCGGTCGCTGCCCGGCCGGTGTTGTCGGTGGGCCTTCAGCCCTCGGCCGGGGCATCGGGCCGACCGCTGGCCGGGACGGTCTGGACGGTTGCTCGTCGGGGCGTTGGCGAGGCGGCGTCGCGGGCTCGGGCGACTGCTGGCCGAGGCTCGGGCGCGTTGGTCCGGATGGTTGCGCGTTGGCGCGTTGACGGGGCGGCATCGCACGCTCGGGTGGTCGGTCGTCGAGGCGCTGAAGCGGCGGTTGGGCATTCGTGGGAGGTTGCCCCCTGACGTGTGAGCCGAGCGACATCGCATCCGCCGACGGAGGCGCGTCGGCGCGCGGGCGCGCCACCGTCGCGGGTCGGGGTGCGGCCGCCTGCGGGCCGGGCTGCGCCGCCGCGATCGAGGAAGCCGTCGGCTGAACGGGCGTTGCCCGAGGGGCTGGGACCGGAGCCGCGGTGGCGTTGCTGGGCGATGGGGGCGCGGCTGGTGTGCGTACCGCTGAAGGGGTTGGTGGGCGCGCGGCCGGCGGTTGCGGCGGCGCCCAGGGTGAGACGGCGGGCGGCGTGCCGCCGGCGGAGGGCCGCATCGCGGCGAGGGTCGCCAGCGACAGGGTCGGGCCGGACAGCGCCGACCGGGCGCTCGGCTCGGTCACCGGGGCGGCCGGGGCCGGGCCGGGCATCGGCGCGGGGTGCTGCTCGCCCGGCGTCGACGCGGGTGGGCCGAGGTAGTCGCGGGCCGCGCGGACCGCCGGGTGGTTCTCCCCGAGCGCGGCGGGCCCGGCGGTGGCGACGCGGGTGTAGTTGCGGCGGGCCTCGTGCCGGTTGCCCAACTCCTCCGCTACCTCGGCGAGTTCGAAGGCGAGCGCGAGCATCAGCGGGTCGGAATGCTCCCAGCGCCGCTCGCCCGCCGCGAACGCCTCCTCCAACACCCGGCGGGCGGCCAGCGGGTCGTCCCCTTCCCGGTGCAGCCGCGCCAGCAGATGCGCGGTGTGCAGCATTTCGGGGTGGTCGACACCGTACGGCGGGGGAGCGGATTCGACGGCCTCCGCGAGCAGTTGCCGGGCGGCGCTGAGGTCGCCCGCGGCGCGCAGGGCGAGGGCTCGGTGCTGGGCGGCTGCCAGGGGGGAGGGATGGGACACGTGGCAATGCTGCCGTCAGAGGGCCGCCGGACGCTACCCGGACACGCCCCGATGGTGTGTCGGTGCGGCCGTTTTGAGGCGGCTTGAGCAGCGGCGGAAGCGCCAGGAGAGAGGCACCGGAAGGCGATGTGCATGATCCACGAGTGGCGTGTACAGTAACTCCCCGTGCGGCCCGCTGTGCCGACCACTGGATGAAAGATCATCTGGTCGGCGAGGTAGGCTGAACGTGTAGGTCCGGGTGGCGGAATGGCAGACGCGCTAGCTTGAGGTGCTAGTACCCGTATAGGGTGTGGGGGTTCAAGTCCCCCCTCGGACACCAGTACGTGTGGAGATCCACGCGAGATCAACTCCTCTCGTGTGGATCATCGAGTCCACCTGTCCCTTGTGTGCATAGCGAGCCTTCGAGAGTCGCTGCCACCTGCACTGACACCGCCGCATCCGCGCTGGTGGGGGCGTAGGTGAGCCCCGGCAGGCCGCGCCCTCTCCGGGACGACGAGCAGCTCGTCGAGGCGCTCGTACCCATCCCGCTGCCGGTCGCGTCGCCGGAGCCGGCGCCGCTGCCGACATTGCCCGCGCCTGCCGCCCGCATGAGTGATGGCGTGCTGTTCGACGTGGGCCGACCCGACGCTGCCGGCCGCGTTACCGCTCGTGCACTGCTGCGGGCCTTGGGCTGGGCACCGGGCCTCACCCTGCACGTCGACGTCGTGACTGGCGCAATCCTGATCACCCCGCCTGCGGGTTGACAAGAGAGGTGCCGTTAGATTCAGACTCCGCCGTCGTTGAGCGGAAGATCAGGTTGACGGCCGATGGATCTTCAACGACGTGATCAGTGCTGGTTACTCCGGTCTGCACCCGGACCACTTCGTCGAAGTGGAGGCCCGGGTGGAGGGCACCGGCGGCACCGTGCACGGCGGAGTGCACCAGACCTTCGTCGAGAACAAGTTGATCAACGAAGCCATTCGCCGGCACCATCTGCGACGGGCCTATGTCGAGCAGGTAGTGCAGTCATCGCGCCACGCGAGGTAGGCGAGACGGGCGCGAAGTCGGCGCACAGCGAAATCTCACTGACGGCGAGTCAGCTGTCCACCTCGGCGGCGATCGGGGCCACCCGGATCCAGGCCGGCGGCGACCCGGCGAAGGAGGCCGACATTGCTCGCGCCCACCGCCCGCACGAGTGATGGCGTGCTGTCGAGGTGGGCCGCCCCGACGCCGCCGGCCGGGTCACCGCTCGGGCGCTGCTGCGGGCGTTGGGCTGGACACCGGGCCTCACGCTGCACGTCGACGTCGTGACCGGCGCGATCCTGATCACCCCGGCCGCCGACGGCGCGCACGTCGTGGGCACTCGCGAGGAGCTGCCCCTACCGGCCGCCGTCCGACACCTGTGCGGCATCGCCACCGGCCCTCACCGGCCAACCCCACCCGCTGGCCGCCGCCGAGAGCGAGCAGCGGTTCCCCGCCAGGGGCGCGGAGGGGCAACCTCACGCCGCGGTGGAACTCACCGCTAGGCGGGTCGTGAAGCGCCGTCGCCGACGTCGGTGTTGGCGGGCAACGGTGCCATGGGTGGCAGCCAGGGCGTGACCTCGCAGCGACGACCCACTGGGCCGCTGGCTGTGCCGAAGCCCAAGCGGGGCCAGTAGAAGTTTCCCTAACCCGCTACGGTCCTGCACCTGCACAGGTTCCTGCCGCAGCCCGCGACGCCACTGGCCGTCAGGCCCCCAGTGCCGATGCGACGGCTCGTCGAGAACCGCGACGAAGGCGCGGACAAGGGTGGGCCAGCTCGACCCGCCAGGCTACGGCGCGACAGCAGCTGGTAGCTCGCTCGCCCGCCGCGATGAAGACTTTCCGTGAATACCGGGTGCGTGTCGACGGTCTGCTACGGCTGTGGTCGGTGAGGATCCGTTGGTTGGCCTGGCTTTGCAAGCAGGAGCGGACGACTGACGATCGCCCTGTGTAGCGGGCGATACGTACATGGACGTACCAGATCGAATCGGCCGAGTACCGGTCAGTGGAGGATCCGGAGGTCGACCCTACCGGTCACAGCGGCGTCGCCCGTAACCCCTGACGCCCGGTCCACCCGGGCGGGCGCTCCAGTTGGAGCGCCGTCTGGTCGGGACGCTGTGGAGTTGATGTCACAAGTGATTCATCGGATTGTGCTGCCGCGTGAATCATTGTTGATACCAGCTCCACAGGCCCCGAACCAGACTGCCGGCCGCCGACTCGTGGGCTTCCGTCAGAGGCTGATGATCGTCCACTGGTTGTTGGTGCTCGAATTGGCGGTCCACATGCCCACGGCGGAGCCGGCGGTGGTCCGTCCCATCCCGTCGAGTGCGGTGCCGGTGCCTCGGTTGATGAGCTGGTAGCGGTTGTTGCCCAGGCTGTTCAGCCGCCACTGCTGATTGTTGCCACCATTCCAGGGCCCCTGGAGGGCGTTGGCGCCGTTGGTGGTGTTGCCCCAGCTGTCGATGACCATGCCGTTGGTGCGGTTGACGATCCGGTAGAAGCCGCCGCCGAGGTCGACGAGCTGCCACTGCAGGTTGGTGCTGCCGTCCCAGTTCCGCTGCCGGAGCACCGATCCGGAGGCGGCGTTTCCACCGCTGTCCAGGACGAGGCCGGTGGCGACGTTGGCGATGCGCAGGTAGCCGGTGGGGATGGTCCCGCCGCCGGTATTCCAGTAGACGCTGTAGTTGATGGCGTGCGCGTCGTAGAACGGCAGCAGACTGACGGAGGCCCCGTTGGCGGTCGCGGTGAATGCCAACGAGTTGGTGCTGGTCCGGGTGATCGACGTTGTGGTCAGGCTCGGCGGTGCTGACAGGGCGGTGTTGCCGTAGTTGCCGGCGAGGACGACCGGACCGTACGTGATCGCGGCGATGTTCGGGCTGTCGGTGGTGGGTCGGAGGTTGGCCTGCATTGGCAGGCGGACGGTGACGGTGTCGCCGGAGGCCCACGTCCGGGTGAGGCTTGCGTAGCTACCCGGGGTGGTGGCGACGGCTTGTGCAGCGCCGTTGACGTTGATCGTGGCCCCGGTGGCCCAGCTCGGAATGCGGATGCGCATGGACCACGAGCCGCTGACATTCCCGCTGACCTGCAGGGTCGTGGTGTCGCTGACCGGATAGGAGGTGGTCTGGGTGACGGTGATGCCGCGCTGGGACCAGTTGAGCACCGACGGGGCGAACAGGTTCACGATCAGGGTGGTGTCGGCATAAAAGTAAATGGAGTCGGCCAGCTTGGTCTGCATCTCCAGGCCCGTGCCCTGGCAACACCAAAAGGTGATGTAGTCGGTGCTGTAGCCGCCATTCATGGACGCGACCCCGCGGCGACCCCCGGGGTTGAGCGGAGTGAAGTAGCAGACGTGGCCGTGACTGTCGGCCGGGTTCTGCTCGCCGATCATCTGATTGAGCAGCGCCCGCTCGAAGTAGTCGAACAGGTCCGCGCGCTCGGGGTAGAGCGTGAACAGCTCTCGGGTGAGCTTGAGCATGTTGTAGGTGTTGCAGTTCTCGCAGGTGTCGGTGCCCAGGTAACCGGCGATCGCGTTCGGGGCTTTGAAGTGCTCGGCCAGGCTGTTGCCGCCGATAACGTAGGTGTGGGCGTTGACCGTCATGTTCCAGGCGTTCGTTGCGATGTCCCGGTAACGGGTGGTGCCCGTCGCCTTGAACTCCCGGGCCGCGCCGATCCACTTCGGGACCTGCGTGTTGGCGTGCAGGCCGTTGAGCTGGTCGGAGTTGGCCGCGAGCGGATTGAACACGGCGGCGTGGTCGAAGCGCTGTGCCACCGTCAGCCACCGGGAGTCGCCGGTCTGCTGGTACAGGTCCGTCAGCGCGGCGTTCATGCCGCCGAACTCATTGCCGAGGACCGACTGCATCTGGGCGTAGCTCAGTCGTCCGGTGCGCCAGTCCACCCAGCCGGCCTTGTTGGTGAGGACGGTGAGCGCCTGACTGTTGCCGGTGAGTTGGTACTGGTCGAGCAGACCCGCGATGATCTTGTGCAGGGTGTACCAGGGCGCCCAGACCTGCTGGCCTCTCTCCAGCCGATCGAAGAAGGTCTCCGGGTAGGCCGAGAGATAGCCGGTGCGGTACCCCTTACTCGGCGAGGCCGCCTGGCAGGCCGCGAGGGCGTTGACCAGATAGTCGCCCTTTGTTTTGTACGTGGAGTCGCCGGTGATCGCGTACGTTTGCGCCAGGGCGGTCAGCAGGTGCCCCATCGTGTGCCCGCGCAGCTCCACGCCCGGGGCTTCCCAACCCCCAACCGGCTGCGCGGAGCTGGCCAGCCCGACGTTGGTACGAAACGTGTGCAGCATCCGGTCCGCGTCGATGAACCGCAGGTAAGCGAGCGTCCGGTTCTGGTTGTCGAGCCATCGGCCGGCGGTGAGCCGCGCCTGACCGAGTGCGAACGGAAACGCTGAGACGCCAAAGTCCGAGCGGACGGGCGCGGCAACGGCGCTCGTCGGCATCACAGTCGCCGCGACCGATCCTCCTACCATTGCCGCCGGAACGGCACCGGCTGCTCGCAGGAGGGTGCGGCGGTCAACGGCCGAGCCAGAAATCGGTTTCATCGCGATCCTTAGCGGTGGTGGCGGAGCGCTGAGCACGCAACATAGACGCCCTTCAAAATAATTCGTATTATGTTTGCGGGTCAAGGTGGGCGTATAGGTGGAACGCGCCGAGCCTCCGTGCCCCCGTAGGACGCCGGGCACTCTGCGGCGCGGGGCGCACGCAAACAGCGTCACGATCCTCGACGTCTCTGCGGAGCACCGCCCGCTCGGCGCAGGCACCCGTGCTGTGCGAACAGGCGTTCGCCGCGATGCGGAAACTCGGCGCCGAGGTCGTCACGATCAGCACGGGGCGGCGACGGGTTCCATGCGCCCGCCCGCGCCTTGGCGACCTGCAGGCCGGCAGCAGGCGCCGTCCAACCTGAGCGGGCGCGGCCTGGGGCGCGCAACCTCGGTCGGCGGCCCGACCGCCTCGGGCCTCAGGTCGGCCACGCTCGAAGACCTGCCAGCGGCCGATACCTGTGGTGCTGCATCGATCGACGGGATGCCGCGAAGTCGGACGCTTCGCGGTTGCCGCCGACGGAGCGGACCTGCCCTCACCCGAGCAGACGCCGGACACGCCCCCTCCACCGGACCAGCCGCTGCTGCCAGCTACGTCGCGGCCGGCCTTCACGCCGTGGCTGAGAACTGACCCCCTCGACTCGTACGACGGCGGCGGGGCCACGCTGACCGTCGCGGCCCGCCTGCCTGCCGCTGGCATCGCCACTTCTCTCTCCGTGCTCACCCGTCAGGAGTGCGGCGCCGCCCGGCCACTCCGGGTCGCGCACTGTAGTCGACGCCGGCGCCGAAGAAGTTCCGGCCAACCGACGAACGCCGCAGGCTGATCGTCCCGCAGGCGCCTCAGCCGGAGGCCGGTGCGTCGACGGTGGTGCCGTCGGGTCTTTCATCCTACCTTTGCTGCGGCGTTTGCCAGAATTGGCAGCATTTCAGGCTTCGGCACGAGATAGATGAGCCGAAATCCTTGACTCGGCACCCGTGTTGCCGGTTAATCACATCTACGTGTCGGCCGTGTTTACCCTCCCGGGTGGTCAACGACGTCAGCAGATGACGCACATCAATGTGACCCGTGTTCTTGCCGAATCGCTTCGAGAGTGCGGACCGTTGTCCGTAGCCCAGAACCGACGGGCTGCGGGTGCCGAACGATTTGACGGACAACCCTTCAGCCTCGGTGTCGAGAGGAACTTCGGATGTCAGACCTGCCCGTGAGCCGTAGGCGCCTGCTCGCCACCGCCGCGCTGACCGCCGGATCGGCGGCCCTGATCCCAGCCGTAGGCGCCGGACGGGCCGCGGCCGCCGCGCCTCTGGTCACGCTGCCCGAGCGCGGGATCTACGACGCGACCGCGGCGACAACCTGGACGGACGGGTTCCTCACCGGCAACGGCGAGTACGGCGCCGTCCTGTACGGAACGCCGACCCTCGAGAAGGTGATCTTCAATCACCACCGCTTCGTGATGCCCAACGGCAGCCGGGGTGTTACCCCGCCAGTGATCTCCGGGCGGCTGGCCGGCGTACGAGACAAGGCGCTGGCCGGGAACTACGCCGGAGCCAACGCGGACTTCGCGGCCGGCTGGAGCCTGCGCTGGACCCAGACCTACCACCCCGGCTTCGAGTTGCAGATCAGCACGCCCGGCATGACCACCGCCAACGGGTACGCCCGCGTCACCGACTTCCGGACCGGGGAGGTCACCTCCACCTGGACCGACAGCAACGGCACCTGGACTCGTCGCGCCTTCGCCTCCCGAGCCGACAAGGTCGTCGTACACGAACTGACCCCGGCATCCGGCCGATCGATCGACGCGACGCTGAGCGTCAACACTTCCCTCGCGGGCGTCCCCGCCTCGGTCCGTTTCACCACCCTGGCCAGCGTCATCGACGGCTCCGGCTACCTGAACCTGCGCGGCACCTACCCGTCCGGGCAGGGCGCGTTCGGCTTCGAGGGCGTCACCCGGGTCGTCGCCACCGGTGGCACGGTAGCCGCGAACGGGTCGAGCATCGTCGTCACCGGCGCGACCAGGCTCCTCCTGCTGACCAAACTCGACAGGTACGAGTCGTCGACGGCCTGGGACAGCAAGCCGTTGCACGCGGCGCTGGCCGCGGTTCGCGCCGACTATGCCGAGCTGCGGACCCGGCACGTCACCCTGCACTCGGCGATGTTCGATCGCTCCCGCCTGGACCTGAACGTCTCCGCCGCCGACCGGCAGCTGTCGACCACCGCGCTGATCGCCCGGCAGAACGCCAACCGCAACACCATCGATGTGGCCCTACTGGAGCGCCTATACGACAGCGGCCGTTACCTGTTCATCAGCTCCAGCGGCGTACTGCCGCCGCGGTTGACCGGAATCTGGGCCGGCACCTGGAATGGCGCCTGGGCCGACGATTTCACCACCGATGCCAACATCAACCTGCAGGTCGCCGGCGGCAACATTCTCGACCTCACCGATGCCATGCAGGGCTACTTCAACCTGATCCTCGGTCAGCTCGCGCACTGGCGCACGAACGCTCGCAACCTGTACGGCGCCCGCGGCTTCCTGGCCCCGTCGCGAACCGACGGCGAGTACGGGTACATGCTGCACTTCGACCCCGGCTTCCCCGGCCAGTGCTGGACCGGTGGCGCGGACTGGTTGCTCTACCCGCTGCTGGAGTATTACCAGGTCACCGGGGACCGGACGTTTCTGGCTGAGAAGCTGGGACCGGCGCTGATGGAGCTGGCGCTGTTCTACGAGGACTTCCTGACCCGCACCGACTCGGCCGGCCGTGTGGTGTTCGTGCCGTCGTTCTCGATGGAGAACTCACCTGCCAGCACGAACGTCCTGCTGGCGATCAACGCCACCGGCGACATCCAGGCCGGCAGACACGCCCTGCGGGCGGCCGTCGAGGCTGCCAACGCGCTCGGTGTCGAGCAGGGCGCCGGCCAGGGTGTCGCACGATGGACGGCCCTGCTGGCGAAGCTCCCGCCCTACACGGTCAACGGCAGCGGCGCCCTCGCCGAATGGTCATGGCCGGGACTCACGGACCGCTACAACCATCGGCACGTCCACCACCTGTACGGCGCGTGGCCCCTGCACGAGATCAATCCCGAGGAGGCTCCCGGGCTGGTCACCGCCGCGCTCAGGGCCCTGGCGCTGCGCGGTGACGAGAACACCTCGGCGCACGGCAGCCTGCATCGAGCCCTCGCCTCCGCTCGGCTGAAGGACGGTGCCGGCGTCTACAGCAACCTCCGGAAGATCATCGGTAACAACATGATCTTCCGGTCGCTGATGACCGCACACAACCCGAATCTGGAGACCTACAACGCCGATGCCGCCAACACGCTGCCGGCCGTGCTCAGCGAAGCGCTCGTGTACACCAGGCCCGGCATCATCGAGTTGCTGCCCGCCGTGCCCGGCCAGCTCGCCAGGGGCACCATCACCGGCGTACGCGGACGCAACCAGGTCCGCATCCACAGCCTCTCCTGGGATCTTCCTGGTCGCTCGGTGACCGTGGCACTCACCTCGACGATCACCCAGGCGATCACCCTGATCAGCCGGCGCGGGATGGCATCCATCACCACGTCCGCGACGGTCGCCCCCTCGCCGCTCGGGCCGCAGGCCCGGGTGATCTCGTTGACGGCCGGGCAACAGATACAGGTCGTCGTAGGCCTGCCAGCCGCCGCCGGCGGCGGCAACGTTCGACTGGTCAACCGGCGCAGCGCAAAGGTGCTGGACGTCAACGGCGGCTCCACCACGGACGGGGCAACTGTCATCCAGTGGCCGTGGACCGGCGCGACCAACCAGCAGTGGCGGCTGCTGCCCAACAGCGATGGCTCATTCCGGCTGGCCGGGGTCAAAAGCGGGAAGGTCCTGGACAGTCCAGTTGGCTCGGGCCAGGGCGCGGCACTCGTTCAATGGGCCGACAACGGCGGACGTAACCAGTGGTGGAATCTCGTACCGGCGACGACCAGCGGATACCACCGGTTCGTCAATGTGAGCAATGGCTGGTGTGTCGGGGTCGAAGGCGGCTCCACCGCGGACGGCGCCAGGGTGGTCCAGCAACCGGTCAGCGGCGAGATCAGCCAGGAATGGCAGATCCTTGATGCCTGAGGCGGAAGGTCAGAGGCACTGGTCGCGGCGGCTCCGGGCGATGGGCCGCCAGGACCTGCGCCACGGCAGGCGCCGCTACGCCGGGTGGGTCTCGGCCACCGGCGTGCGTGGTGCCGCGTACGGCGGCGGCGCCGGGTCGGCTGCGGGGCCCGGCCTGGAGGGTACGTCCGACCTTTAGGGAAGCACCCGTCAGTCGATCGCCTCGTGCGCGCCGACTCCTCAGGGCGATGGCGCGAACGGTGTGGCCTGCGTGGACGGTCGGGACGACAGCATCGCGTGTGGTCCCGTGGTTACGCATTGACCATCTCTGATTTGTGTAGTTAACATGTGACGTCTGATGAATGTTGGATGCCGCGACACCCTCGAAGGACTCAGGCGACGTCCTCGTCGACGTTCCGCTTCTTCCGCCCTGCGGTCGTCACGACCGGGGCGGCTGGGGCCGCCGCTGCGCCGCTCGGCTGGATGAAGGAGCCAAGATGTCTGAAGTGACACGACGGGGACTGCTCGGAGCCGGGGCGGCTGGGGCTGGTGTCATGCTGCTGCCGGGGGGTTGGACGGCAGCCGCTCGGGCCGGGTCGACTGCACCCCCACAGGTGTTGGCAGCCAACGACATGGCGTTGTGGTACGACGAGCCGGCGGGTACGGATTGGTTACGGGCTCTGCCGATCGGTAACGGCCGGTTGGGCGCGATGGTGTTCGGGAATGTCGACACCGAGCGGCTGCAGCTCAACGAGGACACCGTGTGGGCCGGTGGCCCGTACGACTCGGCCAACACCCGTGGTGCGGCCAACCTGGCGGAGATTCGGCGGCGGGTCTTCGCCGATCAGTGGACGCAGGCGCAGGATCTGATCAACCAGACCATGCTGGGCAGTCCGGTCGGGCAGTTGGCCTACCAGCCGGTCGGCGACCTGCGGCTCGCTTTCGGCAGTGCCAGCGGGGCCTCGCAGTACCAGCGGACCCTCGATCTGACCACGGCCACCGCTACCACCACCTACGTGCTCAACGGGGTGCGGTTTCAGCGTGAGATGTTCGCCAGCGCACCGGACCAGGTGATCGTGATCCGGTTGACCGCTGACCGGGCAAACGCGATCACGTTTACCGCCACGTTCGGCAGCCCGCAACGGACGACCGTGTCCAGCCCGGACGCCGCCACGATCGGCCTCGACGGTGTCTCCGCCAACATGGAGGGCATCACCGGGCAGGTTCGGTTCCTCGCTCTGGCCAATGCCGCCGTGAGCGGCGGTACGGTCAGCAGCTCCGGTGGCACGCTGCGGGTCTCCGGCGCGACCAGCGTCACCCTGTTGGTGTCGATCGGTTCCAGTTACGTCAACTACCGGACCGTCAACGGCGACTACCAGGGCATCGCGCGGCGGCACCTCGACGCGGCCCGCACCATCGGCTTCGACCAGTTGCGCGGTCGCCATGTGGCCGACTATCAGGCGCTGTTCAACCGGGTGTCGATCGATCTGGGACGCACGACGGCGGCCGACCAAACCACCGACGTGCGGATCGCCCAGCACGCGAGCGTCAACGACCCGCAGTTTTCCGCGCTGCTGTTCCAGTACGGTCGCTACCTGCTGATCTCCTCCTCGCGGCCGGGCAGCCAGCCGGCGAACCTGCAGGGAATCTGGAATGACCAGATGGCCCCGTCCTGGGACTCGAAGTACACCATCAACGCGAACCTGCCGATGAACTACTGGCCGGCCGACACCACCAACCTGGCCGAGTGTTACCTGCCGGTCTTCGACATGATCAAAGATCTGACGGTGACCGGCGCCCGCACCGCTCAGGTGCAGTACGGCGCGGGGGGTTGGGTCACCCACCACAACACCGACGCGTGGCGCGGCTCGTCGGTGGTCGACGAAGCCCTGTGGGGAATGTGGCAAACCGGCGGCGCCTGGCTGGCCACCATGATCTGGGACCACTACCAGTTCACCGGAGACGTCGAGTTCCTGCGCGCCAACTACTCGGCCATGAAAGGCGCCGCCCAGTTCTTCCTCGACACACTGGTCAGCCACCCGACGCTCGGCTACCTCGTCACCAATCCGTCGAACTCGCCTGAGCTGCGTCATCACACGAACGCCAGCGTGTGCGCGGGACCGACGATGGACAACCAGATCCTGCGTGACCTGTTCAACGGCGTCGCACGGGCCGCCGAAGTCCTCAACGTGGATGCCACCTACCGCGCCCAGGTACTGACTGCCCGGGACCGGCTACCGCCGACGCGGGTCGGGTCCCGCGGCAACATCCAGGAATGGCTCGCCGACTGGGTGGAGACCGAGCGGACTCACCGGCACGTCTCCCACCTGTACGGGCTGCACCCCAGCAACCAGATCACCAAACGCGGCACACCACAACTGCACCAGGCCGCACGACAGACCCTGGAACTGCGCGGCGACGACGGCACCGGCTGGTCACTCGCGTGGAAGATCAACTATTGGGCTCGACTGGAAGACGCCACCCGCGCCCACAAGCTCCTCGGCGACCTGGTACGCACCGACCGGCTCGCACCGAACATGTTCGACCTGCACCCGCCCTTCCAGATCGACGGCAACTTCGGCGCCACCTCCGGCATCGCCGAAATGCTGCTACACAGCCACACCGGCGAACTACACCTCCTGCCCGCACTACCATCGGCCTGGCCGACCGGGCAGGTCACCGGGCTCCGGGGCCGCGGCGGATACACCGTCGGCGCCGCCTGGAGCAGCAGCCGAATCGAGCTCGTCGTCACTCCCGACCGCTCCGGACCCATCCGCGTTCGCAACCGGATCTTCGCCGGCACCTTCGAACTGCGCGACGAGACGAGCGGCAGCGCCGTCCAGCCGACGCGGATCGAGGCCGATCTCGTGGAGTTCACCGGCCAGGCCGGCCACACCTACCGCGCGTCCGGGGTCAACTCGGGGCCGGTCGAGGCTGGCGCGTACTACCGGCTCGTGGCCCAGCACAGCGGCAAGGCCGCCGACATCAACGGTGCGTCCACCGCCGCCGGTGGGTTGCTGATCCAGTGGCAGAGCTCCAGCGGACAGAACCAGCAGTTCGAGTTTGTGCCGGCGGACGGGGGCCACTTCCGGATCAGGGCGCGGCACAGCGGCCTGTTCCTACAGGCCGCCAGCAACAGCACTGGTGCCGACATCACCCAGCAACCCGACACATCCAACGCCGCTAGCCAGCAATGGCGGGTCGACGACCAGGGCGCGGGGGTAGTCAGGCTCATCAACCGGCAAAGCGGTCTGGCAATGGACGTTTGGCAGGCTTCGACCGCCGACGGTGCCCGCATCTCCCAGTGGACACCCGGCACCGGCGCCAACCAGCGATTCAAACTCCAACGAATCTAGGAACCTTCGGGGGCTGTCTCACAGCTACAGACCGCGCAAGGTCAGGGTGGCCCACTGCGCGTCGGTGTATCGGGCGTGTTGTCAGCGCCGCCTCAATCGCGGCGCTGACACTCACTCGGCGAGTGATCTTGCCTCCCTCGGCGCGTAGCGCCTCGATCGGGTGCGGGCCCTCGGTTTCGATGCGGTACTCGTCGCCGAAGCGTTCCCGGTGCATGTCGATGACCTGCT
>NZ_JCADBI010000023.1:0-85136 GCF_059358895.1 Micromonospora sp. BQ32 | reverse complement strand
CAAGAGTCACGTCCGCTGCTACCAACCATCAGCCCATCACCATCAGGCCAACCCGGCCAGCCTCACAGTCAGGGCAGGTGGGTCAGCGCCCGGGTGAGGAAGTCGCCCAGCGCGGCCGGCGACTCGATCGTCAGGTCGGCGGCGTTTGCCACCTCGTGTCCGGTCTCCGGGTTGGCCACGGCCACGCAGACGCCGAGGAAGTCCGGGTCGGCGGCGGCCCGGGCGCGCAGCGCCGCGAAGGCCTTGATGTCGGAGACGTCGTCGCCGAAGTACCAGGCCCCGCTGGCACCCTTGATCGCCTCGCCGATCACCATGCCCTTGTCCCGGTCGACCGGTGGCTTGAGCTCCAGCACCATCCGCCCGGCCTGCGAGCGCAACCCCAGACGGTCGGCCTGCGCCTGCCCCCACTGCTGCACGGTCGGGCCGAGTTGCGGGGCGGTACGCCAGTGCAGCGCGACCGAGAGCCGCTTGTACTCCACCAGCGTGCCGGGCGGCAGCTCCGCCCGAGCCAGGTCGGCCAGTTCCACCATGGTCGGCACCCAGGGCAGCGCGGCCGGCTCGGTGACGGTCTCCCCGCCGGAGTGGCTGTGCTCCAGGCCGTAGAGGCCGTAGAGGTCCACGCCGACCAGCCCGCCGAGCTGATCCCGAAGGAACTCGACGGGTCGGGCGGAGACGATCGCGACCCGCTGCACGACCGGGGCGAGCGCCTCGATCGCGGCCAACGCCTTGGGAGCCGGGCGTACCGCGGTCGGATCGTCGTCGACGGGCGCGAGCGTGCCGTCGAAGTCGAAGAAGAGCACGGTCCCGGCCGCCCGGCTGGCGGTTATCCGCCAGGCATGGTCGGCGTTCAACGGGGTTCTCGGCTGCTGATTGCCCAGATTCAACGGCGGCACGCGCGTCAGCGTACCCCGGCGATCCAGGCTCATTCCTGGCCGAGGCGGACCCGTTGAGCGGTAGGCGATCAGCGTTCGGCGGCTCCTCGTCCGCGCCGGCCGAACGGCACCACCGCCGCTTCCTGGCCGTGGCTCAACAGGTAGCCCTCCACGAACCCGGTGTTGCGATCGCCGGTGTGGTTCTCGATCTCGTTGAGCCGTGCCACCAGGAACTCGGTGAGCGCGCTGATTCGATTGTTCAGACGCTCGTGCAGCTCGGCGACGACGGCCAGGACGACCGCGGTGCCGGCGGTGATGAGCGCAAAGAGGTTGACGAGCAGCGGAAGCTGCCCGCCGTCGACCGCGAGGGTCACTGTGTTGCCGGTCGCCCACAGTGTCACCGACACCGTTGCGACCACGACTGCCAACCACTTCAGGGTCATGGACAGACCCCTCCTTCTGTCCCGCAGGGCTGGGTTCGGCCTTGTCCCGTCCCCCCGCCGATGACGAGCCCAAGCAGTACGAATAGGGACGCTAGCGTGCCCGTTCCAGCCCCGGAGGCAAACGAATGAACCTGACCAGGCGTTCTTTCGCTATCTGAGGAACTAGCCTGCCTGATTGCCCCTTTTTCGGACATCGACCGGCAACGTTGGGCGGTATGCGAGGTATCTGATGGTTTCCCGGATGTGGAACTTCTCCGCATCCGATACCTGTGGATCGACCAGGCGGCGCAGCAGCGCCTCCACGTCGGGGTCCATCGGCGGGGCGGCCTGGCCGGGGCGGGGACCGGCCGCGGTGCGGTCCCAGCCGAGCGCGGCGAAGGCGGCCGCCGGGTTCAATCCCAGGCCCTCGCAGAAGGCGACCACCCGTTCGGCCTCCGGGTCGCTGGCCCAGTCGCCCCGGACCCAACGGTTGATGGTCTGCCGGGAGACGCCGGTGCGTCGGGACACCTCGGTGCCGCTCCAGGCTCGGGTCGCGCGTGCCTCGTCCAGGGCCCGCCGGACGAAGGTGGCGAAGGCGATCTTCCGCGCATTGGCCGTCTCGGTCACTCCGTGACCGTACGGCCAGCTGGCAACGGGTGCGTGCCCCGGCTCGCCACTGTCACGCAGACGTGACGAAGGTTTCGGATTTCCGGTAAACGAGTCAGTGCCACTGTTGAGGGGTGTCACGCGGGCAGAATAGATGAACGTAGTGGCAAAGGTAAGCGGACGAAAAGCTGATACTGTCACGCCCATGGGACAATCTACGGTGTGTCACGTGCATGAGACGATTGGTGCTCACATGCGTCACGCCCCCGGTGCCAGGGGGTCGTGGTGACTGAGCTCGCCACCCGCGCCCAGGCCTTCGGGCTGATCGCCGAGGGGGTCGCCGCGGGGCTGACCGCCCCCTGGCGCCTCTACCTCGCCCGAGGCTGCCGTTACCTGTCGCTGAGCGTCGGCGATCGTGCCGAGTGGAACGCCTGGCGTACCCATCTCGGCTGCCCGGAGCTGAGCGTCCGGGTCTACGACGCCGGCGGCGAGATCCGCCGGTCCTCGGTGGCCGAAATCGTGCTGGACGGCTGCCGGATCAGCGTCGAGCTGGTCGAGGAGGTCAGCACCGACGACCTGGACCGGCTGCTCGTCGCCGACCCCACCACGATCGAGCCGGAGGAGCGATGACCTGGCGTCCCGGCTGGGCCGGAGCTGCCCGATGAGCCCGTTCCTCGCGGTGTTCCTCGTCCTGGTGCTCGGTGCCACCAGCTACGCGGCCGGGCGGTTGCACGGGCAACTCAGCTACCGCATCGGCTACCGCTTCGGTTACCGACAGGGCTACTTCGACGGTGACCGGGGCGCCTGGAACCGGCGTCGTCGGGATGCCCAGGCGGCGATCGCCTCGGCCCTGTCGGTCTCGCCCGCGGGGGTGGTCCGCTCCGCCGGCGCGGTCGAACGCCCCGGCACCACGTACACCGGCTCGTCGTTCAGCGCGCCGGCCGCCCCGATCACCGGGCGGCACCCGACCGGCACGCTCGTCCGACGGGGCGGTTGAGGTCGGTCGGCGGGGTCACGCCCCGCCGACCGGCGCCACGAACGCGGTGCGTCGTCCGCGGCGGACACGCACCGTCGGGGTCACGTCAGACCGGTGACGGTGGCCCCACCGGCCGGGATGCGCGCAGGGGGCATGCATCCCGGCCGGTTCCGCCGTGTTCGCCACCGGCCCCGCGCCTGCTGAGGGCGTCGGCGGAGCGCCGTTCATGAGCGCGTCTTGGGAGATCCACGTTCGGCCTCTAGCCGGGAAGGTCCGGCGGGGCTAGCGTCTAGGCATGGCACGGGGTTCTCCCGAGCCAGCCGGTCCGCCCGGATCTGCGACCTCGCGCATGGGGTTCCGCATCCGACCCCGTGTCCCCGGGCACCGGAGGAGGCGGAACACGGGTGGCGGGTGCCCATCCGTCGGAGCAGGCCTGTGACGACTCGCCGTACCACCGCCGGTGCCGACCAGACCCCGGCCGCGACTGCCACGACCCGCCGCGCCACCAGGAGCCGCCGTACGGCGGCCGCCGCGCCGGCCGACCCCAAGGAGCCACGACCAGCCGGCCAGGCCTTCGTCCTGGACACGTCGGTGCTGCTCTCCGATCCGGCGGCGTTCCACCGGTTCGCGGAGCACGAGGTGGTGCTGCCTCTGGTGGTCATCACCGAACTGGAGGGCAAGCGGCACCATCCGGAGCTGGGCTGGTTCGCCCGGCAGTCGCTGCGGATGCTCGACGACCTGCGGGTCCGGCACGGCCGGCTCGACCGCCCGGTGCCCGCCAACGACGTCGGCGGCACCCTGCGGGTGGAGCTCAACCACACCGACGACGGCGTCCTGCCACCCGGTTTCCGCACCGAGAGCAACGACGCCCGGATCCTCTCCGTCGCGCTCAACCTCGCCGCCGAGGGGCGGGAGGTGACCCTGGTCAGCAAGGACATGCCGCTGCGGGTCAAGGCGGCCTCGGTGGGTCTGCGCGCCGACGAGTACCGCCACGGCCAGGCCAGCGACCCGACCTGGACCGGTATGTCGGAGCTGGAGTTGAGCGAGGAGCAGATCGGCCAGCTGTACGCCGGCGAGACGCTCGACCTCGACGAGGCGGCCGGGCTGCCCTGCCACACCGGTCTGGTGCTGCACTCGGGGCGTGGCTCCGCGCTCGGTCGGGTGCTGCCGGACAAGTCGGTGCGTCTGGTCCGCGGCGACCGGGAGGCGTTCGGGCTGCACGGCCGCTCGGCCGAGCAGCGGATCGCTCTCGATCTGCTGCTGGACGAGTCGATCGGGATCGTCTCGCTGGGTGGCCGGGCCGGGACCGGCAAGTCGGCGCTGGCGCTCTGCGCCGGGCTGGAGGCGGTGATGGAGCGCCGCCGGCACAAGAAGGTGATCGTGTTCCGCCCCCTGTACGCCGTCGGTGGCCAGGAGTTGGGCTACCTGCCGGGCTCGGAGTCGGAGAAGATGTCGCCGTGGGCCCAGGCGGTCTTCGACACGCTCGGCGCGGTGGTGCACGAGAACGTGCTGGAGGAGGTCACCTCGCGGGGCATCCTGGAGGTGCTGCCGCTGACCCACATCCGGGGGCGCAGCCTGCACGACGCCTATGTGATCGTGGACGAGGCCCAGTCGCTGGAGCGCGGGGTGCTGTTGACCGTGCTGTCCCGGATCGGGCAGGGCTCCCGGGTGGTGCTCACCCACGACGTGGCCCAGCGGGACAATCTGCGGGTCGGCCGGCACGACGGGGTGACGGCCGTCATCGAAGCGCTCAAGGGCCATCCGCTCTTCGCGCACGTCACCCTCAGCCGTTCCGAGCGGTCGCCGATCGCCGCGATGGTCACGGACCTCTTGGAGGACATCCCGATCTGACGGTGATTATGTGGGCCTTTGTCCGCATTTTTGGTGTGGCGCAGATCACAAACAGCCTGGTTGGTTTCCCATCAGCCTCACTGTGCGCAATCGTGTCCCACGAGCGTCCATGCACCACCGGAATCGTTGGTGATCGTTCGTCCCGAGACGGGCGACATCGGCGACGGTCGGTGTGTCGGCGCGGCCGGCAACCGGTCGGGGCGCTCGTGGCACGGCCGACGGCCAGCTGTGGTCTGCGCCGCGCCACGTCCTTGCTCCCGACGAAGGGACCACTTCGTGAGTCGGCTGTGGAGCCGGTTGGGCGCCCGTACGGCTGCTGTTGCGCTGCTCTCCGTGGGCGTTGCCGGTGGCTTCTACCTGGGCGAAGACCGGGAAACCCAGCAACAGGGTCTGACCGAGCAGGTCAGTCTCGAGGTCGACCGAGCCGACCTCGCGTACCAGCGCGAGCGGCAGGCCGCCCACCAGGTGCAGTTCTCCAAGCAGCGGGCCGCCGAGTACCAGGCCAAGCTGCGGGCGAAGGAGGCCGCCAAGGAAGCCGCCGAGCGGGCCCGCCGGGCCGAAGCTGCCGCGGCGTCCCGCAAACGCGAGCGTGCGGCCGCGAACGCGGCTGCCAAGCCGTACGACGGGCCGATCCCGGCGTCCTGCACGGAGTACAGCGGCAACCGCAAGACCGGCTGCGCGCTGATGATCAGCGCGGGGTTCGGCATCGCCGAGTTCCCCTGTCTGGAGAAGCTCTGGACCAAGGAGAGCGGCTGGAACCACAAGGCCAGCAACTCCTCGTCCGGTGCGTACGGCATTCCACAGTCGTTGCCGGGCAGCAAGATGGGTTCCGTCGCGTCTGACTGGCGGACCAACCCGGCCACGCAGATCAAGTGGGGGTTGGGCTACATCAAGGGCAGGTACAAGACGCCCTGCGGCGCCTGGACCTACTTCCAGAACAACAACCACTACTGACGGCTTTCGAAGGCGGGGCAGGTGGCTCTCCACTCGTCCCGCCTTCGCGCGTACCCCGGACGGGACGTGAGTGGCGGTCGGCCGCTTTTGCTGATAGCAGTTGTGGAGTGACCCTGCACCCGTCAAGCGGCGACCCATACCGGTTCGGCACCGAGGCGTTCTACGCCGCGCTCGGCCGGGCGTTCGTCGCCATGTGCGCGGTGGTCCCGTTCCTCTTTCTCATCGAGGCCGTCGACCAGGGGCTGGCGTTCGGCCTGGACGCCACCGCCGGCATCATCCCGCAACGCATCGACGGGCTGGACGGGGTCTTCTTCTCCCCGTTCCTGCACCACGGCTTCGACCACCTCTACAGCAACAGCATCCCGCTGATCCTGCTGGGCACCTTCGTCCTCGCCGCCGGCGCCCGCCGGTTTCTCTGGTCGACCCTGGTCATCATTCTGGTCAGCGGGCTCGGGGTGTGGTTCACCGGCTCACCCAACTCGGTGGTGGTCGGCGCCAGCGGCGTCATCTTCGGCTACCTGGGCATCCTGCTCACCCGGGGCATCGTCGAGCGCAGTTGGTGGAACTTCGCGGTCTTCCTCCTGGTCGGTCTGCTCTACGGCTGGCAGTTGGTCGGCATCCTCCCCACTGACGAGCGGATCTCCTGGCAGGGTCACCTGTTCGGCCTGCTCGGCGGGGTGGTGGCGGCGATCCTGTTCCGTCGGCGGCGACCGGCCGTGGGCGGCCCGGACTATTCGGGTTCCACGCTCAGCCTGCCCTGAGGTGATTCTCCGGCGCGCCTTCGGGACGTGCTTGCCGGACCGTCGCCGCCCGCCTACGGTCGAGATCAGCACGCGTTGATTCGTGAGCGGAAAGCGACGGTACGCCATGCGCGAGGTCGATGTCGCCGTGATCGGGGCCGGTCCGGCCGGTCTCTTCGCCGCGTACTACGCCGGGTTCCGGGGGCTGTCGGTGGCGGTGATTGACGCGTTGCCCGAGCCGGGCGGCCAGGTCACCGCCATGTACCCGGAGAAGCTGATCCTGGACGTCGCTGGCTTTCCCGCGGTCAAGGGCCGTGACCTGGTGGCCAACCTGGTGGCCCAGGCGGCCCCGTTCGCTCCGCAGTACCTGCTCGGCACCCGCGCCGAGAAGCTGTCGTACGCCGACGACCGCCCGGTACTCGGCCTGGCCGGTGGCGAGCAGCTCGCCTGCGGCGCGATCGTCGTTACCGGCGGGCTCGGCAGCTTCAGCCCTCGGCCGTTGCCGTGCGCCGACGGTGCCCCCGGCTCGGGGATCGTCTACTTCGTGACCGAGCCGACCGAGTTGACCGGTCGGGACGTGCTCATCGTCGGTGGCGGCGACTCCGCCTTCGACTGGGCGCTGGCGCTGCAACCGCTGGCCCGGTCGGTGACCCTGGTGCACCGACGGGAGAAGTTCCGGGCACACGCCTCGACGGTCGCCCGGGTGCTCTCCCTGCCGGTGCGGGTGGTGGTCAACGCGGAAGTCACCAAGCTTCTCGGTGAGGGCGCGGTGACCGGCGCCGAGGTGACCGTGCGCGGCGGCGCGACCGAGACGTTGCCGGTGGACACCGTGGTGGCGGCCCTCGGCTTCACCGCCGACCTGGGCCCGCTCGCCGAGTGGGGGCTACGGCTGGACCGCCGGCACATCCTGGTGGACAGCGCGATGGCCACCAACCTGCCCCGGGTCTTCGCGGCGGGTGACATCACCGAGTACCCGGGCAAGGTCCGGCTGATCGCCACCGGCTTCGGTGAGGCGGCGACGGCGGTCAACAACGCGGCCGTGGCCATCGACCCGAGCGCGCACCTCTTTCCCGGGCACTCCTCCGACGCCGGCTGACCGTCGGATCGGACCCAGGCCGACCTGAGCCCGGATCGAGACGGGTCGACCGGATCCTGAGGGGATGACGGGTTCCGAGACTCCGCAGGACGGCGAACCCACCACGCTGTCCTGGCTCTGCCACCCCGTCACCCTGTTCGCGTTGGTCCTGCTGCTGGTCAACGACCATGTGCTGAAGGGGGCCTTTCCCGGCCTGGTGACCGGCAAGCTGAGCGACGTCGCGGGCCTGGTGCTCGCCCCACCGCTGGTCGCGGTGCTGCTGACCCTCCTGGTGCCGCGGCTGCCGGCCCGGGCCGCCGCGCTGGCCGGCCTGGTCACGGTGGGCGCCGGGTTCGCGGTCGTCAAATCCAGCGGGTACGCGGCCGAACTCGCCTCCTCGGCCTGGACCGTGCTGGCCGGGCCGTCGCTGGTCCGGGCCGACTGGACCGATCTGCTCACCCTGCCGGCGCTCGGCCTGGCCTGGCGGAGTTGGACGCGGTCACGTCGCTGCCCGGTGCGCCAACGGACCGCCCGGCTGGTCCGGCTGCTGGTGGTGCTGCCACCGGCGGTGTTGGCGGTGGCAGCGACCAGCCCGATCTACTATCCGTACGCAGTGGCCACCGCCGTGGTCGACGGTCACCCGGCGATCTCGGTCGGCAGCGGCTACAGCACGTCGGACTGGCCGGCCAATCCGATGGACGGGCAGCGGGTGGTCAGCGAGGACGGCGCGACCACCTGGCGGCCGGCCACCGAGGATGAGCAGCGGCTACTGTCCCGCCAGGAGCTCGGGCAGCAGCAGGCGTGCGCTTCGGACGAGCCCCGGCGTTGCTACCGGACTGTCACCGGGCACCTACGGGTCGAGGAGAGTGACGACGCCGGTGCGACCTGGCGGGTGGCCTGGGAGGTGCCCGACGGGCAGCGGGAGGAGTTGGCCCGCCGGTCGCCGAACCCGGGCGATGTCCAGCGCCACTTCGTCGCCCCCCCGCGCGATCTGGTCGTCTATCCCCACGCCACCCGGATCGCGCGGCTGGTGGACCCGGCCCGTGCGTTCGAGCGCCGGTACCCGCCGCGCCCGCCCTATGCGCCCTATCCGCCGCACGGGCCCTATCCGCCTGCGCCCTACCCTGCGCGCCCACCGACGGTGCCTGATCCGCCGTACCCGTCGCAGTCGCCGTCGCGCTGACCCTCCGCCATGCATACCTGATCGGCCTTCTGCACCAATAGGCGATAAGGCCCGCATGAGTGGATCCGGCCGGTCCGAACAAGGTCGAACAACCCGTTTCAGCAGGGCGAACATGGGAGAGAGTGTTCGGAACAGTCGTAAAGGATGGAAGTCGCGATTGGGCGTCGATACGGTGATTGGAGTCCAATCGGCCGTCGGTGAGTGATGCGCTCAATGTGGGTGCTCCGCCGATGGGGCTTAAGTAGGAGGAGCGTCTTGATGCGAACTCGGCACGCCATCGCGGCGGCGATCGGAGCGATGCTGTTTGTGATTGGAGCGGCCGCGCCGGCCCAGGCCGCGGCGCCAACCTGGGAACCACAGGAGGCGACGCTGACAAGCGTTGGTTCCGCTCACTGCGATGGGGCTGGCCCGGTCTCCATCGCGGGGATATCTGCTTGCTTCGAAAAGTATGGTGACGTGCTCTGGGTTGCCGACCGCGACGCCGACGACCCATGGGACTTCGGCTACATGCAGTGGTTGAACGAAATCAGGGACGTTAACGGCGAATGGAAGCCGTACCGGAGCGGTGAGTGTCAACTCGGGGCGTCCGGCGGAATTATTGAAGGGTATTGCAACAAGGATTTCTATGAGGACAGTAGCGAGAACAAGCTCCGCGGTTACGGCAGCCGGATTACTTATAAGGCGTGCAGCACCGTTTATGGCTGCAGCAGCCCGAGGACTGTCACCAACAACGGCTAGTGCAGTGGCGTCAACCCATGAGCGGCATTGAGCCGAATAGCCGGGGCGTCTCGCCTCGGCTATTCGGCAATTTATCCTGAAAGTCAGCGAGGACGTTGGCGGGCGGGTGGCGCCAGTGCGGCGATCAGCACGGCCACCATGGTCAGCGCCGCCCCGAGCAGGGTGTTCACACCGGGGTGCGAGGCCGCCGTGGGGAGGATCAGGTCCAGCAGGACGGCGCCCACGATCTGCCCGGCGATGGTGGCCAGGCCGAGCAGCAGCACACCGGTGAAGCGCACGATCGCGGCGGCGATCGCGATGAACACGATGCCGATCGGGCCGCCCAGGTAGAGCCACGGCTCGGTCGGCAGGTGACCGCTGGGCCAGCCGCGTACGGCGATGTCGATCGCGAACGCGACGAGCAGGGTGACCGTGCCGACGGCGAAGTTGACAAGCGTGGCGGTCAACGCGCTGTCGGCCGCCGCTCGGACCCGGCCGTTGACGGCCTGCTGCCAGGCGATACCCACTCCGGCGAGCAGCGGTAGCAGGGCCAGCGCCAGCGCGCCCGGGTCGCCAAGACGGTCGCCGACCGCCAGGCCGACCGCCAGCACGGTGAGCACCGCGCCGGCCAGCCGCTGCCGGGTGACCGGCTGCCGGCCGGTCGGCCCGATCCCGGCCCGGTCCACGGCGAGGCTGCTGCCGGTCTGGCCGGCGACCACCGCCACGGTGAAGACCGCCACGCCCAACGTGCCGATGGTGAGGCCCTGGGTGGCCACCAGGAAGGCTCCGCACATCCCGCCGAGGCACTGCCAAGGCCGCAGCGTGCCGGTCCGCAGCGCCCGCCGCGTCGCGGCCAGCCCCCGCCGACCACCGGGGGTCGCGGGCACCAGCACCAGCAGCACCAGCAGACCGATGCCGAACGAGACGACCGCGGCGGCGAAACCGTCGTCGAGGCGTACCCCCAGCTCGCCGTTGATGCGCGACTGCACCGCCACCGCGACCCCGGAGGCCGACGCCAGCGCGACGCCGGTGATCCGGCGGGCGGCCGACAGGGTCTGCGGGGTCGCCGTGTCGGCGGCTGTCACTCCTGCTCGGCCAGCGGACGACCATCGAAGTCGACCGCGGAGTAGAGCGCCAGCTTCTCCAGCCGGTGGTACGAGTCGATCACGCGGATGGTGCCGCTCTTCGAGCGCATCACGATCGACTGGGTGTACGCGCCGCCCGCCCGGTAACGCACCCCGCGCAACAGATCACCGGAGGTGACCCCGGTCGCCACGAAGAAGCAGTTGTCGCCGGTGACAAGATCATCGGTGCCCAGCACCCGGTCCAGGTCGTGCCCGGCGGCGATCGCCTTCTCGCGCTCCTGCTCGTCGCGCGGCCAGAGTTTGGCCTGCATCGCGCCGCCCATGCACTTCAGCGCGCACGCGGAGATGATGCCCTCCGGGGTGCCACCGATGCCCATCAGCACGTCGACGTCCGACTCGCCCCGGGCGGCCGCGATGGAGCCCGCGATGTCGCCGTCGGAGATGAACCGGATACCCGCCCCGGTCCGGCGGATCTGCGCGACCAGATCGTCGTGGCGGCTCCGGTCCAGCACGCAGACGGTCACCTCGGAGACGTCGGTGCCCTTGACCTTGGCGATCCGGCGCAGGTTCTCCGCCACGCCGGCGTTGATGTCGATCACGTCGGCGTACGCCGGCCCGACGGCGAGCTTCTCCATGTAGAACACGGCGCTGGGGTCGAACATCGCACCCCGCTCGGAGACGGCGAGCACCGCCACCGCGTTCGGCATGCCCTTGCTCATCAGCGTGGTGCCGTCCACCGGGTCGACGGCGACGTCCACCTCCGGGCCGGTGCCGTCGCCGACGTGTTCGCCGTTGAAGAGCATCGGGGCGTTGTCCTTCTCGCCCTCGCCGATCACCACCACACCGCGCATCTGAATCGAGTTGATCAGTTTGCGCATCGCGTCGACCGCAGCCCCGTCGCCGCCCTCCTTGTCGCCTCGACCGACCCACCGACCGGCGGCCATCGCCGCGGCCTCGGTGACCCGGACCAGGTCGAGGGCAAGGTTTCGGTCGAGATCCTGTGGGATCCGCGTCCTGGTGTTCGTCATGACGGCTACTCCTCCTCGCGACGGTGCGGGGACGACCGGCGGCAGGGAGGCCCCCACTGCCGGCTTTGTCGCTGATCCTCACACGATGGCCGACCGGACGTCGGCGCGGGGCGGTGATGGCCTGGATACCGCCGGTCGGGCGGCTGCGAAGATAGCGGGGTGGAACCCGCACAGCCAGCCGACCGCGTACCCGCCGACCGCACGCCGCCCGACGGTCAGCCGCCGGCCGACGTCCCCGCCGGTCGCGGCGGCGAGCCCGCCGCGACCGATCCGACCCCACCGCCGCCGGCGGTGCCCGGCAAGTCCGAGCGGTCGCCGGCGGTGTCCGGCAAGTCCGAGCGGTCGCCGAAGGACATGGCGATCTCGCTGCTGGTGCTGCTCGTCCCGATCGCGCTCCTGCTGGCGTTCTACCGGGGATTCCTCGGCGGCGACCAGGCCACGACCGTCGATCCGGCGCCCGCCATCGAGCAGGCCCGCTCGGCGAACGTCTTTCCGGTGAGCCAGCCGCAGGGGCTCGGCACCGGCTGGAAGACGGTCAGCGCCCGCTACCAGACCGTCGAGGGCGGTGCGAATCTGCGACTCGGCTACCTCACGCCCGAGGGGCGGGGCGTCCAACTGTTGCAGAGCAGCGTCCCGGCGGACCGTCTGCTCCCCGCCGAGCTGACCAGTCAGGGCCAGCCGCAGGGCCCCACCGAGCTGGCCGGGCGCACCTGGCAGCTCTACACGGCCCGGGGAAATCAGCAGGCGCTGGTCCTGCTGGAGCCGACCCGCACGATGATCGTCGTCGGCGACGCCCGGGACAACGAACTCCGCGAACTGGCCGGCTCACTGCGCTGACCGGACCGGTGATCGGTGGTCCCGCAGGAATTGAATCTGGACAAGCAGCCCGAAGGGTGATTGTCCGACGCGTCGACAGGGAACAAGGAGGGGGTGATCCGGGCGCGCTGCTCGGCCCGGATCGCGCGACGCGGCCGACGGTGCTGCCGCGTCGCCCGGTTTCCGGCGCCGTCCAGGTCGTCGGGTGACCCCCTTGGGAGACACGTATGACTGTTCGACGACTCGGCGCCGGCCTGGTAGCCGCCGCTCTGATCACGCCCGCACTGGCCGCCTGCGCCAGCGGAACCGGCACCGGCACCGCCGGATCGACGCCGTCCCCGACGGTGAGCGCGTCCGGCACGGCGAGCCCGTCCGGCGCCCCGGTGGCGGGCGACGCCAAGCAGGCACTGCTCGACTCCACCAAGGAGATCAGCAACGGGAACTTCCGGTTCACCCTGGCCGGCGCCGGCTCGACGGCGGAAGGGCTGGTGCACCAGCCGAGCCAGAGCGCGGCGATGAAGATCGCGATCGGTGGCCCCTCGTCCGACCTGGCGATGAAGCTCGACGTGATCCACTTCAAGCCGGACAGCTGGGTCAAGCTGGAGCTGACCGGCCCCACCGCCGACAGCCTGCCCGCCATCAAGCAGCTCAACCTCGGCAAGTACCAGCACCTCGACCAGAACCGGATCAAGGGCAACCGCAACCTCGGCTTCGACTTCGAGAAGGTCGACCCAGCCGGCAGCGCGGTGCTCACCCAGGGCATCACCGAGGTCCGCAGCACCGGCACCGGCGCGTACGCCGGCACCATCGACGTCACCAAGGCCGCCGAGGCGGGTTCGTTGAACGCCGCCACGATCGCCGCGCTGGGCACCCAGGCGAAGACCGTCCCGTTCACCGCGAAGGTGGACCCGCAGGGCCGGCTCAGCGAGCTGGTGTTGCAGTTGCCGGCCGCCGGGCAGACCGCCGCCCAGGAGATCAAGATGACCTACTCCGACTACGGTGCCGCCACCGCCGCGCAAAAGCCGCCGGCGGACCAGGTCGTCGAGGCGCCGGCCGAGCTGTACAGCCTGTTCAACTGACGTACCGAGGTGGGGCGGCTCCGGCCGCCCCACCGGCGGTTCCCGTCCCCCCACCGGCGGTTCGAGTCGCCCCGGCCGGGGTCAGGAAGCGGGCTCCTGCCGGGCGGCGTCGATCCGCGCCCGCGCACCATCCAGCCAGCGTTGGCAGATCACCGCCAGGGCCTCGCCGCGTTCCCAGAGCGCCAGCGACTCCTCCAGGGACGTGCCGCCGGCCTCCAGCCGCTCCACCACCGAGGCCAGCTCGGCGCGGGCCTGCTCGTAACTGAGCCGCTCGTCCGGCCCGGCCTTCGTGTCGTCAGTCATCGCGTTCATCTCAGCACACCACTCCCCGCTGCGCCGCGTCGCCACTCAGCCATCGACAGTGGCGGCCAGCTCGCCGTCGGCCAGTCGTACCCGCAGCGGGTCGCCCTTGCCGACCTCCGCCGCCGCGCGGACCACGTGGCCGTCCGCGCGTTGCACGATCGCGTACCCCCGATCGAGGGTGGCGGCGGGGGAGAGGGCGCGCAGCCGCGCGAGGGTGTGCCGCAGGTCATCCTCGGCGGCCGCGAGTCGATGCTCCAGGCAGCGGCCGGCCCGCTGGCGCAACGCCGTCAGCTCGGTCGCCCGATGCTCCACCATCACCTGGGGCCGGGCCAGCACCGGCCGGGAACGCAGCCCGTCGAGCCGGTGCGTCTCCCGGTCGACCAGGTTGCGTACCGCCCGTTCAAGGCGGTGCCGGGCCTGACCGATGAGGCGTACCTCCTCGGTGAGGTCGGGGACGACCCGCTTCGCCGCGTCGGTCGGGGTGGAGGCACGGACATCGGCGACGTAGTCGATCAAGGGCGCGTCCGTCTCGTGGCCGATCGCGCTGACCACCGGCGTACGACAGCCGAACACCGCGCGGCAGAGCGCCTCGTCGGAGAAGGGCAGCAGGTCCTCGATGCCGCCGCCACCTCGGGCAATGATGATCACGTCGATGCTCGGGTCGGCGTCCAGCACCTTGAGCGCGTCGACGATCTGCGGCACCGCGGAGGGGCCCTGCACGGCCACGTTGACCGTCCGGAACTCCACCGCCGGCCAGCGCCGCCGGGCATTGGTCAGCACGTCCCGCTCCGCCGCCGACGCGCGACCGGTGATGAGCCCGATCCGGCCGGGCAGGAACGGCAGCCGACGCTTGCGGGCGCGGTCGAAGAGCCCTTCGGCGGCGAGCAGCTTCTTGAGCTTCTCCAGTCGAGCCAGCAGCTCCCCGAGCCCGACCTGGCGAATCTCGTCGGCCCGCAGGCTCAGCGTGCCCCGGGCGGCGTAGAACTCGGGCTTGGCGTGCAGCACCACACGGGCGCCCTCGCGTAGCTCCGGCGCGCCGGAGTCCAGGACGTCCCGGTTAGTGGTGACGGTCAGGCTCAGGTCGGCCGACGGGTCGCGCAGGGTGAGGAAGACCGTGCTGGCCCCGGGGCGGCGGCTGATCTGCGCGACCTGCCCGTCCACCCACACCCAGCCCAGCTTGGCGATCCAGGCCCCCACCTTCTGGCTGACCACCCGTACCGGCCAAGGCTCCTCAGCGCTGCTCGCCCCGCCGCTGCCCACCCGCCCACCCTCGCTCACCCGCCCACCCTACGGACCTCCCCCACCTGGCCCGTCGATCATGAAGCTATTGCCCTCCGTGCCGGCGTGTCGCAGCAATAACTTCATGATCAACGCAGGGGGAGGGGGTTGGGGTTGGGGTCGCGGCCCGGTGCCGGGTTCAGGGGTGGCACGTACGATGGGGTGGTGACTGAGGCTCAGGCGACTCACCGGACCGGCAAGCGCGTGCTCCTGGCCAAGCCCCGCGGCTACTGCGCGGGTGTCGACCGCGCGGTGCAGACCGTGGAGGAGGCGCTGAAGCTCTACGGCGCCCCGATCTACGTGCGCAAGCAGATCGTGCACAACAAGCACGTGGTGCAGACCCTGGAGGCGCAGGGCGCGATCTTCGTGGAGGAGAACGAGGAGGTGCCGGAGGGCGCCACCGTCATCTTCTCCGCGCACGGCGTGGCGCCGGAGGTCTACGAGCAGGCCAAGGCGCGTTCGCTGAAGGCGATCGACGCGACCTGCCCGCTGGTCACCAAGGTGCACCACGAGGCGCGGCGCTTCGCGGCCGAGGACTACGACATCCTGCTCATCGGCCACGAGGGGCACGAGGAGGTCATCGGCACCGCCGGTGAGGCCCCCGCGCACATCCAGCTGGTGGACGGCCCGGACGGCGCCGACAAGATCACCGTCCGTGATCCGGAGAAGGTGGTCTGGCTCTCCCAGACCACGCTCTCGGTGGACGAGACGTTGGAGACGGTGGCCCGGCTCAAGCAGCGGCTGCCGCTGTTGCAGTCGCCGCCCAGCGACGACATCTGCTACGCCACCTCCAACCGGCAGCACGTGGTCAAGGAGATCGCCGCCGACTGCGACGTGGTGATCGTGGTCGGCTCGACGAACTCCTCCAACTCGGTCCGCCTGGTCGAGGTCGCCCTCGACGCCGGCGCCCGCGCCGGCCACCTCGTCGACTTCGCGCACGAGATCGACGACGCCTGGCTGGAGGGGGCCACCACGGTCGGCCTGACCTCGGGCGCGAGCGTCCCGGACGACCTGGTCCAGGAGGTGCTGGTCCACCTCGCCGCCCGCGGCTTCGCCGACGTCGAGGAGATCACCACCGCCAACGAGCGGCTCACGTTCTCGCTTCCGCAGGAGCTGAAGCGAGACATGAAGGCCGCCGCGGCGCGCGGCTGAGCACGGGAACGAACTCGGGTCGGCGTACGTCAGATTCGGCATGAGGACTCTTCGGCTCGCCGTCCCCGCGCTGGCCGTCTGCGTGGCGCTGAGCGCCTGCGGCGGCCAGGGTGGCGGAGGCGGCACACCCACCCCGACACCCACGGGAGCGCAGCCGGTGACCAGCCAGCCCACGCCCGACCCGACGCCCCCGCCAGCGACCGGCACCCGGAGCGTGCCGCCCGGGCTGAAGCCTCCGAAGCCGGGCGGCCCGAGCACGCCGCCGGGCGTCGGGGCCACCACCCTGAGCGGCACCGTGCAGGGCGGCGTGGAGCCCGGCTGCGTACTGCTCGACGGTTACCTGCTGCTCGGCGGCCCGCGTGACGTGCTGACGCCGGGCGCGCGGGTCGAGGTCACCGGTCGGGTGGAGCCCGGCATGATGACCACCTGCCAGCAGGGCACCCCGTTCGTCGTGACGGCCGCCCACCGGTCCTGACCATTCACCCCTGACATGCGGGAGCCCGCCCCCGAACGTGGGGACGGGCTCCTGCCGGTGTTACGAGCGGATCAGTTCACGGCACCGATGGACACGTTGCCGCGACCCACGATCGCACCCTCGGTGGTGACGATCGCCAGTTCACCGGAGAGCTGACGCCCGTCGGCCGGAACGGCCACCGCGGTCACCGTGCCGGTGATGGTGGCCGACTCGCCGTGCATCAGCGGCACCGCGACGGCCGGAGCGGTGATCGTGCCCAGCGACGCGGACGCGAACGCGTCGTAGTAGTCGTAGGCGGTGCTGGTCCCCGGCCCGTCAACCCCGTACGGCTCCACCACGACGCGGTAGGTGCCGGCGGCCGGGTTGGTCAGCGTGACCGCCTCCTCCGAGTCGCCGTCCGCGGCCCGGCCGACCTCGGTGGTACCCCGGTAGACGAACAGGTCCAGGTCGGCGCCCGCGTTGGCGGGGTTGCCGATCCGGGCGGTGAACGTCGACGTACCCGCCGGGATCTCCACGGTCCATTCCTGGTTGGGGCCGCCCTCGGTGATGGTCGGACGCTCGGTCCGCACACCGGTCAGCGCGCCGCTGCGGCCGCTGACCGAGACCGGGCCGAACGCGTTGGTGACGTCCCAGCTCACCGGGGTCGGCTCGCCGGCCTCGACACTGGGCAGCTCGACCAGCGCCGGCTCGACCGTCAGGCCCTGCACCCGTGCCTGGAGCTTGAACGGGTTGTTCAGCGCCGGGGACGTGCGCCGCGACTCCACCTCGATCTCCCAGACCCCGGGAAGGGGGTTCTGGTAGTCACGCTCCTGCGGCTTGCAGACGTTGACGTCGGAGAAGTTGGTGTAGCAGACGGTGCTCGTGGTGGCCTCCACCGGCACACCCAACGGGTTGATCGCGATGAAGCGGGTCTGCGAACCGGTGGCGATCCCGGAGAGGTTCACCTGGAGGGCCTTGGCGCCCTCCGGCACCGTGACGAAGTACGACGTGAAGCCGTTGCGGTCGACCGAGCCCTCGTTGGCGTACGAGAAGTTGGGCTTCTTCACGTCGTTCGAGGCCACCACCACGGTGGACACCTCGAAGTCGACCACGTTGGTGGCCGGGTCGTCGATTCGCACGATCGCGCCGTGCGCACCCTCGGTGGCCGGCTTGGCGGTGACGCTGATGGTGACGGCCTTGTTGAGCGGCAACGCGACGGTCTGCGGCGCCTTGAAGGTGCCGTCGTTGCCCTGGAGCGTGACGTCGTGCCTGATGGTGCCGGCCGGCCCGCTGGTGCGGGTCAGCTTGACCGGGTACGTCTTGCTCTGGCCGACCTTGTGGCCGCCCTCGGACGAGGTGCAGCGGTTGTAGACGCCGGTGCCCCGACCCGGGTTCGGCACGAACTTCACACCGTTCCAGATGGTGAGCTGGTCCGCCAGCGGGCTGCAGACCGGCGCGTCGGAGACGTACGACCGGGTTTCGACGCCCTGGCGCAGCAGCTGCCAGGCGCCCGGCACGTTGACCATGCCGTAACCCTGCGCGTACGTCGGCACGTCCGCGATCGGCTTGGCGGAGCTGAACAGCGCCCGCCGCAGCGCCGCCGGGCTGACGCCCCGGTCGGTGGCCTTGGCGGCCGACAGCAGCAACGCGCCGGCGCCGGCGGTCTGCGGAGACGCCATCGAGGTGCCGTTCAGCATCGCGTAGCCCGGGGGCAGCGCGTATCCGGCCTCGGGGACCGGGGCGCCGAGCTGCCACGTCGGTGCGGTGGAGATGGCCGAGCCGGGGGCGGCGATGTTCGGCTTGAAGCCGCCGTCCTCACGCGGGCCACGGGAGGAGAAGTTGAACAACGCGTTCTTCTTCTTGACGACCGAGCCGTAGTTGGCCAGCCAGGTGTCCTTGCTGATGTTGGCGGCAACGCTGATCACGTTGCTGGCCACCGACGGGTCGCCGACGGTGTTGAGACCCGGGCCGGAGTTGCCGGCCGAGATGACCAGCTGCACGCCGTACGTCTCGATCAGTTCGTTGTAGAGGTTCGTCCGCGCGTTGTTGCCGTCGTTCAGGCCCGGAAGGCCACCGATCGACATGTTGACGATGTCGACTCCACGGTTGGCCACCAGGTCGATCATGCCGGTGGTGAGGGCTGCCGCGCTGCAACCGCCGCCCCAGGAGCAGGCGCGGGCGGAGACCAGCTTGGCGCCGGGCGCGGCGCCGTCGAAGGCCCCGTTGCCGAGCATGTCGTTGGCGGCGGTGATGCCGGCGACGTGGGTGCCGTGGGTGCTCTCGACGATGCCGATGTTGACGTAGTCGTAGGTGCCCGGCAGCCCGATCGGCGTGGTGTTGACGTTCTTGCGGAACTCGACGACGAAGGGCTGCCGCTCGGCGACCGGGGTCGCCGGGTTGTCGGTACCGAAGTAGCCGATGTCGTACTTCTCCTTGTACGGCCGCATGATCGGGTCGTCGGTGAAGTTGAGGTTCTGGTTGGCGTCCACCCGGATGTTGTTGGTGGCCGGGTCGAAGAGCACACCCCAGGTGTCGGTCGTGTCGCCGTCGCGGTTGACGTCACCCCGGGCGTCGCTGGCGGTGGTGACCGACTCGCTGAACAGGTTGAACCGGTACGTACCGGCCGGCGCCGTCCACGTGCCGCCGGCGATGGTGAACGACGGGCCGGCGACCTCGGCCTGCATTCGCCGCCACGAGCCGTCCTCCAGCGGGTCGGTCGCGGTGACCCAGTCGACGATCTTGCGCTCGCCGGTGGTGGTCTGCTGCAACGCCGGGTGGGCAAGGTCCACACCGGAGTCCATGATGCCGATCGTGACGCCCCGGCCGTCCCACGTGGGGTGGGCCGCGGTGAACGCCACCGCGCCGGTCTCGTTCGTCGGCATGTAGGCGTTGTCGGCCGGGGTGGTCTCTCCCGGCGCCCCGACGGTGGCCTGCCGCGCGCCAGCGGTGCCGGCGGGGGATTGTTCCGGGGCCGGGTCCGGCAGTTGGATGACCTCGTCCAGGTCGACGGCCGAGACGCCGGGCAGCCGCGCCGCCTTGAGGACGCGGTCGGTCGGAACCTTGGCCAGCACGAAGCCGACCCGGTCCTGCCGCTGGCTGACAGTGCCGCCGAGCTTGGTGAGGCTGTCGGCGACGTCCCCCGCCTCACCCTTCTCGGTGGCGACGATCAACGTGACGGTCGGGGCCTTCTTGGCGCGGGCCTCGCTGAGCAGTTTGGCGTCGTGGGCGCCCAGCGTCTCGGCGGCGGTGGCCGGGGAAGCGTCCGGTGTGGTGGCGGGAGCGGCGGCCGCGGTGGCGGCACCACCCATGGTCGTCATGGCGCTCACCGCCAGGACGGACGCGAAGAGCGCGGCTGAGGTGCGCCGGCTCAGGTTTCGAAGTCTGCTCACGTTCTCTTTACCTCCAGAGAACAGGGCCCTTCAGAGAAGGGCGCTCGGGTGAGCAGAATCTTTCGTGGTGCCGGCGAGCACTGTCACTACTGGTCAGTCCCTTGTGACCAGTTCGTGACATGCGGGTATACGCACTGTCACATGATTGGTGAGCGCGTCGGAACCTCGTCGCCAGCCGGATCGGCCAGCTCAGGCGCCTGCGGCTGCCGGGGCGTCAACTCGACCTGGGCCGGCGTGGCCAACTCGTCGTCCGAGACGCCCAACTCGGCGAGCTTGCGGGCGCTGACCAGCACCCGGGCCTCCAACGAGCCGACCGCCCGGTTGTAGGCGGTCACCGCACCGGCCAGCGAGGACCCGAGCTTGCCCACGTGGTCGCCCAGGGTGGAGAGCCGGCCGTACAGCTCCCGGGCGAGGGTGTGCACCGCGAGCGCGTTGCGGGCCAGTGCCTCCTGCCGCCAGGAGTAGGCGACCGTGCGGAGCAGGGCGACCAGCGTGGCCGGCGTGGCGAGCACCACGTTGCGGGTGAAGGCGTGCTCCAGCAGCGTCGGGTCGCGCTGGAGCGCGACGTCGAGGAACGGGTCGGCGGGGACGAACAGCACCACGAACTCGGGTGAGTTGTCGAACGCCGACCAGTACGACTTGGCGGCCAGGGCGTCGACGTGCCCCCGCAGGTGCCGCGCGTGCGCGTCGAGGTGGGTGTCCCGGCCGCGCTCGTCGCGGGCCTCCATGGCTGTCAGGTACGCGTCGAACGGTGCCTTGGCGTCCACCACCACCGAGCGGCCGCCGTGCAGTCGAACCACCAGATCCGGTCGGACGACCTGCTGGTCGGTGGCGGCGGTGACCTGCTCGGAGAAGTCGCAGTGCTCCAGCATCCCGGCCGCCTCGACGATCCGGCGCAACTGGTGCTCGCCCCAGCGGCCCCGCACCTGCGGTGCGCGCAGCGCCGCCACCAACTGCTTGGTCTCGGTGCGCAGCTCACCGGAGACCGCGTTCATGGAGCGGACCTGCTCGCGCAGCTCGGCGTACGCGTCGACGCGGTCGTGCTCCAGCTCGGCCACCCGCTGCTCGTAGCGGCGCAGGGTGTCATGCAGCGGGGCGACCGCCCGGGCCACCGCCTCCTGGGACTGCGCGGTGGCCTCGTAGCTCAACGCCCGCATGGACTGCTCCAGCCGGCCCTCACCCTCCCGGGTGGCGGCCAGGGTGGCATCCAGGCGGGCGATGTCGGCCGCCGACCGGGACCGGGCCGCGAGCCAGCCCACCGCCCCGCCGGCACCGAGGCACACGATCACCAGGAGCAGCGTCGAGACGTCCATCACCGGAGCTTGCCAGACGGATACGACGGGGCACCCGCGGGTACGTTCGATGACATGGAACTTGTGCTCTGCCTCGCCGTTGTGCTGGTCGGCGCGCTGGCCGCCGCCGCGCTCATCCGCGCTCAGGCCGGTGCCCGTCGGCGCACCGAGCTCGGCGACGCCCGCGCGGAGGCGCAGCGGTGGTACGAGCGCCTCGGCGGCCAGCTGATGAACCTGCACGGCGACGAACCAGCGGTACGCCAGGCGCTGGCCGACGCCGGTGAGCGGTACAACGCGGCGGGCTCCCAGCTGGAGCAGGCGTCCACGCCGCACCAGTTCGGGCTGGCCCGGGAGACCGCGCTGGAGGGTTTGGCGTACATCCGGGCGGCGCGCACGGCGCTGGGCATCGATCCGGGGCCCGAGGTGCCGACCCTGGCCGCCGCCCGTGGCGTGGGGCAGCTCACCAAGGAGCGCGAGGTCGACGTGCAGGGGCAGACGTTCCGGGCCGGGCCGCAACCCGGCCGGGAAACGCCCTACTACTACCCCGGTGGGCGTTATCAGGGTCGACCGGTGCCCGCGGGCTGGTATTCGACGCCGTGGTGGAAGACGGCGCTGGGCGCCGGCGCCGGTGTGCTCGGCGGCATCCTGATCGCCGACGCGCTCTTCTCGCCCGCCTTCGCCGACCCCGGGTACGGCTACGACGCCGGCTACCAGGAGGGCTTCGGTGACGGTGTCGACCAGGGCGGCGACGGAGGCGACCAGGGCGGCGACTTCGGCGGCGGCGACCAGGGTGGGGACGTCGGCGGCGGCGACTACGCCGGTGGGGACTTCGGTGGTGGCGGCTTCGGCGGCGGTGACTTCGGGGGCGGGGATTTCGGCGGCGGGGACTTCTGACCGTCGATCGCAGACCTACGACAACGGGCCCCGGTCGCAGTTGACCGGGGCCCGTTGTCGTACCTGTCGATCAGCCGGTGTTGCGCATACCGGCCGCGATGCCGTTCACCGTGGTGAGCAGCGCACGTTCCAGGGCGGTGCCGTCGCTCGGCGCGCGTCGGCCGCCCGGGGCGGTGGCGATAGCCCGCCCGGCGGCGCCCGACTCCCGGTACTGCCGCAGCAGCGCCACCTGGAGATGGTGCAGCGGCTCCAGGTAGGTGTCGCGGACGGCCAGGGTGCGCTGGAGGACCGGCGAGTTCTCCAGCAGGGCCGGTGAGGCGGTCACCGCCAGCACCTCCCGCTTGGTCAGCTCGTACTCCTGCTCGATCTGCTCGAAGATCGGGTGCAGCTTCTTCGGCACCAGCGTCTCGACGTACCGGCGGGCGATGCTCAGGTCGGTCTTGGTCAGCATCATCTCGACGTTCGACAGGAACGTGCGGAAGAAGTGCCAGTTGCGGTGCATCTCGGCCAGCACGTCCGCCAGCCCCGCCTCGCGGGCGGCGGCCAACCCGGAGCCGACCCCGAACCAGCCCGGCACGATCTGCCGGGTCTGCGTCCAGCCGAACACCCACGGGATGGCCCGCAGCCCGGACAGCCCGGCGCCGGTGTTCGGGCGCTTCGCCGGCCTTGAGCCGATGTTCAGCGCGCCGAGCAGCTCGGTGGGGGTGGACGCCCAGAAGTACGCCGGCAGGTCCGGGTCCTCGACGAGCGACCGGTAGGACCGGAACGCCGACTCGGACACCACGTCCATCGTCGCGTCCCAGCGCTCCAACATCTCGGCCGGCTGCCGGGGTGCGGTGTGCAGCAGGGTCGCCTGGAGCACCGCGGCGAGGGTGAGCTCCAGGTTCTCCCGGGCCAGGGAGGGCAGGGTGTACTTGTCGGAGATCACCTCGCCCTGCTCGGTCACCTTGATCGCGCCGTCCATGGTGCCGTACGGCTGCGCCAGGATCGCCTCGTGCGTCGGCCCGCCGCCGCGCCCGACCGTGCCGCCCCGGCCGTGGAACAACCGCAGGTGTACGCCGTGCCGGGCGGCCACGTCACGCAGCGCGCGTTGCGCCCGGTGGATCGACCACTGGCTGGTGGTGATCCCGGCCTCCTTGTTCGAGTCGGAGTAGCCGAGCATGACCTCCTGCACATCGCCCCGGGCGGTCACCAGCGCCCGGTACGCGGGCAGCGACAGCAGCTCGTCGAGGAGTTCACCGCCGGCGTTCAGCTCGGCCGGGGTCTCCAGGAGCGGCACGAACCCGACCCGGGCCCGCCCACTGTGCACGTCCACCAGGCCGGCCTCGCGGGCCAGCACCACGGCGGCCAGCACGTCGTCGACGCCCAGGGTCATCGAGATGATGTACGACTCGATCACCTCGCCGCCGAACCGGTCCTGTGCCTCCCGGATGGTTCCGAACACGTCGAACGTCTTGCGGGCCGGCTCGGACAGCGCCGTGTCCAGGGTGGACAGCGGGCGGCGGCCGGTCAGCTCGTCGGCGAGCAGCTTGGTGCGTTCCAGCCGGGTCAGCGCCGGGTAGTCGGAGACCTCGCCGACCGCCTCGTAGAGCTGCGCCAGCACCGCGTGGTGCGCCTCGGCGTGCTCCCGCACGTCCATGGTGGCCAGGTGCAGGCCGAACGCGGATACCGTACGGATGGTGGAGGCCAACCGGCCGACCGCGGTGAGCTGCCCGGAGTTGCGGGCCAGCGAGGCGCGGAGCAGGTCCAGGTCGGCGATCAGCTCGGCGGAGCCCCGGTAGTCCCGGCCGGGTACGTGCGCGGTGCCCTGGCGCAACCTCAGCCGGGTGTTGGCGAGCTTCGCCTTCACGCAGCGCGCCTTGAGCCGGTACGGCTCCTCCGCGTTGACCCGCCGGAAGCGCTGCGCCACCTCGGGCAGCGCGTCCAGGTCGGCGGCGAGGCTGGCGGAGAGGTCCAGGGACACCCCGCGCAGTCGGCGGGACACCGAGACCTCGTTGATCAGGTGGTCCATCGCCTTCTCGGTGGCCGCGATGCCGTGCTCGTGCTGGATGGTCAACACCTCACGGGTGACCGCCGGGGTGACGAACGGGTTGCCGTCGCGGTCGCCGCCGATCCAGGTGCCGAAGCTCAACGGCCGGGCCGTCGGCGAGGTTTCCACGCCGAGCGTGCGCAACGTGTCGGCCAGGTCGTCGAGCACCTGCGGGGCGGCCTCCGCGTACAGGTCGCGCAGGTAGTAGATCGCGTTGCGGGCCTCGTCGGTCGGGTCCGGCCGGTCCAGCCGCAGCTCGTCGGTCTGCCACATCAGGTCCAGCAACTCGGCCAGCCGGCGGTTGGCCGGACCCTCGTCGCTGGCGCCGTAGAGGATCGCATTGGCGGTCTCGGTGTCCAACTCGTCGGCGATCGCCCGCAACTTGGACAGGATCGAGCGACGGGCCGCCTCGGTCGGGTGCGCGGTGAAGACCGGTCGTACCGCCAGCCGGCGAGCCGCGTTGGCGATCTCCTCGGCCGGGACCCCGCGTTCGGCGATCATCTTGGCGGCCTGGTCCAGCCAGCCGCCCTGCACCGCGCGGCGGCGGCGCAGATCCCGTGCCCGGTGCACCTGCTCGGTGATGTTGGCCAGGTGGAAGTAGGTGGAGAAGGCGCGGGCCAGCTTGGTGCCGGTGGTCACATCCAAACCGCCGAGGCGCTGGGCGGCCGCCGGGGCGTCGGAGCGGACCTGGGCGCGGATCTCCTCGACGAGGTCGAGCAGCGGGCGACCCTCCTGGCGGGCCAGGGTCTGGCCGAGCAGGGTGCCGAGTCGGCGAATGTCGGCGCGCAGTGCGGCGTCCGGGCCGTCGTGGTCGTGCTGGTCGGTCACGATGCGCTCCCTTACGTGGATACGAAGGACAGCGCTGTCCGACTTACTGGATGGTATCCGCGCGCCGGGGATGTCTGGAGGGCCCCCTGGTGATCCACTGCCGCCAGCAGGGTGTTTTCCGGCGTGATCTCAGCCACCGTGCCGGCCCGGCGAGGGGCCGGAGCCGATCGTCCCCGGGGCCGGAGGTGGCGGCCCGACGACCGCGGACCAGGCTCGCGCTGACCAATCCGAGCCCTCCGAGCACCGCCCAGATGGCGAGGGCGGAAGCCGGCCAACCGGCCGACCGCCAGTCGAAGTACACCGCCGCCTTGGTCAGGTCGTTGGCGAGCCCGGGGCTGCGCGGCGCCCAGTCGCGGGCTGTGCCGTGCGATTTCTTGTCCATGTTGTCAGCTTATGGTCCGTTTTATGGGCCACAGGGCGGAACCACCTGCCCGCGCCCTCGTCCCGGCGGAGACCGGCCGCTGGCCGTGCGTTGACGGCGTCGCGGGTGGCGTCAGGGGTTGACGACGGCGAAGGCGCGAACGGGGAAGGTCCCCATGCCGGCCACCATCGGCGGGGCCGCGGTGAACCGGAACCCGGTCGGCGGCAACGCGTCCAGACCGGTCAGGTGCTCCACGATCGGGATGCCGGCGGCCAGCAACGTGCTGTGCGCGGGGCGTACGCCGGCGGCCGCCGGGCTCATGTCGTCGATGTTGATCGAGTCGATGCCCACCAGGGTTGCGCCCGCGTCGGCCAGCGCCTGAGCGGTGTCCCCGGTCAGGTACGGCGCCTCCGGCGCGCCGTACCGCTCGGTGCCGAAGTGCGCATCCCACCCGGTGTGCAGCAGTACCGCACGCCCGGCCACCTGGTACGGGGCCAGCATCAACCGATCCACGGCCCGGACGTCGGCGGGCACCCGGACCACCATCCCGGGCAGGTCGGCGAGGCTGTCCAGCGACACCCCGGTCAGGTCGTCCCGGCCGGCCCACCGGTGGGCGGGCGTGTCCAGGTACGTGCCGGTGTTGGCGATCAGGTCGATTCGGGCCACGTGGAACTCGGTGCCCGGGGCGTACCGCTCACGGGATGCCGCGAAGGTCAGCCAGTCGGTGATCCGGGGGCCGGGCCAACCCGGCAGGGTGGTCATCCCGTCGCTGATCACGTGGCTCAACTCGATCAGCCTGCGGACGGGCGTCGGCTGACCGACGGCAACGCCCCGGCCGCCCTTGTGCGGCTCCTCGATGATCGTCTTGGCGCTGATCCGGACGTCGGCGACCATCAGCAGTCCGAGGTGCCGGACGAACAACGCCGCCAGGTCGTCGTCGGTGATCTCCCGACCGGGAATGTCCAGCCGGAACCCCTCGGTACGCAGCCCGCCGCCGTTGGCGAAGCTCACCTCCGCGTCGAACTGTGCCCGCCACTGCTCACCCATCCCGAAACCCGACCACGCCGGCCGGCAGTCGGTCAAGATCCGCCAGGATGGCGCGACAACCGGTCGCGCGCGACGGAAGATCCACTCGGGTTCAAGGAAAGCGCGGTGTCGACGCGCCGACGATGCCCCGATTTCCTTGAAGTCGAGTGGATCAGCGCGCCCTGCTGGTCAGGAGCGCGGGACGGGTGTCGGCGTACCCGTTGCGTCCCGGTCGGCCGGCAAGCGGGAAATGGCTGACCGGCGGAGCTAGGCTTGCCGGGTGCACCCCCCGTCCGGCTGGACGAGGGGCCGCCGTCGTGTGCGTCGACTCCCCGGGAAGGATTCCCTTGCTCACCGGTCTGTTCACCGCCGCCCTGTCCGACCCCGGGCTGGCCCGGGCGCGTGACCTGGCGCGCTCCGGTGCCGCCCAGGTCGACGGCCTCGACATCACCGCCCCGGCGGCGCTGCGCCCGTTCGCCGTCGCGGCGGTCGCCGCGGACAACGACGGGGCCGGGCGACCGGTGCTGGCGGTGACCGCCACCACCCGGGAGGCCGACGACCTGGCCGCCGCGCTGGGCGGGTTGCTGCCGGCCGAGCAGGTGGTGGTCTTCCCCTCCTGGGAGACGCTGCCGCACGAGCGGCTGTCCCCACGCTCGGACACGGTGGGCCGGCGGCTGGCCGTGCTGCGCCGGCTGGCGCACCCGGAGGCGACCGACGCGCACGGCGGCACCGGGCCACTGCGAGTGGTCGTGGCCCCGGTCCGTTCGCTGCTCCAGCCTCAGCTCAAGGGGCTCGGTGATCTCGAGCCGGTGCAGCTCGCCGCCGGCGAGGAGGCGGACCTGGAGGAGGTCGCCCGCCGGCTGATCGACATGGCGTACGCCCGGGTCGACCTGGTCACCAAGCGCGGCGAGTTCGCGGTACGCGGCGGCATCCTGGACGTCTTCCCGCCCACCGACGAGCACCCGTCCCGGGTCGAGTTCTGGGGCGACGAGGTGGAGGAGATCCGCACCTTCGCCGTCGCCGACCAGCGGACCATCGAGCAGGTTCCGCTGCTCTGGGCACCGCCCTGTCGGGAGTTGCTGCTCACCCCGGCGGTCCGCGACCGGGCCGCCGCGCTCGCCGAGCAGCACCCCGAACTGGCCGAGATCCTGGACAAGCTGGCCGAGGGCATCCCGGTGGAGGGGATGGAGTCCCTCGCTCCGGTGCTGGTCGGCCCCGACTCGCTGGAGCTGCTGCTGGACGCCATGCCGGCCGGCACCCACGTGCTGCTCTGCGACCCGGAGCGGATCCGCACGCGGGCGCACGACCTGGTCCGTACCTCGGAGGAGTTCTTGCAGGCCAGCTGGGCCGCCGCCGCGGTCGGCGGCCAGGCCCCGGTGGACGTCGGCGCCGCCGCCTTCCGCACCCTCGGCGAGGTACGCGCCGCCGCGGGCAGGCTCGGCCAGCCGTGGTGGACGCTGTCCCCGTTCGGCCTCGTGGAGGCGGAAGCCGCCGAGGCACGGCAGCCCTGGGAGGATGCGCCGGAGCAGGCTGCCGTCACCCCGGACGACGCCATCGCGGTGACCCTGTCCGCCCAGCCGGCGCCGCTCTATCACGGCGAGACCTCGCGGGTGGTCGAGGACCTGAAGCGCTGGGCCGGCGAGGGCTGGTCGATCGCGCTGGTCTTCGAGGGGCACGGCCCCGCCCAGCGGGCGGTGGAGGTGCTGCGCGACGCCGGCCTGGGTGCCCGGTTGACCGAGGAGGTGCCGACCGCGCCCGTCCCGGGCGAGCTGGTGGTCACCTGTGGCGCGCTGAGCAGCGGATTCGTCGACGAGGCGTCCCGTTTCGTGTTGTTGACCGGCAACGACGTGACCGGCGGCCGGGGCACCTCGACGCGGGACATGCGCAAGATGCCGAGCCGGCGGCGCAACACCATCGACCCGCTGGAGCTGAAGACCGGCGACCACGTGGTGCACGAGCAGCACGGCATCGGCCGCTACGTCGAGCTGGTGCAGCGCACCGTCAACGGCGCCAGCCGGGAATACCTCGTCATCGAGTACGCGGCCAGCAAGCGGGGCCAGCCCGGCGACCGGTTGTTCGTCCCCACCGACCAGCTCGACCAGCTCTCCCGCTACGTGGGCGGGGAGCAGCCGACCCTGCACAAGATGGGCGGCTCGGACTGGCAGAAGTCCAAGGCCCGGGCCCGCAAGGCGGTGCGGGAGATCGCCGCGCAGCTCATCCAGCTCTACGCTGCCCGCAAGGCGTCCAAGGGGCACTCGTTCGGCCCGGACACGCCGTGGCAGCGGGAGTTGGAGGACGCCTTCCCCTGGCAGGAGACGCCGGACCAGCTCGCCGCGATCGACGAGGTCAAGCGGGACATGGAGCAGACCGTCCCGATGGACCGGCTGATCTGCGGTGACGTCGGCTACGGCAAGACCGAGATCGCGGTCCGGGCGGCGTTCAAGGCCGTGCAGGACGGCAAGCAGGTGGCGGTGCTGGTGCCGACCACGCTGCTGGTGCAGCAGCACTACAACACGTTCGCCGAGCGGATGAGCCAGTTCCCGGTGCAGATCCGGCAGCTGTCGAGGTTCCAGACCCCGAAGGAGACCGAGCGGACGCTGGAGATGGTCGCCGACGGCACCGTCGACATCGTCATCGGTACGCACCGGCTGTTGCAGACGGCGACCCGCTTCAAGCAGTTGGGTCTGGTGATCGTCGACGAGGAGCAGCGCTTCGGTGTCGAGCACAAGGAGCACCTGAAGACGCTGCGCGCGTCGGTCGACGTGCTCAGCATGTCGGCCACCCCGATCCCGCGCACCCTGGAGATGGCGATCACCGGCATCCGGGAGATGTCCACCATCGCCACCCCGCCGGAGGAGCGGCACCCGGTGCTCACCTTCGTCGGCGCGCAGGACGACCGGCAGGTGGCCGCGTCCATCCACCGTGAGCTGCTCCGCGACGGACAGGTCTTCTACCTGCACAACCGGGTCGAGTCGATCGACCGGGCGGCACGGCGGCTGCGGGAGCTGGTGCCCGAGGCGCGGGTCGCGGTGGCGCACGGCCAGATGGGCGAGGACGCCCTGGAGAAGGTCATGGTCGGCTTCTGGGAGAAGGAGTTCGACGTCCTGGTCTGCACCACGATCGTCGAGTCGGGCATCGACATCCCGAACGCCAACACGCTGATCGTGGAGCGGGCCGACCTGCTCGGCCTGGCCCAGCTGCACCAGATCCGAGGTCGGGTCGGCCGGGGCCGGGAGCGGGCGTACGCCTACTTCCTCTACCCGCCCGAGAAGCCGCTCACCGAGCACGCCCACGAGCGGTTGGCGACCATCGCCCAGCACACCGAGCTGGGCGCCGGCATGTACGTGGCGATGAAGGACCTGGAGATCCGGGGTGCCGGCAACCTGCTCGGCGGCGAGCAGTCCGGGCACATCGAGGGTGTCGGCTTCGACCTGTACGTGCGGATGGTCGGCGAGGCGGTCTCCGCGTTCAAGGGTGAACGGCCGGAGGAGGAGACCGACGTCAAGATCGACCTGCCGGTCGACGCGCACCTGCCACACGACTACGTGAGCGTGGAGCGGCTGCGCCTGGAGATGTACCGCAAGCTCGCCGAGGCCCGCGACGAGGAACGGCTGGGCGAGGTGATCGCCGAGATGACCGACCGGTACGGCGAGCCGCCGGCCCCGGTGCAGAACCTGGTGGAGGTGGCCCGGTTCCGCCTGCTGGCCCGCCGCTACGGCCTGACCGACGTGTCCGTGCAGGGCAAGCACGTACGGTTCGGCCCGTTGCCGCTGCCGGACTCGAAGCAGCTGCGGCTCAAGCGCTACCACCCGGATGCCGTCTACAAGCAGGCCACCGACCAGGTCAGCGTGCCCCGACCGACCACCCGTCGGATCGGTGGCGAGCCGCTGCGTGACCAGGCGCTGCTCCAGTGGTGCGCGCAACTGCTCTCCGATGTGCTCGGTGCCCCCGCCCCACTCGCCGTCGCTGCGGGCGCCAGCGCCTGAACCGCTGCCGCTGGGGGCGCCAGCGCCTGAACCGCTGCCGCTGCGGGCGCCAGCGCCTGAACCGCTGCCGCTGCGGGCGCCAGCGCCTGAACCGCTGCCGCTGCGGGCGCCAGCGCCTGAGCCAGCGGTGTGCTTCCGACCAGGGACGGTCGCGCGTCCACGCCGTCCCTGGTCGCGGGATGGGCGAAGGTGGGGGGCGTCACAACCTCGGGTGACGGCGTGAGAGAGTGACGGCTATGCGTGCTCGCCGTCTTGCCGCCGTCGCCACTGTGGCGCTCGGCCTCGTCGCCCTTACCGGTTGCCGTGCTGAGCCTGGTATCGCCGCTTACATCGGTGACCAGCGCATCACCGACCTTCAGGTCACCACCGCGATGAAGGATCTGCGGACGAAGAACCCGGCGCCGGAGTCCTCCGCTGCCAGCGGGCAGCCCGCGGCGCCGCAACCGACCCTGCCCAAGGTGGCCGACGTGGTTCGGACCATGGTGCTGACCAAGGTGTGCGAGAAGCTCTCCGCCGAGAAGAACTACCAGGCGCGCGGCCAGGTGGCGGTCGACCAGGCCGCCCAGCAGCTCGGCCTCGACCCGGAGACCGGGCACGTGCGGGAGGTGGCGAAGCTCTTCACCTGCCTGTCCGGGTTGCCGGCGGAGCCGGTCGAGCCGTCCAAGGAGGAGATCGCCGACGTGATCGCCGCCGGGCGTGCGGCCGGCAAGATCCCGGCCGAGGTGACCGACGCGGACGCCGCCCAACAGCTCGACGGCGAGCAGCTACGCGGCGCGCTGGCGACCAAGCGGATCCTGGCCGAGGCGGTCGGTCGTTACGACGTCACCGTCAGCCCTCGGTACCGCCCGCTGGAGTTCCCGCTGCTCAGCTTCTCCGGTGACGCCCCCGCGGTGAGCGTGCCGTTGGGTGAGCCGGCCTCCGACGCGGTCACGGACATTTCCACCCCGGAGGGGCCGACCGCGACGCCGGAGGCCGAGGGCACGGCCAGCTGAGCATGACCGCACGGATCGTCCTCCTGGTCACCTCACCCCGGTTACCCGCTGGCCTGTTGACGGCCGCGGCCTGGGACGTCGTACGCCAGCACCCGGTGTTGACCGGCGCGGACAGCGAGTTGGTCACGGCCGCGCGGCAGGCGGGCGCCGAGGTCACGGTGGTGGACGGCCCGGCGACGCAGCCGTTGCTGGATGCGGTGGCGACGCACGGCACGGTGGTGTGGCTGGCCGGCCCGGCGGGTGACGAGGCGCTGGCCCGGGAGTTGGGTCTGCGGCTGGCCCGGCAGCCGGGGCTGGCCGAGATGGAGCTGATGTACGGCTCGTGGGATCCGCCGGGTGCCCGGCTGCTCGACGCGGTGGCCGTGCTGGATCGACTGGCCTCTCCAGGTGGCGACCCGTGGAAGCGGGCGCAGACGCACCGCAGCCTCGCCGGTTACCTGCTGGAGGAGAGCTACGAGGCGTACGACGCGATCAGCGCCGACGACACCGATGCGCTGCGCGAGGAGCTGGGCGACGTGTTGTTGCAGGTGGTGCTGCACGCGCGGCTCGCCGAGGAATTGCCCGAGGACGAGCGGTGGACCATCGACGACGTGGCCGGTGGCCTGGTCGACAAGATGATCCGACGCAACCCGCACGTCTTCGCCGGTGCCGAGGCGGGCACCCTGGAGGAGATCACCGAGAACTGGGAGCGGATCAAGCAGGCGGAGAAGGCGCGGCACTCGGTGCTGGACGGCGTGGCCCTGAGCCAGCCCGCGCTGGCCCTGGCGGCGCAGATCATGGACCGCGCCGCCCGCAGGGGCATCAACGTCCCACCCCCGTTGGCCGGTGCCCAGGCCGACCCCGAGGCAAGGCTGGGCGCCGATCTCCTGGCAACGGTAGCCGCGGCCCGCGAGGCCGGCGTCGATCCCGAGGCAGCCCTCCGCCGCACCACCCTCGCCCACGCCGAGGCCATCCGCCAAGCTGAATCCCCACCCGCCAGCCTGCGGTGATCATGGAGTTATTGCCCCGACACGCCGAGGTGGACGGCGACAACTTCATGATCGACGGAGTGGGCGGAACCGGCGGGGGAGCCCACGGCGGTCGGTAGGGTGGGGCGGTGGAAGCGTTTGGGGTGCTGGCTGAGCGGGTTGTCGAGGCGCTGTTGGAGTCGCGGCCGGGGGTTGCCACCGCCGCGGGCGACCACCGGTTCGACGACCGACTGCCGGACCTGTCCGCCGACGGGTTGACCGCCGACCGGGCGATGCTCTCGGACGCGGCCAACGCACTGTCCGAACTGGACCCGGACTCGCTCGACGTCGAGCAGCAGGTCGACCACGCGCTGCTCACCTCATTTGTGGATCGGGAGCTGTTCGAGCTGACCGAGATCCGGTCGCACGAGTGGGATCCGCTGCGGCACAACCCCGGCCCGCTGCTGCACCCGCTGCTGGCCCGCCCGTACGCCCCCGCGGAGGTGCGGCTGACCCAACTGGCCGGCCGGCTCGCCGCCGTACCGGACGCCCTCGCCACCGCCCGCGCGACGCTGCGGGACATGCCGCGGATCCACGCGGAGACAGCGGTCGGGCAGTTCACCGGCGCGGCTGCCCTGATCCGCGACGAGCTGCCGGCGCTGCTCGCCCAGGCGCCGAGCCACCTCGACCGGGTCGAGCCGGCGGCCACCGCCGCGATCGCCGCGCTGGAGGAGTTCGTCGCCTGGCTGCGCGTCGGCCTGGCCGCCGATGCCGGCCCCGGACGTGACCCGCGACTGGGCCGGCGCCGCTGGGAGGCCCGGCTCTGGCACACCCTCGACACCGAGCTGGGCGCCGCCGAGGTCCAGCGCCGCGCCTGGGCCAACCTGGACCGGGTCACCGCGGAGATCCGTGAGGCGGCCGTCGAGTTGGTCGGCGGTCCGGCCGACGACGCGACCGTACGTCGGGCGCTGGATCTGCTCGCCGCCGAGCACCCGAACGACGCGACGATCGTCGAGCTGGCCGGGGTGACCCTGGACGAGGCGACCGATTTCGTCCGCGCACACGACCTGGTCACCCTCGTCGACGACCGGTGTGTGATCCAGGAGATGCCGGAGTTCGCCCGGGGGGTCGCGGTGGCGTACTGCGACGCGCCCGGCCCGCTGGAGAGCGCCGCCCTGCCGACCTTCTACTGCATCGCGCCCACCCCGTCGGAGTGGCCGGCGCAGCGGGTCGAGTCGTTCTACCGCGAGTACAACGACCACATGATCCGTAACCTGACGGTGCACGAAGCGATGCCGGGGCACTTCCTCCAGCTCGCCCACGCCCGCCGCTACATCGGTGGCACGCGGGTCCGCGCGCTGGCCGAGTCCGGCCCGTTCATCGAGGGCTGGGCGGTCTACGCGGAGGAGGTGATGACGGGGCTCGGCTTCGGCGGTCTGCCGGTGCGGTTGCAGCAGCTCAAGATGCAACTACGGATGACCATCAACGCGCTGCTCGACCAGTTGGTGCACGCCGAGGAGCTGCCCGAGGCCGAGGCGATGGCGTTGATGACCGGGCGCGGCTTCCAGGAGGAGGGTGAGGCGGCCGGCAAGTGGCGGCGCGCGCAACTCACCTCCACCCAGCTCTCCACCTACTTCGTCGGGTACAGCGAGGTGGCCGAGATCGCCGCCGCCCGCCCGGACGGGGTGTCGGTCCGCGACTGGCACGACGCGATGCTGGCCCACGACTGCCCGCCCCCGCGCCACCTGCGCACCCTGCTCGGTCTCTGAGGAACGCCGGGCCGCGCCGGTTCAGCGCCGCGCGGCCGTCACCGTCGCGTCGATCAGCCAGCGCGAGATGGAGTACGCGGGCGGCAGTTCCGCCGGCAGCGCATCCAGGCGGAACCACTGAGCCCTGGTCAGCTCCCGCCCGTCGACCACCGGCTCGGCCCGCGGGTCGGCGGCACGGGCGGTGAAGCCGGCGAGCAGTACGCCCGGGCCGGAGATCGCCCAGGGTTGGCTGCCGAAGTAGGCCAGCCGGTCGACCGCCAGCCCGACCTCCTCGCCGACCTCCCGGTGCACCGCCGCCTCAAGCGTCTCGCCGGCCTCGACGAAGCCGGCCACCAGCGCCCACAGGCCGACCGGCCCGCTGGCGTGCCGGACCAGCAGCAACTCGTCAGCGTGCCCGGGCGGGCCGGGCCGGGTGATCGCCACCAGTACGGCGGCGGAGAGCTGCATCGGCGCGTACAGGCCGCAGTCGGGGCACCGACGGGCGGTCTCGCCGGGTAGGTCGGTCAGCTCCGCTCGGCAGGCGCCGCACCACCGGTGGGTACGCCGCCACGTCAGCACCGCCAGCGCCCGGCCGGCGAGCGTGGCGTGCGGCTCCGGCACCTCGGCGGCGAGTGACGCCCAGCCGCGCGCCCGGCCGGGGAGCTCGTCGACGGTGGCCAGGTCGGCGCCCCAGGCGGGCACTCCGTCGAGCGTGCCCAGCGGCACCCAGTCGGTGTCGGCGGGCAGGTCGGCAACGCGGAGGGGTTGGCCGTCGACGCCGGTCAGCAGCTTCGCGCCGGTCACCGGCAGGGCCAGGTCACCGGGGGCGGGAGGCCGGCTCCGATCGGCCCCTGGCACGAACCCGCCGGGCAGCGCGGCCGGCGCGGACCCGCCGGGCGGTGCTCCGGACGTTGACCCGCCGGGCGGCGCGACGGACGTGGGCGCGGCTGGCGGGTCGGTCACGAGCCGCCGGGGCGGCGATCGACGACGCCGGCGCCGACGGGCGGGTCGAACGCATCCTCGTCGACCGTCGCGGAGTAGTTGCTCAGGGCCAGCTCCATCGGCTTGCCGTCGACCGGCCCGGTGAAGCTGCCGAGCACGCCCTCGGTGGTCACGCAGGCGGTGAAGTCCCCGGACGAACTCTCCACCGCGACGCAGGCGGCGTGGTGCCCGGCGACGGTGGTGTCACTCTGCTTGATCACCGCCTGCGGGTCGAGCGCGGCGGCGGTGAGCAGCCCGACCACCACCGGCGGGGTGACGAGGCCCTGCCGGTTGGCCTCGCCGAAGAGCGTCACCGTGGGCTTGCTGCCCGGGGTGGGTGGGGCGATCAGCGTGCACTGCGGGCGGGTGCCGGTGGTCGTGCACCGGGTGATGGCCTCCGGGGTGACGGTGAGTTGTCCGCCCGGGTAGGTGTAGGTGGATCGCGCCGGGTCCTGTGCCTGCACGATCGCGGCGCGCTGGCCGCCGGGCAGCTGGTAGTCGGCCGAGTAGGTCAACTCCAGTGCCCGATCGAGCCGGGCGGCGAGGTCGTTGACGAGTTCCGAGCGGCCCATGGCGACTCCGGCGTCCTCGAATGTCTGACAGCCGGTGACCGTGAGCGACGCGATGACCGACACGGCGAGCATGCGGAGGGTGGTCGAGGCGGCGGGCATGGCGACCAGCCTGGTGGATCTGGTCCGCGCAGCGCAAACCCGTTGCCGGTTGACGCCCGGAAATCCGGGAATGTCCGTCAGCGCGGGGCGACTCGGGTGCGCGGGCGACGCCGTGCCCGTTCGCGCCGCCCGATACGCTGCGTTCAACACCTGCCTCAGCCGCACCGTCGCGGCCCACCCACGGACCGGATCACAACAACGAGGAGCGACTTAGTGGCAACCATCGAGGGAATCGTCGCCCGGGAGATTCTCGACTCGCGGGGCAACCCGACGGTCGAGGTCGAGGTCGGTCTGGACGACGGCACGGTCGCCCGCGCCGCCGTGCCCTCCGGCGCCTCCACCGGCGCCTTCGAGGCGATCGAGCTGCGCGACGGTGACGCCGACCGCTACCAGGGCAAGGGCGTGGAGAAGGCGGTCTCCAACGTCGAAGACAAGATCGTCGACCAGATCATCGGGTACGAGGCCAGCGAGCAGCGGCTGATCGACCAGAAGATGCTCGACATCGACGGCACCGACAGCAAGTCGGAGCTGGGCGCGAACGCCATCCTCGGGGTCTCCCTGGCGGTGGCGAAGGCCGCTGCCGGCAGCGCCGAGCTGAGCCTCTTCCGCTACCTGGGCGGCCCGAACGCGCACCTCCTGCCCGTGCCGATGATGAACATCCTCAACGGTGGCGCGCACGCCGACTCGAACGTCGACATCCAGGAATTCATGATCGCGCCGATCGGCGCGCCCACCTTCCGGGAGGCGCTGCGTTCGGGCGCGGAGGTCTACCACGCGCTGAAGTCGGTGCTGAAGAAGAAGGGCCTCTCCACCGGGCTCGGCGACGAGGGTGGCTTCGCGCCGAACCTGCCGACGAACGCCGCGGCCCTGGACCTGATCGCCGAGGCGGTCGAGAAGGCCGGTTACCGGCTCGGCACCGACATCGTGTTCGCGCTCGACGTGGCGGCCACGGAGTTCTTCGACAACGGCACCTACACGTTCGAGGGTGCCGCGAAGTCCGCCGAGGAGATGAGCACCTACTACACGAAGCTGGCCGACGAGTACCCGATCGTGTCGATCGAGGACCCGCTGGCCGAGGACGACTGGAGCGGCTGGCAGACGCTGACCGCCTCGATCGGCGACCGGGTGCAGATCGTCGGCGACGACCTGTTCGTGACCAACCCGCAGCGCATCGCCCGCGGCATCGCGGAGAAGGCGGCGAACGCGGTTCTCGTCAAGGTCAACCAGATCGGCTCGCTGACCGAGACCCTGGACGCGGTGGACCTGGCCCACCGGGCCGGCTTCAAGTGCATGATGAGCCACCGCTCCGGCGAGACCGAGGACACCACCATCGCCGACCTGGCGGTGGCCACCGGCTGCGGCCAGATCAAGACCGGCGCGCCGGCCCGTTCGGACCGGGTCGCCAAGTACAACCAGCTGCTCCGGATCGAGGAGGAGCTGGCCGACGCGGCGCGCTACGCCGGCGCTGGCGCGTTCCCGCGCTACCGTTCGGCCTGAGACGCACGAAGCCTCGGGGGAGGGGTGTGACGACGATGCAGCAGCGCCGCACACCGGGTGGTCAGCGTCCCGCCCGCCGGCCGGGTCAGTCCGGTCGGCCGGGCGGCGGGCGCGCCACCCGGGGATCGGTCCGGGAGGCCGGCGTACGCGCCGAGCCGCGCGCCGCCGGTCGCGCGCCGGGTGCTGCCCGGGGCGCCGATGGCGTGCGTTCCGCGAATCGTCCGGCCGCCGCTCGGCGTACCGCCACCGGTGGTGCCGTGAAGCGGCTCGCCGCACCCCACCCCCGTCGCTTCACCGGTCGGGCCACCGTGCTGTTCGCGGTCCTGATCGCGCTCGCCCTGGCCTACACCTATCCGGTCCGGGTCTACCTGGACCAGCAGGCCAACATCGAGCGGATGGAAGCTGCCCAGGCGGTGCAGGAGCGGGAGATCGCGAAGCTCGCCGAGCGGGCCGCGAAGTGGCAGGACAAGGCGTTCATCGAGACGCAGGCTCGGGAACGGTTCTTCATGGGCCGACCCGGCGAGAAGATGATGGTGGTGCTGCACGACCCGGAGGGCGCCGCTCGCGACGCCGGGAAGTCGGCCGGTTCGACCGCGCCAGCCGGGCCGACGACCTGGTACGACACGCTCTGGTCGAGCGTGCAGGCGGCGGACAGCCAGCAACCGGGCAAGTGAGCCACCGACCAGCACCCCAGGAGAGATGGGCACCGTGACTGTCGTACCACCGTCGGAGCCGGCGGCGGATTCCGTTCCCCTGCCGCAGCGGGAGCCGGCCACCGAGGCCGACCTGGCGGCGGTGGCCGCGCAGCTCGGCCGGACGCCCCGGGGCACCCGGGCGGTGGCCCACCGGTGCCCGTGTGGCCTTCCCGACGTGGTGGAGACGACTCCCCGTCTCGCCGACGGCACCCCGTTCCCGACGCTCTACTACCTGACCTGCCCCCGGGCCACGGCGGCGTGCAGCCGGCTGGAGTCGGCGGGGCTGATGAAGGAGATGGCGGACCGGCTGACGACGGACCCGGAGTTGGCGGCCCACTACCGGGCCGCGCACGAGGACTACCTCACTCGCCGGGAGGCGATCGGCGAGGTGCCGGAGATCGCCGGCATCTCGGCCGGCGGAATGCCGGGCCGGGTGAAGTGCCTGCACGTGCACCTGGGTCACGCGCTGGGCGCCGGCCCGGGGGTGAACCCGTTCGGCGACGAGACGTTGGAGCTGGTCGAGCCCTGGTGGTCGGCGGGGCCGTGCGTGGACGTGCCGGCGGGCGAATGAGCAGGCAGGCCGGGTCCTCGGCGCCCGAGACACAGATCCTGGTGCGGCGGGCCCGCACCGGGGACGTACGCGGCATCCGGCGGCTCGTCGACACCTACACCGACGACCGTCGGCTGCTGAGCAAGGCCACCGTCACCCTCTACGAGGACGTGCAGGAGTTCCGGGTGGCGGTCCGCGCCGACGACGACGTCGTGGTGGGCTGCGGCGCGCTGCACGTCATGTGGGAGGACCTGGCCGAGATCCGCACGGTGGCCGTGGACCCGTCCTGCCGGGGCCGGCGCATCGGTCACCGACTGGTCGGTGAGCTGATCGACGCGGCCCGGGAGTTGGGCGTGGTGCGGATCTTCGCACTCACCTTCGAGACCCGGTTCTTCGGCTCGTTCGGCTTCCGCGAGATCGACGGCGCTCCGGTGCCGCAGCCGGTTTACGAGCAGCTGCTGCGCTCGTACGACGAGGGTGTCGCGCAGTTCCTGGACCTGGAGCGGGTCAAGCCGAACACGCTGGGCAACACCCGGATGCTGCTGCGCCTGTAATCAGCCCGTGCGGGGTGTGGCCGGCGGGGCCGACGAGGGCTGACGGGCGGCCAAGCCGCTGGGTGGCTGCCCGTCCTGCCGTAAGGTTGCTGCCGTGACGACGCGTGTGGCGGCCATCGACTGTGGGACGAACTCGATCCGGCTGCTGGTCGCCGACCTGCCGGACGCCTCGGCCGGGCCGCAGGCGCCGCTGGTCGACCTGACCCGGCGGATGGAGATCGTCCGGCTGGGGCAGGGCGTGGACCGCACCGGCCGACTGGCGCCGGAGGCGATCGAGCGGACCCGGGTGGCGTTGGCGTCGTACGCCGCCGACATCGAGAAGCTGGGCGTTCAGCGGGTGCGGATGTGTGCCACCTCGGCCTCCCGCGACGCCGCCAACGCCGCCGACTTCACCGAGATGGTGCGGGCCACCCTCGGTGTCGCGCCCGAGGTGGTCAGCGGCGACGAGGAGGCCCGGCTGTCGTTCACCGGCGCGGTGCGCGGGCTGCCCGCCGACGCGAAGGAGCCGTTCCTGGTCGTCGACATCGGCGGTGGTTCCACCGAGTTCGTGGTCGGTGACCGGGCCGCCGGGGTGCGGTCGGCGATCTCGGTGGACATCGGCTGTGTCCGGATGACCGAGCGGCACCTGCCCGGCGACCCGCCGGCGCCCGAGCAGGTCGCGGCGGCGCAGGCCGACATCGCGGCGGTGGTGGACCGGGCGCTCGCCGTGGTGCCCGGTCGCGAGGCGGCCACCCTGGTCGGCCTCGCCGGGTCGGTCACCACCGTGGTCGCGCTCGCTCAGGGCCTACGGGAGTACGACCCGGAGCGCATCCACCACGCCCGGGTGTCGTACGACGAGGTCGCCCGGGTGACCGCGGAGTTGCTGGGTCAGACCCGTGAGCAGCGGTTGGCGAACCCGGTGATGCACCCCGGCCGGGCCGACGTGATCGGCGCGGGTGCGCTGGTGCTTCGCGTGATCATGGAGCGGGCCGGGATGCCATCGGTGGTCGCCTCGGAGCACGACATCCTCGACGGCATCGCCTGGAGCCTCCAGCCAGCCACGGCGCGCTAGCCGGCTTGATCGACTCGCCGTCATTGACATCGGGGTGTCCGAGCAGCGGGGATGCCTCGACTTCCTGAAAATCGAGTCGATCAAAGCCCAGCCGCGTCCCGCCTGCCCGGCGCGTCGCGGCGGATTCGTTGACGCTACTTCGCATTACGCACTAGTGTGCAATGCGTGGACACCACACAGTTGCTGAAGGGCGTGCTTGATCTGGCCGTCCTGGCCGTGCTCCGAGAGGAGGACGGTTACGGATACGACATCCTGCGCCGGCTTCGCGAGGCCGGCTTGGAGGAGGTCGGTGACGCCTCGGTCTACGGGACGCTGCGCCGCCTCTTCGCCGCCGGCCTGCTCACCACCTACGTCGTGCCGAGCGAATCCGGGCCGCACCGCAAGTACTACTCACTCAACGCCGCGGGGCGTGACCAGCTGACCCGCTCCGGCAAACTCTGGCGCTCGTTCGCCACCACCATGGACAGTCTGCTCGACGATCGGGGGGTGGCGGCATGACCGTCGCGGAGCAGGAGATCACCGACTATGTGGCGCGGGTCCGGGCCGCTCTGGCCGACCTGCCGCCCGGGCAACGCGACGAGCTGACCGAGGATCTCGCCGACCACCTCACCGAGGTCGCCGCCGAGTCCGAGGGCACCCTGGTCGAGCGGTTGGGCGAGCCCGAGACGTACGCCGCCGAGCTGCGCGCCGCGGCCGGCGCCGCGCCGGGCGGTGGGCGCAACCTCGACCAGCGGGTGGCGAGCGCGATGGCCCGGGTCCGCGGCCGGCTGCGCACCATGGACACCCGTCTCGGCCCACCTCTGGGGTACGCGACGGCCAGCGACTTCCTCCAGTTGCTGCGCCCCGGCTGGTGGGTGCTCCGGGGCTACCTGGCGGCGATGCTGGTCACGGTGATCAGCACCGGCGGCAGCTTCGGGTTGCTGCCAAGGTTCGGCGGTGAGTTGCTCGCCGGCATCATCATGTTGGTCGGCTTCGTGCTCGCCTCCATCTGGATCGGCCGCCGCTCGGCTCAGTTGACCCGGTGGCCGCGCTCGGCGGTGCAGGTCGGCAGCGTGGTGCTGGTGGTCTTCGCGTTCGCCGCCCTGATCCAGGCCGAGGACCGGATGCGCTACGGCGACTACGGCTACGACCAGACCGCGGTCGACAGCCAGTACGACCGGGTCCGGGATGTCTTCGTCTACGACAGCGAGGGCCGACTGGTGGAGAACGCCCGGCTCTTCGACCAGAACGGCAATCCGATCCGGCTCGGCTACCCGGACTGCTCGGAAGGCGCCTATGTGAAGGAGGCGCTGCGGGCGTACCCGTACTGCCCGGAGCAGGCGCCCTTCGTGCCCCGCGCACCGGGCGCGCCCTTCCCGCCCGCGTCGCCGACCAGCACGCCGGACCCGACCAGCACGCCGGACCCGAGCATCACGCCGGACCCGAGCACCACGCCGGACCCGAGCGGCACACCCGGGCCGACCGGGACGCCGCTGCCGACCGGTCTGCCGCCGAGCGAGGCGCCAACCACCACGCCGACGCGCTGAACCGGGGTGTGAACTGGATCATGCAGGTGAAGCTGGGAAATAGCTGAACGGACGAGGCGAGCGGGACGACACCGGAAATCAATGATCGTTACGGTGTCGTCTGCTCATCAACCCCTCGGAAGGAACCCCCGTGCCAGAGCAGGTCGCACCGCCCCCCGCGCCCGACGCCGCAACCCCTGAGCCGGCCGTCGAGACGCCGCAAGCGGCCGAGCCGCAGCCTGCCGCGCAGCAGCCGGGCGTCGAGACGCCACCGGCGGGCGAGCCGCAGCCTGCCGCGCCGCAGTCGGCTGTCGAGACGCCACCGGCGGGCGAGCCGAAGGCGGAGAAGTCCGGTGCGAAGAAGGCCCTCGGCATCGTCGCCGCGATCCTCGCCGTCGTCGTCATCGCCGGCCTGAAGTTCGGTGTCGTCTCGGCGGTCGGCAACTACTTCAACAAGGACGAGACCGCGGACGCCAAGGCCGGTGACTGCATCGCCGAGTTGCCCGAGGTCACCGGCACCGAGCAGGAGGAGGTCGACGGCGCCAAGGTCGTCGAGTGCACCTCCACCGACGCGGCGTACAACGTGGTCGGTCGGGTGAACGGCCAGAGCGAGGCTCAGGCCAAGTCCGACACCACCTGCACCCAGTACTTCGAGGAGGGCGAGGAGGGGTACATCTTCTCCAGCATCGAGCCGGGCAAGACGGGCTATGTGCTCTGCCTGACCAAGAAGGTCTGACCACAGCGGTAATTCGGTATCGACGGCGGCGGGGGCGGACCCCGCCGCCGTCGGCGTACCCGGAGTCACCGGGGGGCGAACAGGAGGTGAATGCCACTGTTCCGGCGTCTTCCCGACGGCCCTGTGGCGTGGCAGGCTACCGGCACGTAGGACCACTGGGCGACCAGCCAACGATGACTGACCGCTAGGAGGACGGCCCATGGGCGAAATGGTGAGCTACCGCAGCAACGGGGGCACGAGCGAGGGGTATCTCGCGATACCCGCCAGCGGCACGGCCAGCCCCGCCGTCATCGTCATCCAGGAATGGTGGGGCCTGGTCCCGCACATCCGGTCGGTGGCGGACCGGTTCGCCGAGGCCGGGTTCGTCGCCCTCGCACCCGACTTCTACCACGGTGAGACGACCAGCGAACCGGACGAGGCGCAGCGGCTTCTGCTGGCGATGCGGATGGACGAGGCGGCGAAGGACATCGCCGGCGCGGCCGACTATCTCGCCGGGCGGCCCGAGGTCACCGGTAAGGTCGGTGCCGTGGGCTTCTGCGCCGGTGGCAGCCTGGCCCTCTGGTCCGCCACCATCTCCGAGCGGATCGTCGCCACCGCCGGTTTCTATCCCGTGCTGCCCTGGGAGTCGATGCGTCCCGACTGGGCCGACTACGCCGGGAAGGCAGCGGTCATCCACTGCTCCGAAGAGGACGGCACCTCGGCCGACGAGGGCGTACAGACCGCGCGCCGGGCCATCGAGGAGGCCGGCGGGGACTGCCACCTCTACGACTACCCGGGCACCTCGCACGCCTTCTTCAACGACGACCGGCCGGAGGCGTTCGACCAGCGCGCCGCCGCCAGCGCCTGGGCCCGCACCCTGGAACTCTTCCGGGCCAAGCTTGGCTGAGACGCGTACCCCCGCACAGGTGGTCGCCCGCGCAGCGCGGGCGACCGACCTGGCCGACCTCGACGCGGCGGTGAGCGACTGTTTCGCCTGCCCACGGCTGGTCCAATGGCGGGAGGAGGTGGCTCGCACCCGCCGGGCCGCCTTCCGCGACCAGGAGTACTGGGGTCGGCCGGTGCCGGGCCTCGGCACCGGTGACGCGCGGATCGCCATCCTCGGGCTGGCACCCGCCGCCCACGGTGGCAACCGCACCGGCCGGATCTTCACCGGCGACCGGTCGGGTGACGTGCTCTTCGCCGCGCTGCACCGGGCAGGGCTGGCCAACCAGCCGACCAGCGTCGCCGCCGACGACGGGCTCACCCTGCGGGACCTGCGCATCTTCTCGGCCGTCCGGTGCGCGCCCCCGGACAACAAGCCGACCCCGGCGGAGCGGGACACCTGCGCACCCTGGCTGCACCGCGAGGTCGCGTTGATCCGGCCCACGCTGCGGGTCGTGGTCGCGCTGGGCGCGTTCGCCTGGGCCGCGTGGTGGCCGGTGCTCCGTGCGGTGTACGGGCAGCGCCCGCCCAGCCCGCGACCGGCGTTCGGTCATGGGGCACACTGGTCCGGCACGAACGCTCCGGACTTGCTGGGCTGCTACCACGTCAGTCAGCAGAACACCTTCACCGGGCGGTTGACACCAGGGATGTTGGACGACGTCTTCGGCCAGGCTAAACAGCTGGCCGGAGTGGACTGAGACGACGCGTGGGGTGGTGGCGATGACAGACGGAACACGCCCGCCCACACCGGTACCGTCCGCCGAGCCGGGTGTGCTGCGCCCCGTGCTCGGCCTGCTCCGCCGGTGGTGGCCGGTCGGCGCGGTCGCCGCGCTGCTCGCCGGTGCCGCGCTGGCCTCCGCTCACTCGTCGATCGGAGCCAGTCGGATCCCGCCGGCGGCGGACAACGTTCCCTGGGTTCCCGAGTACCCGACCGTCGAACCGTCACCGTCCATCCCGATCGAGCCACGCGACGCCGGCGAGGCCACCCAGGCGCACATCCCGCAGTGGGTCGGCACGGTGGCGGTGGTCCTGCTCGGGCTGGCCATCCTCGCCGCGCTCGGCTACCTCAGCTGGATCCTGATCCGGGGCGCGCTGCGCCGCACCACCCGGGCACTACCGGCGCAGCGGGCCCGCCGCACCGCCGAGGGCACCGCCCGGGAGGTGGTCGCCGCCCTCGACGCCGGCCTGGTGGAGCTCGACGACCGGGACACCGACCCCCGGGTGGCGGTGATCGCCTGCTGGGTGCGCCTGGAGGAGACCGCCGCCGCGGCCGGGGTGCCGAGGCTCGCCGGGGACACCCCCACCGACCTGGTCAGCCGGCTGTTGCAGGGCGACCCGGCGACAGGCGTGCCGGCCATCGCCAGCACCGACGTGCTGGCCGAGTTCGCGCACGTCTACCGGGAGGCCCGGTACGCCACCCATCCGGTCGGCGAACACACCCGGGACCAGGCCCGCGCCGCGCTTGGCCGGCTGCGCGGAGAGCTCACCGCGGCGGTGACCCCATGAGCAGCACCAGCATCGACGATCTGCTCGCGTTCGAGGAGGAGGCGGCGCCGGCCGGTCCGCAGGCGCGCGACTCCCGGTGGCGTCCGGTGCTGCGCTCGCTCGCCTGGGCCGCCGCGCTGGTCGCGGTCCTGCTCGTCGGCCTCCGCGCGGTGGGCCTCCAGGTCGCACTGCCCGTACTGATCGCCGGGGTGCTCGCCGTGCTGGCGGTGCGCCGGGTCACCGCCCTGCTCGCGCCGCCGCCCCCGCCGCCCGGCGGTGGTCGGGTCGGCACGGGCGAAGAGGACGGCAGCTACAACTGGGCTGCCCGGGACGCGCTGCGTAGCGCGATCAACCGGTGGGAATGGCCCCTGGACTGGTCCTCGACCCGACCCGAACGATTCACCGGCACGGTCCTGCCCCGGATCGGTGAGCTGGCCGACGAGCGGATGCGGCTGAAACACGGCGTCACCCGTGAGTCGGATCCCGCCCGCGCTCGTGTCCTGCTCGGTGACCGCCTGTGGACCTTCCTGGAGACCCCGCCTCGCCGCACCCCGTCGCCGCGCGACCTCGCGGTGATCGTCGCCGAACTGGAGAGTATTTGATGAACGACGTGGACCGGAGCATTGCCCCCGCCGAGGTCGGGCACCTGGCTCGGGCGGTCCTGGACGCGGTCGGCACCGTGGTGGTGGGCAAGCGGGACGCGTTGGAACTGGTCCTCGCCGGCATCCTCGCGGGCGGGCACGTGCTCCTGGAGGACCTGCCGGGGCTCGGTAAGACGCTCACCGCCCGTTCCTTCGCCCAGGCCCTCGGGTTGGACTTCCGTCGGTTGCAGTTCACCCCCGACCTGCTCCCCGCCGACGTCACCGGCTCCTTCCTCTACGACCAGCGCAACGGCGACTTCACCTTCCGGGCCGGCCCGGTCTTCACCAACCTGCTCCTCGCCGACGAGATCAACCGGACGCCGCCGAAGACCCAGTCCGCGCTGCTGGAGGCGATGCAGGAGAAGCAGGTGTCGGTGGAGGGTGTGACCTACAAGCTGGACGAGCCGTTCCACGTGCTGGCCACCGCCAACCCCATCGAGTACGAGGGCACCTACCCGCTGCCCGAGGCGCAACTGGACCGGTTCCTGCTTCGGGTCTCGTTCGGTTACCCGCAGCACGAAGAGGAGTGGGAGGTGCTGCGCCGCCGGATGAGCCGTCGCCGGGAGGAGGCGGAGATCAAGGCGGTGGTCGACGCGGCGACGTTGCGGGCCATGCAGGCCGCCCTGGAGGACGTGGTGGTCGAGGACTCCATCGGCCGCTACATCGTGTCGCTCACCGCGGCCACCCGGGAGCACCCGTCGGTGCTGGTCGGCGCCTCACCTCGCGGTTCGCTCGCGCTGCTGCTGCTGGCCCGGGTCCGCGCGGTGTTCGGCGGGCGGGACTACGTGGTGCCGGAGGACGTCAAGTCGGTGGCGGCGCCCGCCCTGGCGCACCGGATCACCCTGCGTCCGGAGATGTGGTTGCGTCGGGTCGACCCGGCGTTCGTAGTGGGCGAGGTGCTGGAATCGACTCCCGCCCCGGCCAGTGGCGCGCTGCCCAGCTACGCCGCCGGCGGGCCCCGGCACTGATGACCGGACCGACCGTGCCCAGGGCCACCGAAGCGGAACCGGCCGCCGGTTGGGCACCCACCCCGGCGCTCGGCCGCGCGGTGCTGCTCGCCGGCCTGCTGCTGGTCGCCGGCGTGCTGCTGGGTCGGGTGGACCTGATCGTGCTGGCCGCCCCGTTCGCGCTGGGCACCGCGTACGCGCTGCGTCGACGGCCCACGGCCCTGCCTGAGGTGTGGATCGGCCAGGGTGACGGCGGGCCGCTGGTCGAGGGCGGTGACGTGACGGCGGCGGTGAGCGTCGGCAACCCGGACACGGTCGACTACGACCTGGTGGTGATGCGGTCCCGGGTGTCGCCGTGGCTGCGGATCGACCGGGCCGGCTTCGCCCGGGACGGAGCCGTCGACGAAGCCGCACCGAGCGCCACCCCGGCGAGCGGTGCGGCGGTTCCGGGCAACGGCGGGGGCCGTTCCGTCGCGGACCGACCGTTCGTGACCTCGGTGCCGATCGGTGCCGCGGTGGACCTGGAGTTGGCCGGCAAGGCTCTGCGCTGGGGCCGGCACCCGATCGGTCCCGCCGGTGCCCGGGTCGCCACGGCGGGCGGTCTGCTGGTCTCCCGGGCGGTGATCACCGAGCCGGTCCGGGTGCGGGTGTACCCGCGTACCGAGCCGTTCGAGGCGGTGGAGGCGATGCCCCGTGCCGCCGGCCTGGTCGGGGCGCACCACTCCCGCCGGCCCGGGGAGGGCGGCGAGTTGGCCGGCGTACGCGTCTTCGCCCCCGGGGACCGGCTGCGCCGGATCGACTGGCGGGTCTCGTTGCGGGCCCGGCAGCTGCACGTGGCCGCGACCCTCTCCGACCGGGACGCGGAGGTGGTGGTGCTGCTCGACGTGCTCGCCGAAGCGGGTCGCTCCGGTGGGGTGGGTGGCGCCGCCTCGGTGCTGGACACCACCGTCCGGGCCACCGCCGCGATCGCCGAGCACTACCTGCACCGTGGCGACCGGGTCTCGCTGCTGGAGTACGGGCCGGCGGCCCGTCGGCTCCGGCCGGCAGCCGGACGACGGCAGTACCTGACCGTCCTGGAGTGGCTGCTCGAGGTCCGGGTCCACGCGTCCGCGCACGAGCCGTACGACCAGGTCTTCGGCCCGCAGTTGCTCTCCTCGGACGCGCTGGTGGTGGTGCTCACCCCGCTGCTGGACGAGCGGTCGGCGCAGATGCTCGCCCGGTTGGCCCGCGGCGGGCGGTTCGTGGTGGCGGTCGACACGTTGCCGACCGACCTGGCGTCGCCGAAGGACCGGGGTTGGGCCGAGGTGGCGTACCGGCTGTGGCGGCTGGATCGGGAGATCATGATCGGGCAGCTCCGGGAGCACGGCGTACCGGTGGTGCGCTGGGCCGGCGCCGGCAGCCTGGACCAGGTGCTGCGGGACGTGGCCCGGTTGGCGACGGCCCCAAGGGTGGGTGGCCGGTGAGCCGGGGGCAGGCACAGATGAACAACGCCGTCGTGGAGCGGGTTCGGGCGGCCCAGAACGCCGTCGCCCGGATCAGCGTGGCCCCGCTGCTGGTCCGGACCGCGATCTTCGTCATCGTGCTTGCCGGGTTCGCCCTGGCTTTTCCCGCGGAGGTGCTTTCCGGCCGGCCGATCCTGTTCCTGGCGGTGGCCGCCCTGTTGCCGGCGATCGGGCCGCGCCGGATCTGGGCGACCTTCACGGCGTTGGTCACGGTCGGCGGCTGGCTGCTCGCCACCGACGGGTACGGCCGTCCGGTCGCCCTCTGGCGGCTGCTCGCCGTCGCGGCCCTGCTCTATCTGGCTCACACCCTCTGCGCGCTGGCCGCGCTGTTGCCCTACGACGCGGTGGTGGACCCCGAGTTGATCACCCGTTGGCTGCTGCGGTCGGCGGCCGTGCTGTTGGGTGCCGCCGTGCTCGGCGTGCTGTTGTTGCAGGCGGCCGGGACGGGTGGGGGCGCCGGGTACCAGTGGGTCACCGTGCTGGGGCTGCTGGTGGCGGTGGGGACGGCAGCGTTGCTGGGCTGGCTGCTGCGACGCCGGTGACCGGTGCGAACTGAGGGTTACGCAGGTCACATGGGTTGTGCTCCGTCACAGATGGGGGGCGCGAGCGGGATTACCTGAGCCGGCCGGGGAAAGATAGACAACGTGAATCCGAAGCGGATCCTTGTGGTTGGTGCCGGGCACGTCGGTCTGTACGCGGCCCTGCGCCTGTCGAAGAAGCTCAGCTCCCGTGAGGCTGAGGTCATGGTGGTGGACCCCCAACCCCACATGACCTATCAGCCGTTCCTGCCGGAGGCGGCGGCGGGCAACATCTCCCCGCGGCACTCCGTGGTGCCACTGCGGCGGGAGTTGCGCCGGTGCAAGATGGTGGCCGGCACGGTCACGCGGATCGAGCACGACCGCAAGGTGGCCACCGTGCAGCCGATCAGCGGCCCGGCCCGGGAGATCACCTACGACCACGTGATCGTGGCCCCGGGTTCGGTCTCCCGCACCCTGCCGATCCCCGGCCTGCACGAGCAGGGCATCGGGTTCAAGACCATCGGCGAGGCGATCTACCTGCGCAACCACGTGCTGGATCGGCTCGACGTGGCGGCGGCCACGCCGGATCCGGACGTCCGCCGTTCGGCGTTGACCTTCACCTTCGTCGGCGGTGGGTACGCCGGCATCGAGGCGCTCGCCGAGATGGAGGACATGGCTCGCGACGCGCTGCGCTACTACCCCGAGCTCAAGCAGGACGAGGTTCGTTGGGTGCTGGTCGAGGCCACCCAGCGGGTGCTGCCCGAGGTCGACCGGGACATGGGTGCCTACACCGTGCAGCAGCTGCTGAAGCGGAACATGGACATCCGGTTGGACACCCGGCTCGAGTCCTGCGTCGACGGGGTGGTGAAGCTCTCCGACGGTGACAGCTTCCGCTCCGACACGATCGTCTGGACGGCCGGTGTGAAGCCGTCGCCGATGCTGGACGCGACCGACTTCCCGCGCGACGACCGTCGGCGGATCACCTGCCTGCCCACGCTCCAGGTGGTCGACGGCGACCAGGTGCTCGAGGGTGCCTGGAGCGCCGGCGACTGCGCCGCCGTGCCGGACCTGACCAAGGAGCCGGGCAACTTCTGCTCGCCGAGCGCTCAGCACGCGGTGCGCCAGGCCGCCCGGATGGCCGACAACATCGCGGCCGTGATCCGGGGCCGCGAGCCGGTGAACTACAAGCACAAGCACGTCGGCAGCGTGGCGAGCCTCGGCCTGCACAAGGGCGTGGCCCAGGTGTACGGCATCAAGATGACCGGCTGGCCGGCGTGGGTGATGCACCGGACGTACCACATGAGCCGGATCCCGTCGTTCAACCGGAAGGTCCGCGTGGTGGTGGACTGGTCGTTGGCGTTCTTCCTCAAGCGTGAGGTGGTCGCCCTGGGCCAGCTGCACGACCCGCGCGAGGAGTTCGTCGAGGCATCCCAGCCGATCGGCGCGCCCCGCGTCTGACCGCCAACTGCACGAAAGGGCCCCTTCCTGCTGTTTCCGGTGGGAAGGGGCCCTTGTCGTATCCGGTGGCGGCCGGTTTGGTCAGACGCGCCAGGTCCAGGCGTCGGCTATTCGGGTGGGTGGGCCGTAGAGCTGCTCCAGGGTGGCGCGCAGGCTGTCGGCGTGGGGGGCGTCGTCGGTGAGCGCCACGCAGGAGGCGCCCCAGAAGTCCGCGTCGCGGGCGGCCTGGCGGCGCTGCTCATCGCCGATGGCCGGTTGGTCGCCGCGCCGGGCGACATCCGCCAGTAGTGCGGAGGTGGGCTGCTTGAAGGTGCCCATCGCCGCGGTGCCGCCCCTTCCGTACGGGCCGATGAAGAAGCCTTCCGGCAGCCCGAAACCGGCGTTGGCGGCGGTCGCCCAGCGCATCGGCCAGGGTTCCTTCGGGGTGGGCAGCGGCACCGGGACGAGCACCCCGCCCGGCGGTACGCACTGCCGCCAGTGGCCGCCGGTGATGAACTCCGGCACGGCCGGTCGTCCGGCGGTCGGCAGGGGCGTCGGGAAGATCGGCAGCAGCGCCATGCCGACGGCCAGTGGCACCATCCGCCGGGCCCGACCGGAGCTGCCCAGGGCCCGGTCGACCGCGAGCACCAGCAGCGTCGCGACGATCGGCAGCAACGCCAGCGCGAACCGCATCGGCAACGCCCCGTCCACCACCGGTAGCCCTCCGATCAGGGCGTACGGGCCGGGGATGGCCGTCCTGGTGCCGCCGAGCACCACCTCCGGGCCGAGTGAGAGCGCCGCCATCACCAGGCCCGCCGCGACACAGGTGAAGACCAGCCGGCGGCGCCCGGCCCAGATCGCGCAGAACGCGGCGACCAGCAGCAGTGGCCAGCCGAGGAACGTGTTGTACTCGGCGGGGCCGGTGGTCAGCCGTGCGGATTCGTCGCTGCCGGCCACCGACAGTGGGGAGAGCGTCCACCAACTGCTGAGGTCGGCGGAGAAGTAGGCCGGGGTGAACATCCCGTCGGCGACTCCCTGCGGCCCGGCGAACTGGAACCACAGCGGATAGCCGAGCACCAGCAGCGCGAGCCCGGCGGCGAGCGCCAACCCGGCGGCGAACCCGGGGAGCGCCCTGCGGGCCAGGTCCCGGTCCACCACGGCGTAGCTGATCGCCATCACCAGCAGCGTGATCGCGGCGAGGAAGAGCACCTCCTCGCCGATGAAGACCTGTGCGGTGACCGCGCCGGCCAGCCCCGCCGCGGAGGTGAACAGCCGCCGCCGATCCGGTCCGGTGGCTCGGGTACGGCCGGCCCCGTCGGGTGCGCCGGGCCCCGGGTCGGACGCCCGCAGCAGCCGGACCACCAGCCAGACGATCACCGGCACCAGCCACTGGGCGGTCATGTGCAGGTGGCTGTTGGTCTGCGAGACCATGCCGGGTCCGAATCCGCACAGCCCGCCGCCGAGTGCGGCGGCCAACCGGCGGGCGCGCAGCGTCCGGTGGAACAGCAGATACCAGGCGAGGGCGGTGCCGGCAAGGTTCGCGGCGGCGAGCAGCGCGAAGGTGACCGGCGCGCCCAGCAGCAGGGTGACCGGCGCGAACAGGACGCCGAGGGCGATCACCGTGGTGTTGGCCATCAGGTTGACGCCGTCGGGGGCGTTGAGCCGGTCGGTGAGCAGGTCGAAGTCGCCGAGCAGCGCGCGGGCGTCCACCGCCAGGAACCACTCGTAGAGGGTCTGGTCCTCCGGGTTGAGTGCCAGGATGCGGGAACCCGGGTCGGGCCAGAGGCCGTGGGTGAGCCAGCCGGCCAGCACCGCGAAGGTCAGAGCGGCCAGCAGATCCGCCCGGTGGCGGCGGACGGCGGCCGGCAGCCGGGTGACCCGTGGTCGGCGGTTGACCTGATCGGCGAGGCGGAATGCCTGTTCAGGGGCGGCGTCGGGGGCCGTGGGGGCTGCGCTGCTCACGGCATCGACCCTAATGTGGCCAGGCCGGCGGGGTACGCCGGGTCGCCGCAGACCGGCTACGGTGACACTGCACCAGGCGTGTCGGCGCGCCCGGTGCCACTCGCCCGGGTGGTGGAACGGCAGACACGGCCGCCTTAAAAGCGGCTGCCGAAAGGCGTGCGGGTTCGACCCCCGCCCCGGGCACCGGTCGGCCACACACATTCTTATTCGTGATCTCCAGGACTTGGCTGTGCCGTCTACTCTTGGAGGGCACGTTCACGTGCAAACGACCCCCTGAGGGAGGCCAGACAGTGAAGACCTCGAACCCGGTGCTCGCCCGGCTCGGCCAAGCGGCCGAGCGGGAGCGCTCCGCCGGGTACGCCCCGGCCGGGCCGTACGGACAGCCCGGCATTCCCCAGCAGTACCCGTCCCAGGCCGATTACCCGGCCGCGCCGCCGACCGTGGCGCCCATGACCGTCGACGACGTGGTCGTCAAGACGGTCGCTCTGCTCGGCATCCTCGGCATCACCGCCGCGGCCGCCTGGGTGCTCGTGCCCGACGCGCTGGTCGGTACCGCCTGGATCGGCGCGGCAGTGGTCGGCCTGGTCCTCGGCTTGATCATTTCGTTCTCCCGGATGGCCAACCCGGCGCTCGTGATCGCGTACGCGGTCGTCGAGGGTGTCTTCGTCGGCATGGTCAGCAAGGCGTTCGAGACGCGCTACGACGGCATCGTGCTCCAGGCCGCCGTGGCCAGCTTCGGCATCTTCTTCCTGATGGCGATGCTCTACAAGGCGAAGGTCATCCGGGCCACCCCGGCCTTCGTCAAGGGCATGATCGCGGTGATGGTCGGGCTCTTCGCGGTCATGATGATCAACCTGGTGCTGGCGCTGTTCGGCGTCAACACCGGTCTGCGCGACGGCAGCCCGTTGGCCATCGGCTTCAGCCTGGTCTGCATCGTGGTCGCCTCGCTGAGCTTCGTGCTCAGCTTCAAGGAGATCGAGGACGGCGTCCGGATGGGCCTGCCTCAGCGCTACTCCTGGGTGGCCGCGTTCGGCATCCTGGTCAGCCTGGTCTGGCTCTACATCGAGATCCTGCGCCTGCTGAGCTACTTCCAGGGCGACGACTGACCTCGTCCGCACTGTCGACCGGCGCCCGTCCCCACTCTGGTGGGGGCGGGCGCCGTCGTCCGCGCCGTTTGCCCGCCGCCGCCCGTCCGCCCAGGGCAGAGTGACTGCGAGGGGCAGGGCGAAGGAGGCGGCGGTGCGCAGCAACAACCCGGTGCTCAACCGGCTGGACGAGACCAGCCGGGTGGAGGCCCGGGTGCTCGGCGCCCGTGACGTCGAGCCGATGACCGTCGACGACGTGGTGGTCCGTACCGTCGGGTTGCTGCTCGTGACCGGCGCGACGGCGGCGGTGTCCTGGGCGGTCATCCCCGACGCCGTGTGGCTGGGCGCCGCGTTGGCCGGCAGCGCGCTCGCCTCGATCGCGCTGGTCCTGGTCATCTCGTTGCGGGGGATCACCAACCCGGTGCCGATCGTCGGCTACGCCATCCTTCAGGGCCTGCTGTTGGGGGTGGCGAGCCGCACCTTCGAGCAGGTCTACCCGGGCATCGTGGTGCAGGCGGTGGCCGGCACCTTCGGCGTCTTCCTCGGCATGGCGGCGCTCTACCGGGCCCGGGTGATCCGGGCGACGCCCCGGCTGGCCCGCCTGGTGATCGGCACCCTGCTCGGCATCGCCGTGCTCAGCGTGGTCAACCTGGTGTCGTACCTGATCACCGGGCGAGCGGGCCTGGCGGTCTACAGCGTCAGCGGGGAGGTCGGCTGGCTGCCGTACGCCTTCTCGGTGGTGGCCATCATCGCCGGGGCGTTCAGCTTCATCCTCGACTTCGACCTCGTCGAGCGCTCGGTGCGCGACGGTCGCGCCCGTCGGTACGCGTGGCTGAGCGCGTTCGGCCTGCTCACCGGGTTGGTCTTCCTCTACTGGCAGCTGCTGCGGCTGCTCAGCTACCTGCGCCGGTGACCGGCCCGACCCGAGCCGGTCGGTGTCGGCCGTAGACTCGGCGGCGATGAGCGCAGCGGAGTTGGACAAGGCCGTGCAGTTGCTGGTCCGTCAGATCACGCACTGGCAGCAGCCCCGGTGGGCGGCGGCCGCGACCGCCGGCAACGTGTCCCGTGCCGACCTGGTGCACCGGCTGGTGCAGGAGATCGCCAACCTGGCCGCCGACGCCGAGGGGGAGCCGCGTCGGGTCGTGCCGCGGCTCGACAACGACCTGGCCCTGCGCGACCAGCTGCGGGTGGTCACGGCGGACCTGCTGGCCGCCGACCCGGGGGCCGAGGCGCTGACGCGGGTCGCCGCCGAGGTGACGGCGACCCGCAGCGCGCTCTGAGGGCGGCTCGGCTCAGCTGAGCCGTTCGAGCACCATGGCCATGCCCTGGCCACCGCCCACGCACATGGTCTCCAGACCGATGGTCTTGTCGTGCCACTCCAGTGCGTTGAGCAGGGTGCCGGTGATCCGGGCGCCGGTCATGCCGAACGGGTGGCCGACCGCGATGGCGCCGCCCATCACGTTCAGCTTCTCCTCCGGGATGCCCAGCTGGCGGTAGGAGGGGATGACCTGCGCGGCGAACGCCTCGTTGATCTCGACGAGGTCGACGTCGTCGATGGTCATGCCGGCTCGGCGCAGCGCCTGCCGGGACGCCTCCACCGGCCCGAGACCCATGATCTCCGGCGACAGGGCGGTCACCCCGGTCGAGACGATCCGGGCCAGCGGGGTGAGCCCGAGCTCCTCGGCCCGCTGGGCGCTCATCACCACCACGGCGGCCGCGCCGTCGTTGAGCGGGCAGCAGTTGCCGGCGGTGATCCGACCATCCGGGCGGAACACCGGCTTCAGGCCGGCGACCGCGTCCAGGGTGACACCGGCCCGGGGCCCGTCGTCGGCGCTCACCACGGTGCCGTCCGGCGTGGTGACCGGGGTGATCTCCCGGGCCCAGAAGCCGTCGGCGATGGCCTTCTCGGCGAGGTTCTGGCTGCGTACGCCGAACTCGTCCATGTCGGCGCGGGTGACGTCGTACACCTGGGCCAGGTTCTCCGCGGTCTGCCCCATGGTCAGGTAGATGTCGGGCAGCTCACCGGCCTCGCGCGGGTCGGTCCACACCTCGGCGCCGCCCTGCGCGCGGCGCTTCGAGCGCTCGCCGGCCGGGCCGAAGCGCGGGTTCTCCCAGCCGCCGCCGACCAGGGCCTGCGCCTCGGGCGGCAGCCCGTCGGAGCTGCCCCGGGCGTAGCGGGACACCATCTCCACCCCGGCGGAGACGAACACGTCGCCCTCGCCGGCCCGGATCGCGTGCATCGCCATCCGGGTGGTCTGCAGCGACGAGGCGCAGTAGCGGGTCAGCGTGGCGCCGGGGACAGTGTCCAGACCGAGGAGGGTGGACACCACCCGGGCCATGTTGAAGCCCTGCTCGCCGCCGGGCAGGCCGCACCCGAGGTAGAGGTCGTCGATCGTGGTGGGGTCGAGCGCGGGGATCTTGTCCAGCGCGGCCTGGACGATGGTCGCGGCGAGGTCGTCGGAGCGGACGTCGCGCAGGGATCCCTTGTGCGCCCGGCCGATGGGGGAGCGGGCGGTGGCGACGATGACGGCGTCGCGGGACGACTCAATCGGCATGGACCAACGTTAACCCGCCAGTAACATGGCGCGGAAGAAGCGGGCACGGCGGGAAATGTCACCCCTGGCGGGACGATCTAGCGCCGGGTCGTGGCCGCCGCCGCGGCGACGATGGCGGGCAGCAGCGCGTGCGCCCACACCCGGTAGCCGTCGGCGGAGGGGTGGAAGCCGTCCTGGCAGAGCGTCCCCGCGTCGGCCCGGAACACCGGCCCCGTCTCGGTGGCCAGGTCGACCACGGAGCCGCCCGCCTCCAACACGGCCGTGGTCTGCGCGCGGGCCACCCGACGCCCGGACCAGCCGACCACCTGGCGCAGCGGAGGCGCGATGGCGCGCACCGCACCGAGGTCGGGGCAGGTGCCCACCACCACCTCGACGCGGGCCTCCCGCAGCCGGTGCACCGCCGCGCCGAGATAGGCCGCCGCGTCGGAGGGTCGGCGCAGCCCGGTGGCGTCGTTGGCGCCGATCAGGATCAACGCCACGTCGGGCCGCTCACCGAGCAGGGACCGGGCCACCTGGGTGGCGAGGTCGGTCGAGCGGGACCCGGAGACGCCGACGCTGGACAGGTGCACCCGGCGGCCGGTCGGGCCCTCGGCGAGCAGGTTGGCCAACTGCCCGCCGATGGTGTCCTCCAGCCGGTCGACACCCACGCCCAGCGCCGACGAGTCGCCCAGCAGCACCAGTCGCAGCGGCGGGGCGCCCGCCCGGCCGATCGTGGCGCGCAGGGCCAGGCCCAGCTCCGGTTGGGCGTAGCGTCGGTGCCGGGCGACGAAGGCCTCACCGGCGAGGACGGCGGCACCCCCGACGGTGCCGGCGAGCAGCGAGAAGGCCGCCGCCCGACCCAGGCGGCCGGCGAGGCCGGAGGTCACGCTCCGCGCGCTGCGCTCGTTCATGCCAGTCCCTCCACTGTCGAGGTGTCCGAGGCGGACCCGTGCTGCGGCACCGCGCCGACACCGAAGAACGCCCGTCGGCGCAGCTGCGCCCACCGGCCGGCCGGCCCTCGGTCGCGGCCCCGGACCTGGACGCCGCTGACCTCCGTGCCGGCGTGTCGAGCCGCCTCCTGCGCGGCCTTCGGCAGCGACCGTACGCCCTCGCCGCGCGTCGGTGTGGCCCGTCGTTCCGGGGTCGCGCCGAGGGCGGAGAGCATCGTCGGCAGGAGCGCGGCGGCAGCCATCGCGTACCCCTCGGCGGAGGGGTGGAACCGGTCCCAGGCGAACATCCGGGTCGGCTCGGCCGCGAACCGGGGGCCGAGCAGGTCACCGAGAGAGACCGTCCAGCCGCCCGCCTCGACCACGGCCACCGTCTGGGCGGCGGCGAGCTGGCGGCTCCAGCGGTGCGCCAGCCAGCGCAGCGGTGGCTGGATCGGGCGGATCGCGCCCAGGTCGGGGCAGGTGCCGACGACCACCTCGCACCCCGCGTCGCGCAGCGTGTGCACCGCCTCGACCAGGTAGCGCACCGCCAGGGCGCGTGGGGTGCGGTTGGTGATGTCGTTGCCGCCGATGAGGATCACCGCGATGTCGGGGCGGCATTCCAGCGCCGCCTCCACCTGGTAGCGCAGCGCCGCCGAGATGGCGCCGACCACCGCGAAGCGGTGCAGCTGCACCGGCCGGTGCAGTCGACGGGACAGGCCGGTGGCGAGCAGCGCCCCGGGCGTCTCCCGACGGCGGTGCACCCCGTAGCCGGCCGCCGACGAGTCACCGAGCACGACCATGGTGAGCGCCGGACCGGGGAACTTCGCGCCGTACATCCCATCGCAGCGCGGTGGCGGCGCCTCGGCCATCGGGATGGTCCGTCGAGCCTGGCGGGCCTGGCCGACCAGCACCCCACCGGTCGCCACCGCGGCCGCCGCGGTGGCGCCTGTCCCGATGGCTGCCAGCCGAACGAACCGCCGGGCCTGCCGCCAGCGCTCACCACCGGGTACGACGGAATGTGCCACCCCCATACCGCGACATTATCGCGCTGGCCCGACACCCCGCTGTCGTCGTGACGGCACCCGGGTGCCTGGAAACCGACGCGACGGGGTACCTGTGCGGGAGAGGCCGGCCGACTTGCGCCGACCCGCCACCATGATCCGGCGGAGAGGAGCGCGACGATGGGGAAGACACTGAAGCGCAGCGCGGCGTTCACGGCCCTGGCACGGGCCCTGGCGGCCGGGGCGCGCAACGGGCCGTCGATCGGCACGCGGTTGGCCGCGCTGCCCCGAATGATCCGAGCCACCACCAAGGGGGAGTACGACGGCGGTCTCCGGCTGGCCCTGATGACGGCGGCGACCGCGTACATCGTCTCGCCGATCGACCTGCTCCCGGAGATCCCACTGGCGATCTTCGGGCTGGCCGACGACGCGGTCATGATCACGTGGTTGGCCGGCAGTGTGCTCGCCGAGACCGATCGCTTCCTGGAGTGGGAGGCCCGCCGCAGCTCGGTCATCCCCGGGGGGCTGGTGCCCTGACGACACGTACGCTTGGCGACGAGGAAACGTCTTCCCGGTCGCCACCGCCGGCGCCGCAACGAAGGGCACACCGTGCAGTACTACGACAACGTCGTCGACATGATCGGAAACACCCCGCTGGTGCGTCTGCGTAACGTCACCGAGGGCATCCAGGCCACCGTGCTGGCCAAGGTGGAGTACGTCAACCCGGGCGGCTCGGTGAAGGACCGGATCGCGCTGCGGATGGTGGAGGACGCCGAGGCCGCCGGCCTGCTCAAGCCCGGCGGCACCATCGTCGAGCCGACCAGCGGCAACACCGGCGTCGGGCTGGCCCTGGTGGCCCAGCTCAAGGGCTACAAGTGTGTCTTCGTCTGCCCGGACAAGGTCAGCCAGGACAAGCAGGACGTGCTCCGGGCGTACGGTGCCGAGGTGGTGGTCTGCCCGACGGCCGTCGCGCCGGAGGACCCGCGCTCGTACTACAACGTCTCCGACCGGCTGACCCGGGAGATCCCCGGCGCCTGGAAGCCCAACCAGTACAGCAACCCGGCCAACCCGCGCTCGCACTACGAGACCACCGGCCCGGAGCTGTGGAAGCAGACCGACGGCGAGCTCACCCACTTCGTGGCCGGCGTCGGCACCGGCGGCACCATCTCCGGCATCGGCCGGTACCTCAAGGAGGCATCCGAGGGTCGGGTGCGGGTCGTCGGGGCCGACCCGGAGGGCTCGGTCTACTCCGGCGGCACCGGCCGGCCGTACCTGGTGGAGGGCGTCGGCGAGGACTTCTGGCCGGAGACGTACGACCGGGGTGTCGCCGACGAGATCGTCGAGGTCTCCGACAAGGCGTCCTTCGAGATGACCCGGCGGCTGGCCCGCGAGGAGGGGCTGCTGGTCGGCGGCTCCTGCGGGATGGCGGTGGTCGCCGCCCTGGAGGTCGCCCGTCGGGCCGGCCCGGACGACGTGGTGGTGGTGCTGCTGCCCGACGGCGGCCGCGGCTACCTCTCCAAGATCTTCAACGACTCGTGGATGGCCCGGTACGGCTTCCTCGACAACTCCGGCGCCGAGCCGACGGTGGCCGACGCGCTGGCCAGCAAGCCGGGCGGGCTGCCCGAGCTGGTGCACGTGCACCCGACCGAGACCGTCCGCGACGCGATCGACTACATGCGCGAGTACGGCGTCTCGCAGCTGCCGGTGCTCAAGGCCGAGCCGCCCGTGGTGACCGGTGAGGTCGCCGGCTCGATCGCCGAGCGGGACCTGCTCGACGCGCTGTTCACCGGTCAGGCCCACCTGCACGACACGATCGAGCGGCACATGGGCGACCCGCTGCCGATGATCGGCGGTGGTCAGCCGGTGAGCGAGGCGGTGGGCTTGCTGGAGAAGTCCGACGCCGCCCTGGTCCTGGTCGACGGCAAGCCCAAGGGTGTCCTCACCCGCCAGGACCTCCTGTCCCACCTAGGCGCCCACTGAGCCTGCGGGAAGCCGCCTTGTTCAGGCGTCCAGCGGGCGGGCGTAGCGGAGTTGGGGCGTGAGGGCTGTGCCGATGTGCTCCTCACGCTCCGCTCCGGTCGGGGTCCAGCCGCCGCGCTCGTAGAAGGAGCGGGCGTGGACGTTGTCCCGGAGCACCCAGAGCACGGCCCGCCGCCAACCCTGCGCCCGCATGGCGTCCAGCGCGTCCACCATGAGGGCGCGGCCGACGCCGCGGCCCTGTTCGGCCGGGTCGAGGTGGATCGCGTTGAGCAGCCCGGTGGCCGGGTCGTCCTCGTCGTCCGGGCCCAGATGGCTGAACCCGACCAACGCCCCGGCCCGCTCGGCCACGGTCATCCGGTGGGTGTCCCGCTCCCAGATCCACCGCTCGACCCAGTACCGCCCCATCGCCTCCGGTGTCGGGTCGGCCAGCGCCTCGGCCGGCAGGAAGGCGGAGTACGCGGCGACCCGGGAGCGCTGGTGCAGGGAGCCCACCGCCATCAGGTCGCCTTCGGTCGCGGGGCGGAGCGTGACGGTCACCCGGCCGAGGCTACCCGGCGCGGCGGAAGCTGCACCGTGGTCAGATCCTCGGCGATGATCAGGTCGCCGTCGAAGTGCGCGCGCGCCTCGTCGTGGAACCGGCGCGGGTCGGCGTAGCGCTGGGAGAAGTGGGTGAGCACGAGTCGGCGTACCCCGGATTCGGTCGCCACCCGGGCGGCCTGCGCCGCGGTCAGGTGGCCGACCTCGGCGGCCAGCGCGGCCTCCGACTCCAGGAAGGTCGACTCGATGACCAGCAGGTCGGCGTGCTCGGCGAGGGCGTACACCCCGTCGCAGAGGCCGGTGTCCATCACGAACGCGAACCGCTGCCCCGGCCGGGGCACGCTTACCTCGGCCCGGGTGACGCGGCGTCCGTCGAGGTCCAGGTGCCCGACGCGGATCAGCTCGCCGACGGCCGGCCCAGCGATGCCGTACGCGGCCAGTTTCTCCGGCACCATCCGGTGCCCGTCCGGCTCGACCAGCCGGTAGCCGTACGTCTCGATGGGGTGCCGGAGCCGGCGTGCCTCCAGCGTGCCGCAGCGCAGGGCGATCCGCTGCCCGTCGGCCTCGATGGGCTCGACCCGCAGCTCGGCGGTCTCGTAGAACGAGGTGGCGTACCGCAGTCGGGTGAAGTATTCGGCGCTGCCGGCGGGGAAGTGCACGGCGACCGGGTGCGCCACCCGGTCCAGGGAGAGTCGCTGGATGGTGCCGGGCAGGCCGAGGCAGTGGTCGCCGTGGAAGTGGGTGACGCAGATTCGGGTCAGGTCGGTGGCGGTGACCGTGGTGTGCAGGAGCTGACGCTGGCTGCCCTCACCCGGGTCGAAGAGGATCACCTCGTCGTCCCAGCGCAACACGTACCCGTTGTGGTTGCGCTGGCGGGTCGGCGCCTGGCTGGCCGTCCCCAGCACCACCAGCTCGCGCATGGACATCGCCACTCCCGCGGATATGGAGCGACCCCCGGGGCGCTCCGCGCATGTGCGCGGGCCGGCTGGACTTGGCCGGCACCCCGGGGGTCGGGTGGCTGTCGTGGATTCGCCGCACCGCTGCCACACGGTCTCGACGATGGTGCTTTTTGCCCGCCTCGCGGCAGGCCGATCACTGTCGAGGACAGCGGCTAGCTGACAGCCACCTCACGAGTCCGATTGCTATACAAGTCTGGACCACCTCCTTTCACGTGTACGGCCACGTTATCGAGTTCTCGGCGGGCTCGGCAACGGATTTCGATCACAGGGCCGAACGGGAATGCCCGGCCACCTTCTGGGTGGCCGGGCATCACGTGGGTTCCGGTGGCTGGCGGTCAGCCGCCGACTCGGGCCACGCCGACCGGGCAGCTCAGCCCGTTCGGGCCGTGGTTGCAGTACCCGTTCGGGTTCTTGGTCGGCGCCAGGTACTGCTGGTGGTAGTCCTCGGCGAAGTAGTAGCTGCCGAGCGGGGCGATCTCGGTGGTGATCTCACCCTTGCCGGCCCGCGTCACGATCGGCTGGAACGCGTCCCGGGACGACTCCGCGATGGTCCGCTGCTCGTCGGTGGTCGTGTAGATCGCCGAGCGGTACTGGGTACCCACGTCGTTGCCCTGACGCATGCCCTGGGTCGGGTCGTGGTTCTCCCAGAAGACCTTCAGCAGATCCTCATAGTTGATCTTGCTGGGGTCGTACACCACCTGGACGACCTCGGCGTGCCCGGTCCGGCCGGAGCACGTCTCCTCGTACGTCGGGTTCTTGGTGATGCCACCCGCGTAGCCGGCGGAGGTGGTGTAGACGCCGGGCAGCGTCCAGAACAGCCGCTCGGCGCCCCAGAAACAGCCCATACCGAAGACCGCGACCTGAAGGCCCTCCGGGAACGGGCCCTTCAACGGGGTGCCCAGCACCTCGTGGCGGTCGGCGACCGGCATGGCGATCGGGCGGCCCGGCAGGGCCTGGTCGGGCGAGACCATATCGGCGTTCATACGGCGCAAAAACACGGTGGGGATCTCCTCTCGTACCTCTCCCAGCGTGTAACGCCGGAGGGTTCTGCTTCCTTACCCGCGTGGCCGTGGCTCAGGCCCCACCGGCAAGCGCCGTCGCGACCCGGTCCGCGTAGGTCTGGGCCTCGGTGTCGTCGTCGTACCGGGTGCGCGGCCAGAAGAAGCCCCGCAACCCGTCGCCCTTGGTCCGCGGGACCACGTGGGTGTGCAGATGCGGCACCGATTGGGACACCTTGTTGTTCATCGCCACGAACGTCCCACCGGCGCCGAGAGCGGTCTCCACCGCCACCGCCAGCCGCTGGACCATGGCGAAGTAGTTGGGCAGCAGATCGGCCGGCAACTCCGCCAGGGTCACCAGGTGCACCCGGGGCACCACCAGCACATGCCCCTTGAACACCGGCCGGGTGTCCAGGAACGCCACCCCGTCCGGGGTGTCGGCCACCCGGAACGCCGGCACCTCGCCCGTCACGATCCCGCAGAACACGCAACCGCTCATCCGACCAGGCTATGCCGGTGGCCCCGCGGGACACGGCGCCCCCCGCGCGCGAACCGGCTGTGGTAATCATCTACGTGAATAAATGAGCGCGGGACGATTCCGGCCGTCGGCGTGCGCGTCGATGCCTTGAAAGGACGAACCTTGCAGATCAGAAGAGGTCTCACCCTGGCGCTGGCGGCGCTGACCGCCGGGGTGTTCACCGGCGCGGTCCCGGGTCACGCCCAGGCGGCCGCCGCGCCGACCGTCACCCCGCTGCCGCTGAACACAGTGGCCGACGTGGTGTCGGCCGGTGACCGGGTCTTCGTCAGCGGTGGCAGCTCCGCCACCGACGTCGTGGTGACCAGCGCGACAGGCACGGTGGTCGGTGCGCTGTCGGGTCTGCCCGGCCCCACCGACCTGCTGCTCAGCGCCGACCGGCGGACGCTCTACGTGGCGCTGCCCACCGCCAACGCCATCGCCGCCTTCGACACCGGCTCGTTGGTCGAGTCGGCCCGGTACGACACCGGCGCGGGCGAGTGCCCGTCGTCGCTGGCGTTGACCGGCCGGTACCTGTGGTTCGGCTACGGCTGTGACCAGTGGGGCGGCAACATCGGCCGGATCGACCTGGGACGTCAGCCGGCCCGCCTCAGCACCGGCGTGGTCAGCGAGGACTTCTACTACGCCCCGTTGCTGGCCGCCGCCAGCCAGAACCGGGCGGTGCTGCTCGCCGGTCAGCCCGGGTTGAGCCCGGCGTCGGTGTACGCCTACGGGATCGGTGCCGCAGGAGCGTTGACCATGCTGCGGACCAACCAGTTCTCGGCCGTCGGCAGCAACCTGCGCGACATCGCCCTCGACCCGACCGGCGCCACCCTCTACACGGCCGCCGGCTCCCCACCGCTGGTGCAGGCGTTCCCGTTCGCCGACATCGCCACCCCCAGCGCGACGTACGCCACCGGCCCCTACCCGCGGGCGGTCGAGCTGTCGCGGCTCGGCACCCGGATCGCCGCCGGCGCCGACGCCGCCTACGACCCGGACGTCTTCGTGTTCGCCGCGGACGGCACCGAACAGGCCCGCTACGAGTTGGGCGATGAGCTCAGCGCCGGAGGGCTGGCCTGGTCGCCGAACGAGACCCGGGTCTACGCGGTCACCTCGGACTGGACCGGTGCCCGTCCGGCCGCCCTGCACGTGCTGCCCGTTCCGGCCGCCTGACCCGGGCGCTGGTGCGCGAGGGCCGGGCCAGTCGGTCCGGCCCTCGCCCGGGAGCGCGGGTTCCGTTCCAGCCCTCGGGACGGGGCACTAGCCTCACCAGAATGAGTCACGGCTTCGAGACGCTCGCCATCCACGCCGGTCAGGACCCTGAGGCCCGCACCGGCGCGGTGATCCCACCGATCTACCAGACCAGCACGTACGCCCAGGACGCCGTCGGCGCACCTCGCCTCGGCTACGAGTACAGCCGATCCGGCAACCCGACCCGTGACGCGCTCCAGGAGTGCCTGGCGGCGCTGGAGGGCGGGCCGGTGGGGCTCGCCTTCGCCAGCGGCCTGGCGGCGGAGGACACCCTGCTGCGGGCCGTGTGCCAGCCCGGCGACCACGTGGTGATCCCGGACGACGCGTACGGCGGCACGTACCGGCTCTTCGCCCGGGTCGCCCAGCGCTGGGGCCTGGAGTTCAGCCCGGCCAAGGTCTCCGACCCCGACGCGGTCCGGGCGGCCGTGCAGCCCGGCCGCACCAAGATCGTCTGGGTGGAGACGCCGACCAACCCGCTGCTTGGCATCGCCGACATCGCCGCCCTGGCCGCCGTGGCACACGACGCGGGCGCCCTGCTGGTGGTGGACAACACCTTCGCCTCGCCGTACCTCCAGCAACCGATCGCCTTCGGCGCGGACGTGGTGGTGCACTCCACCACCAAGTACATCGGTGGGCACTCCGACGTGGTCGGTGGCGCGCTCGTCGTCGCCGACGCCGGGCTCGGCGAGGAGTTGCGCTACCACCAGAACGCGATGGGCGCGATCAACGGCCCGTTCGACGCCTGGCTCACCCTGCGCGGCATCAAGACCCTCGGGGTACGCATGGACCGGCACTGCGACAACGCCGAGCGGCTCGCCGCGTACCTCGACGGTCACGCCAAGGTCGCCCAGGTGCTCTATCCGGGGCTGCCCTCGCACCCCGGTCACGAGGTGGCCGCCAAGCAGATGCGCCGGTTCGGCGGCATGATCTCGTTCCGCGCCGCCGGTGGTGAGGACCACGCCGTGGACATCTGCAACCGGGCCAAGCTCTTCGTGCTCGCCGAGTCGCTGGGTGGTGTGGAATCCCTGATCGAGCACCCGGGTCGGATGACACACGCAAGTGCTGCCGGCTCGCCGCTTGAAGTTCCCGGCGATCTCGTGCGACTGTCTGTCGGCATCGAGACGGTCGACGACCTACTCGCCGATCTGGAGCAGGCGCTGGGCTGACCGCTGGGGGAGGATGGCCGTGCAGGACATCATGGCGACCTGGGTCGGAGCGACCGCAAAGCAGATCGCCCGAGGCGTACGCCGAGGTGACGTCTCGGCGACCCAGGTCGTCGCCGACCACCTCGAGTACATCTCCCGAGCCGACCGTGAGCTGGCCGCGTTCCGCGCCGTGCGCGGTGGCGAGGCGATCACCGAGGCGGAGAAGGTCGACGAGCAGGAGGACCTGGCCAACCTGCCGCTGGCCGGGGTTCCGGTGGCGGTCAAGGAGAACACTCCGGTCGCCGGCCTGCCCACCTGGAACGGGTCGGCCGCCGCCCGCACCGACGTCGCCGAGGCCGACCACGAGGTGGTGCGTCGGCTGCGTGGCGCCGGCGCGGTGATCCTCGGCGTGACCCGGATGCCGGAGCTGGGGCTGTGGGCCCTCACCGACGACGACAGCGCGGTGACCCGTAACCCGTGGGACAGCACGCGTACCCCGGGTGGGTCCTCGGGCGGTGCCGCCGCCGCGGTCGCCGCCGGGTTGGTGCCGATCGCGCACGCCAACGACGGCCTCGGCTCGATCCGGATTCCGGCGGCCTGCTGCGGACTTGTCGGGCTCAAGCCCGGTCGAGGTGTGGTCCCCTGCCAGCTCGGGGCGGACGACTGGTTCGGCCTCACCGAGCACGGCATGCTGACCAGCACGGTCGCCGACGCGGCGGTCGGCTTCTCGGTGCTCGCCGGCCGGCGTCCCGAGAAGTTGGTCCCCCCGCAGCGCCTGCGGGTGGGCGTTTCGCTGCGCTCACCGGTGCGCGGTGTCACACCGGACGCGCCGAACCGGGACGCGGTCGCCGCCGCCGGTCGGCTCCTCGCCACCGCCGGGCACGACACGGTGCCCGCCGATCCGGTCTACCCCACCGCCCTGGGCCTCCAGGGCATCGCCACCTGGCTCGCCGCCGCCGCCACCGACGTCCGGGCCGCTGGCCTGGACCGACGCGGTCTGCAACGGCGCACCCGGCGGCACGTCGCGCTGGGCGAGTGGGCGCAACGTCGCGGCTACGTGCGGGAGGCGGACCGGGCGGCCTGGCGGCAGCGGTCGCTCGACTTCTTCACCGACCACTCGATCGACCTGCTGCTCACCCCGGCGCTGGCCAGCGCGCCACCGGAGGCGGCCCGCTGGTCGGAGCGGTCCTGGCGGTCGAACATGACCGCCAACATCCGGTACGCCCCGTACGCGGCGCCCTGGAACATCGCCGGCCTGCCGGCGGTCGTCGTGCCGGTCGGCCGCCGCCCGGACGGCCTGCCGGTCGCCGTGCAGCTGGTCGGTCCGCCCGGCTCGGAGTTGCTGCTGCTCGGTGTGGCCGGCCAGTTCGAGATGGCCGCCCCGTGGACGCGTCACGCTCCCGGCTACCCCCGGGTCGGCACGGAGTCGCCAGCCACCGCCTGATCGTCGACGGTGTACGCGGTGTCGGGCACTCCGGTGTCGCCGCCGAGGGCTGCGCAGGCGGGTGGCACGATCGGGGCATGACGGAACTGGTCGGTCTCGACGACGTGCGGGCCGCACGGGAGTTGCTCGCTGGCGTCACCCGCACCACCCCGCTGGAGCCGTCCCGGCCGCTCAGCGCGGCGCTGGGCGGGCCGACGTGGCTCAAGTGCGAGAACGTGCAGCGCGCCGGCTCGTACAAGGTGCGGGGCGCGTACGTGCGGATCTCCCGGTTGTCGGCGGCGGAGCGGGAACGGGGTGTGGTCGCGGCGAGCGCGGGCAACCACGCGCAGGGCGTGGCCCTCGCCGCCGGCCTGGTCGGCACGCACGCCACCGTCTTCATGCCGGTCAACGCGCCGCTGCCGAAGGTGGCCGCCACCAAGGGGTACGGCGCGCAGGTCGAGCTCGCGGGGAACACCGTCGACGAGTCGCTGGTGGCCGCGCAGACGTACGCCGAGCGCACCGGCGCGGTGCTGATCCACCCGTTCGACCACCCCGATGTGATCGCCGGGCAGGGCACGGTGGCGCTGGAAATCCTCGAACAGTGCCCGGACGTGAAGACGATCATCACCGGGGTGGGCGGCGGCGGGCTGATCTCGGGCATGGCGGTGGCCGCGAAGGCGTTGCGGCCGGACGTCCGGATCATCGGCGTGCAGGCGGCCGGGGCGGCGGCGTTCCCACCCTCACTGGTGGCCGGAGAGCCGGTCCGGCTGCCCGTCTTCTCCACCATCGCCGACGGCATCGCGGTCGGCCGGCCGGGCGAGATCACCTTCAACCACGTGCGCAAGCTGGTCGACGAGATCGTCACGGTCTCCGAGGAGGACATCTCCCGGGCCCTGCTGATGCTGTTGGAGCGGGGTAAGCAGGTGGTCGAGCCGGCCGGGGCGGTCGGTGTCGCCGCGCTGCTGGCCGGCGTGGTCGAGGTGGAGACCCCGGTGGTCGCGGTGCTCTCCGGCGGCAACATCGACCCGTTGCTGATGATGCGGGTGATCGAGCACGGGTTGGCCGCGGCGGGTCGCTATCTGCGGGTGACCGTCCGCTGTTCGGACCGGCCGGGGCAGCTCGCGTCGCTGCTCAGCCAGATCGCCGAGCACCGGGCCAATGTGGTGGACGTGGAGCACCAGCGGGCCAACCCGCACCTCAGCCTCGGCGAGGTGGAGGTGGCGCTGTCGGTGGAGACCCGGGGCGTCGAGCACTCGGACACCCTGATCAGCGCCTTGCGGGCCAGCGGCTACCAGGTGGTCTTCGCGGCCGAGGCGTGACACCGGTGGGTGCCACGCCTCGGATGCGCGGGGTTTCGACAGTGGGTGCCGGGCGTCGGTCAGCCCGGCCGGCACCGGGTGGCGCGGTCGGCGACGGTCAGCCGGAGAACGGCTCGAAGCTGACCACGGTCACCTTGATGTCGGCGCCGCTGGGCGCCGTGTAGGTGCAGGTCTGCCCGGCTCGACCGCCCAGGATCGCCTTGCCCAGCGCGGACTCGGGGCTGTAGACGGTCAGGTCGGTGGTGGCCGCGATCTCCCGGGAACCGAGCAGGAAGGTCTCGGTGTCGTTGGTGTCGTCGTCGAAGTAGATCGTCACCACCATGCCCGGCGACACCGCGTCGGCGGTGGGAGCCGCGCCGACCTTCGCGGTGCGCAGCAGCTCCTGCAGGTAGCGAATGCGACCCTCGGCCTTGCCCTGCTCCTCGCGGGCGGCGTGGTAGCCGCCGTTCTCCCGCAGGTCGCCCTCCTCGCGCCGAGCGTTGATCTCGGCTGCGATCGCCGGGCGGTTGGCGATGTGCTCGTCGAGCTCGGCCTGGAGGCGGTCGTACGCGTCCTGCGACAGCCAGGTGGCGGGCGCCTCGTTGCCAGTGGACACAGGCGTTCTCCTCAGTTGTGCGTGGCTGGCTGACAGGTGAACTACCAAGTTACCAGTGCGGTACGACACAGCGTGTCGGCCATCACCGCCGGTGTCCGGATCCGACACCCGCGGTAGGCGCTCGATCCGCCCCGCCCTCGGCGCTGTTCGGGCAGGTCAGGACGGTGGTCGGCAGCGCAGAACCTCACCGATGAACGGCCGCGCGGTGGTGGCCAGGCGGTGCCGGGTCGTGACGTGCCGATCCCCCGGAGCGGCGGTCACGGTGACCTGTTCGCGGGCCACCTCGGCGCCGGCACGGTCCCGGGCGCGCAGTACGCAGACCGCTGATCCACCCGCCGGGACGGTCACCCGGAAGTCGACGAGCACCTGATTGTCCGTGATGTCGGTGTACGTGATCACCTGGGCGTCGTATGCCGGGTCGCCGTACTGGCGGTAGAGCCGGACCGAGATAACGGTCAGCGTTGCCACGAGCGCCAGCAGCGCCAGCGCGGCCAGCAGCGTACGACGGCGCTTTCCGCCCGGCGCCCGACGGCGGCCGTAGCGCCCGGCCGGGAATACCGGCGCGCCTGGTGAAATTGTGGCGTGCGTCTCGGTCACCGGCGGGTATCTCCTGGCGTTGTTGTCGGCGGCATCGGCAAGAATGACAGAGCCCCATCCTCCCACCCGGTCCAGCGGCAGGAATGGCAGGTCATGCCCGGCGCTGGTGACCGGCGAAGGGTGCGGTGAGGAAAGATCCCGGCAGGTCAGCCGGTCGAGCCCGGTCGGGTCCACCGTCCGGCACAGACGAGGAGCGCCGAAGTTGGCAGAGCAACTGCGTCTCATGGCCGTGCACGCGCACCCGGACGACGAGTCGAGCAAGGGCGCGGCGACGACGGCGAAGTATGTCGCTCAGGGGGTGGACGTCCTGGTGGTGACGTGCACCGGCGGCGAGCGCGGGAGCGTGCTCAACCCCAAGCTTGACCGGCCCGACGTGTGGGCCAACATCGGCGAGATCCGGCGTGCCGAGATGGACGCCGCGCGAGCCATCCTCGGTGTCGACCAGGCATGGCTGGGCTTCGTCGACTCGGGTCTGCCCGAGGGCGATCCGCTGCCGCCGTTGCCCGAGGGCTGTTTCGCCCTCCAGGACGTCGAGGTCGCCGCGGGTCCGCTGGTGCGGCTGATGCGCGAGTTCCGTCCGCACGTGGTGACCACGTACGACGAAGAGGGTGGCTACCCGCACCCGGACCACATCATGTGCCACAAGGTGAGCGTGGCCGCGTTCGAGGCCGCCGGTGACCCGGAGCGCTACCCGGAGCTGGGCGCGCCCTGGCAGCCGCTGAAGCTCTACTACGACATCGGCTTCTCCAAGGGCAAGATCATGGCCCTGCACGAGGGCATGCTGGCCGCCGGTCTGGAGTCGCCCTACGAGGAGTGGCTCAAGCGGTGGGAGGATCGCCCCGACAAGGGCCCACGGATCACCACCCGCGTCGAGTGCGCCGAATACTTTCCGGTCCGCGATGACGCGCTGCGTGCCCACGCCACCCAGGTCGACCCGGACGGCTTCTGGTTCCACGTGCCGATGGAGCTCCAGAAACGTGCCTGGCCGACCGAGGATTACGAGCTGGCCCGCTCGATGGTCGACAGCCCGCTGCCCGAGTCCGATCTCTTCGCGGGGGTGCGGGAGACGGCGCACGCGCGCTGATTCCCGGCGGGGCTACCCTGGTTACCAACCGCACATCGGAGGAACGCCATGCTGACCGCTGCCCAGGTGCTCGCGGAGAACAACTTCGGGGACACCCGCACGGGTGGTCTGGCCGGGCCGATGGGCCTCTTCCTCATCCTGCTGCTGGCCACCGCGACCATCCTGCTGATCCGCAACATGAACACTCGGCTGCGCCGCCTGCCGGACCGTTTCCCCCAGCAGTCCGGCTCGGCCGACCCGACCAGGGCCGACGCGGCAGTCGTCGATCCGACAGACGGGACCGGGGGGCGTGATTCATCCACGCCCGCTCCCAACGGGCACCAGCAGCACCTGAACGGGTAGTCCGCGCATGAATCACGCCGAACCGGTTGGTCGCCCCCTGTTGCGGCCACCCGGTTTGGCTTAGCCTTCCGCCGGGGGGACCAAAAGTCTCCGAGCCGTGTGCGGGAGGGGGCGCCGATGACCAGCACAGCACCGGCCGCCCGCCGCGACGTCGGTCGGTCGGCTGACGGGGGAGGTCGATGACCTCCGGTCCGGCCGACGAACCGTTCGATCGGCTCGGGGTGCGTGGCACACCGGGCCGGCTGCTCGTGCTCACCGCCGCCGTCACGCTGACCGCCCTGGCCGCCGCCGCGGTCGGCTTGGCCCTCCCGGTCCGGCTACCGGCCGACGACCCCCTCGGCGGTCCGGCCCGCTTCGGCATCGCCGTCGCCGTCCTGGCCCTCGCCCAACTCGCCCGGCTGCGGTTCCGCTCGGCCGCGGGCATGGTCAGCATCACCTGGGGTGAGGCGGCCCTGATCGTCTGCCTCTACCTGACTCCGGCCGGTTGGCTCCCGTCCGCCACGCTGCTCGGCACCGGGCTGGCCTGGACGATGCTGTCACTGCACAACGACCGCCGTCCGGCCCTGGAGATCGTCCGGATCGCCGCGTCGCTGGCCGCCGCGTCCGCCCTGGCCGTCTCCGTGACCACCGCGCTCGGGCGGCCGCTGCTCTCACCGCCCACCCCGATGCTGGCGCTGGCCGTGATCGCCGGTTCGGTGACGTACCTCCTGGTGACCGCCTGGCTGGGCGGCGTGACGTTGGGTCTGCGGCACGGGCTGCCGATCGGGCCGCCGCTGCTCGCCGCGCTACGCGGCAAGCTGCTGATGTTCGTCGGCAACGTGGCGGTCGGCCTCGTCGTGGTCGCCCTGCTGGAGCTGGACCCGCGCTGGTTGCTGTTGCTGCCGCCGCTGCTGTGGCTGCTTCAGCAGACCTACCGTTACCGGCTGCGCTCCGACCAGGAGCGCCGCACCTGGCGTGCCTTCGCCGAGGCCACCGCGGCCCTCAACCAGCTCGACGAGCGGGGCGTGGCCAGCGCGGCGGTCACCGGGGCGCTGACGCTGTTCAACGCCGAACTGGTGGACGTCGACGTGGCCCGGTCCGACGGCCGGTGGCACCGCTACCGGGGAGACGCCAGCGGTCAGCTGGTCGACCGGGAGACCGGCCCACCGGACCAGTCGGAGCCGGACGAGCACGAGCTGAGCCGGGCGCTGTCGGTCGGCGCCGCGCCGGTCGGTCGGCTGCGGGTGCGGTTCCCCCGCTCGGCCCCGCCCACGGCCCGGGAGCGTGACGCGGTGGCCGCGTTCGGCGACGCGCTCGCCGCCGCGCTGCACGACGCCGCGACCCACCACGAGCTGCGGCTGGTGACCGCCCGTTCGTCGTACGAGGCGGTGCACGACCCGCTCACCGGGCTCGCCAACCGGGCGGCGATGCTGAGCAAGGGCGATCAGTCGCTGCGACAGCTCAGCCACGATCACCCGGTGGCGCTGCTGCTGCTGGACATCAACCAGTTCAAGGAAGTCAACGACACCCTCGGCCACGCTGCGGGTGACCAGCTGCTGCGGCTCACCGCGAACCGACTCAACACGCTGGTCCGCACCGGCGACCTGCTCGGCCGCCTCGGCGGCGACGAGTTCGCGCTGCTGCTCACGGCGGTGCCGGTGCTCGGTGACCCGGCCGCCCCGATGGCCCACGCGTTGCGCCAGGCCCGCGAGATCGCCGAGCGGTTGGCCGCGCCGACCGAGGTGGCCGGCGTACGGATGTCCATCGAGGTCTCGGTCGGTGTGGTGGTGGCCGCCGCTGGCACCGCAGACCTGACCGAGCTGCTGCGTCGGGCCGACATCGCGATGTACCAGGCCAAGGAGGGCGGCGGCAACGTCGCCGCGTACGACGGCGCGCGCGACGCGGCCAGCACCGACCAGCTCGCCCTGCTGGCCGAGCTGCGTGAGGCGCTGAAGGTCGACGATCAACTGGTGCTGGCACTGCAACCGGCGGTCGACCTGGCCACGGGTGCCCCCACCGGGGTGGAGGCGCTGATCCGTTGGCAGCACCCCCGGCGTGGGTGGCTGAACCCGGCCGACTTCATCCGGCCGGTGGAGAACAGCGAGCAGCTCGGCACCTTCACCCGCTACGTGCTGAACAAGGCGCTCAGCGTGGCCGCCGGTTGGGCCCGGGAGGGGTTGGACGTCCCGATCTCGGTCAACCTCTCGGCGCGCAGCCTGCTCGACCCCCGGTTGCCCGCGGAGATCGCCGACGCGCTGCGCCGCCACCAGGTGCCGCCGCGCCGGCTCGTTCTGGAAATCACCGAGACGGTGGTGATGAGCGAGCTGGAGGTCATCGACGAGGTGCTGGCGACGCTCCGGTCGATGGGCGTGCAACTCGCGGTCGACGACTTCGGCACCGGCTTCTCGTCGCTGACCTTCCTCACCCGGATCGCGGTGGACGAGTTGAAGGTGGACCGCTCCTTCGTCATCCGGATGGCCGACTCGCCGGAAGCCGCGGCGATCGTCCGGACGACGGTGGGCCTCGCTCACGAGTTGGGGCTGCGGGTGGTCGCCGAAGGGGTGGAGACCGCCGAGCAGCGGATGGCCCTGGCCGAGCTGGGGTGCACCTCCGCGCAGGGCTACCACTTCTTCAAGCCGATGCCGGCGGACAAGATCGGCGCGGTGCTCGGGTCGCTGCGCGACTCGGCGGAGTCGAACGTGTTCCGGCTCCGCGCCGACGGCGCGTCCTGACCAGCCGGCGCGACGCCGCCACCGCCGTGGTCCGGCTCAAGAAGGGGTGACGGTCTCCGGCCCGGGCCCCCGGTCCGGGCCGCTCCCGGCGGGTGGCGGACAGATGACCGTCCGGGTGGAGCCCGCGCGGTCCGCGCCGGCTCTGGCTATGGTCGTCAGGTGAACCGACTCGTCGACGCCACCAGCCCGTACCTGCTCCAGCACGCCGACAACCCGGTCGACTGGTGGCCCTGGTCGGACGAGGCGTTCGCCGAGGCGAAGCGGCGCGACGTTCCGGTGCTCATCTCGGTGGGCTACGCGGCCTGCCACTGGTGCCATGTGATGGCGCACGAATCGTTCGAGAACGCGCAGGTCGGCGCCCTGATGAACGACAACTTCGTGTCGATCAAGGTGGATCGTGAGGAGCGCCCGGACGTGGACGCGGTCTACATGACCGCGACCCAGGCGATGACCGGCCAGGGCGGCTGGCCGATGACCGTCTTCGCCACCCCGGACGGCACCCCGTTCTTCTGCGGCACCTACTTCCCGCGACCCAACTTCATCCAGTTGCTCCAGTCGGTCGCCACCGCCTGGCGGGAGCAGCGCGAGGCGGTGCTGGGCCAGGGCGCCGCCGTGGTCGAGGCGATCGGCGGCGCCCAGGCCGTGGGCGGCCCCACCGCCCCGCTGGACCCCCCGCTGCTCGACGCGGCAGCCGCCAAGCTGGCCAGCGAGCACGACGCCACGAACGGCGGGTTCGGTGGCGCCCCGAAGTTTCCGCCGCACATGAACCTGCTCTTCCTGCTGCGCCACCACCAGCGCACCGGCGACCCGGGCAGCCTGGAGATCACCCGGCACACCGCCGAAGCGATGGCCCGGGGCGGCATCTACGACCAGCTCGCGGGCGGCTTCGCCCGGTACTCGGTGGACGCGCACTGGACGGTGCCGCACTTCGAGAAGATGCTCTACGACAACGCGCTGTTGCTGCGGGTCTACACCCAGCTGTGGCGCCTCACCGGTGACCCGCTGGCCCGCCGGGTGGCCCGGGACACCGCCCGGTTCCTCGCCGACGAGCTGCACCGGCCGGGGCAGGGTTTCGCGTCCGCACTGGACGCCGACACCGAGGGCGTCGAGGGGCTCACCTACGCCTGGACGCCCGCCCAACTCGTCGAGGCGTTGGGCGAGGAGGACGGCCGGTTCGCCGCCGACCTGTTCACCGTCACCGACGAGGGCACCTTCGAACACGGCATGAGCGTGCTCAAACTGGCCCGAGACGTGGACGACGCCGCGCCCGAGGTGCGTGCCCGCTGGCAGCAGGTGGTGGGACGACTGCTCGCCGCCCGGGACACCCGCCCCCAGCCGGCCCTCGATGACAAGGTGGTGGCCGCCTGGAACGGCCTGGCGATCACCGCCATCGCCGAGTTCCAGCAGGTCGCCGCCGTGTACGCGTCCCCGCAGGACGAGGATGCCAACCTGATGGACGGCGTCACGATCGTCGCCGACGGGGCGATGCGCCAGGCCGCCGAGCACCTGGCCACGGTGCACCTGGTGGACGGCCGGCTGCGCCGGGTCTCCCGGGATGGCAAGGTCGGCGAGCCGGCCGGTGTCCTCGAGGACTACGGCTGTGTGGCCGAGGCATTCTGCGCGCTGCACCAGCTCACCGGCGAGGGCCGCTGGCTCACTCTGGCCGGCCAACTACTGGACACCGCCCTGGCGCACTTCGCCGCGCCCGGTGGCGCGTTCTACGACACCGCCGACGACGCGGAGCGGCTCGTCGCCCGGCCGGCCGACCCGACCGACAACGCCACCCCGTCCGGCCGGTCGGCGTTGATCGCCGGGCTGGTGGCGTACACGGCGTTGACCGGGGAGACGCGCTACCGGGAGGCCGCCGAGGCGGCCCTCGGCACGGTCGCGCCGATCGTCGGTAAGCACCCCCGGTTCACCGGGTACGCGGCCATGGTCGGCGAGGCGTTGCTCTCCGGGCCGTACGAGATCGCCGTGGTCACCGACGACCCGGCCGGTGACCCCCTGGTGACCGCCGCTCGCCGGCACGCCCCGCCCGGAGCGGTGGTCGTCGCCGGGCGTCCGGACCAGCCGGGTGTGCCGCTGCTCGCCGACCGGCAGCTGGTCGACGGGCGGCCCGCCGCGTACGTCTGCCGGGGTTTCGTCTGTCAACGGCCGGTCACCTCGGTCGAGGACCTGATGGCCCAGCTGAGCTGACCGCACGGCCACGCCCGGTAGTCGCCCACCCCGCACGCCGGGTGGTCCCGCCAGCGCTTCCGAGGCGGGTCGCCAGCCCTCCGGGAGGGCACGTCAGCGGCCCGGATAGGCTGGCCGCGCTATGGATTCCCGTACCGGTCTGCCAGTTGTCGGCATGGTGGGTGGCGGCCAGTTGGCCCGGATGACCCACCAGGCCGCGATCGCCCTCGGCCAGTCACTGCGTGTGCTCGCGACCGCCCCCGACGACGGCGCGGCGCTGGTCGCCGCCGACGTCCAGTACGGCGACCACACCGACCTGTCCGCCCTGCGCACCTTCGCCAAGGGCTGCGACGTCGTCACCTTCGACCACGAGCAGGTGCCCTCCGAGCACATCCGCACGCTGGCGGCGGAAGGGGTGCCCCTGTACCCGCCGGCGGACGCGCTGCTGCACGCCCAGGACAAGCAGGTCATGCGGGAACGCCTGACCGAGCTGGGTGCGCCCAACCCGGCCTGGCGGCCGGTCGGCGAGCCCGCCGACCTCGTCGGCTTCGGCGAGCAGGTCGGCTGGCCGGTGGTGCTGAAGGCGGCCCGGGGTGGCTACGACGGCCGGGGCGTCTGGATGGTCGACGACGCCGCCCAGGCCGCCGAGCTGGCGACCACGCTGCTCGCCGGCGGCACCCGGCTGATCGTCGAGGAGCGGGTGCCGCTGCGGCGGGAGTTGGCCGTGCAGGTGGCCCGTTCGCCGTTCGGTCAGGTGGCCGCGTACCCGGTGGTCGAGACGGTGCAGCGCGACGGCATCAACGTGGAGGTGCTGGCACCGGCGCCCGGGCTGGACGAGGAGTTGGCGGTCGCCGCGCAGCAGCTCGCCATCGACCTGGCCACCGCGCTCGGTGTGATCGGCCTGCTGGCCGTGGAGCTGTTCGAGGTGCGCGACGACGCCGGTCGGCCCGCGATCGTGGTCAACGAGCTGGCGATGCGTCCGCACAACTCCGGGCACTGGACCATCGAGGGTGCCCGGACTTCGCAGTTCGAGCAGCACCTGCGGGCCGTGCTGGACTACCCGATGGGTGACACCGCGCTGACCGCCCCGGTGGTGGTGTCGGCGAACGTGCTGGGCGGTGAGCCGGGCGGAATGTCGATCGACGAGCGGTTGCACCACCTCTTCGCCGCCGAGCCGGGCGCCAAGGTGCACCTGTACGGCAAGCAGGTCCGACCTGGCCGCAAGATCGGGCACGTCACGGTGCTCGGCGACGACCTGGACGACCTGCGGGCCCGGGCCGCACGGGCCGCGCGCTGGCTGCGCGAGGGGCACGAGTGAGCCACGGTTTCGGGAACGACGAGAGGGCCGCAGTGAGCACGGTTGGCTTGATCATGGGCAGCGACTCGGACTGGCCGACCATGCGGGCCGCCGCCGAGGTGCTGGACGACTTCGGCGTGGCGTACGAGGTGCGGGTGATCTCGGCCCATCGGACTCCGGTCGCGATGATCGAGTACGGGCGCGACGCCGCCGACCGGGGCCTCAAGGTGATCATCGCGGGGGCCGGGGGTGCCGCCGCGCTGCCCGGCATGGTCGCCTCGGTGACGCCGCTGCCGGTGATCGGTGTGCCGGTGCCGCTGAAGCACCTCGACGGCATGGACTCACTGCTGTCCATCGTGCAGATGCCGGCCGGCATTCCGGTCGCCACCGTGTCGATCGGCAACGCCCGCAACGCCGGCCTGCTCGCCGTACGGATCCTCGGCGCCAGTGACGAGGCCCTGCGCGCCAAGATGGCGACCTACCAGCAGGATCTGGAAAAGCTGGTGGCAACCAAGGAAGCCGCCCTCCAAGCCACCCTGCGCTAGCCCCCGCGAACCCCCACACCACCCGCGATCTTGCACTTTCGGTCGCTGCTTCGCGGCTTCTGCCCCCTATGCACCAGAAAGTGCAAGATCGCGCGCGGCGAACGCTTGGGCCCGCGAACCCGGCCCACTCACCGCGCCACTTACTCACGCCGCAGGGACCCTCCGGTTAGTCTCACCGCGCCCACTCACCCACGCCGCAGGGACCCTCCGTTTTATCTCATGCCGCGGAGGGCGGTCTGTAGGCGTTCCTGGGCGCGGCGGCGGCGCTCGTTGCTCGCGCCGAGCACCAGTAGCAGGATGCCCACCGGGATCAGCGCCAGCCACGGACCCAGGCTGAACAGGGCGTGGATCGCCGCGATCGCGGTGACCGACGCGCCGACGATCACCGGCGCCTGCTGCCGACTGGACGAGCCGAAGATCAGCACCGCGACCGCGCCGAGCAGCAGCAGCATCTGCCGCATCGTGCTCGACTCGGTGGCCAGCACGATGGCCAGCGTCGGCACGAAGGCCGCCACCAACGCCGGCCCGTACGCCACCCAACTGCTCATGTCCGGTCGGTGGCGCAGCTCCAGGACTCCGACGAGGAGGGCCAGGGCGGCGAACGGCAGCGTGTACGCCTCGGGCAGCGCCACGTCGGCGACTCGCATCAGGATCCACCACGCGGTGATCTCACAGACCACCACCGCCCAGAACAGGATCCGGCGTTCCACCGGCCGGCGGCCGGGTCGGGTCGCGGCCACCCCGAGGACAGCGCCCCAGGCGGCCAGCAGGGCGGCGATGTGTCGGGGCGAGTCGAAGGCGAGGGCCAACGCGATCAGCGCGGCAGCGTACCCGGTCCATTCCACCGTGGAGGCTTCCCGCTGCGCCTCGGGGCGGCGCAGCCGGGGCAGGGTCGCGGCGAGCACCTGTAGAACCGCGCCGACGGCCAGCACCCCGAACGCGGACCAGACCGCCGCCAGCCCGGCGACCAGGCCGGCGGTGAGCACGAAGAGTTGCGCCAGGAGTGAGGCGAAGAGCCAGCCGAGGATGCGCGCCCGCTGGGTGGTGCCGAACAGCGCCGCTACCGCGCCCACCCCGACCGCGCTGCCGAGGGTGAACAGGGTCATCTGCCGGTCGGCCAGGCTGCCGGCGAGCCCGGCGCTGCCACCGGCCAGACCGATGGCGAACACCAGCACCCGGGCCAGCCGCAGCGAGCGGGCCCGTTCGGCCAGCGGCGGCGGTGGGGTCAGCGCGAGACCGAGCATCGCGATGGTGAAGACCGAGAGCGCGGCGACGGTGCTGGCGGGCCAGCCCTGGCCCAGCGCGAGGGGTGCGATCAGCAGCGTGACGGCTGCCCCGGGCAGCACCACCGGCACCGCCCGGGACCGCCGGCCACCGCTGAACCCGGTGGCGGCCAGCGCGGCGGTCGCGGTGAGCAGCAGCGCCGTCAGCACGTGGGTCGGGTTGACCACGTCCGGCGGTGGGGTGAGCAGCTCCGGCGGCGGGCCCTGCCAGATCCGGGTCAGGGTGCGGTGCGGCTCCACCAGGGCGGTGACCAGCGCGGGTGCGATCGAGGCGAGTGCCAGGGCGGTCGGAAGCGCTGCCGCGGCCAACGCACCCGCGGCCGGGTTGACCCGCCATCGCCGTCGCTCCGGGTCGTCCGGCAACCGCCGTAGGGCGCCGTCGAGGCGTACCGCCCAGCGCCGGACCGGCTGAGCGGCGCCGGTGGGCGGCACAGTGGCCCCGCGGATCAGCTCGGCCAGCACGCCGAGCAGGGCGGCGGCGGCCGCGTAGACGCCGGCGGCGAGGCCGGTGGGGATGGCGGCGAGGGCGCTGATGGTGGCCCCGCCGACCACCGCAACGCTGACCCAGGGCAGATATTGCGGCACCTGCCGGCGGACCGCGGCCACGGCGGCCAGGCCGAGGCTGGTCGCGGCCAGCGCGGCGGTCAGCACCACCTGCGCCGAGTGTTCGAACTCGGCGGCCAGTGCCGCCACCGCACCGGGGAGGGCCAGCAGGGCGGCACCGATCGCCGCGCCGCCGATCTGCGCCAGGTGCGGCGGCAGCCCGTCGGTGTCGATGTCGGTGACCTGTGGGCCGGCGAGGACGCGGGCCAGCATGGCCACCACCACGCCGATCAGCGCGATGCTGCCCAGCGCCAGGGCGGTGGTCCACGGACGGACCAGTCCGGCTCCGGCGGCGTGCAGCGCGACGACCCCGGCCACGGTGGCCCGGGACAGCCCGGCCCGCGCCTCCTCCGTGGCCACCGCGGCCATGCCGAACACGGTGGCGACCATTCCGCCCACCAGGACCGGCGACCACCAGGCCAGATCGAACGCGGCCGGCGCGCCGATCGTGGCGAGCACCACCGCCACACCGGACACGTCCCAGCGCCACGGCGGGGGGAGCAGGATGCCGGCGGCGAGGGCCAGCAGCGCCAGCGCGACCGGCGCCTGCCAGGTGGCACCGCCGACGGGGGCGGCCGGCCAGTCACTCAGGTCGCCCCTCCAGATAGGGCCGGGGGTGGCCAGCACGCCGACCCCACCGCGCACCGCCGACCAGCCGGCGAGGACGCCGATCAGGGCACCGCCGACGGTGAGGCCGAGGATCGGGCCGCGTCGCCACTCCTCCGGCATGCTGCGCGCGCCCACGGCGACCACCAGGAGCAGGGCGGCGGCCACCACCAGTTGCCCGCCCGGGGCGAGCACCGCGCCGATCCGTACCAGCGTGGCGATCAGGGCGGTGGTGACCGCCGCGGCGGCCAGGTCCGAACCGTCGAGGGTGAGGTCGGCGCGCCGGCCGGCGTCGATGGAGGGGGCCAGGAAGAGCAGCACCGCCGCGACCAGCAGGAGCGCACCGACCCAGGCGTCGGCGACGGTCGCGCCGGGCGCCCCGAACGCGGCGGCGGTGACCACCAGCGCGCCCAGCCCGGTGCCGACCGACAGCGGCGCGGGGATGTGGCGCTGGGAGACCTGCACCACGGCGGCGTAGCCGAGGGTCACACAGACCGCGAGGAAGCTGGCCGCCAGGACCGGGACGGTCACCTCACGCAGGCTCGCCGGGGTGGGGGTCGGGTCGCTCGGCATGGACGCGGCCACGAACGCGGCCACCGCCCCGGGCAGCGCGAACGCGGCGCCGCCGGCGGCCCAGGCGGTGACCGTGTCGGAGGCGGCCGAGGCGATCCGGATCCGGGGCGCCAGCGCGACCAGCGTGCCGGCCACGAACAGGGTGATCAGAACTGCGGCCGTGAGGGTGGGACTGGACAGGCTGGTGCCCGCGCCGAACAGGCCGACCACGGCCGCCCCGATGGCGTGCGCCACGGCGGCACGGTCGGTGCGGGCGGAGAGCCCGATGACCCCGATGCCGATCGCGGTGATCACCATTGGCCAGGGTGCCGTCACCCAGCCGAGGCCGAACGAGGCCGGGACGGCGAGCGCGGTCAGCGCCGCGCCGGCGACCGCGAACTCCCGCCGGATCTCGGTGGGCAGGGCCAGCACCGCCGCGATGGTGAGCAGGAACGCGGCACCCGCGAGCTGCCAGGTGGTCGGCCCGACCGCGGCGGCCAACTCGCCCGGGTAGCGGCTGAGGTCGGGGCCCCAGGCGGGCAGTGCCGCCCGGACCGGTGCCACCCCGGCGCGTAGCGCGCCGCCGGCGACCACCAGACCGCTGACGGTCAGCGCCACCGCGGAGGCGATCTGTGGGCCACGTCGGGCCGCCTCGGGGACCGCGCGCACCGCCAGCCCGGTCACCGTGATGACCGCCGCGATCAGCAGCAGCGCCCGGCCGGGGAGTGCCACCGAGGCGATTCGGCTGAGTGAGCCGATCACCGCCAGGGTGACGATGCCGGCCGCGACGTCGGGCAGCGGCGGGCGACGCAGCACCAGCGCGCCGGCCAGCCCGATCGTGGCGGCCAGCAGCAGCACCACCCCGGCGCCGGTCGCGGTCGGCACGGTCTGTGCCCGCAGCAGGGCGGTGACCGCGTACGCCAGCGAGACGGCGACCGCCAGGGCGTGCAGCAACCAGGTCAGCTCACGCAGGCCGGGCACCGGGCGGGTCGGCTGCGGGTCGGCGGCGCCCGCGCTGGCGTCGATCAGCTCGGCGGCCTCCTCCGGGTCGCCCTCCGGCCGGCTCTCGGCGTCGCGTTGGCGGGGCGTCGACGGGGTGCCCGGCGACGGCAGGTCCTGCCGGACGGGGCGTTCGACGGTCACGCCGGAGCGGGCCAGGCCGAGGTTGACGAGGGCGACCAGGGCCAGCACCAGCGCCCAGCCGCCCGGGCCGGTGATCTGGTCGTACGCCAGCAGAGGCAGCACCGGCTGCGCGGCGAGCACGGTGGCGAAGCGGGGCGCGCGCAGACCCGTCCAACCGGCGTACCCGAAGGCGACGGCGGCGGTGACCGCGAAGATCACCCCGGCGAAGACCGTGCCGGAGCCCCCGCCGGTGCCGATCCGGTCCACCGCCCAGAGGGCGTTGCCGGCGAGCGGCACCAGCAGCAGGCCGACCGCGGCGATGGTCTCGGCGGTCGAGGTGAGCCCGCGCCGGGCCAGCGCCGGTGGGGCGAGCAGCATCAGCACGGTGGCCAGGAGCAGGATGCCCAGCCGGGCCAGCGCGTCCATCGAGCTGGTGGCGACCGCGGCGAAGACGACCGCGGCCACCCCGAGCAGCAGCGCGCCCAGCCCGAGCGGAATGTTCTGCACCTCGCGCGAGGATGCCTCCGGCGGGTGCTCCGGGTCGTCCACGTCCAGCCAGGTGGCCCGGGGCGGGGGCGGCGGATCCTCCGGGGCGGGTGGAGTGCCCTGGCGCGGCACCCGGGGCGGCGCTCCCATGGTGGCGGTCGGTGGCCGCCGGCCGGGGCGGCGGCGAAGCACCCGGCGTGGCCGGGTGGCCTGCTTGATCCGCTCTTCGCCGGCGTGGGCGAGGATGTCCCGCTGGAAGAGCGCGGCCTGCATCTTGGCGGCGATCTGCCGCTGCTCACGCGCGATGGCGGCGTCGCGCGCCTTCATCTCCGCGATCGAGCGCTCAATGTCGGCCAGGTGCTCGACCCACTGTGGTTGATCTGCCCCACAGTGCGGGCATCGGACGGCCGGCTTGATCTCCCGGCCGCACGAGGAGCATTGAAAGGTCGCCACGACACCCCTCCACCCGCACTGTGGACTCCCACTGTCGCAGCATGCCCAAAGCTGGCGCGGATTTCGACTCTTGTCGGCGGGTCCGGGGCAAACAACGACACCGGCCGGTCATCGAGCTGCTCGATGACCGGCCGGTGGGCGTCGGTTTCGTCAGGGGCGACCCATGCCCCGGTACTCCCAGCCCGCCTGGGTCCACAGTGCCGAGTCGAGGCAGTTGCGGCCGTCGACGACCTTGCGGCCCTTGGTCAACTCGCCGAGGGCGACCGGATCGGCGTTGCGGAAGTCGGCCCACTCGGTGAGAACGCAGACCAGGTCGGCGTCGCTGACCGCCTCGTTGATGCTGCTCTCGTAGGTCAACTCGGGAACCGCGCGGCGGGCGTTCTCGGTGCCCTGCGGGTCGTACACGTGCACGTCGGCGCCGGCCTTGTGCAGCAGCGCGGCGACGGCGAGCGCCGGGGCGTCACGGACGTCGTCGGTGTTGGGCTTGAAGGTGGCACCGAGCACGGCGATCCGGGTGCCGGAGAAGTCCGGGCCGGCGGGGCCGGAGCGGCGGCCGAGCAGGTCCGCGGCGAGCTGAAGCACCCGGGTACGCCGGCGCAGGTTGATCAGGTCGACCTCGTGCAGGAAGCGCAGCGCCTCGCCGGCGCCCAGCTCCTGGGCCCGGGCCTGGAAGGCCCGGATGTCCTTGGGCAGGCAGGCGCCTCCGAAGCCGAGGCCGGCCTGGAGGAACCGGTTGCCGATCCGCGGGTCGTAGCCGATCGCGCGGGCCAGCTGGGTGACGTCGCCACCGGAGGCCTCGCAGACCTCGGCCATCGCGTTGATGAAGGAGATCTTGGTGGCCAGGAAGGCGTTCGCGGCGACCTTCACCAGCTCGGCGGTGGAGAAGTCGGTGACGACCAGAGGCACCTCGCGGTCCTCCGTGGCGGCCAGGTCGAACACGCCCTTGTGGGCGGCGTAGAGCATGCCGTTGGCCCACTCGCTCTTGACGCCGACCACGATCCGGTTGGGCCGCAGGACGTCGTCGACGGCGAAGCCCTCCTGGAGGAACTCGGGGCTCCACGCCACCTCGACGTCCAGGTTGTTCGGGGTGTGCTTGCCGACGAGCTGCTCGACCCACTCGGCGGTGCCGACCGGCACGGTGGACTTGCCGACGATCAACGCCTTGCGGGTCAGGTGCTGCGCGAGGCTGGTGACCGACGCCTCGACGTACGACAGGTCGGCGCCCATGCCGTCGGCCCGCTGAGGGGTGCCGACGCAGATGAAGTGCACGTCACCGAACTCGGCGGTCTCGGCGATGTCGGTGCTGAACCGGAGGCGCCCGGCGGCGAGGTTGCGCCGCAGCAGCTCGTCCAGGCCGGGCTCGTGGATCGGCACCTGACCGGCGTTCAGCATCGCGATCTTGTCGGCGTCGACGTCGTAACCGAGTACCTCGTACCCCAGTTCGGCGTAGCAGATGGCGTACGTCGCACCGAGGTAACCAGTCCCCAGGAACGTCACCCGCGGCCGGGGTGCGCCCGAGGGCGGTGTCACCGTGGCGATGGCGGGGGTCGGCTGGATGGTGGGGTAGGGGATCGTCACGCCTGTCTTCTCCGCTCGCGCTGGCGTCGCGTCGTCGCGTCGCATTCTGCTGCGGCGCCTGGGCGGGGCACCGGAGGGGTGGCTCACTGTGTCGGTCTCCATCATCGCCCAGCGCGTGAGGTGCACCATCTTGCCCATACCTACGCGCCGGTAACATCACCTGAACTGCAGTCGTTAGTCTTCAGTCTGCGCGGTCAGCGGTCAGGAGTCGTCACAGACTGCGCATGATAGCGGTGAAGGGGAGGGCCGAGATGGCCGCAGGGGATTCGTTCGACGTCTACCGGTTGCCCGAGGAGCACCAGGCGATCCGGGAAGCGGTGCGTGAGGTCTGCGCCGCGAAGGTAGCTCCGCACGCCGCGGAGGCCGACGAGACCGGGGAGTTTCCCAAGGCGTCCTACGACGCGCTGCGCGCGGCCGACTTCCACGCCCCGCACATCCCCGAGGAGTACGGCGGTGCGGGGGCGGATGCGCTGGCCACCGCCATCGTGATCGAGGAGGTGGCCCGGGCCTGCGCGTCCTCCTCGCTGATCCCGGCGGTGAACAAACTCGGCACCATGCCGCTGTTGTTGTCCGGTTCCGCCGAGCTCAAGAGTCGGTACCTGACGCCGGTCGCGGCCGGTGACGCGATGTTCTCGTACTGCCTCTCCGAGCCGGAGGCGGGCAGCGACGCGGCGTCGATGACCACCCGGGCGGTACGTGACGGGGATCACTGGGTGCTCAACGGCGTGAAGCGCTGGATCACCAACGCCGGCGTGTCCGAGTTCTACACCGTCTTCGCCGTCACCGACCCGTCCGTCCGGTCCCGGGGCATCTCGGCCTTCGTGGTCGAGAAGTCCGATGCCGGGGTGAGCTTCGGCGCACCAGAAAAGAAGCTCGGCATCAAGGGCTCGCCCACCCGCGAGGTCTACCTCGACAACGTGCGGATCCCCGCCGACCGGATGATCGGCGCGGAGGGCACCGGCTTCGCGACCGCGATGAAGACCCTGGACCACACCCGGGTCACCATCGCCGCGCAGGCCGTCGGGATCGCGCAGGGCGCGCTCGACTACGCCAAGGGGTACGTGGCCGAGCGTCGGCAGTTCGGCAAGGCGGTCGCCGAGTTCCAGGGGGTCCAGTTCATGCTCGCCGACATGGGCATGAAGCTTGAGGCGGCCCGGCAGCTCACGTATGCGGCTGCCGGCAAGTCGGAGCGTGGCGACGCGGATCTCACCTACTTCGGCGCGGCCGCGAAGTGCTTCGCCTCGGACGCCGCCATGGAGATCACCACCGACGCGGTGCAGCTGCTCGGCGGCTACGGCTACACGCGGGACTACCCGGTCGAGCGGATGATGCGGGACGCCAAGATCACTCAGATCTACGAGGGCACCAACCAGGTCCAGCGGATCGTCATGGCGCGGGAGCTCCTGAAGGGCTGATTCGGGCTTTTGGTAGCTCGGGGTAGGTGGGGTAGGGCCTACCCCACCTGCCATCTTCCCGCTCACCGGCTGTCGTCCGGGACAGGCAACTTCATAGGGTCACAGGACAGTCACCGAACACGATGCCCGTCCGTTCCGGAGGTCGTCCCGTGAGCCACTCCATCAAGGGCCCGCCCGTCGAGAGCCGAGCGTCGTCCGGGACGCTGTCCCGGATCGTCGACGTCGACGCGTTGCGCGCCGTGGCGCTGCTCCTCATCCTGGTCGTCAACATCGCCTTCTTC
>NZ_JCADBI010000022.1:0-88008 GCF_059358895.1 Micromonospora sp. BQ32 | reverse complement strand
GTGATGAAGAGAGCCGACATCGATCATGTCAAGCATCTGGTGGGACGCCACTGTCAAGCATGTCCCGTGACGGGACAGCCGGACTGCCGGCGAAGTGGTTCAAACTTTCTGTACGTCTTCAAGGCGGCCCTGCACGGGCCGCACGCGCCGCCGCCTGGGCGCGCGTCCGTCGCTTCGCTGGCGCTCCGACTCCGGCCACGCAACACGCCCGGCGGCTGGCGCGGAAGCGGGAAGCCCAAGGGGCCGCCGCAGAACGACAGGGCGGTTGACCGGTGGGGGTGGGCCGGCAGCCGGCCGGGCCGCGCGGCCACGAGCCCGCGCAGCGTAGGGGAGCGCACGCCGGCCGCGTCGGCGAGCTGGCGGTGGTCGCGGTGTTGCGGCTACTGCGCCTCCGGCGGGGGCGCTCGGGCTCCGAGATGGTTGCAAACCCGTCGGCGCGTTGCGGTCCGTGGGTGGTTGCGCAGGCCATCCCGCCTGCCATCGACCCGGGCAAGCCGAGCAGACCGCCACCCGACCCGCCAACGTCCGAACGTGCGTCAAGGCCGTCTTGACGTGGCGGGCCGGGCGGTGGCCCGCTCCCCAGGAGGGCGGGTCGACGGCAGACGGGATGGCAACACCGCCGAGGGCTGCTGCCGCCGGTTAAAGCAGAGTGGCTGCGCCGTCGTACATGGGGCTGTTCTGGTGGGCGGCGCAGCGACCGCCGCCGGTGGCGTTGCCGCAGCGCTGGCCGTTCTTCTTGCGGGCACCGCACTGGACGGCTGGATCGTGGACGTGGCAGAGGCCTGACGGGCGCGGGTTGATGGGGCAGGGTGCACCCTTGCGAGTAGTGGCGCGGCAGCGGGCAGCCGTGCGTGGCGCTGGCGCTTCCGCAACAACGGCCGCATTTACCTGGGCGCGGGAGTAGAGGAGACGGCCGGAGACACGGCGGCGGGTACTGGGGATGTCGACCAGGGCAACCGGATGCGGCACGATCCAGGTCCGAGGGCTACCCCAGCGAACCCACACTGCGACAGCTCCCGCATCAGCCTCGCAGAGCAGTTTGCGTGACGACCACTGCTTGTCGGTTCTGTCGATCTCGACGGCGATCGGGGGCGCTCCTAAGCGCTCACAGACGACATCAAGGTAGCCGGGCCGATCCGGATGGGAACCGGGCAGGCCCGCGATGCTCGGGACTTCCCGCCGGACACGCCACCCATGTGCCACGCCCCAATCCACAACGCCTCGCGTCAGTGCTGCGGTCACCCGGGGTGCCGACCAGTCCGTGAAGCTGAGCGGCGCGAGCCACCTGGTCAGGGACTCGGCCGCCCGCGATGAGCGGAGCGCCAGATCCATAGTAAAGAGACTAGCGTCTCTGTGTGACGAATCGACTACCCTGACTGACACATGGGTCGATGAGGCACGTGAGGAGTCCGGTGGTGGGATGGGTGCAGTGGTTGATCGTCGTCGGACTGATCCTCTTCGCTAGCTGGGGAGTCATCTTCTGGATCATCCAGCGTCGTGCAGGAAGCCACAAGACGCACTACTCAGACGGCTGCGCAAAGCCCTTAATCGAGAAGGCGCACCGCGCTGACGGGTCTCGCAAGAACATCCTCCCGCGACCGGGCGATGGTGAGGTCGACGACCTGGAGCACCTTCTTGAACACCGGAAGGAGCGCGGGTAACTGGCTAGGTGTCCAAGAAGTCCCATTCGCTTCCTAGAACCCATCGCAAGGCCGATAGCTTGCCGTGCACAAAACCCCAACCCCATTCATCCCAGGGGCCGACGTTGTCGGCACCGTACCTGTCCTCAATTCGCCGCATAGCGGCTTTCGTCTGAGAGGCCAGCATTTCCGGCAACGGCGCAAGCTCGCCGCGCTCTTCCTTCTCCTGTCGAATGAGTTTTCGTACGTACCATATCTTGTCGAAGAACTCGCGCTCCGCTTCGAGGATTTCAACAAGGGTGCGCGGCTCTTCTTGTACTAGATCAGCTTCCTCCACAAGCTCTTCGAACTCTTCCCCGAAGTGTTCATTGAGACCGGCAGTGAGGCCCTCCAAGCCTAGGAGGTAGCGAGCGCGAGCATCATCAAAGATGTGGTTGAAGTCGGTATGGGGCTTTCTTCGGTCGCCGTTCGGAAGCGAAGAGTCCTGATGGTTGGATGTGGCGAAGAAGCAGACGTCTGAGGGCCGGCTCTTCTTTACCACATCTTGAAAGATTGCGATAAGAAGAGCGTCAGCGACGCTGTTCTTCGCCAGATGGAATGGGGCCTTCTTGCCCAGGGCTGCCTGTACCACCGAGGCTTGCTGGCGACTACTTGGCTTTACTGGCGCCGGGTGGTTTAGCAACTCCGCAATCTCCGCGAAGTTTCTGAGAGATAGGGACGAGAGTAGCGGCAAGCGGTGGCTCATTTCCTCAAGCCATTGCTCTCGATGGTTTCCGCCGTACTCGTTGAGGTCGTTCTTCAGCTGCCGGACGCGCTCTGCGATGCTGGCGGAGACTGACGCCTCAACGCGAGGTCGGTTGCGCTCGAACTCCTCGACGACCAGATTGGGAACGATTAGCCGAAGACGCTTCTGGTGGTAGAGCACGCGAATCGGCACGATGAGCTTCTGGCCGTCTCGATGCTTCGCCATGTCGAGCCAGACCGATGTGTCGACCAGCAACCGGAGCACGGGTTGAGGATACTAGACACTCACTGCAATGCTAGTCGCGCCCACGTTTCCTGGCTGGGCCTGGCCGAGGTGTCCTTGGTCAAGACGAAACGGTCGGAATCGGCCTTGCTGTCGACGGCGGTTGTGAAGTTGCCAAGGAGGGTGAAGGCGTCGCCACGACGGTCGATGGAGCTACGGAGGGAGTAGGAATCATCGTTGGAGGCTTGACAATAGGGGCAGGGAGATCGGGACACCGTTCATACCTGGGTTGTAGGTCCGCGCCGATTCTCCAAAGAGTTCGCATCGGGGAGAGCTGTGCGCGCTCGGGAGTGCAAATTGTACGTGAAGTTACTTGTTTGCCGTCAATAGATATCACTGCCCGGTCCTTGTCCCTTAGCAATACAAGCCATCGCTCATCGTGGCTAAGCACATAGCCGACCCAGCGGGTGTCACCCTGCCCCGCGACAACTTCGGCAGGCATCCATGGTCGATCATTATTTACTAGATGTAGGATGACGGGCGATAGCGCTGCCGCCATTACCGTCATGGCGGCGATTTCAAGTGGCTGCCTCGTTGCTTTCCCGACAAGGACGGCTCGCTCATTGTATCGTCTAGAAATGTGCGCCATTTCTTTTTGTAATTCAACGAGATGTGATAGGTCGGCAGCTAGCTGAGCGCTCGACTTCTTTCGAACCACTTCTCGATACTCTTCGGCTATTCCTCTAAGTACGGTGTCAGTGGGAGGGTCGGCAAGTACCTGTTCCCATGTTCGTCCACTCGAAACGGGATTCTCTTTGGCCTGCTTGCGCCGCTGACGCAGGCGTGATGCAACGATAGGAATGACGATGATTATCGCTACGCCGAGAAGTGATGCCCAGCTAACAATGAAAGAAAGCCAGAGCATTGCGGTGGCGACATTACCGTAAAACCATACCTTCTCTCTTTTTCGCAAATCTGAATTGTTCTTGACGTTCGCTAGTGCTGCGGTTATGCCGATGGTTAAAAAGGGTGCTGCGGCAAGGATTGAACCCACGACGACCTGCATAACACCGACTTTGGCTAGTACGGCAAGGGTCGTATTCACGTCGCCTCTAGAAATCAGTGAGAGCTTGACGATTAGAAACGCGAAAAGGACCGCGCTTGCTATCGCCGGCGCGTGCTCAATTGCACGGTTTCGAACAGCCTGATACCTTAGGCTTTCTTCAACCATATCTTCGGTCTGGGCTGGCCGGGTATCTCGCTGCTCGGAAGCGGCAGCCCGTTGCCGCTTCTTGCCGCGAAAACGGTTAAACCAGGGCAACTTCAAGCGCCTACATCCTCAATCGACCCTGCCTACGACAAGAACTTAGGGTAATGCAACCGCGCAAGGGTGACCCGCAGTGGCAGCATTGACGTTTGGGCTGAGCGATATCCATCCTGGTGGGGCGAGATGCCATTATCCACTCGTAGTTACCGGTTGGCGACGTTGTGTAGCGCCCGGTCATCGCCAAGCCATCGGAGATGTCGGCTCAATCGTTAGTGAGCCCAGCCAGGCGACAGCAGGCGGTCGGGAGGAGGCTGGCATGGACGAGGCTCCGAGCGTGCGGCCGGTCCCGACGAGAACGGATTTGGTGCACAGAGCTTTCAAGCGAGCAGTCCGGTCGAAGCACAAGATCCGGAACACGCACGGAATGATCAAACGTATCGGCGGAGAGCCGTCAGGCGTATGTCCTGGTGGGGCCACAGGTGACGCAGTAGGCGCTACACCCTTCCTAAACCGTGTGCGCTTAGCCGACACGCGGTTGGAGCCTCTGCCGGACGCCGGACGCCGGACGCCGGACGCCGGGCTAAAGATCATCAGGCACAGATTCGGCACAGCCGACGGTGAGAGCGCGTGTGAGACGTCGAGAGTTGCCGAGGGATGCAGGCCAGTTCAGCGCACCGGTAAGTCCGTCTTGGCCAGCTTCTCCCTCACGTCTCGGGTTAGGGGTTCGAGTCCCCTGGGCTCCACCTGAACTGCCCGTGACCTGCGGGTTTAGGGCGTACTTGATCAGCTAGTTCAACGTCAGCCCAAACCGGCCAGCACAGTGGCGTACGTGAGGTCATCAGGCGGGTAGGTGCCGTCGAGCAACGTGTTGTCATCGGCGGGTTCGACGACGTAGCCGGGGTGGACTCGGCGTACCAACGCCTCTGCCTCGGCTCGCTTCGACCGGGTGGCGCCACACAGTGTCGGACGGATGTCGGGCCGCCCCGAATCGGGGCCGCCGCTCGGGGACCCCGCGCCCTAAGCACAAGCGCGCGGGGCGCACCCCGAACGGTTGCAGCCCCGCCGGCGGCGCGAAGAGGATGCGAAGAAACCCCGGGCCGCGCTCGATATCGTCAGAGCGCCAGCGAGCTGGTCACAGGAACTCGCTGCGGTAGGTCGAGGCCAGCTCGGCAGCGCGGCGACCACGTTCGGCGAGTTCGTCCGGTGAGAGCTGCGGCGGCGGTGCGTCCTTGCCTGCGACGACGTCGCCGACGCGGGTGAAGTACTCGTCCTGCCCGGCCGGGGTGCACATACAGAGCATGTGGGCCGGCGCACCGGAGGTGTTGCGGAAGTTGTGCGGTGCGTTGGCCGGGATGTTGATCGTGGAGCCGGCCCGAACGACGTGCTTCTCGCCGCGGAAGGTGAACTCGATCTCGCCCTCAAGGATCGTGAACATCTCCTCGAAGTCGTGCCGGTGCGGCGGCGGGCCGCCGCCGTCGGGGACGCGCATGTCGATCAGGCAGTACGCGCCGTTGGTCTGCTCGCCCGTGATCAACATGCCGTAGGTGTTGCCCACCAGGGAAATGTAGGTCGTGTCGGGACCGTCGGGGTCCGCCACGGTCAGCGAGCGAGTGGGATCGTCGTCGGGAATCACAAAATCGTCTCCTTGGGTGTGCGGTCGGTTGGTTCGATCGGCCGGGCGACGGCGCGTCCCCCGGAGGCGACTCGACGGGGCCGCTCGTTTGATCCTCGTGGAGAGCACCGCCACCTCGCATGCTTTTCTGTGGCTAGCCGAGACTGCTGCAGCTGCAGCTGCGGCTCCTGCGCCTCGGCCACCTGTACGCACCGCTGCAGGGCAGCCGCCATGTAACGGCGCCACAGGGGGGGCGAAGGGACCGGCGAGGATAGGGCGCCGGCCTGGGAGCGGCTTGAACTCGCAGGTCCAGCGGATGAGGGTGCCGTCCCCGTCGGGGTTGAAGTTGAACTCGCCCCGCACCCCGGCCGCAAGGCGAGAGAGGACGTTCGTGAACCCGGTCAGCTGGTACGCGAAGATCGAACCCTCCGTGTACTCGGTCAACTGCTCGTTGACCTGTGACCGTCCTCGACCTGCGGGTTACGGGTGGGGCCGGCGTGATCCCAGGTCTCCGTCTGGTTGGCCACGCCCGTAACGCCGGGGAACGGCCCGACCCTGTGGAAGACGCTCGGCAGGTCGATCGGCGCGATCACCCGGAACGCGGTGGCGGGCGCCACCGGGGTGCGTTGCTGGACCGTGATCGAAACCGTGCGGTCGGTCGGGCTGATGAGCAGCGGTATGGCCGGAACGCCTGACGGGTTCGTGCGGCTGTCGGTCATGGGGTCCGTCCTTGGGTGATGGTTGGGCAGGCGTGGTCGGTCCGTCAGGAGGACGGGTGCCGGTTGGTCCGCTGAAGCGGTCGGCACCAGCTCAGTTCGCGCTCGCGTCGAGGGTGGGCGAGGTCGGCCGTGTCAGGCCGTGGGCGCGAGGACGACGGTTTTGCCGGGCAGCTCGCCCGCGCCGGCCCGGGCGTGGAGTGCGGGCAGGTCGGCCAGCGCCACCCGCTGGGCAACGTCGACACGCAACTCGCCGGTGCTGATCCGAGCGGCCAGGTCGGCGAGTTGGTCGGCGTCGCTGCGGACGAACAGGTCGATGCCGCGCACGCCGCGCTCCTCGTCGGAAGGGGCGGGCATCCAGACGGTGGTGTTGACCAAGGTGCCGCCGTCACGGATCAGCGTGACCAGCGCGGCCAGCTGTTCCGGAGCGACGGGCGCGAGGTTGAGTACGAGGTCGACCGGCTCGGTCACCGCCGCGGTCACGTCGGTGGTGGTGTGGTCGATCACCTCGTCGGCGCCGGCAGCCTTGACCGGCTCGGCGCTGCGTGGGCTGGCCGTGGCGATCACGTGGGCACGGACCTCCTTGGCCAGCTGCACCGCGTATCCGCCGACCGCTCCGCCGGTGCCGTTGATCAGCACCCGCTGACCGGCGGTCAGCTTGCCGTGGTCGAACAGCGCCTGCCATGCGGTCAGGCCCACCAGCGGGAAGGCCGCCGAGTCAGCCAACGGGATGTTCTTGGGTGCCCCCGTCAAGATCTCCGCTGGTGCGAGCACATATTCCGCGGCCGCCCCGGTCCCCGTCATCGGCAGGAAGCCGACGACCCGGTCGCCGACCGCGATGTCGTCCACGCCGTCACCGAGCGCGTCGACCGTGCCGGCGACGTCGAGGCCGGGAGTGTGCGGCAGTTCCACCGGGATCGGGCCCTGCATGTAGCCCGCGCGGATGTTGCCGTCGACGCCGTTGAACGACGTCGCGGCGACGCGGATCCGGACCTGCCCGGCTCCGGGGGTCGGCTGCTCGACGTCCTCGTAGCGCAGGACCTCAGGACCGCCGAACTCGTGAAAACGCACTGCCTTCATTGCTGAACCTGCCTCTGTGAGCACCGTCAATGTGCTTCGACCTTGAAGCGGTTGCGACGCGGAGATGCTCCCTGCGGTGTGCTTCAAGTTGCGAAGGCATCCAGTTCCGCCTCACCAGAGCCGCCCGGAGGCTGCCAATGGATCCGCGGTTGCTGGAGACGTCACTTACCTTCACAGGATCCGACGCGGTTAGCCTGGGCCGGGCTGGCCCACCTTGATGATGGTCGGTTTCCCGGCGACGCCGACGATCTCCGTGAGACGCGCCGCATCGACCGAGCCGGGCGCCGCGGTGAGTATCAGGGCCACAAGATCGTCGCCCGGGATGGCGAGCAGGCTGCCGACGAGCGTGACGGCGCCGCGGTCCGGATGGATGAACGCGGCACTGCTCTCGTAGGCCGCCACCGGTCGCGGTGCGCGCCACAAGGTGTCGAACAGGCGGCTTCGGCTCCGCATCTCGTCCACCAGCGCGGCGAGCGACGTGTCGGCGGGGTAGCGCAACAGCGCGCTCTTCAGGCGGGCAGCGAGGATCGATTCATGATCGGTCGCGTCATCCGTGGATTGCTTGAAAGCACCGAACGGATCGCAGAACGTACGCCAGGCGATGTTCCACTCCCACGGGCCGCCGGTGAGATTCCAGTGCCCCAGGGCCATGAACGCGCTGGACCTCGTTCGGCACCTGCCCGTCCGCAGCGGCGTACCCGGCCAGCGCGCAGAGCCGCTCGTACTCCGCCCGCCCGATCCGTAACGCACGGGCGATGGCGTTCACCACCCCGGCTGACGGATGGCTGCGCCCCTGCTCCAACCGGCGTACGTAGTCCGCAGACATTCCCGCCAGCTCGCCGAGCTCCTCCCGCCGCAACCCCTGCACCCGGCGACGACCGATCGGCAGCCCGACAGCCGCAGGCGCCGTACTCTCCCGCAACTGGCGCACCGCGGCACCGAACTCGTGACGTTCCACAGCCCAATTGTGCCTGCACAGTCCGCACAGTCCGGACAGCGCGGGCGGCGTTCAGTGCCACGGCCAGCAGACCGACGTACGCCCGGTGGTAGACCTACCTGCCATCGCTCACTCTGGTGGCACGGGTAACGGGTCACCGGCGATTGTCGCGGTGTGGTTCGCTTGGTGGTACCTCCGGCCCACCAGCACTCAAGGCTTCCGCGTCCGCGAATCGGCGGCTGCGGCGTCGGGCATCCTCGCCTTCCCGTTGCTTTGACCCAGATCAGTGGCGGTAGCCGACGCCCGATCTTCTCCGCTCGGCCGCGTCTCGGCAAGGTATTTGCGCGGATGAGCGGTGGCGACAAGGCGGGCGGCATGGCAGGCGCCGACCGGGGTAGGAGAAGCGGCAACAACCCCCGGGAAGTGAGGTGTCATACCAATGCCTACGGCACGCGAGATCATGACGAACGACGTGAGCTGCGTACGCGAGCAGGACGACCTGAAGTCGGCCGCGAAGCGGATGGCCGAGCTGGGGGTCGGCGCCCTGCCGATCTGCGGTGACGACAACCGGCTCAAGGGCATGCTGACCGACCGCGACATCGTGGTGAAGGTGCTGGCCGAGGGCCGTGACCCGGCCACCGTGACCGCTGGTGAGCTGGCCCAGGGCGAGGCGGTCACCATCGGCGCGGACGACGACGCGGCGGAGATTCTGCGCACCATGGGCCAGCACAAGGTGCGCCGACTGCCGGTGATCGATGGCCACGAGCTGGTGGGCATCGTGGCGGTGGCCGACGTGGCCCGATCCCTCCCGGAGCGCCCGGTCGGCGACCTCATCGAGGCCATCTCCGAGCGCAGCTGACCCATCGCACCTGTCAACGATCGCCGCCGCCGGTCCGCCGGCAGGCGGCGATTCGCGTAGTCCGGCGACCTGTGCCGGCAGATCGGGGTGGGTCGAGGTGTCGGCGCGAGCGTTATGACTCTGAGGTATGAATATGACTCTGAGGTATACCGCTCCTTGGCATCTGGCCGCCCGAACCGGCAGTGCGGTCAGGCGGGCGGTCAGGCGGGCTGAGTGAGCGGGACGGTCTCGCCGCGGGCGATGGTGCGCACCTGCTTTGCCCAACCCCGGCGGCGGGCCTCGTCGACGAAGTGCGCCAACGGGGAGCGAAAGACCGGGTAGTCGTCGTAGTGGATCGGCACGGTCAGCTGTGGACGGATCAGCTCCACCAGGTCCGCGCCCTGGCGGGCGTCCATGGTGAGCAGGATCCCGGCGACCTTCGTGCCGCCGAGGTGGATCAGCATCGCGTCGATGTCCGGGTAGCGTTCGGGGATGGCGGTGAGTAGCGGCCGGTTGAGGGTGTCGCCGGTGACGTAGAGCCGGAACTCCCGCCGCCCGGAGCGTTCCACGTCGATCATTGTGCCCATCACGTCGGGCATCAGCCGGTCCAGCGCGCCCGGGCCGTGCTGCCCGGGCATCGAGGTCAGACGCAGGGTCGTACCGTCGCGGTGCAGCTCCTGGGACGACCAGGTCGGCAGGCCCTGGGCGGCCCGGAAGCCCCAGCGACGCAGCTTGCGTTCCGCCGCGGGGGTGGTGACGATGGGCAGCTCGCGGTCCAGTTCCCGGCGGGCCACCCGGTCGAAGTGGTCGCCGTGCAGGTGGGACAGGACCACCGCGTCCAGTTCTGGGAGCTGGGCGATCCGTAGCGCCGGGTCCGTGCGTCGACGCGACCACAACCCCTTGCCCAGGTACGCCCGTTGACCCCGGTGCAGGAAGTTCGGGTCGGTCAGCAGGGTGAACCCGCCGATCCGCAGCACCGTCGTCGCGGTACCGATGAACGTCACCTGTGGTTGCTCCGCCACTGTGCCCACCTCCTCCCGCTGCCGTACCCCAGCGAGCCGTCAGCATGCGGCTCAGCCCTCGGCGGCCGCACCGGTGGAGTTGGGCGGATGCGCCTCCGGGAGGCGTTCCATCAGCCTGGTGAGCGCGCCGTTGGCGAAGGTCGCGCCGAGCGCCGACCCGGCCCCGATGGTCCAGCCGACCGGCCCGAGCGGGGTACAGCCGAAGAACTGGCTCACCCCCGGCGTCTGCACCACCACGACCAGCACGCCCAGTGACGCCGCCGTGGAGGCCAGCACGGCCGGGCTGGTGCCGCCGGCCAGGATGGTCTGCCCGAGTTGGGTGCCGACGAGGGAGACCAGGGCGACCGTGCCGGCCCGCTGCCGGCGTCCGGTGTAGCGGGCCAACGTCCAGCCCGCGGTCGCGCCCAGCGTGGTGGCTGCCGCCCGCAGCCCGATCTCCCTGGTGAGGCTCTCGCCGAGCGCTGTGTCCGGGCCCTCCCGGAGCAGCGCGTCGGTGCGGTCCGACGCGGGCGGCCGGACCGCGATGGCCAGTGCCGGTGCCAGGTCGGTGAGCAGGTTGACCAGCAGCAGTTGTCGTCCGGTGAGCGCGGAGCGGCCGGTCGCCGCGGCGGTGAGCACACTGAACGCGATCTCGCCGAGGTTGCCGCCGACCAGGATGCTCAGCGCGTGCCGCACCGACGACCACATCGCCCGCCCTTCGATCAGGGTCGCGATGATGGTCTCCAGGCGGTCGTCGGTGACCACCAGGTCGGCTGCGGCGCGGGCGGCCGGGGTGCCCCGTTGGCCGAGGGCGATGCCGACGTCGGCCAGCCGGATCGCCGGGGCGTCGTTGGCGCCGTCGCCGGTCATCGCCACGGTCCGACCGCACTTCTGCAACGCCTGGATGATCCGCACCTTGTGGGCAGGGGTGCAGCGGGCCACCACATCGGTGTTGGTCAACCGCTCGGCGAGCGCGTCGTCGTCCAGTTGGTCGAGTTCGCCGGCCGTGACCACCCGCTGTTCGTCGTGCTCACTGATGGTGGCCGCGATCGCCTCGGCAGTCGCCGGATGATCACCGGTGATCATGATGGTGTGCACGCCGGCCTGCCGAATCCGGCGTACCGCCGGGGCGGCGCTCTCCCGCACACCGTCCGCGAGGGCCAGGAAGCCCACGAAGGTCAGTCCGCGAACGTCCCCGTCGGTCACCTTCGGGTCGTTCACCGGGCACTCCGCGACGGCCAGGATCCGGTTTCCCGCCCCGGCCCGGTCGGCGAGCGTCCGCTCCAGCTCCGCACGGCCGGCGTCGTCCAGCGGCTCCTGACGACCGTCGGTGCGTCGGGACGAACAGCGCGGCAGCACCGTCTCCGGAGCACCCTTGACGCTCAACAACAGGTGACCGTCGGTCTCTCCGATGCTCGCGTGGTAACCGCGGGACGGCTCGAACGGAAGCCCACCGGCAGCCCGCCACCCGGCGGCACCGGTCTGCTCCACCACCCCGGCCTCCCCGGCACCCCGCCGGACCGCCCGGTCGGTCTGCAACGCCAACTCCTCCGGATCCTTCGCGGCGGGGGTGGCCCGCAGCGCCGCGGCCAGCGTCATCCGGAGCCGGTCGTCCAACCGGTCCACCGGGGCGTACCGGTCGCCGACGCCGTCGCCGACCCCGGCGAGCAGCAGCTTGCCCTCGGTGAGGGTGCCGGTCTTGTCGAAGCAGAGCACGTCCACCCGGCCCAGCGCCTCGATGGTGCGCGGGTTGCGGACCAACGCGCCGTGCTCGGCCAGCCGCCGGGCCGCCGCCAGTTGCGCCGCGCTGACCAGGAATGGCAGCCCCTCCGGCACCGACGCCACGGCAAGGTTCGCGGCGGTCGCCGCCGTTTCGGCCAGGGGTACGCCTCGAAGCAGGCCCGCGCCGGCCACCGCCACCGCGGAGCCGGCCGCCAACGGGATGGCGGCGCTGGTCAACGAGCCGAGCCGAGCCTCCACCCCACTGGTCGGCGGTGCCTGCCGCACCAACGCCAGGCTGCGTCCGGCCTCGGTGTCGTTGCCCGTCGCCACCACCACGGCGGTGCCGTGCCCGGCGGCGACGGTGGTGCCCTCGTAAAGCATCGAGTGTCGGTCGGCGATGGTGGCGGCGACCACCGGCCGGTTGGACTTGGCGACCGGCAGCGACTCACCGGTCAGCGACGACTCGTCGGCCTCCAGGCCCACCGACTCGAGCACCCGGCAGTCGGCGGGCACCGAGTCGCCCGGTTCCAGGGCGATGACGTCCCCGAGGACCAGGTCTTCGGCGGCGAGAACCTGCTCGGCACCGTCCCGGCGGACCCGTGCGGTCACCGCTGAGCGCGACAGCAGCTCTGCCAGCGACCTCTCCGTGTTGCGCTCGTGCACCGCCCCGATCAGGGCGGACCCACCGACCACGCTGCCCACCAGCGCGGCGTCGACCAGCGAGCCGAACGAGGCGGAGAGCACCGCCCCGGCGGCCAGCACCGGAGTGAGCGGGTTGGACAACTCGTCCACGAAGGCGCGTAGCAGCCCACCACTTCCGGGTGCGGCACCGCCGCTGGTACCGGAGCTGTGACGTCGGCGCTGCGCTTCGGCGCTGGTCAGGCCGTCGGGGGTGGAGTGCAGGTGGTCGAGCACGGTGCCGACGGGCATCAGGTGCCAGGCGGTTGCCACCGGCGCCGGGGTGTCCGACTGGTCGTGCAACCGGCGGGCCTGCCAGACCCCGTTCGCGAAGGCCAACCCGGCCGCGCCGTTGACCGCGACGAGCGCCCGGTGCGGCAGTTGGGTCGGTGGTGCCGTGAGCGCGCCCAGCGCCCCGAGGCCGGTGCCGGCGATCGCCAGCCGGATGTTCTGTTGGGCAGTTCGCCGGGCCACCCCGGTCGCCTCGATCACCAGGGCCACGACCCGCAGGTCGGCACCGACCAGCAGGTGCGCGCCCCAGGGCGGCAGCTCCTCCGGCGCGGCGAACCCGAGACCGCAGTCGGACGCGCCGAGCGCCTTCCGGTCCGCGGACACCAGCATCACCACCGCGCCGTCGCGCTGCAACGCGCGTACCGACTCGGCCAACTGGTCCCCGCCGGGCAGCATCGTGTCGGCGAAGCCGTACCGCTTCTCGTCGCCACCGGCGACGACCAGCCGCAGGCCGGCATGTCGGGCGGCGGAGGGCAGGCCGTCGACGCCGGGCGCGGGTTCCGGCTCGACCCGCAACACGGCGGCGAGCCGGTCGCCGTGGGCGAGGCCGAGGAGTTGGCCGCCGGCGGAGCGCAGTCGGGCCGCGTCCGGAATGTCGTCCGGGTCGTTCGCGGGCATCCGGTCCAGTGGCCCGAGCCGCCAGCCGTCCGCCGTGCGGAAAGCGGCCGGGTCGTCCGGGTCGAACAACGCGAAGGCCCGCTCGGCCACCTGGTCGACGTCCGCATCGGGCACCGGTGCCAGATCGGCCAGTACGCCCCGGTCCGAGCCGAGCACCGCGGCGTCGAGCACGAGCGTGTCGATCCGGTCCAGCTCGCGCAGCACACCCCGGTCCATCGCGATCACACCACGCCGGGCCAGCATCCGGCCGAGCTGGGCCGCGTACCCCTCTCGGCCGCTGCCGGGCGCCTTCGGTAGCGCGGACAGGCCCAGCGCGATGGCCCGCTTCGGCCCGCCGAACGGCACCGCTGCCGTGCCAGCGGCCGCGCCGGCCGCGAGCATCCGGTTGATGTACCGCTCGACCGGGCCGTCCGGCTTCGGCCGGGGGCGGTCGATCACCGGCCAGCGGGCGGTGGCGCGTTCCGCGTCGCCGGTCAGTCGTGGCTCGGCCTTCTCCCAGGCGGAGAGTTGGGCCCGATCCTCACCCCACTGCACGATCCGTTGGGCGCCGTCCAGGACGATCCCCGTCCAACGGCCGGTCAAGCCCTGCACCACCGCCTCGGCCAGCGGAAACAGGAGGTCCGCGCGTGGGTCGGAGCGCAGCCGTTTACCGATGAACTCGTGCAGCTTGGGTTGAAGATCCACTGCGGAGAGCAGACCGGCCACCTCGCCGGGCAGCGGCGCGAACGGCAGGACCCGGATGGCTGCCGAGATGGTCAGGCCCAGCGCGTCCGAGGCGAGCGCGCCGAGGGTGCGCGGGCTTCGCGGCCCCTCCTCCGGTGGGTGCGGCGGTGCGATCTCCGGGTCGGGTTCGTGGTCGCAGGTCCGCTCGACCCGGTCGATCGTGGCGATCAGGTCGCGCAGCGTCGGCTCGGGGGTCTGGACGGCGACCACCACTCGGCCGGATGGTGCGTTGACCCGGGCCCAGGCGACCCCGGGCATCCGCTCCAGCGCGCCCTCCACCTGACGGGCCAGCCGGTTCCCGCCCTCCTGGCAGACACCGTGGACCTCGATGTGGTGCCGGCCCGGTCGGGACCACACCCGACGCCGGGTCAGCCCGGCCGACCGGGCCAGCCGGGTCGCGGCCGAACTGACCGTCCGGGACGCCTCGCCGACCAGGTGCGGCACCCCGAAGGACGGCAGGATGCGGCCAGCAACGCGACCCGCCGCCGTCATCGAGGCGTACGGCTGGACGGGCGCCGGCCCGGCTCCCTGTTGCCGCTGGTCCTGACGTTGGTCATGTCGTCCTCCCACCGCGCTCACGTCCGGCGGCCTGGCTTCCCGACCTGCCATCCGTTATGCCCCCTGAGTGGCGTAATTTTCCGCCGTCGCTGGCGCATGGACGGGGTGGGCCGTGGAATCCGACGACCATCACCGGACATGGGGAGGCCGGCATGAGCACGCTGACGCGACATCTCAACGGTTCACGGGAGAACGTCAAGATGTACAACCGGCGGGTTCAACTGCCGATGCTGGGCGAGGTGGCGGTGCCGCCGCCGGACAAGGTCGCCTACTACGCCGGGCTCGGAGTGCTCGCCGCGCTCCAGGTCATCGAGTGGCCGATCGCCGTGGTGATCACCGCTGGTCACCTGCTGGCCGACCAACATTTTTCCGGGCTGGTGCGCGGTGTCGGGGAGGCGCTGCAGGACGCCTGATGAGAGCCGGGTCACCGGGCGGTTGACATGAATCAGGGTTGAGGTCGCATGCTCGGTCGATGCCGAGCACAGCCGTCACCGCCCCACCCGCCGCGCCGGGACTCTTCGCACCCCGGCTGCGCGCGATGACGGTGGGCAGCGTCGCGTTGATCTCACTCCTCGCGTTCGAGGCGTTGGCGGTCGGTACGGCGATGCCGACCGTCGCGCGCAGCCTGGACGGGCTGGCGCTGTACGGGATCGCGTTCGGTGGCCCGTTCGCCACCGGTGTGCTGGCCATGGTGGTCTCCGGCATCTGGTGCGACGCCCGGGGTCCGCGGGGGCCGATGTGGCACGGCGTCGCCTGGTTCGTGGTCGGGTTGTTGATCGCCGGGACCGCCCCCGTGATGGGCGCGCTGGTCGTCGGGCGGGTCGTGCAGGGTTTCGGCTCCGGGCTGCTCTCGGTGGCGCTCTACGTGATCGTCGGGCACGCCTACCCGCAGGACCTGCACCGGCAGATCTTCGCGGCGTTCGCGGCGGCGTGGGTCGTGCCGTCGTTGGTCGGGCCGGCGGTTGCCGGCCTGATCGTGCAGTACCTGGGCTGGCGGTGGGTCTTCCTGGCGGTGCCGGCGGTGGCCGTGCCGGCGGTGCTGCTGATCCATCCCGGCCTACGGTCGCTGGGCCGGAGTGCGGCGACGAGCCCGCCGGCGGGTGCGGTGGCGCGGATCGGTTGGGCGTGTGGGGCCGCGGTGAGTGCCGCACTGCTGCACATCGGGGGACAGCAGCGCGGTGCCATGGCCCTGGCGCTGGTCGCGTTCGCCGTGGTCGGTCTGCTGGTCTGTGCCCCGCGCCTGCTGCCGGCCGGGTTCCTTCGGGCCGCGCGAGGGCTGCCCACCGTGGTGGGGCTGCGTGGCCTGGCGTCGGCGGCCTTCGTCGGCGCCGAGGTGGTCATCCCGCTGATGCTCTCCCGGGAACGGGGTCTCTCGCCGACCGCGGCCGGGCTGGTCCTCACGGTCGGCGCGCTGGCGTGGTCGGCGGGTTCCTGGTTGCAGGGCCGGATTCCGGTGCCGGCGTCGCGGGCCAGCCTGCCGCGCGCCGGGCTGACCTGCATCACGGTTGGCACCGCCACGGTGGCGCTGGCCGTCCAGCCCGAGCTGCCGGTGGCGGTCGCCGTGGTCGGTTGGGCGGTCGCCGGTCTCGGCATGGGCCTGCTCTATCCGTCCCTGTCGGTGCTCACCCTGGAGTTGTCCGCGCCGGGTGAGCAGGGCCGCAACAGCTCGTCGCTGCAACTGAGCGACTCGCTCTTCGCGGCGACCGTGCTCGCGCTGACCGGCGCCGTGTTGGCGGCGGGTAGTGCGCCAGGCCCGACCAGCTACACCACGACGCTGGTGGTGACCGCGGGACTGGCGCTGCTCGGGGCGCTGCTGGCCGGCCGGGTCGTGGTGGGCGGGGGTGTGCGACCGGCCGGGTGATCCGCGGATTCGGCCGCGTCCCACCTGCTGGTGCCGGAAGGATGGCGGGCGATGAACCTCCTGACCGTTCTGCCGCTCGCCGTGGTCATGGTCGCCGGGACGCAGTTGGTGGTGGCGGTCTTCCTGGCCTCGTCGGATCGGCCCCGGGCGGCGTCGCTGGGCTTCCTCGCCGGCGCGGGGCTGGTGGTCGCCGCCGGGGTGACGGTGACCTGGTTGTTGACCCGGCTGGTCGGCGGCGTGGCCGCCGACGCCAGCGCCGTCGCCGGGAAGGTCGATCGCGGCCCCACCATCGACCTGGTGGTGCTGGCCCTGCTGGTGATCCTGGCCGTGCTGATCTGGGTGCGCCGGAACCGCTCCGGGCCGCCGCGCTGGCTGGGGAGCATCGAGCACGCCGGTCCGCCGCAGGCGCTGCGGCTGGGTGCGCTGCTCTTCGTGGCGACGCCCACCGACGACCTGACCATGGCCACCGTCGGGGCGAGTGTGGCCCGCCACGACCTGCCGTGGTGGCACCTGGTGCCGTTCGTACTGGTCACCGTGCTTCTGCTCGCGCTGCCCCTGCTGGCGTTGCTGCTGCTCGGGAGCAGGGCTGCGCGGGTGCTGACCCGGATGCGGGAGTGGGCCGAGGGGCACGCCTGGATCGTCAACGAGATCGTGATCGCGTTCTTCGCGCTGCTCACCGTGTTGGACCTGATCCGGTCGGGGTGAGCCGCCGTACGCCGTCACGCGGTGCCGCGCCGTTTCGTCAATGCCAGGACGACCGAGTTGGGGGGACGAGATGAAGGTTCTGGTCACCGGGGCATCCGGGAATCTGGGTCGCGCGGTGCTGGGCCGGTTGCGCGACGACGGGATCGGCGTCCGGGCCACCAGCCGCCGGCCGCGCGACGGCTCGGACGTGGAGTGGGTGATGACCGACCTGGCCACCGGGGACGGGCTGGCCGAGGCGGTGACCGGGGTGGATGCCGTGCTGCACCTGGCGTCCGCACCTCGGGGGCGGCAGACCTACCAGGTGGACGTGTTGGGCACCCGCCGACTGGTGCTGGCCGCCGGTGTGGCAGGTGTGCGGCACATCGTCTACATCTCGATCGTCGGGGTTGATCGGGTGCCGATCCCGTACTACCGCCACAAGCTCGCCGCCGAGCAGGTGATCGCGGCCGGTCCGGTGCCGTGGTCGGTGCTGCGGGCCACCCAGTTTCCCCAGTTCCTGGACGATCTGCTGGCGGCCAGCGCGCGGCTGGGCCCGGTGATCGGGGACCGGGCGGTGCTCGCCCAACCGGTCGACCCGGGCGAGGTGGCGGCGCGACTGGCGGCGCGACTGGTCGCCGGTCCGTTGGGCGGCATCGAGGAGCTGGGTGGGCCGCAGGTGCTCCGCTTCGACGAGGCCGCCCGGGCGTGGCGAGCGGCCCGGGGCTCCCGCCGGCCGCTGCTGCCGGTGCGGATTCCCGGCCGGCTCGGCCGTGAGCTGCGGGCCGGTGGCCTGGTCACCGAGGCGTTGCCCCGGGGCGTACGCACCTGGGCCGACCACCTGGCCGACACGTACGGGGGAACCGGCCGGAAATGAGCGCAACAACGGTTCACGTTCGTCTTACCGTGACCTCATGTTCGCTGTCGTCACCACCGTGATCCTCTACGTCTTCGGCTTCGTCTTCCTCTACGGCGTGATCCGGCTGGGTGTCCGGCACGCGTTCGAGGATCTGGAGCTGCAACGAGCCAAGGCCCAGCGCGAAGAGGAGCTGGCGGCTGCCCGTGACCGCTCCTTCATGCGCGACAACGCTTTCCTCGCCGGCAGTTGAGCACCGGATCGATCCGGCCCGGGCCGGTGGCGTCGCCGGGCGGCCGGGGAGCCGTCGGGCGGTTCAGCGTCGCGGATGCGAGGATCGCACCCGTGATGGGAACGCTGAAGACCGAACCGGCCCGCGCCCGCCTGGATCTGCTCGCCCCACCGGTCGCGGAGGCCATCGCGCAGTGGCCGGCCGACGCGCCGGTTGACGTCAACGACGTGCTGGTCGCCCCGATCGACGCGGACCTCGCCGACACCGCGGCGTTCTGCGCGGCGTACGAGGTGGGGCTGGACGTGTCGGCCAACTGTGTCGTGGTGGCGGGCAAGCGCGAGGGCGTGGTCCGCTACGCGGCCTGCATCGTCCTGGCCACCACCCGGGCCGACGTGAACGGGGTGGCCCGCCGGGCGTTGGACGTCCGCAAGGCGAGCTTCGCCGCGATGGCCGACGCGGTCGAGTTGACCGGCATGGAGTACGGCGGCATCACCCCGATCGGGCTGCCGGCCCAGTGGCCGATCCTGGTGGACGCGCGGGTCATCGCCACACCGCACGTGATCGTTGGGTCCGGCGTACGGCACAGCAAGATCGCGCTGCCGGGGCCGGCGTTGGGCGCGCTGCCCGGAGCGCAGGTGGTCGAAGGGCTGGCCAGGCCAGCCTGACCCAGGCATCGGCATCGATGTTGTTGCACGTGAAACATCGTGATCATCGATGCCGGACGCCCGGTCGTCGGTGACTCAGTGTGAGTGGACGGCAGACTCGCGCTGCTCCACCTCGGCGAGCGCGGCGAGCAACGTCTGCACCTCCTGCGCGCCGGAGACCGCGTACTTCCCGGCCAGCACGAAGGTCGGCACGCTGGTGATGCCGAGGTCCTGGGCGGCGGCCAGGTCGGCGGCGACGTCGGCGACCCGCTCGTCGGAGTCGAGGAACCGGCGCGCGTCAGCCGCGTCCAGGCCGATCTCACCGGCCAGGCTGGCCAGCGCCTCCCGCGACCCGACGTCGACCCCGTGGTTGAAGTGCGCCTGGTAGAGCGCCTCCACCATCTCGGCCGCCCTGCCCTGGTCGGTGGCCCAGGAGACCAGCCGGTGCGCCTCGAAGGTGTTGGCGATCACCGCGCGGTCGTAGTCGAGCCGCAGCCCGTCCGCCGCCGCCACCTGGGTCACGTGATCGATCATTTGCCGGGCGCGCTCCGGGCCGCCGAACTTGCCGGCCAACGCCTGCACCAGCGGAAGGGGTTGCGGCACCGGCGACGGGTCGAGCTGGAACGGTCGGTAGCGGACCGTCACCTCGCCCTCGTAGCTGGCGAGGGCCTCATCCAGGCGGCGCTTGCCGATGTAGCACCACGGGCAGATGACGTCCGCGTAGATCTCGATCTCCATGATCGGTGGCAACCTCGCGGTCAGCCGAGTTGTTCCCGGATCTGCCGCTTGAGCCGGCCCAGGATCGCCGTGCCGCCGCGGATCCGCAGCGGGCTGATCGCCTGCGCCAACCCCATCCGCTGGTAGAGGTCGTCCGGCACGGCCAGCACCTGCTCGGCGCTCGCCCCGGCCAGCCCCTCGGCGAGGATCCCGGCGAACGCCCGAGTGGTGGGCGCCTCCGGCGGGCAGTCGAAGAGCGTCTCCACGGTGCCTTCCGGGGTCACCCGGGCGCGCAGGAAGAACGCCGTCTGACACTCGGGCACCTGCTCCATGCCCTCGCGCTCCGCGGTGCCCTCCGGCAGCGCCGGGATGACGTCCGCGTACTCCAGGAGCATCTCCAACACCAGGTCGCGCGGCGCAGCGGCGAACTCGTCGACGATCTCGGCCAGTCGGGCCGGCATGTCAGCCATGCGTCGAGGCTACCGCCGTCGTCCGGGGCCCCCCGGTCACACCGTGGGCGACTGCTCGCTGATCTCGCTGAGCGCGCTGGTGGGGTCGAGCTGCATGGCCAGGTCGCCGAGCGAGACGATCCCCACCAGCTTGCGGTCACTGTCACAAACCAGCACGCGTCGGATGCCCCGATCCCGCATGAGCGCCGCCGCCTCACCCGCCGTGCAGTGCTGTTCGATCATGACGACCTCGCGGGTGACGATCGAGCCGATGGTGGTGGCCGCAGGGGAGCTGTTCTCCGCCACGGCCCGCACCACGATGTCCCGGTCGGTGAGCATGCCGGCGAGGCTGGCGCCGTCGGTGACCACCACATCACCGATGTCGGCCTCCTTCATCACCCTGGCCGCCTCGTCCAGGGTGGTCTCGGCCGGCAGGTACACCACCTGCTTGGTCATCACGTCACTGACCCGGTAACCGGTCATGAGAGCCTCCGAAGACGTTTCCACCCGATCCAACTGCACTACCCCGTGACGCCACAGCTACACCAGGCTCGCACGTTCCTGGCGTACCTCGTGGACGAGTCGATCCACCAGACCGTCCAGCGGCAGCTCGGTGCGCCCGTCGCCGGCCCGCTCGCGCAGCTCGACGTACCCCTCGGTGAGTCGGCGGCCGACCACGACGGCCCGGGGGATGCCGATCAGCTCGGCGTCGGTGAACTTGACCCCGGCCGAGACGTGCGTGCGGTCGTCGATCAGCACCCGCAGGCCAGCGGCGGCGAGCCGTCCGCCCAGCTCCAGCGCCGCGTCGAGCTGCGGGCCCTTGCCCACAACCACCAGGTGTACGTCACACGGCGCGATCGCCGCCGGCCAGACCAACCCCCGGTCGTCATGGTGCTGCTCGGCGACCGCCGCCACCGCCCGGGAAACCCCGATGCCGTAGCAGCCCATCGTCGGCCGGACCGGCTTGCCGGCCGGCCCGAGCACGTCGACCGCGAAGGCGTCGGTGAAGCGCCGGCCGAGCTGGAAGATGTGCCCGATCTCGATGCCCCGCCGGATGGTCAGCTCACCCGCCTCGCACTCGGGGCAGGGGTCGCCAGCGCGTACGTCGGCCGCCTCGATGGTGCCGTCGGGGGTGAAGTCCCGGCCGCACACCACGTCGGTCGCGTGGCGCCCCGACTCGTTCGCCCCGGTCAGCCAGGCCGACCCGGCCACCACCCGAGGGTCGACCAGGTAGCGGATGCCCAGCTTGTCGAGCAGTTGCGGCCCGATGTAGCCGCGTACCAGCTCCGGATGGTCGGCCCACTCCTCGAAGACGCTCACCTGCGCGGGGTGCAGAGCGGCACCGACCCGCTTCAGGTCAACCTCCCGGTCACCGGGCAGACCGACGACCAGGGGCTCGGCCCGGTCGGCACCCGGCTGCCGGACGGACAGCACGACGTTCTTCAGGGTGTCGGCGGCGGTCCAGCCGTCCCGACCACCCAACCGGCGGGCGTTGGCCAACTCCACCAGGCTCGCGATCGTCGGGGTCTCCGGAGTGTCGTGCACCTCGACGGCCGGCTGCGCGCCCGGGTCACCGGCGCTGGGCGTACGGGTGGCCACCGCCTCGGTGTTGGCCGCGTAGGCGCAGGAGGTGCAGCCGACGAAGGTGTCCTCACCGACCGGCGTCGCCGCCAGGAACTCCTCCGACGCGGAGCCACCCATCGCGCCCGACATCGCCTGCACCACCGCGTAGTCCAGACCCAACCGGTCGAAGATCCGCTGGTACGCGGCGCGGTGCCGCCCATACGCCTCGCGCAGCCCCGCCTCGTCCAGGTCGAAGGAGTACGCGTCCTTCATCAGGAACTCCCGGCCGCGCAGCAGCCCGGCACGCGGCCGGGCCTCGTCGCGGAACTTCGTCTGCACCTGGAACAGCGTCACCGGGAAGTCCCGGTACGAGGTGAACAGGTCCTTGACCAGCAGCGCCGCCATCTCCTCATGGGTGGGCGCCAACAGGTGCTCGGCACCGCGCCGGTCGGCGAGGGTGAAGATGTCGTCGCCGTACTCCGTCCACCGGCCACTTGTCCGGTACGGCTCGGCCGGCAGCAGCGCCGGGAAGTGCACCTCCTGGTCGCCGATCGCGATCAGCTCGGCGCGCACCACCTCGGTGATCCGATCCAGCACCAGCTTGCCCAGCGGCAGCCAGGTGTAGCCGCCCGGTGCGGCACGACGGATGTAGCCGGCGCGCAGCAGCAGCCGGTGGCTCGGCACCTCCGCGTCGGCCGGATCCTCGCGCAGGGTCCGCAGCAACAGGGTCGACATGCGTAGCAGCATCCGCGCAGCCTACGGCCGGTGCGGCAGGATGAGCGATCCATTTCGATCCGAGCCGCACCCGCCGCCGGCAACCATCGGCGTCGTCGCTGACGTCTGCAAGGACATCAAGCCCACCGCACCCTGACCCGAAGGATCGGCTCGTGTGGACCCTCTGCTGAGTGAGTTCGACTCGTTCGTCCGTACCCGCACGCCGGCGTTGCTGCGCTCGGCCTACCTGCTCACCGGCGACCAGCACCTGGCCGAGGACCTCGTCCAGTCGGCGCTGGCCCGGACCCACCGCTCCTGGAACCGCCTGCACCACAGCGGCAACGCCGAGGCGTACACCCGCAAGACCATGTACCACCTACAGGTGTCCTGGTGGCGACGGCGCCGGGTGCCCGAGTCGATGCCGGGCGACCTGCCCGAGCCACGCGGAGGCGACTCGGCCCCCGACCACGCCCACCAGACCAGTCTGCGGCTCACCCTGCGGGCGGCGCTGGCGAAGCTCTCCCCGAAGCAACGTGCCGTGCTGGTGCTGCGGTTCTTCGAGGACCGCACCGAGGCGGAGGCGGCGGACCTGCTGGGTGTCACGGTCGGCACCGTGAAGAGCCAGACGGCCAAGTCACTGGCCAAACTGCGCGCCGTCGCGCCCGAACTCGCCGAGCTGTACGTCCTGGAAGGGAGTACCCGATGAACGACCAGCGCCTCCGGCTCGACCTGACCGCCCTGGCCGACGAGGTCACCTCGGTCGACCTGCGGGACCGTACGCTGCGCACGTCCCGCCGGCTCGGTATCCAGCGGGCGGTGGCCACCTCGGCCGCCGCGCTGGTGCTGATCGCCGCGGCGGCCGGCACCGCCTTCGCCATCCGACCGGACCGGTCGCCGAACCCGCTGCCCGCCGACCCCCCGTCGGTCACGGCGACGCCGACGCAGTCGCCCACCCCGACGCCCTCCACCAGCGACGGCGACACGCCCGGCGCCCCACCCAGCGGCGGGACGGGCACGAACACCACGTCCGTGCAGTTCGGCAAGCTCTTCTACGGCCCCGCCACGGTTGTCGGGGCGGAGACGGCGAACCTACGGTCCTGGCGTCCTGGCGACAGTCCGGTGCGTCTGCTGGCTCTGCCCGAGCTCGCGGCGAAAGGCAACGCGAGCATCTCGCCGGACGGGCGTCGGGTGGCATGGGTGGAGAGCGGCGACAGCAACGAACAGACTCTTGTCGTCGCCGACGCCGATGGCTCCGACAGGCAGGAGATGCGCTCGGACGTGCAAAGCAGCTGCGCCCCGGTCTGGTCACCGGATGGGCGGCACCTGCTGTTCGTGGAGGCCGCCACGGCGACAGGTGAGCCTGTTCGGCGCGGGGTGCTGGACACCCGCAGCGACAAGCGGACCGTCACCTGGTGGCCCGGTCAAGTCCGCGGCTGCCACGCCCTCTGGTCGGCGGATGGCCGGACCATCGCCGTGGCCGTCGACATCGGGGTCACCCTCTATGCCACGGACGGCACGAAGAAGCGGGTCGTTCCCGGCTTCTCCATGAACAGTTGGCTCATCCACGACATCGCCAGCCTGTCCTCGGACGGCTCTCGGATCGCTCTGCTGCGGAGGAAGCCCGGCGAGCAGTCCGGCGACATCGCTCGTGAGCTGTGGGCCAACGCGGTACTGGACACCCGCACCGGCAGGCAGGTCACCCTGCCACTGGGTGGACGCACGCTGCGGCAGGTCTACTTCCAGACCGACGGTTCCATGGTCGTGCGGGTCCAGGCCGGCGGCGGGTACGCGGTGCTGCTGGTGGACGAGGACGGGAAGAAGATCTCCGAGACCGCCGAGCCGACGAGTCTGAAGGACATGCAGATCCTCGCCGTCGTCAACTGACGACGGGCACGGGCGACAGGGCGGACCACCCGAGGGTGGCCCGTCCTGTCTGCTGCGGGTGCAGGACCTGCGGGAAAGTTGCCGGCGCGGGCCCGGCCACTCACGGGGGTGGCCGGTCCCGCCCGTCGTGTGCGCAATGACCTCCGACACGTCGTGGATTCGGGGCGGTGCCGGGCGTTCCCGCGGTGACAGACTGGTCGCCGCAGGCAACGGGTGGCGTGAGGGAGGCGCGGGTGCGCTGGCGCAGTTATGTCGCGGTCGGGGACAGCTTCACCGAGGGTATGGACGACGCGTACCCGGACGGCACCTACCGGGGTTGGGCGGACCTGGTGGCGACCCGGCTCGCCGCCGACGTGGGGCCCGACTTCCGGTACGCCAACCTGGCCATCCGGGGCCGGCTCTTCCCCAGCGTGGTCGCCGAGCAGGTGCCCTCCGCCGTGGCCATGAAGCCGGATCTGATCAGCTTCGCGGCCGGTGGCAACGACGTGCTGCGGCGCACCTTCGACCCGGACACGATGGTCGCCCGCTTCGACGAGGTGGTTCGGCAACTGCGCTCGGGCGGCGCGGACGTGCTCCTCTTCCGGTTCGCGGACGTGATGGCCCGGCTGCCCGGCCAACGCCTCGTCGCCCCCCGGGTGCAGTTGCTCAACCAGGCGGTCGGTGAGACCGCCGAGCGGCACGGCGCGATCATGGTCGACCTGTACGCCGACGACACGTTCCTCAACCCGATGCTCTGGAGCACCGACCGGTTGCATCTCTCTGCGGCCGGCCATCGGCGGGTCGCCGGGCAGGTGTTGAACGCCCTCGGGGTTGGTTGCGACGAGGAGTGGCTGATGGTCCCGCCGCACCCGGCGCCCTCGCCGTGGCTGGCCGCCCGCGCCGCCGACCTGCGGTGGGCCGGTCAGCACCTCGCCCCCTGGGTGAAGCGGCGGTTGACCGGTCGGTCGTCCGGTGACACGGTGACGGCGAAGCGCCCGCAACTCGGCCCGCTCGTCGACTGAGCGTGCTCACCCTGCACAGCGCGGCCCTGCTGCGCCGCGACCGGGACGACGAACCGGTGCCGGAGTACGCCGTGCTGGTCAGCGGCGACCGGGTCGAGGCCGTCGGCCCGCTGGTCGAGCTGAGCTCGGCGTACGCCGGTGCCCGGGTCCGCCGCTGGCCCGGCACACTGGGGCCGGGTCTGCTGCACGTCGGTCCGCTGCCGCCCGCACCAACCCCACGTGAGCGGGTGCACGCGCTGCTGCGTACCGGGGTGACGGCGGTGTTGGCGGAACACCTGGCCGATCCGGCGCTCCGGGCCGCCGCCGAGCGGAGCGACCTGTTGGTGCTGCCCGCCGCCGTGGCGCCGACGCTGCGTCCGGGCGGGCGGGCCGACCTCGCGGTGCACGGTGTCGACGGCACCTGCCTGGTGACCGTGGTCGCTGGTCGGATCGCCCACCGCCGCGCCTGAACGGCGTACCTTGGGGATCATGTCTGTGCCGAACGATCCCGATCCCCGCCTCCAGTCGTACGCGGACCCGCAGCGGCTGGTCACCACCGAGTGGCTGGCCGAGCATCTGGGCGACGAGGGTCTCGTCGTCGTCGAGTCCGACGAGGACGTGCTGCTCTACGAATCCGGTCACATCCCCGGTGCCGTCAAGGTCGACTGGCACCTGGAGCTGAACGATCAGGTGACCCGGGACTACGTGGACGCCAAGAGTTTCGCCGAGATGTGTGCCGCGAAGGGCATCGGCCGGGGCGACACGGTCGTCTTCTACGGCGACAACTTCAACTGGTGGGCGGCGTACGCCCTCTGGGTCTTCTCGCTCTTCGGCCACGCCGATGTGCGACTGCTCGACGGCGGCCGGCAGAAGTGGATCGCCGAGGGACGCGAGGTGACCCGCGACAAGCCCGCTCGTCCGCGCGCCGACTATCCGGTGCCGCTCCGTGACGACGCGCCACTGCGGGCCTTCCGTGAGCAGGTCATGGCGCACGTCGCCTCCGGCCGGCCGCTGGTCGACGTCCGCTCGCCGGGTGAGTACACCGGCGAGATGCTGCACATGCCGGACTACCCGCAGGAGGGTGCGCTGCGCGGTGGGCACATCCCGGGCGCGGTCAGCAAGCCGTGGAAGTCCGCCGCCAACGAGGACGGCACGTTCAAGTCCGCCGACGAGCTGAAGGCGATCTACGCCGACCAGCTCGGGCTGAGCCCTGACGACGACGTGATCGCGTACTGCCGGATCGGCGAGCGGTCCAGCCACACCTGGTTCGTGCTGCGGCACCTGCTGGGCTACCCGCAGGTGCGCAACTACGACGGCTCGTGGACGGAGTGGGGCAACCTGGTCCGGGCACCCGTCGTCAAGGGTGACCAACCCGGCGGCCTGGCCGTCTGACCAGCCCGGCCACCGGTCGGTCGTCGTGTGATCGACTCGGGTTTCCTGATGTCGGGCGTCCCGCTCGCCGGGACACCGCGATATCAATGAACCCGAGTCGATCACGTCGAGACGACGCCGCTCGCGCGGGCCCTTGTCAGCCCGCGAGTGCGATCACGCCGCGCAGGTCGCGGACGATGCCGGTGATCTCGCCGGTTTCCGGGTGCCAGCGTGCCAGGGCGGCCGGTTCCAGCCGGAGCAGCACCGCGCCCTTGTTGTCCCAGCCCAGCACGACACAGCAGCCCTTGCTGCGATCCCGGCCCAGGTCGAGCAGGTGGAGCACGGCGCCGGTCCGCGCGTCCAGCACGGCCACCCCCTCGGCGCCGTCGATCTCGCTGCTGATGATCCAGGCTGCCCGGGCCAGTCGTTCGCCGTGCAGCCAGCCCCGACCGTAGAACTCGTTGACCTGGTAGGGCGAGGGCAGCGCCGAGCGGTTGATTGGTTGCTCGGAGCGGAGCTCGCCCTCCCGGGCGGTCCGGGTGCGCAGCTTCAGGCCGGTTCCCTCGCCGTACATGTCGATCAACGGGGCCTCGCGGCCGGCGGCCGGGTCGGGCGCGATCAACTCCCAGGTCGACACGTCGATCGTGCTGGCCGTCCCGGTGACCCGGTCCACCGCGTACGTCCGGTCGTCGCCCCCGACCAGCACCCGGTCGTGCGCCCACACCACCTGCTCCAGGTAGCCGTCGAGCGGTATCCGGCGGACGGCCGCCGTGGTGAGGTCGATCATGATCAGCTCTTTGGTCTGCGCGAACGCGGCCGACCGACCGTCCGGGGACAGCACCCCCGGCTTCAGCGCGGGCGCCTCGTTGCCGCCCGCGTCCCGGGTCGGTGCCAGCGTCACCACGTCGAGGCTGCGCACCACGCCGTCGTTGCCGAGCACCCGGACCGGGCCGTTCGCGTGGTACTCCTCGTCCACCGGCTGGAACAGCGCCAGCGCACGCTGGACCGGTCGCTCGGAGAGCGGCACGGTCGCCGGGTCGCCGAGCCGGGCCAACGGATCCGGCGGGAAGGTCAGCTCGGCGGGCGGTTTCTGCACCGGACCGGCGTGGGTGGGATCGACGGTCGGGGTCACCGTCGGGCCGACCGGAGGGACCGGCGCCGGGTCGGTGGGCGGTCGCAGCGCCGCCACCGTGCCGCCACCGACCAGCACCACGGCCAGGGCGACCACTCCGACGGCCCGTCGGGTACGCCGGGTACGCCGAGCCCGCTCCCATCCGGCGGTGGCGGGCTGGCTGGGCAGCACGTCCTCGACGCTGACGGTCAGCAGCCGGCGCAATTCCTGCTCGTTCACGGGTTCACCTCCAGACCGCTGGCCAGATCAGCCGAACCCTGGCTCGGTCGGGCATCGCGGGCGAGGTCCGGAGCGACCTCGCGGAGTCGGCGCAGCGCCGCGTGGCACTGGCTCTTCACGGTGCCGACGGTCACCCCCAGCGCCTCGGCGGTGGCGACCTCGGTCAGGTCCTCGTAGTAGCGCAACACCAGCACGGCCCGCTGCCGTGGTGGCAGCAGGCCCAGCGCGTCGTGCATCGTCAGCCGTAACGCGCCGTCACGGTCGTGGGCCACCTGATCCGGCGGCGCGGCGCTGAGCCATTCCCGCCGTCGGCGACGCCACCACGACACCGAGTCGCGGTAGAGGATGGCCCGCACGTACGCGGAGGGGTCACCGTCGCGGACCGAGGACCACCGCAGCGCCAGCTTCAGCAGCGCGTCCTGGAGGAGGTCTTCGGCCTGATGCCGGTTGCCGCAGATCAGGTAGGCCGCGCGGAGCAGCCGGTGCTGGTGGTTCTCCACGAAGGCGAGGTAGCCGTCGCGTCCGTCGTCCCTCGTCGGCGCCATCCGCCCCCCTCCCGGCCGTCGCGCTGTACGCGTCATCTGGCAGACGCACGGGAGGTGGGAAAAGGTTGGGTCAGCTCGGGGGTGTTCCGGTCAGATAGCGCTGGAGAGTCGGCGCGATCCAGGAGACCAGCTCCTCCGGCGGGGTGTCCACCATGGGCGGCAGGCGGACGATGTACCGGGTGAAGGCGAGGCCGAGGATCTGACTGGCCACCAGGCCGGCTCGTCGGGCGGTGAGCGCCGGGTTGCTGCCGAACGTGGCCACGGCGGCGGTGAGCTGGGCGGCGAAGATGCCCCGCATGCGTTCGGCCGCGCCGGGATTGGTGCTGGCGGCCCGCAGCAGCGCCACCAGGGTCTCGTCGCCCTCCCAGCGGGCGAGGAAGTGCCGGACCAGCACCTCACCGAGGTGAGCGGACGGCACCGAGGTCAGGTCGGGCAGGCGTAGGTCGAACTCGGCCGCCGCCGCGAAGAGCCCCTCCTTGCTGCCGTAGTAGCGCATGACCATGGACGGGTCGATCCGGGCGTCGGCGGCGATGGCCCGGATCGTGGCGCGCTCGTAGCCGTCCGCCGCGAACCGTTCCCGGGCCGCTCGCAGGATCGCCGCTCGGGTGGCGTCGGAGCGGCGGGGCTGGGTCGACTGGGCGGACGGGGTCACGCCAACGACCGTATGCCAACAACTGTTGACACGCAATCAGCAGGGCCCTAGCGTTGCCAACAAGTGTTTGCCAACAGATGTTGGCAAACGATCTGCTGGAGGTGGCCATGCTGCCCACGAACACCGACGTCCTGGTGGTGGGCGCCGGCCCCACCGGTCTCGCCACCGCGTTGACACTCGCCCGGCGTGGCGTCGAGGTGACCGTGCTGGACCGGTTGGCCGCGCCGCCGACGACGTCCCGTGCCGCCGTCGTGCACGCGTACACCCTGGAGGTGCTGGACCGGATCGGCGCCGCGGCGCCGCTGATCGCCCAGGCGGTGCGGACGCCGCGCTTCACCGTGCGCGACCGGGACCGGGTGCTGCTGTCGGTGCCGTTCCACGAGTTGCCGTCCCGCTTCCCCTACGCGCTGCTGGTCTCCCAGGCGGTCACCGAGGCCGTGCTCACCGAGCAGTTGGCCGAACTCGGCGTCCAGGTACGACGGCCGTGCCAGCTGACCGGGCTGAGTCGCGCCGGTGACGGCATGCTCGCGCAGGTCGACGGGGAGGCGCTGCGGGCCCGGTTCGTGGTCGGTGCGGACGGCCTGCACAGCACGGTCCGGCGGTTGGCCGGCATCGGCTTCACCGGCGGCAGTGACGAGGAGTCCTTCGTGCTCGCCGACGTGCGGGTACGCAGTGTGCTGCCCCGCGACGAGGCGGCGCTCTTCCTCGCCCGCTCCGGGCCGCTGGTCTGGGCGCCACTCCCCGGTGGGGTGGTCCGACTGGTCGCCGCCGTGGCGAGCGCCCCGGCCGAACCGGATGCGGCCTACCTACAGGCGCTGCTCGACGAGCGCGGCCCGGCGCGACGCCCCGACCGTTTGACCGAGGTGCTCTGGGGCTCCCGGTTTCGGGTGCACCACCGGATCGCCGACACCTTCCGAGCCGGGCCGGTGCTGCTGGCCGGTGACGCCGGGCACGTGCACAGCCCGGCCGGCGGGCAGGGCATGAACCTCGGCATCTGCGACGCGGTCGCGCTCGGCACCGCCGTGGCGGACGTGCTCGCCGGGGGCCCGGAAACGCTGCTCGACGACTACACCGCCCGGCAGCGGCCGATGGCCGAGGACGTGCTGAGCTTCGCCGCCGGGCTGACCAGGTTGGCCGGCGTCTCCCCGGCCGGTCGGCCGGCCCGGGACGTGCTGCTCCGGCTGCTCGGTGCCGTCCCACCGGCCCGCCGCCGGATCGCGCTGCGCCTGTCCGGTCTGTCGCACCGGGAGCGGACGCCGGGTTAGGCCGCGCCGCTGCTACTCAGCACAGCGGGCGCGACCGGCCGCAGTGTCCGCCACGCGGCGAGAGTGACCAGTGCGAACGTCCCCGCCGCCGCGCCCGCCACCGGCACCGTGCCGTACGCCGCGGCGGCCAACCCGGCGAGCGCCGCCCCGAGCGGAGCGGTGAGCAGACCGACCATCCGCTGGGCCGCACCGACCCGGCCGAGCAGTTCGCCCGGCACCTGCCGCTGCCCGTACGACGCCCACAGGCTGTTCCACACCACCGTTCCGGCGGCGAAGACGGCCAGCGCGCTCCCGCCCGGCACCGGATGCCGAGCCAGCGCGAAGCCGGTCAGCGCCATGGTCTCCACGGCCAGCACCACGCGCAGCGCCGGCACCGTACCGAGCCAGGCGGCGAGCCGACCCGCCCCGAGCGCCCCCGCCACGCCCCCGACGATGGCGGCGGCGGCGAACAACCCGTACCCGGCCGGCGGCACCCGCAGCACGTCCAGCGCGTAGAGCACCAGCACCGCCATGATTCCGCTGATCGCCAGGTTGCTCGCCGCGGTGAGCACTGTGACCCGCCACAGGGTCCGGTGCGCCCGCAGCCAACGCAGCCCCTCGACGATCTCGCTCCACACCGAGCCGCGCCGCCGTGCCGTCCCTGGGGTGATCGCGGTAGGCGGACTGAGGGCCAGCACGAGCAGGGCGGCTGCCGCGAAGGTGACGGCGTCGAGGGCGAACGGAAGGGCCGGGGCGACGGCGAACAGGACACCGGCGGCGGGTGCCCCGAGGAAGCCACCGGCCACCGCGGCCCCCGCCTGGAGCCGGCCGTTCGCCCGGGGCAGCGCGTCTGGTGGCACCAGCGCGGGGAGCAGCGCGAACGAGGCGGAGTCGAAAAGAGTGCCCAACGTGGCGAGCAGAAACGCCGCCACCAGCAACACCAGGACGCTGACCCGGTTGAGCGCGACCATCACGGCCAGCGCCGCCACCACGGCAGCGCGTACCCCGTCGACCAGGGCCATCGTCCGACGGCGGTCCCAGCGGTCCGCGTACACGCCGCCGAGCAGGCCGAAGAGCAGCGGGGGCAACTGCCCGGCCACGGTGACCGCCGCGATGATCCGCGGATCGCGGGTCACGGTCGCGGCCAACAGAGCCAGTGCCGGGGTACGCAGCGCGTCCCCGAACCGGGACGAGACGGCCGCGGACCACAGGAGCCGGAAGTCCCGGCCCAGAGCGGAGGAAGTCATGCCGGCGACCGTGCCGGTTCGACCGGGTCGAGGGTCAAGCCGCCGGGCAAAAGGGGGACCCCGGCTGTCGGTGATCATGGGTACGGTGAGCGCCGGCATCCGGACCGGGGAGACATCAGGCGTGGACCACACTTTCCAGGTCGACCTACGTGGCGTGGTTGACCTGCTCAGTCATCACCTCTACGGCAGCCCGCGGGTCTACGTCCGCGAGCTGCTCCAGAACGCGGTGGACGCGATCACCGCCCGGCGCAAGATCGAGCCGGATGCGCCGGCGCTGGTACGCATCGAACCCCCGGACAGCACCGGCAACGGCACCCTGCGGGTGCACGACACCGGCATCGGCCTGACCGAGGCGCAGGTGCACGAGCTGTTGGCCACCATCGGCCGCAGCTCGAAGCGCGACGAGCTGGGCTTCTCCCGGCACGAGTTCCTCGGCCAGTTCGGCATCGGCCTGCTCTCCTGCTTCCTGGTGGCCGACGAGATCCAGGTGCTCACCCGGCACGGCGACAACCCCACGGTTCGCTGGACCGGGTACGCAGACGGCCGCTACGCGGTCACGGTGGCCCCGCCGGAGGCCGCCCGCGCCGAGCCGGGCACCACTGTCACCCTGGTGCCCCGCCGCGACGCGGACCAGTGGTTCACCACCCCGACCGTCACCGACCTGGCCCGGCTCTTCGGCGCGCTGCTGCCGATCACCGTCCGCGTCGGCGACGTCGTCACCACCACCGGGGAACCGCCCTGGCCGACCACGCCGGGTGCGCCGCTGGACCGCTCGGCGTTGATCCGGTACGCCCGGGAGACGCTCGGCGTGGACCCGTTCGACGTCCTGCCGCTGGCTGTGCCGGAGGCCGGGCTGACCGGCGTCGCCGTCATCCTGCCGACCCCGGTGAACCCGGCGGCCCGGGCCGGGCACCGCGTCTATCTCAAGCGGATGCTGCTCACCGAGAACGCCGACGGGCTGCTGCCGGAGTGGGCGTTCTTCGCGCACTGCGTGGTGGACGCGACCGAGTTGCGCCCGACCGCGAGCCGGGAGGCCCTCTACGAGGACACCCTGCTGACGGCGACCCGGGAGGCGCTCGGCGACCAGGTGCGTGGCTGGCTGGTCCGGCTGGCGCGGCACGACCCGCACCGACTGGCCGAGTTCCTTCAGGTGCACCACCTCGGTGTGAAGGCTCTGGCCCTGCACGACGACGAGATGCTCCGCTTGGTCGACCGGTGGTGGCCCATGGACACCAACGTCGGCACGCTCACCCTCGCCGAGTTCCGCGAGCGCTACGGCGTGGTCCGCTACGCGGCGAGCCTCGACGAGTTCCGTCAGCTCGCCGCGGTGGCCGCCGCGCAGGATCTGGCGGTGGTCAACGCCGGCTACACGTACGACACCGAGCTGATCGAGCGGTTGCCGGTGGTGGACCGCTCGGTGCTGATCGAGCGGCTGGAGCCGAGCGACCTCACCACCCGCTTCGACGCGCTCGACCCGCAGGTGGAGTTGGCGCTGCGACCGTTCCTCGCGACGGCGCAGCGGGCCGTCGAGCGGTCCGGCTGCGAGGTGGTCATCCGGGCGTACGACCCGGTTTCGCTGCCCGCGCTCTACCTGGTCAGCCGGTCGGCCGCGTTCAACGACCAGCTCGCGGCCAGCCGGGACCGGGCCGACGAGCTGTGGGGCGGAGTGCTCGACGCGCTCGCCGCCACCGCCCCGCCGGACCGTCCGCAGTTGGTGCTCAATCACCGCAACCCGCTGGTGCGACGGGTGGCCATGCTGAGCGACCCGGAGTTGGTCGGTCTCGCCGTCGAGGCGCTGTACGGGCAGGCGCTGCTGCTCGGCCACCATCCGATCCGCGCGGCCGATGCCGCGTTGCTGAACGATTCCTTCCTCGGCCTGCTCGGCCGGGCTGTTCCGGGACGGGAGTGAGCATGAGCGACGAGGGTCTGTGGCGGGTGCTGCGCGGCATCGCCGACATGCCGTACGGGGCGGGGCAGATCGCCGCGCTGGAGCAGCTGCTGCGCCGGGTGGACGCCGCCGACGACCGGCACCTCGCGTTCGTCACCCGGATGCAGGCCACCACCGGCTACATCTACGGCGGTGAGCCGGCGAAGTCCTTCGTGACCTTCTCCTGGTGCCTGTCCGAATTCGACCGGGACCCGCAGCCCTACCACCAGCGCCACCTGCACCAGTTGCTGTGGCACTTCAAGTACATGGCGTCCGGCCTGCTGAAGTTCCCCGAGGTGCCGCTGGACCGCACCTACGCGGTGCTGGACGACATGGAGCGGCGCTACCGAGCCGGCGGGCACAGCTTGCAGACCGTGCACAAGCACCGGTTCCGGGTCGCTGAGCACGTGGGCGACGCCGAGGCCGCCGCGAACTGGTACCGGCTCTGGCAGACCACCCCGCGCGACGAACTCTCCGACTGCGCCGGCTGTGATCCGACGAGCCAGGTCGGCTACCTCGCCGACACCGGGCGGGACGCCGAAGCGGTGGCGCTGGCCGAGCCGGTGCTCGCCGGTCGGCTCACCTGCACCGAGCAGCCGCAGGCGATCCTCACCGCGTTGCTCCTGCCGTACCTGCGCACCGGGCGGGGCGAGGAGGCGCGGGACGCGCACCGGGAGGCGTACCGCCGCTTGCGCGGCAACCTCGCCGACCTGTGGGACATCGCGGACCACATCGAGTTCTGCACGCTGACCGGCAACGAGGCACGGGCGGTCGAGCTGGTCGAGCGGCACCTGGACTGGCTGGACCGGCCGCCGTCGCCGGCCGCCGCCATGCACTTCGCGGCGGCCTCCGCCGCCGCGCTGCGCCAGGCCGGCGCGTCGACCGTGTACCGCCGGGCCGCCGAGGGCCGGCCGGCCGCCGAGGTGTCGGCGGCGTCCTTGGCGGACGAGCTGGCCGATACCGCGACCGGTGTGGCCGCCCGCTTCGACACCCGTAACGGCACCAGCCACCAGTCGGAGTGGATCGCCCGCCGGCTGGCCGTGCGGGCGAGCGGGGAGCACGTGCCGCTGTCGGCGAGCGTCCGCCGCCGCCCGGCCCGCCCCACCCGCCCGGCCGGGGACGAGTCGGTCGTCGGGTCGGGCACGCCAGCGTCGTCCGCCGAGCGAGCCGAGCGGGTGCGAACCGGCACGGATGAACGAGCCGTCGTGACAGCGCCCGTAGGCGCCGGCCCGGACGATCTGCTGGACCTCGCGGAACAGAGCTGGGGCCGGCACGACCGGGCCACCTTCCGGGCCGCGCTGGTCGCCTTCGACGACCGGTTCGGCGCCGCCGAGCTGCCCGCCCGGACGGCCGCGCACCGGCTGGCGCTACGGGCGTCGGAGCGCGGCGACGAGGACGACATCGAGGGTGCGATCAAGCTGAATCGGGCGGCGCTGGAGCTGTACCGGGAGGCGGGCGAGGAGGTGCCCGCCCAGACGGTCGCCGGGCGGCTCGGCGTGCTGTTGACCCGGTCCGACGAGGACGGCGAGGAGGGGCTGCTGTTGGTCCGAGAGGCGGCCGAGGTCCTGGACCGGCTCGGCGACGCCCGGCAGCGTGCGGCCGGACACGACCGGGTGGCGCTGGCGCTGCTGCACCGCGAGCGTTGGGCGGACGCGCTCGCCGCGCTCGACCGGGTACCGGCCGACGCGGGCGGCGACCAGCACCTGGCGGCCCGGATCGCACTGCACCGGGGGCACCTGCTGGAGCAGTTGGACCGCGTCGACGAGGCCCGCGCCGCCGTCGACGAGGCTCGCCGGATCGGTCGGGAGTTGGGCGTCGGCGAGGTGGTCACGGGTGCCTGCCTGGCGTACGCGCGGCTGGTCGACGATCCGGCGGACGCCGTGGCCGCCTGCGACGAGGCGTTGGCGGGGGCACCGGCAGAGGCGGAGCTGCCGGTCCGGGTCGCCCGCGCCCGGGCGTTGCTGTCGGCCGGCCGGGCCGTCGACGCGGTGGACGACTTCGTCGAGGCGGTGACGCTGTGCGTGGAGCGGGGTGCCGAGGGGGACGCGTTCCTGCGGTGGGAGCTGGCGAACGCGTACCGGATGGTGGGCCGGCTCGCCGAGGCCGCCGAGGTCGCCGAGGAGGCCGTGCTCGGTCTGGATCGGCTGGGCGCCCAGGCGGAAGCCGACCGTTGCCGGCACTTGCTGGCCGGCGTCTACGCCGGGCTTGGTGAGATCGACCCGGCGTTGGCTCTGCTGGAGCAGTTGGCCAGCAATCTGGACGGGCCGGACAATCTTCCGCACCGGGCGCAGGTGCTGGAGGAGGCCGGCGGAATCCTCTACGACGCCGACCGGGACGCGGCGGCGGGCGAGCGGTTCGCCGCCGCGGCTGAGGCGTACCGGCTCGGCGACCTGCCGCTGGACGAGCTGCGCGCCCGCCGGCGGGAGGCGTACGCCTGGTTCTGGGCCGACGACCGGGACGCGGCGCGGCGCGCCGTCGAGGTGGTGGACGGGTTGGCGGCGAAGCTGGCCGGGCAGGCCGAGCCGGAGGTGACGTACGAGCTGGCGATGGCGGCCGAGGCCGGAGCGCGAGTGTTCACCGGGGAGGACCGGCTGGACGAGGCGCTGGGCCGGCTTACCGGGGTGCCGGACCGGTTGCGGTCGATCGAGGCGTTCGGTGAGGCCGCCCAGGTGGAAGCCCTCATCGGTGAGTTGCTGCTTCGCCTGGACCGGCCGGCCGAGGCGGAGCCCCTGCTGCGCCGCGTGCTCGGTGGGCTGCCGGCCGCCTCGCGGCAGGTCCGCCAGACGGCCTGGCTGCTGGCTCGGGCACTGGATCTGCTCGATCGGCCGGCGGAGGCCGCCGCGCTGCGCGCGGAGCACGACCTGGACCAGGACGACTGACCTCGCGGGCCGCCCCTGACCTGGCCAGGGGCGGCCCGGCCCGGGGCGGGCGGAACTGACCGGGAACCATCGCGGGCTTCTCGCGGTCTAGGCTTGCCCGGTGACGGTGGAGCAGCAGGCACGGGGTGCGGCGGGTGCGGGCCGGCGCAGGTCCCGCAAGGACGAGATCCTGGAGATCGCGGTAGGTCTGTTCGCGGCGCGCGGCTACCACGGCGTGTCGATGGACGACATCGGCGCGGCCGCTGGGGTCACCGGTCCGGCGCTCTACCACCACTTCGCCGGCAAGGAGGCCATGCTGGCCGCCGCGCTGATCCCGGTCAGTGAGGGGCTGCTGGCCGGCGGGCGGGAACGCGCCGCCGGGCGCCCGGACGACCCGCGCGGCGTGCTGGAGTCGCTGATCGACTTCCACGTCGAGTTCGCGCTGGCCAACCCGGCGGTTATCGCGTTGCACCTGCACGAGCTGGACCGCCTGCCCGAGGAGCCGCGGCGGCGAATCCGGCGCCTGCAACGGCTCTACGTCGAGGAATGGGTGACCGTGCTCACCGCGCTGCACCCGGGGATGCCCGACGGTGAGGCGCGGGTGCTCGCGCACGCCGCGTTCGGCCTGATGAACTCGACGCCGTTCCTCGGTGGTGAGGTGGACCGGCGACGCCGCGCCGAGCTGCTGCGCGGCGCGACCCTGGCCGCGCTGCTCGCCTGAGCCGACTCGTCAGAACCGTGTCGGTCATGATTCCCTGACATCGTCCCACCATCCGGACGCCGGGAGGAAACATGATCGAGTCTCTGCTGGTCGCCAATCGGGGCGAGATCGCGCGCCGGATCATCCGGACCGCCAAGCGGCTCGGCATCCGCGTGATCGCGGTGCACTCGGAGGCCGACGCCGATCTGCCGTTCGTCACGGAGGCGGACGAGGCGGTCCTCATCGGCCCACCGAACCCGGCGCTGAGCTACCGCAACACCGAGGCGATCCTCGCCGCCGCGAAGTCGACGGGCGCGCAGGCCATCCACCCCGGGTACGGCTTCCTGTCGGAGAACGCCGAGTTCGCCCGTACCGTCGAGGCGAGCGGCCTGATCTGGGTCGGACCGGGCGCGGACGCGATCACCGCGATGGGCGACAAGATCAACGCTCGGAACCTGATGGCGGCGGCCGGCGTTCCGGTCGCGCCCGGCACCACCGACCCGGCCGCCGACCTGGACGCGGCGGTGACGGCCGCCGCCGAGATCGGCTACCCGGTGATGGTCAAGGCCGCCGCCGGCGGTGGCGGCATGGGCATGGGCGTGGCCGTCGACGAGGCCGCACTGCGCACCGAGTACGACAAGGTGCGCGCGTTCGCCGAGCGGATGTTCGGCGACGGTTCGGTGTTGATCGAGCGGTACTTTCCCCGGGTTCGGCACGTCGAGGTGCAGATCCTCGGCCTGGCCGATGGCCGGGTGGTGGCGCTCGGCGAGCGGGAGTGCTCGGTGCAGCGGCGCAACCAGAAGCTGGTCGAGGAGTCCCCGTCGCCGGCAGTCTCGGCGGAGCTGCGATCCCGTCTCCTGGCGGCGGCGGTGCGGGCCGGCGAGGCGGTCGGCTACCGCAACGCGGGCACGGTGGAGTGCCTGTTGGTCCCGCGTCAGCGGGACGTTGCCGGCACTGATCCTGGCTCCGAAGAATTCTTCTTCTTGGAGATGAACACGCGGTTGCAGGTGGAGCACCCGGTGACCGAGTACGTCTACGGCATCGACCTGGTCGAGGAGCAGCTGCGGGTGGCCTCCGGATTGGCGCCGACGTTCGACCCGGACGCGTTGACCCCGCGTGGCCACGCCATCGAGATGCGGATCAACGCGGAGGACCCGAAGCGCTTCCTGCCCGGCCCCGGTGTGATCAGGACGTGGGTGGAGCCGACGGGCGAGGGTGTCCGGGTGGACTCCGGCTACACCGAGGGCAACACGGTCACCCCGTTCTACGACAGCCTGCTGGCCAAGCTGATCGTGAGCGGCGCGACCCGTGACGAGGTGCTCGATCGCGCGAAGGCAGCCGTCGCGGCGTTCCAGATCGAGGGCCCGAAGAACAACGTCCCCTTCTTCGCCGAGCTGCTGACCAACGAGGAGTTCCTCTCCGGCGCCTACGACACCGGCATCGTCTCCCGCATGCGCTGACCGGCCAGGCCGTCGACAGTCGTTCGGCGGCGAGGCAAGGCTGGTTCGCCCGCCCTTTGCTCTGCTTACCTATAGGCGACAGCGGTTGCCCGGCCTGTATGCGACAGCGGTTGTCCTGATCACGGAAAGTAACCGTCGCATATAGGGCAGCAGAGCAAAGCGGCCGACATGCTGTCCCGATCCGACGTCACAGCGAGGTGACCGATGAGTCAACTGCCAGATTCCGTCTCGATCCGCGAGGTCGGGCCGCGGGACGGGTTGCAGAACGAGGACCCGATCCCGACCGACGCCAAGGTGCGGCTGCTCGACGCCCTCTCCGGCACCGGCGTACGCCGAATCGAGGCGGTGTCGTTCGTGCACCCCAAGGCGATTCCGCAGATGGCCGACGCCGACGAGGTGTGGCAGCGGGCGGTGCGGGCCGACGGGGTGCGGTACTCCGCGCTGGTGCCGAACACCCGGGGCGCCCAGCGGGCCCTCGCCGCCGGATTCACCGAGATCGAGGTGGTGGTCTCGGCCAGCGACACGCACAACCGACGCAACGTCAACCGGTCCACCGACGAGTCGCTGGACGACATCGCCGAGCTGATCGACCTGCTGCACGGCGCGTCGGCGCGGGTCGAGGTGATCGTGGCGACCAGCTTCGGCTGCCCATACGAGGGGGACATCGACCCGCAGCGGGTGGCCGGGATCGTGGACCGGGTGGTTCGTGACGGCGCGGACCGGGTCGCCTTCGGCGACACCACCGGCATGGGCACCCCACGCCGGGTCCGCGAGCTGCTGACCGCGGTACGCGACCGCAACGCGCACGTGCCGGTCCTGCTGCACTTCCACAACACCCGGGGTACGGCGCTGGCAAACCTGCTCACCGCGCTGGAGCTGGGGGTTACCGAGTTCGACGCCAGCGTCGGTGGTCTCGGTGGTTGCCCGTACGCGCCGGGGGCGAGCGGCAACCTGGCCACCGAGGAGGCCGTGCACATGTTGCACGACATGGGCATCGACACCGGCATCGACCTGCCGGCGCTGATCGAGGCGGCGGAGTTGGCCGAGGAGTTGCTCGGCAAGAAGCTGCCGTCTGGTGTGCTGCGGGCCGGTCCGCGTACACGGCTGACGCCGCTGCCGAGCTGAGGACGCGACGAAGGGGCCGGCGAATACGCCGGCCCCTTCCACCTGCCAGGTCGATCAGCCCACCGGGGTGAGCGTGCTCGGCCAGCTGTCGCGGAAGATGTCCGCGCTGCGGTCGGTGGCGCTGAACGTGCCGGCGAAGAGGTTGCTGACCCGGCTCGCCTCGGCGCTGCTCGGGTACGGGTTGGTGCAGCTGGTGCCGGCGCTGCCGCCGGACATCAGCAGCGAGCAGTTCCCGTTGTAGTTGTCCGGCAGGCCGAGGATGTGCCCGATCTCGTGGGTCATGATCCGCAGCACGCTGTACTGGGCGGCTTGCTGGGTGTCGATGTAGACCCGGCCGTTGCCGAGGCTGGTCCGCACGGCGTACGAGCCGCCGCCGGTGATCCGGTAGATGCGCAGGTTGGAGCCACAGTTGGCGGAGAGCGTCAGGTTGACGGTGGCGTTGTTCCAGATCGAGGCGGCCTGGTTGGCGACGCTGGCGTAGCTTCCCGCCTGGCTGGTGTTGTAGCAGATGGTCATGGCGGCGGACGCGGGCGCGGGGTTGGCGACCGTGATGCCGAGGGTGGCGAGTGTCGTCGCGAGCAACGCGACGGCGAGCCGATTGAGTCGTGAGGTCATCGCTGACTCCGATCTGGGAGGAGGGGTGCCAGGAGCCTAGCGACATGTATTCACGTTTTTCAATGTCTTGCTCTCGGCTTCGCTGTCTGGTTCGCTCGTAGGTCGCCGACAACCGCGCCGATGCGCTAGCCTAACGATCGTTCAGGTCAGCATGGCGGAGGAGTCGGCGTGACGCTCGACGGTGAGGCACTGGAGCAGCTGCGCAAGCGGGCCCGGTCCGGCGGCGCGGACAAATACCACGCGGCCAACGCGGCCAAGGGCAAGCTCTTCGCCCGTGAGCGGGTCGCGCTCCTGGTCGACGAGGGCTCGTTCGTCGAGGACGGTCTCTACGCCAACGCGCTCGCCGAGGGGTTGCCGGCCGACGGCGTCGTCACCGGCACCGCCACGATCGACGGTCGACAGGTCTGCCTGATGGCCAACGACTCCACCGTCAAGGCCGGCAGCTGGGGCGCCCGCACCGTCGAAAAGATCATCAGGATCATCGAGCGGGCGTACGGCGCCGGTGTGCCGATGGTCTACCTGGTCGACTCGGCCGGCGCCCGGATCACCGACCAGGTCGATCTCTTCCCCGGCCGGCGTGGTGCCGGCAAGATCTTCTGGAACCAGGTCCGCGCCTCCGGCTCGATCCCGCAGGTCTGCGCGCTGTTCGGGCCGAGCGCCGCCGGTGGGGCGTACATTCCGGCGTTCTGCGACGTGGTGGCGCTGGTCGACGGCAACGCGAGCATGTATCTCGGCTCCGACCGGATGGTCGAGATGGTCACCGGCGAGAAGACCACCCTGGAGGCGATGGGCGGGGCCAAGGTGCACACCGCCGAATCCGGCGTGGGGCACTTCCTCTGCAAGACCGAGGCCGACGCGCTCGACGTCGTGAAGACCTACCTGTCGTACCTGCCGGCGAACTGGACGCAAGCGCCGCCGACCGCGCCCGCGGTCGCCGCGCCCGCGAAGGCCGACCTGGCCGCGCTGGTGCCGGCCAGCGAGCGGCAGGCGTTCGACATGCGGCGGTACGTCAAGGGCCTGCTCGACGAGGGTTCGTTCTTCGAGATCCAGGCGCTCTGGGCCAAGGAGTTGACCATCGGCTTCGGCCGTCTCGACGGTCAGGTCGTCGGCGTGATCGGCAACAACTCGATGTTCAAGGGCGGCGTGCTCTTCGTCGACTCGGCCGACAAGGCCACCCGGTTCGTGCAGCTCTGCGACGCGTTCAACGTGCCGCTGCTGTTCCTCAGCGACGTGCCCGGCTTCATGGTCGGCAGCGCGGTGGAGAAGCAGGGCATCATCCGGCACGGCGCCAAGATGATCACTGCGATCTCCGAGGCGACCGTGCCGAAGATCTGCGTGGTGGTTCGCAAGGCGTACGGCGCCGGTCTCTACGCGATGGCCGGCCCCGGGTTCGAGCCGGACGCCACGATCGCGCTGCCGACCGCGAAGATCGCCGTGATGGGCGCCGAGGCCGCCGTGAACGCGGTCTATGCCAACAAGATCGCCGCCATTGCGGACGAGGGCGAGCGGGCCGCCTTCGTCGCCGCCAAGCGCGCCGAGTACGAGCAGGACATCGACGTCGTCCGGCTCGCCAGCGAACTGGTGGTGGACGCCATCGTCGAGCCGCACGACCTGCGCACCGAGCTGGTCCGTCGATTCGCGGCGGCGCGTACCAAGGATCGGCACTTCTCCCGCCGTCGGCACGGCGTCACCCCGGTCTGATCGGCGGCTCGGGCCCGCACAGCGACCCGCCCCCGGCGTCACGAGCGCCGAGGCGGACCGTCCTTACAGGAGGATGAGATGGACTTCCGGCTCACCGACGAACAAGCGGCGCTGCGCGAGAGCGTGCGGGAATTCGCCCGCGAGGTGGTCGCCCCGGTCATCGCCGAGCACTACGAGCAGCACACCTTCCCGTACGAGGTGATCCGGCAGATGGGCAAGATGGGCCTGTTCGGCCTGCCCTTCGACGAGGAGCACGGCGGCATGGGCGGCGACTACTTCGCGCTCTGCCTGGCGCTGGAGGAGTTGGCCCGGGTCGACTCCAGCGTGGCCATCACGCTGGAGGCGGCGGTCTCGCTGGGTGCGATGCCGATCTACCGTTTCGGCACCGAGGAGCAGAAGGCGACCTGGCTGCCCCGGCTGCTCAGCGGCGAGGCGCTGGCCGGCTTCGGTCTCACCGAGCCGGGCACCGGCTCGGACGCCGCCGGCACGCAGACCCGGGCGGTGCTGGACGGCGACGAGTGGGTGATCAACGGCTCGAAGGCGTTCATCACCAACTCGGGGACCGACATCACGGCCATGGTCACGGTCACCGCGGTGACCGGCACGAACCCGGACGGCTCCAAGGAGTTGTCGACGATCATCGTGCCGACCGGCACGCCCGGGTTCACCGTCGCGCCCGGCTACTCCAAGGTGGGCTGGACCGCCTCGGACACCCACGAGCTGACCTTCGACGACTGCCGGGTGCCGGCCGCCAACCTGCTCGGCGCCCGAGGTCGGGGTTTCGCGCAGTTCCTGCGGATCCTCGACGAGGGCCGGATCGCCATCGCCGCCCTGGCCGTGGGCCTGGCGCAGGGCTGCGTCGACGAGTCGATCAAGTACGCGAAGGAGCGGCACGCCTTCGGTCAGCCGATCGGCGCCAACCAGGCCATCCAGTTCAAGATCGCCGACATGGAGCTGAAGGCACACACCGCCCGTCTGGCGTACTACGACGCCGCCGCGCGGATGTTGGCCGGCGAGCCGTTCAAGCGGCAGGCCGCCATCGCGAAACTGCACGCGAGCACGATCGCGGTGGACAACGCCCGGGAGGCCACCCAGATCCACGGCGGGTACGGCTTCATGAACGAGTACCCGGTGGCCCGGTTCTGGCGGGACTCCAAGATTCTGGAGATCGGCGAGGGCACCAGTGAGGTGCAGCGCATGATCATCGCTCGGGATCTGGGTCTCTGAGTGGTCCAGCCGCACTGATCGGCCAGTCGTTCCGGATGGACTGTCCGTACGGCTGTCGGGTTTCGGCGAGCGGGCGTCAGTAGCCCGACGTTCGACTGCCGATGGTCGGAGTCGATCCGTACTCTTCGTGCCCATGACTCCGGATCATGACCGGTCGCGGAGCCCGGCTGGCCGTACCACTCTGCCGGAGCTGCTCCGCGGGCATCGACGCGCCGCCGGCCTGACCCAGGCCGAGCTGGCGTCCCGGGCCGGGGTGGGTGTGCGGACGGTGCGTGACCTGGAGCGTGGCCGGTCGATGCGGCCACAGCGCACCACCGTCGAGTTGCTCGCCGGAGCGTTGGCGCTGACCGGCACCAGCCGGGCGGCGTTCCTGGCCGCGGCCCGTGGCGCCGGTGTCGAACCGGCCCCGCCGGACGCCACCTCGACGACGTTCACGGTCGGCGGCAACGCCACGTCGGCGTCCGCACCCGCCGACCCGTCGGTCGCGCTCCCGCCGCCGGTCGCGTTGATCGGCCGGGAGCGTGACCTCACCGAGCTGGCCGAAATGCTGACCGCGGAGCGAGGGCCCCGGTTGGTGAGCCTCGTCGGGTTGGCCGGCGTCGGCAAGACCGCCCTGGCGACGTCGGTGGCGCACCTGGTGGCCTCCGCCCACCCGGGCGGTGTTGCCGGGGTGCTGGTCGGCGAGGGCGCGGACGGTCCGGACGTGCTCGCCGCCTCGATGTCAGTGCTCGGCGTGGCGCGGTTGCCCGAACTCGTGGCCCTGCTCGCCGGGCGACCGGCGCTGCTGGTGATGGACGCGGTGGAACGCGCCCCGGGCCCGGTGGCCGCGACAGTGCACCGGTTGATCGGCGCACTGCCGTCGCTGCGGGTGCTGGTCACCGGGCGGCACCCGGTCGGGTTGCCCGGTGAGCGGGTCTGGCCGGTCGCGCCGCTCGACGTGCCACCAATGGAGGTCGAGCATTCCGGACTCGAATCGTGGCCGGCGGCCGCGTTGTTCACCGCTCGCCTCGCTCAGGTCCGCCGGGAGCCGCCCACCCCCGCCGAGCTGCCGGCGCTCGCGGCGTTGGTTCGCCGGTTGGGCGGGCTGCCGTTGGCCATCGAGCTGATGGCCGCCCGGGGCCGACTCCTCGACCTCACCGAACTCCTCGACCGGTACGGCGACCGGGTGCTCGACCTGGCTACTCCCGCCGACGCCTCCGCCCACCCGGGCTGGGACACACCGGAGGCGCTCGGCAGCCAGACGAGCGGACCCGACACCCGTGTGGCAGTCTCGGTCGCGGTCACCCTGCGGGACGCGGTGGCGTTCAGCTACCGCCTGTTGGCGCCGGACGAGCAGGCCGCGCTGCGACAGTTGGCCGTCTTCGGGAACCGCTGGTCGGTGGAGTTGGCAGAGGAGATGCTCGCCGACGAGGCCGACCGGGACGGCACGGTCGCGGTCGACCCGGTTCCGCTGTTGGACCGCTTCGTCGAGTTGGGGTTGCTGAGCGTACGCGGAACCGGGTCGTTCCGGTTCCGGCTGCTCGACGCGGTCCGTGACTACGCGGTCGAGCAGGCGGCCGGTGCGGGTGAGCTGACCTGCATCCGGCGTCGACATGCGGAGGTCATCGCGCGCCTGGTGGCACGGACCGCCAGCGACCTGGTCGGCCCACGGTTACCTGACGCGGTGCACCGGCTGGACATGATGAGCAGTGACATCAGCTCGTCGTTGGCCCACGCGGCTACCGACGACCCGTTGACCGCGCTGCGGCTCGCGGCCTGCCTGACCCGCTGGTGGCGGTTCCGCGGACGCGATGTCGTCGGGCGGCAGTGGCTGCGGCGGCTGCTGGCGGACCCACGGACCGCCGACGCCGATCCTCTCCTGCGTGGCTGGGCCGCCCTCGGGGTCGCCCGGCTTGCGGCCGAGCACGGCGCGGGCGCCGAGGAGTTGTCGACGGCCCACGCGGCGTTGGACACCTTCCGGCAGGCCGGCGACGTCACCGGGGAGTTGGAGGCGCGGACCGTGCTGGGCACCCTGTTGATCTCCGTCGGGCGGCAGGACGAGGCTCGCGAGCAGGCCGAGGCGTTGCTGCGGTTGGCTGCCCGCAACGGTCGGACCCGGGACCTGGCAGTGGCCCAGAACAGCCTCGCCTGGCACGAGATCCGCGCGGGCGACCTGGCCGCGGCCCGCCGCCGGCTCGCTGCGGTGGACCGGCTTGCCGCCGAGAGTGGGGAGCAGCGACTGCGGGTGCTGGGCTGGGCCAATCGCGCCGAGGTCGCCCGTCTGGAGGGCTGGTACGCGGACGCCGTCGACCGTGGCCGGAGGGCGATCACGGCCCTGTCCGAGCTGGGTGATCCCGGACGCCGCCGTCGGGTGCTCGGGACCGTCGGGCTGGCGCTCGCCCAGGACGGACGGGTCGCGGAGGCGACCGAGGTGCTGGCGGAGCTGCGAGCCGGGGGTGTGGAGGCGCTGCCGACGCGTCCGACCGTGCCGCGACCGCGCTCGGACGATGCGGCGCTCGCCTGGGGTGGGTCGGAGGTCGGGCTCTGTGCGCTGATCGAGGGGAACCTGGCGCTGCACCGGGGTGACCGTGAGTTGGCTGCCGAGTGGTTCGCCGCCTCCGCCGACCATGCGGGGCAGGATCGCCGCGACGCGGTGGAGGCGCTGGTGGGACTGGCCGCGAGCACCGCGGACCCGGCGGTGCTCGATCGACTGGACCGGGTCTGTGTGGAGAGCGGCATCCGGCTGTTGCCGCAGGAGTCGGGCCTGCTCTACGCGCTGATCGCTGCCCGGGGCGGACCGGTTCAGTAGCCTGCGCTTTTCCCGAGAGGGTCGCGACGGGAGAGTGGCGCGGGCGAAGAGCCCCCTTTGGTGCTACCCCTCGCTGATCGCCCGCGCCGTCACCCCCCGGTGATCCCCGGTGCAGGAAGCCTGCCACCGTCGCGCTGGCAGAAAGTCGGCTTGGACCGAATCCTCCAGCTTGGCTGGGTCAGTTCTGCCGGTCTTTCTGCCGCTACCGCCGCCCGGCAGCGGGTGCCTCTCAGTGCCGCCGGTTGGCGCTGTCGGTGGCGGGGACCTGCTCCGGGCTGACGTCGTCGCTACCGGCGGTGGCGCACGGATGCGCGGCGTCGCGGACCCGGCGCAACCCGTCGAGGAGGGCCGCCAGCGCCTCGGGGCCGAGTTGCCCGGTGAACCACTGCTCGATCATCTGCAGGTGCCCGGGCAGCGTCTCGTTCAGGCGTTGCATCCCAGCGGCGGTGACCACCGCGTACGAGCTGCGTCGGTCGTTCGGGCAGGCCCGGCGGGTGAGCAACCCGTCGCGCTCCATCCGGTCCACCACCCGGGTCACCCCGCTGGTCGACAGGGAGGTCTGTGCGGCGAGGTCGGTCATGCGTAGTTGGTTGCCCGGCGAGCGGGCCAGTCGGGTGATGACCTCGAACTCGACCGCGGAGAGGCCGTGCTCCTCGAGTTGGGCGGTGAACCGGGCTGACAGCCCGGCGTGTGCCTCGAAGAGCAGGCCGACGGCGGTGATCCGGGGATCGTCGAAGACGTTGGTCACTCGTTCATCATACCAGTGCTTGACACGGGGAATGTTGTTGAAGTTATAGTTGCTCAAGCAGTCGTTGGGCTACTAAACAATCTCCTGGAGGACAGCAGCATGACCAGCAGCATCGATGCGGTTACCCGCGACTGGGACGGCCTCACCATCCCGGCGGCCGGCACCTACGCGCTCGACGTGGCGCACAAGCGGGTCGGCTTCGTTGCCCGGCACATGATGGTGAGCAAGGTCCGCGGTGAGTTCAACGAGGCGACCGCCACCATCACCGTTGCCGAGGACCCGCTGCAGTCGTCGGTCGTCGCCACCATTCAGGCCGCCAGCGTCGACACCACCCAGGCCGACCGGGACGCGCACCTGCGCAGCCCCGAGTTCCTGGACGCCGAGAAGTTCCCGACGCTGGAGTTCCGCAGCACCGGGGTCAAGTCCCGTCGCGGCAGCGAGTTCGTGCTCACCGGTGAGCTGACCATCAAGGACGTCACCCGTCCGGTCGAGCTGGAGGTGGAGTTCGAGGGTGTCGGCCGCAGCCCGTTCGGCCAGGACATCTTCGGTTTCTCCGCGAGCACCGAGATCGACCGCGAGGAGTTCGGCCTGACCTGGAACGTCGCCCTGGAGACCGGTGGCGTGCTGGTCAGCCGCAAGATCAAGATTGAGATCGAGGGTGAGGCCGTCCGTCAGGCCTGATCCGCTGGGATCGCCGGAGGGCCAGGGGGGATCCTCCTGGTGATCCGGTACGCAGGGCCCGCGCCGCACGTCGGCGCGGGCCCTGCGTCGTTTCCACTCGTGGTAATTGTCACGAGTTGTTGGCACCGCCATCGGGTCCAGCCGGTCTCCGACGGGGTACAGATGGCGCCACGAGCGCGTCCGTGCCGGCCGTCGTCGGATCACCGTCGTCGGCCTCTGGCCCCGGTCAGGTGGGCGCTCTTACCGTGGATGCTTCACAAAGCGCTTCCGGGACGGCAGGATCCCGACCGCGCCGGCCGTCGGGAGGACACATGGGCAGGGACGTCTCAGAGGGCGCCTTCACCCGGGATGATCGCGTCCGATATCGGCAGAAGGTGCGGCGGTGCCTGGATGTCTTCGCCCTGATGCTCGACGACTTCGGCTTCGACGCCGACCGGCCGATGACCGGCCTGGAGATCGAGCTCAACCTGGTCGACTCGGTGGCCGAGCCGGCGATGCGCAACGAGGAGATTCTCGCCGACATCGCGGACCCCCTCTTCCAGACGGAGTTGGGGCAGTTCAACCTGGAACTCAACGCCGAGCCCCGACTGATCGAGGGCGCCGGCTTCGCCGACTACGAGCACGACCTGCGCGGCAGCCTCTCCCGGGCCGACGAGCGTGCCGCCAGATCCGACGCGAAGATCGTCCTGGTCGGCATCCTGCCCACCCTCACCGAGGGGCACCTGGTCGAGGACAATCTCTCCACCAACGAGCGCTACCGGGTGCTCAACGACCAGATCGTCGGCGCCCGGGGCGAGGACATCGAGCTGGACATCCGGGGCGTCGAGCAGTTGCGGACGCACACCGACTCGATTGCCCCCGAGGCTGCCTGCACGAGCCTCCAGTTCCACCTCCAGGTCGCCCCCGACAGCTTCGCCGACTACTGGAACGCGTCCCAGGCCATCGCCGGGGTGCAGGTGGCGGTCGGCGCGAACAGCCCCTTCCTGTACGGCCGCCAACTGTGGGCTGAAACGCGGATCGCCCTGTTCCAGCAGGCCACCGACACGCGCCCGGACGAACTGAAGGCCCAGGGCGTACGGCCGCGGGTGTGGTTCGGCGAACGGTGGATCACCTCGATCTTCGACCTGTTCGAGGAGAACGTCCGGTACTTCCCGCCGCTGCTGCCGATCTGCGAGGACGAGGACCCGGTGGAGGTCCTGCACGCCGGCGGTGTGCCACAGCTCGGGGAGTTGCGACTGCACAACGGCACGGTCTACCGGTGGAACCGTCCGGTCTACGACATCATGAACGGCCGCCCCCATCTACGGGTCGAGAACCGGGTGCTGCCGGCCGGTCCGACGGTGGTGGACATGCTCGCCAACGCGGCCTTCTACTTCGGGCTGGTACGCGGTCTGGCCGAGGCCGACCGGCCGATCTGGAGTCAACTCACCTTCAGCTCGGCCGAGGAGAACTTCCACGCCGCCGCCCGACGTGGCCTCGACGCCGTGCTGCACTGGCCCGGGCTCGGCGACGTGCCGGTCACCAAGCTGGTCCTGGAGCAGTTGCTGCCCACCGCCGCCGCCGGCCTGGACGGGTTCGGTGTCGCCCCGGCGCAGCGGGACCGGCTGCTCGGCATCATCGAGCAGCGCTGCCGTACCGGTCGTAACGGCGCGGTCTGGCAGACCGAGGCGGTCTGGGCGGCCGAGCGCCACCACGGCATGGACCGGACGGCCGCGCTGCACCACATGGTCCAGCGCTACGCCGAACTCCAGCGCACCAACCAACCCGTCCACACCTGGCCATCCACCTAACCCCACCCCACCCTGCTCCACCCCCTCCCCGGGGTAGGGCGGGGTTAGTCGGTGGTGGGGCGGGTGGCGCGGCGGGCTGCTCGGGTGCGCCGGCTGGCGGGGGTCAGGTCTGCTGCCGCTGTCGCTTCGGTGGAACGGGCCGGATCCGCGAGGTCTGGGTCGGAACGCTGCGCGGGCACCTGCGGTGTGGCAGTGGCGTCGTCCGGCAGTGAGCCCGCCCGGGGCGTCTGCGGTGGGGCGTCGGCCCTCCGGCGCCGGGCCGCGGTTCCGGCCGTCGAGGCTGCGGTTCCGGCCGCCGATGCCGTGGCCCTGGCCGTCGAGCCGGGAAGCGGCGGTGCGGGGTCGGTCTCGGCGACCGGGGCCGGGTCGGCCACCGCGTTCCGGGCAACCGCGCTCCGCTCGGCCGAGCGGCTCCGGTCGGCTGCGTGGTGCCGCTCGGCCCGCTCGCCGAGGAGGGCGGCCAGCACCGAGCCGCCGATGCCGGCGATCACCGCGTACGGGGCGATCAGCTGGGTGGAGAGCTGCGCGGGGCCCAGCGTCGACCAGTGCGGCAGGGTGGTCAGGTAGGCGAGCGCGACGAGCGCCGGGCCGGCCGCGCCGGAGGCCGCCGCACCCACGCGGTGCCCGCCCGAGCGGGCGGACCGCCGGGCGGCCAGTGCGCCGATCAGCAGCGCGGGTACCAGTGCCAGCAGCGCACCGGGCCAGTAGAGCTGGCCCCCGATCCAGTACCGGGCGTGGTCCGGGTCGAGCTGCCAGGTACCGAGTTGCGCGCCGGTCAACCCTCGTCCGACGCGTACCCCGTCGATCACCGAGATCACCGCGAGCAGCCAGAGCCAGGCGGCCGTCGCGGTCACGTTGACCGCGGCGGCTCGGGAGCGAAGCGCCCAGATCGCGACGAGAACGCCGATCAGGATGCCCAGCGCCGCCTGTACGGCGGCCGTCCGTTGCGGTGCGCCGGTGTCCGCGCCGGTCGCGACCCGCGCGGGTACGGCGATCAACAGCACGGTGACCAGCCCGCCCAACCCGGCGCCGAGCGCCAGGGTCACCCGCCGCAGCAGGCCACCGCGGTCGCGCACCGGCGGCTCGGCCACCGGCGGTGGTGTTTCCGCCACCTTCGACGGGGTGGTCTCGGCGGTCGGTGGACGCCCGTCACCCGGGGTCTCGTGCTCCGGTGCCCGGTCGCCGAGCTGCGGGCCCTCGTCGCGGGTAACACCGTCGGTCGCGGTTTCCGGAAGGACCGCGGTCTCCGCCGGAGAGTCCCGGTGGTGGAGCCGCTGCGCGCAGACCGCGCCGAGCACCGTCGAGCTGGCGGCGAGCCAGGTGGCCCAGGCGAGGCCGTCCGCCCAGGCTGTGTCGGTCGCACCGGCATCGGTGGGCGTCCAGGTGATGACGCCGAGCCCGTAGCCGAAGCCCAGTTGTGCGGCACCCGCGCCGGCAGCGACCCCGATCGCCGTCGCGATCGACACTCCCCAGCCCTGTCTGGCCATGCCGGGCAGCGTAACGTCCCGTCGTCGGCGCGGCGAGTCGCAACGACCCGCCGGTGTGGACCGCCGGTGCGGCGGATTGGGCGGCGGGCGGTACGGTCGCCGGTGATGAGGCGGTGGGCGTTATGACGGACACGAACACGGGCCAGCAGAATGCCGCCGGTGGCGGTGCGGGCCGGGCCAGCGTCGTGCTCGGTGGCGGGTTGGCGGCGGTGCTGCTCGCCGCCGTCGGCGCGACCGGTGGCTGGTTGCTGGCCGGCGAGGACGACACACCCGCTGGTGACCCGCTGGCCGTTTCGACCACGGCCGGCGCGGCGACCAGCCGGGCCACCGCACCCCGACCGAGCAGCGGCCGGCCATCACCCTCGGCGGTCCAGACGTCCGCCACCTCCACCAAGGGGGCCGGTCTGACCGTGCCACCGGTGATCGGCACCGACTTCGAGCAGGCCCGGGAAACCCTGCGCAAGCAGCGGCTGGGTTGGCGGCTGGTCTTCGGTGGCGGTGTTGGTCGTACGGTCGAGAGCACCACCCCGGACGTGGGCACCGAGGTCGCCCGGGGGACGACGGTCCAGCTCCAGGTCGCCGGGCCGGCGCCGGCCGCCGAAGTGCCGGACGTGGTCGGCGAGAACTGCGCCGACGCCGCCGACGAGTTGGTCGACGAGGGCCTCTACCCGCGCTACGTCAGCGGACGTACCGGGAAGGTCAGTCGGCAGGAGCCCGCCGAGGACGGCCCGGCCCGGTGGAACGACCAGGTCAGCATCTGGTGTGGCTCCGTCGACCAGCCGACCACGAAACCCACGCCCTGATCCCAGGCTGGCTCGTCCAATCGTGCGGAGGGTGCCCGCCGTCTACCTCGCCGGCAGCCGGCGCGGCTCGGCACGCTGATCCCCACCGATGGTGCTGTGGGCGACTAGGTTGGCGGTCGAGGGCCATGACGCCCGTCCGGGTTCGGGAAAGGACGTGCGATGAGCGACGACCGCCAGGAGCCTCCCGCGGGCGAGCACGACGACGACCGGACCCGCCCCATGCCCTCCGCCGCAGACTCCCCGGGACCGCCCGGAGCCGCCGCCGACCGCCCGGAGCCGATCCGCCCCGCCGCTGACCGGCCGGAGCCGACGCAACCGACGTCAGCCGCCACCGACCCGGACGAGACGGCACCGATCGACCGGACTGTCCCGGCTCGTCCAGACTCGTCGCCCGACCAGACCATGCCGATCGACCGATCCGCCGGCACCCGGCCGGGCCGTCCGGTCGACCGGACGGCACCGGTACCGCCGGCGTGGTCCGGGCGGGCCGAGGTGCGCGCGCCCCGGCCTGATGACGCGGCCGGCGAGTGGTACGTCGAGGAGCAGGGTGGTCGGCGGTGGTGGTTGCCGATCCTCTGGGGCGTACTGGCGCTGTTGCTCGCCGGCCTGCTGGGCGGCGCGCTCTGGCTGGTGCGCTCCCAGCAGGATGACGACCGGAACGACCGTGGGCCCACCCCGTCCCTTCCGCCGACCGGTGCCCCCAGCACCCCGCCGACCAGCGCGGCTCCCACGTCGGCGACGCCCACCAGCGAGTCGCCAAGCAGTTCGCCGACCACGGACGCGCCGGACGAGCTGCCGGTGCCTCCGCTCGCCGGTCTGCCGCAGGCCACCGCCGAGGGGCTGTTGGCTCGGCTCGGCCTGCCCTACCGGGTGGTGTACCGCCCGTCGGAGCTGCCGCCGGGGACGGTGGTGGGCACCGAGCCGGGGGCGGGCACGTCGGTGTCGACCGAGGACGAGGTGTTGTTGATCATCTCGCAGGTCGAGCCTCCGACCGGGGCGAGCCCGACGACGCCGACCCCCACGGTGACGAGCACGTCGTGACCGCTGGTCACCACATCCGGCGGCGGGTGCCGACGAGGCCGATGCCGGCCAGCGAGATGGCGAGGCCGAAGATGCCGGACCAGAACAGGGAGCGACGGATGTCGGTGGCGCTGTGCCCGGTTGGAGCTGCTTCGGCGAGTTCCTGACGGCCGTCGGACTGGCCGCCGGCACCCAGCCCGGACACCGACCCGGTCGGGTCGGCGCCACCGGCGTGGTCGGCCGGGGCGTCGGTGTCGATCCAGCCGGGCTCCTCGTTGGCCGACTGGCCGTCGCCCGTCGGCGGGTCGGCGTCGAGCACGGTGATCTCGGGTGCGGGCACCGGCGCGGTCAGCCGGGTGGACGACATCGCCGGGTCGTGGACGACGACCAGGAGTGTCGCCATCGCCCCGAGGAGGGCGAGGAGTCCGAAGGTGTAGGCGATACGGGAGCGGTGGTGCCGCCGCAGGGCGGGCTGATTGACCATGACCATCCCAGGGTCAGGGTCCTGGACGAGCGGGTGGAACGTGCCGGGGTGGGCGTACCAATTCTATGGCGACGGCACGCCCACCGGCGGCGGATCGGGTCGGTCAGCCCACCCGGAGCGGGGTACGCGCGACCGGGCGGCGGGCCCGCACGGTGTGCGGGCGGGGTTCGGGGGCGGCCTGCAGTTGCTGCAGCCCTTCCCGCTGGACGAAGATCGACCGTCGGGTGACCGCGTCGCCCGCGGCGTTCAACTCGTAGCCGTCGAGCCAGAGCCAGCCGTCATAGGTCGGCCAGTCGAGCACCCGGATCACCCGGAACTTGATCGGCCTGAGGAACTGGACACTCGCCGCGCGAGTCACGTGCAGTACGTCACCGGTGCGGGGAAGCACATGGGCTCCTGGGGAGGATCGGCCGGCAGTTGCGCCGGCGGTGCCTGAACGGGGGACGTCTCGGCCGGTGACGGGGTCGTGCCTCGTGAACCGGTGGTGCGGATGGCGGTGGTCGGGCCGTACCCCGCTGGTGACGTGCCGCCACCCGACCACCACCCGGTTGCTTCCGGGAACCGCGCCCGCCGCCGCAGCTTGCCGGCTTGCAGCGGCGGGGTCCTTACCCCGGAGCAGGTCTCGTCGTCGTCGGCCGGGCCCGCGTCGTGCCCGGCGTCCCCGGATTGGTGGGGTCACCACTCCGAGGGACCGAACGGAGACGCTGAGTGATCCGTGCCATACGGACAGAGTGCATCAGGGACGTGCTTCATGCAAGTTGCACGTCGACTTTTGCCGATACGCGAGCGTGTCGCGCGAAAGACCTATTGAAGCCATCCGCGTCCGGGCGGCACACTGAGGGCCGGTTTCGCCCGTCGCGGCCGGCCGAGGACCGGCACCACCCCCTTCGTCGCGAACGCTCGCCGGTCGACGGTCGCGCCCCCGGCGGGTGTCACCCAGTGGCGCGTTACCGGAGGTAGCCCGAGTGGGGTCGAGCAGCCAGCGGCGGGGACCAGTGACTCACGGGTTGCGCGATGAGTGAGCGGCGCAGTCCCACCATCAGACGGCGGCGGCTCGGTGCCGAGCTGCGCCGGCAGCGGGAGTCCGCCGGGATCACCATCGAGGTGGTCGCCGAACAGTTGGAGTGCTCGGCGTCGAAGGTCTCCCGGATCGAGACCGGGCACACCACGGCCACCCCGCGCGACGTGCGGGACATGCTGCGGATCTACGGCGTGGTCGGCGCCGAGAGCGACGAGCTCGTGCAGATCGCCCGGGAGGCCCGCCAGAAGGGCTGGTGGCATCCGTACAGCACGGTGCTCGTCGGCGCGTACGTCGGGCTGGAGGCGGCGGCGAGTTCGATCCGGGCGTACGAACAGCAGGTCGTTCCGGGTCTTCTGGAGACCGAGGAGTACGCCGGGGCCATGATCCGCGCCGCTCGGCCGGACTTCACCGCCGATCAGGTGCATCAAAGAGTGCGTGTCCGTCTGGGCCGTCAGTCGTTATTGACCCAGGACGATCCGGTCGATCTGTGGGTGGTGCTCGATGAGGCGGTGGTAAGTCGGCCGGTGGGCGGGGACGAGGTGATGCGCGGCCAGCTCAAGCGGTTGGTCGAGGTGGCCGAGTTGCCGAACGTGACGCTGCAGATCCTGCCCTTCGAGGTGGGTGCGCATGCCGGCATGGACGGCACGTTCACGATCCTCAGCTTCCCTGAGCCCGGTGATCCGGATGTTGTGTACGCGGAGAACGCCACGGGTGGGCTCTTCCTCGAGAAGAGCGACGAACTACAGAAGTACAGCTTCATCTTCGATCACATCCGCGCTGCGGCCATACGTCCGGAGGAGTCCGTCGCACACATCGCAAAACTGGCAGAGGAGCCGTTGTGGAAATGGCGACCAAAAGGTTCCCCGTGGACCTGACGCAGGCAGCATGGTTCAAGAGCTCGAAGAGCGGGCCGAACTGTGACAACTGCGTGGAGGTGGCGTACGTGACGGGGGCGGTCGGAGTGCGGGACTCGAAGGACAAGGCGGGCCCCGCCCTGGTCTTCGCGCCGGGTGACTGGCACGCCTTCGTCGCCGGCACCCGGGGTGGTGTGTTCGGCGCGGTCTGACCGACTGGTCAGTGAAGTCCCCGTCCGGTTCGCCGGACGGGGACTTTGCCGTGTCCCGCGCGGGACGCCGCGGCGGTCGCGTCGGGGCCGGGTTCGGCGAGGTTCCGTCGGGATTCCCGTCGCCAGAGAGCCCTCGTCTCGTTGAACCGGTCGGTACGGCGCTGGTCGACAACCCGCCGCACCGACCCGCAACCGAGCGAGTAGGCGAGACGGATGACGACGATCGGTTCAGACAACCTCACCACCGGTCCGGCGAAGCCGGAGCGGTTCGGTGGCAAGTACCGCGGCGCTCGTCGGGACACGGTTCTGACCGAGGTGGTCTCGACCGACCAGGAGTTGAGTGGGCGGGAGGGCGCCGCCGAGACGACGGATCCTCCGCTCTCGCTGCCCTCGCTGGACCCGAACCCGCTGATCGAACCGTCGTTCCCGCCGGCGGGCTGGCCGATGGAGCCGCCCGAGTCCCTGGCTGACCACCCGTTGCTGCGTGGTCTGCTGATGGAATTGCCGCCGAAGGGCACCGTGCCCTCGCAGGACTGGCTGGACCGCTGGTTCGAGGCGACCAGGTCGATCCTGGAGTTGCTATACGTGCAGAGCGCCAGCCGTCCGCGTTGACCGTGCGACGGCGGGCTGGGCCCGCTCCGCGAAGCGGTTGTGGCGGAGCGCGTGCCGCACCCCGATGGCGAGCACCGCGAGCGCGCCCACGGTGATGGCCGGCCCGGTGACACCGGGGTCGGCTCCGAGGTCGGTGCCGGCCGCCGCGATCAACGCCGGCACCGTGGCCAGGGCGGTGACCTGTAACGGCAGCCCGACGAGCGGGTGGGCCGCGGCGGCGCGCAGCCCGTGTGGAGCGGGGGTGGCCGGTGCGCTGGCGAACGCGCCCGCACCGGCCCGCAGTCGGCGGATCCGCCGTACCGAGCAGACCGTCGCCACGAGCGCCGGACCGGCGGCCAGGGTGAGCCCGGCGGCGGCCTGGTCCACCGGCGCGGTGCCGGCGCTGAACAGCCCGCCGCCGAGCACGGCCGCGGTGAGCGCCACGCCGGTGAGGGCCAGCACCAGCAACCATCCGGTACGCCGACGCAGCATGCGGGTGTTGCGCAGCCGGGGAAGGCCGTCGGCAACGACGCCGGCGGCCAGCCAGACGGCGGCGACCGGGAGCAGGATGGTGAGCTGACTCTCCATGTTCGAGAGTCTTCCCCGAATCCCGGCGAGGCGAATCCGGGCCGGTCCCCCGTTCGCCCCGGACGCCGGGCCCGTAGGGGGTCATCACTCGAAGGTTATGGCCGTTTCGACATGTCCAACTACCCGACGGCTGACCTACCCTCAGCTAGATCGGCATGTGTCGATTGATGTTGCGACCGGTGGTCACGTTCCACCGCCGGTCAGAGGGAGGTAGGAGATGGGTCTTCCACGAAGGTCCGTACTGATCGGGGTGGCCGCGGCGACCGTGCTGGCCGTCGGCACCCCGGCCCTGGCCGCCGAACCCGTGGGTGTGGTTCGGGCCGCCGGCGGAGCCACCGCCGTGCCGGACAGCTACATCGTCGTACTCAAGGACAGCGCTGTGGCCCGGGACCGGGTCGGCGACACCGCCAAGCGGCTCTCCGGTCGCCACGGCGGCACGGTGGCCCGCACCTACGGCGCGGCGTTGCGCGGCTTCGAGGTCAAGGTGAGCGCGAACGCGGCGGCGCGGATCGCGGCCGACCCGGCGGTGGCGTACGTCGAGCAGAACCACACCGTGTCGATCTCCGGAACGCAGGCCAACCCGCCCTCCTGGGGCCTCGACCGGATCGACCAGCGCAACCTGCCGCTGGACAGGTCCTACACCTACCCGAACACGGCGAGCAACGTGCACGCCTACATCATCGACACCGGCATCCGGTTCTCCCACAACGACTTCGGCGGCCGGGCCACCTCCGGCTACGACGCGGTGGACGGCGGGTCGGCCGACGACTGCAACGGGCACGGTACGCACGTCGCCGGCACCGTCGGCGGGTCCGCGTACGGGGTGGCCAAGGCCGTCCAGCTCGTCGGCGTACGGGTGCTGAACTGCTCCGGCAGTGGCACCAACGCCGGTGTGATCGGCGGCGTCGACTGGGTCACCGCGAACGCCATCAAGCCGGCGGTGGCGAACATGAGCCTCGGCGGCGGCGCGAACAGCTCACTGGACAACGCCGTCCGCAACTCGATCGCCTCGGGCGTCACCTACGGCCTGGCGGCCGGCAACGACAACGGCGCGAACGCGTGCAACACCTCGCCGGCGCGTACCACGGAAGCCATCACGGTCGGCTCGACGACCAGCTCGGATGCCCGGTCGTCGTTCTCCAACGTCGGCACCTGCCTGGACATCTTCGCGCCCGGCTCGTCGATCACCTCGGCCTGGTACAACAGCAACACCGCGACCAACACGATCAGCGGCACCTCGATGGCCACGCCGCACGTGGTCGGGGCGGCGGCCCTGGTGGCCAGCGCCAACCCGAGCTGGACCCCGGCGCAGGTCCGCAACCAACTGGTGACCAACGCCACCCCCAACGTGGTGAGCAACCCCGGCTCGGGCTCGCCGAACCTGTTGCTCTACGTGGGCACCGGCAGCACCCCGCCGCCGCCCACCGGCTGCACCGGCACCAACGGCACCGACGTGTCGATCCCGGACGCCGGCTCGGCGGTGACCAGCTCGATCACCATCTCCGGCTGCGGTCGCAACGCCTCCTCGACCTCCACCGTGGCGGTGAATATCGTGCACACCTACCGCGGTGACCTGGTCATCGACCTGCTCGCCCCGGACGGCAGCTCGTACCGGCTGAAGAACAGCAGCACCTCGGACAGCGCCGACAACGTGAACGCCACCTACACCGTCAACGTGTCCGGTGAGGCCGCCGACGGCATCTGGCGACTTCAGGTGCGGGACACCTACTCGGTCGACACCGGCTACATCAACACCTGGACCCTGACCGTCTGACCGGTCTCTCACGACCGAGGCCCCACCCGGGAACACCGGGTGGGGCCTCGCGTCGTACAGATCGGGCTCAGACCGAGAAGGTGGCCGGTCGCTCGGTGGCCGGCGCCGGCGGGCGGGCCTTCCACAGGCCGACCTTCTGGGCGGCGAGCCGGCTCAGGTAGGCCGGGTTGAGGATGACGTAGCGGCGCCAGAGCCGCTTCGGCTCCAGACCGAGGCGCCAGAACCACTCCAGGCCGGCACGCTGCATCCACGGCGGAGGCTGGCGCAACAGACCGGCGTGGTAGTCGAAGGCCGCGCCGACCGCCATCAGCGGCATGTCGAGCAGCGGCCGCATGGCGTACGCGAAGACCTCCTGGCGCGGGCAGCCGAGCCCGACCAGGACCAACCGGGCCCCACTGGACCGGATCCGGTCGGCGATCTCGGCGTCCTCACCGGGCTGGACGGTACGGAACTTGGACGGCTCCACCCCGGCGATCTTCAGCGCCGGGAACATCCGCTCCAGGGCCGGGATCAACCGGGCGAGGGTCTCCTCGGTCGAGCCGTACAGGTAGACCGGCAGCCCTTCGTCGGCGAAGCGCGACAGCACGTGCAGGGTCAGGGTCGGCCCGTACACCCGCTCGCTGAGCCCGGCGTGGTGCAGCAGGTTGAGCGCCCACCGCACCGGCTGCCCGTCCGGCGTGACCATGTCGAAGGAGTTGAGCCGTGCGTTGTGTGCCGGGTCGAGCACCCCGGTCATCACACCGTGCACGGCCAACGCGGTCAGCGCGAGGGGACGCCGCTCGTGCGCGGCGGTCACCACCGCGTCGGTCGCCGTGGCGTAGTCGGTCGCGTCGACCAGGACGCCGAGCACGTTGCGCTTGGTTCGGGCGCTCATGGGGCCACCCACTTGTCCACGTTGGCGTCGTAGATTTCCCGCAGGATCATCGGCACGTCGTAGGTGATCTTCCAGTCCGGGTACTGCGCCTCGAACCGGGCCATGCTGCTGACGTACCACTGGTGGTCGCCGGTGCGGTTCTGCTCGACGTAGTTGATCCGCGCCTCGCGGCCGGTGATCTCCTCCGCGATCCGGAACGCCTCGATGTGCGAGGTGTTGGAATGCCGGCCGCCGCCGAGGTTGTAGACCTCCGCCGATCGCGGGGCCCGGAAGAACGCCTCGAACGCGGTCAGCACGTCGTGCGAGTGGATCGCGTCCCGGACCATCTTGCCCTTGTAGCCAAAGAGGTTGTACGTCCGGCCCTCCATGACGCAGCGCATCAGGTAGGCCAGGAACCCGTGCAGCTCGGCCGCGGAGTGTGCCGGGCCGGTCAGCGTGCCGCCCCGGAAACAGGCGGTCTTCATGTCGAAGTAACGGCCGTACTCCTGGACCATCACGTCCGCGGCGACCTTGGAGGCGCCGAAGACCGAGTGCAGCGAGTGGTCGATCGACATCTCTTCGGTGATGCCCTGATACCAGCGGTGGTCCTCGGGCAGTTCGTACCGGGTCTCCAGCTCGATGAGCGGCAGGCTGTTGGGCCGGTCGCCGTACACCTTGTTGGTCGAGCAGTGGATGAACGGCGCGTCGATCGCGTGCCGGCGGGTGTTCTCCAGGATGTTGAGCGTGCCGCCGGCGTTCACGTCGAAGTCCGTGTACGGCTCCTTGGCTGCCCAGTCGTGGCTCGGCTGGGCAGCGCTGTGGATCACCACGGCGATGTCCGAGCCGTACTTCTTGAACACCTGCTCCAGGCCGTCCCGGTCCCGGATGTCCACCGCGAAGTGGGTGTACGCGCTACCCAGGTCACGGCTGAGCCGTTCCAGGCTCCACGAGGTGGAGCCGTCCTCGCCGAAGAAGTACCGGCGCATGTCGTTGTCGATGCCGACGACATCCAGACCGAGGCCGGCGAAATGCCGGACCGCCTCGGAGCCGATCAGACCACCCGACCCTGTCACCAACGCGACACTCACACGCCACTCCTGGTCCATCGGAGGCAGAATCCATCGGAGCATAGCGTGACGTCCAGCACGCCCCGATATGACGGAAGGGCCCCGCATTAAGCGGAGCCCTCGTCGGTGGTGGGGATGGGGGGAGTTGAACCCCCACGCCCTTTCGGGCACACGGACCTGAACCGTGCGCGTCTGCCATTCCGCCACATCCCCGTGGCACGACCCGGAACACTCTAGCCGCCCCGGCCCCGCTGTCTCCAGCGGGCCTCGGGAATACTACGCTGTCCCTGGCGCTCGCCACGAGCGATTACCGTTCGTGGCGGACGAAAGATTAGCACGACAGTCCCGGCCCTTCCGAACGGGTCGAGAGCAGCCGGCCGAGCGGCGTGTGAGCTGCGCGCGCGCCGGCCGGATACCATCATGTCCTCGGGACCCGAGGAGGAGCCGGTGAGCGTGCTGCAACGCTTCGAGAAGCGTCTGGAAGGCCTGGTCGAAGGGGCCTTCGCCAAGGTCTTCAAAGGGGTGGTCCACCCCGTGGAGATCCTCAACGCCATGCAGCGGGAGGCCGAGGCGCACAAGGCGATCCTGGCCGGTGGGCGCACGTTGGTGCCCAACCGCTACGTGATCGATCTCTCGCCGTTCGACCATAGTCGGCTGGCGCCGTACGCCGCCGCGCTGGCCCAGGAGTTGGCCCAGTCGCAGGCGGAGTTCATCGGCGAGCAGGCGTGGACGGTCTACGGCGACGTGATCGTCGAGATCGAGCGAGGCGAGGGTCTGGACACGGGCATGTTCCGTGTCACGGCCGAGGTCTACACCGGCGGCGAGGTCGCCCCGGTGTCGGCGCCCGGCTACGACGCCGGCCCGCCCGCCTACCCCGCGTACGACCAGGGCGGTGGCTACGGCCCGCCGCCCGGGCACGGTGGCGGTCGCAACGTGCGGCTGGTCTCCGGCGACGGTCGCACCTACCCCCTCCAGATGGGGTCGACGGTGATCGGTCGCGGCGACCAGGCCAACCTGCGGCTGCCCGACGTCGGCATCTCCCGGCGACACGCCCGGTTGGATTTCGACGGGGGCCAGGTCGTGCTGACCGATCTGGGTTCGACCAACGGCACCATGGTGAACGGGCAGCGGGTCTCCGCCGTCGCGCTCAACCCCGGTGACATGGTCCAGCTCGGGACGACGACGCTGACCTTCCGCGTGGACGGCTGACCCGCCTTGCCGGAACTGGTCATCACCGTTGCCCGGTTCGGGTTCCTGATCCTGCTGTGGATCTTCGTGTTCACGGTGGTCGGCGTGATCCGCCGGGACCTCTTCGCGGGCGCCCGATCCGGTCGCCTGGTGGCCGCGCCACGTGCGGTGGGCGCCTCGACGGGGCAGGCGGCCAAGCCAGCGAAAGTGAAGCGGGGCAGAGCGGCGCACCAGCTGGTGGTGACGGCCGGTCAGCTGGCCGGCACCAGGATCACTCTCGGTGAGGCGCAGATCACCATCGGTCGGGCTGAGGACTCCACCCTGGTCATCACCGACGACTACGCCTCCGCGCGACACGCCCGGCTCGTGCCGCGTGACGGGCAGTGGTACGTCGAGGACCTTGGCTCGACTAACGGCACGTACCTCGATCGCGCTAAGGTCTCCGGACCAACCCCCGTCCCCCTCGGCGTGCCGATCCGGATCGGCCGCACTTCCCTCGAATTACGGCCATGACTCTGACCCTGCGCTATGCGGCCCACAGCGACCGCGGTCTGATCCGAGACGGCAATCAAGACTCCGTCTACGCCGGGCCGCGGTTACTCGCCGTTGCCGACGGCATGGGCGGTATGGCCGCCGGTGACGTCGCCAGCAACATCGTCATCGGTGCCATGGCGCCGCTCGACGAGGACGTCCCGGGGGACGCTCTCGTCGATGCGTTGCGTTCGGCCGTGGGCACCGCCAACCAACAACTCCGCGACACGGTGGACGCCAACCCACAGCTGGAGGGGATGGGCACCACGCTGACGGCGACCCTCTTCACCGGCAGCAAGCTGGGAATGGTCCACATTGGCGACTCGCGGGCCTATCTGCTGCGCAACGGCGAGTTCGCGCAGATCACCAAGGACGACACGTACGTCCAGATGCTGGTCGACGAAGGCCGGATCAGCGCCGAGGAGGCGAGCAGCCACCCGCAGCGGTCGCTGCTCACCCGCGCCCTCGACGGTCGGGACATCGACCCGGAATACTCGGTCCGCCAGGTCATGCCCGGCGACCGGTACCTGATCTGTAGCGACGGCCTCTCGGGCGTGGTCAGCGCCGAAACCATCGGCGAGACCCTGCGGGAGTACGCCGACCCGCAGCAGTGCGTCGAGCGGCTGGTGCAGCTCGCGCTGCGCGGCGGTGGGCCGGACAACATCACGGTGATCATCGCCGACGCCACGGACCAGGACATCGTCGAGGCGACCCCGATCGTGGGCGGCGCCGCCGCCCGGGACCGGGGCATGGCGACCTCCGCCGACGACTCGACTCCGGCCGCCCGAGCCTCGGCGCTCTCCGCGCCACGCCCGGCCGTGCCGGAGGAGCCGGCCGCCTCCGACGATGACGCCGACCGGCCGAAGCGACGCCCGGTCCGGACCGCCGCCATGGCGCTGGCCCTGCTGGTGATCGTCGGCGGTGGGGCGTTCGGCGGTTGGACGTACACCCAGCGGCAGTACTACGTGGGTGCCACCGAAGAGGGCCAGGTTGCCGTCTTCCGCGGCGTCCAGGGTCAGATCGCCGGGATGGACCTGTCCAGCGTGCATCGCCGCAGCGGCACCCGCCTGGACGACCTCACGGTCGCCGCGCAGGACACCGTCAAGGTCGGCATCCGGGCCAAGAGTGAGCCGGACGCCGAGCGTCAGCTCGCCGAGCTGACCAGTGACACGCCGAGCAACCCCAACCTGAAGCCGCTCTGCCCGCTCGACTCGACCGTCACCGGGGGCAACACGCCCACGCCCACACCGACCCCGGTCGGTTCGACGCCGACCCCGAACGGCAGCCCGAGCGCCAACGCGTCGCCGACCCCCAACGGGGTTGTCAGCGCGAGCCCGACCGTCGGTGCCACCACCGCTCTCGGTGGGGCCGGCGCGACCACCACACCCGACGTCACGCCCTCCGACTCGGCCCCGCCGGCGCTCGACCCGGCCGGCTGCCGGTCTCCTGAGTGAGCGTCGGCTGAGATCCTGAGGACTCCACCCGTGACCGTAGCGGCCACACCGGCACCCTCGCCCGCCACCGCGGGCGAGCAATCCGGCGTACGCCTGGCGCGGTCGCGCCGTAACGCCGAGCTGTCCCTGCTGCTGCTCGCGATGGTGCTGGTGGCCGCGTACGGGGCGACCGTCGAGGCGAACCTGCTGGACACGGTCACCCCGGATTTCTGGATGCCGGCCGCCGCGCTCGGCGCGGTCTTCCTCGGCCTGCACCTGGTCATCCGGTTCCTCGCCCCGTTCGCCGACCCGGCGCTGCTGCCGGCGGTGGCCCTGCTCAACGGGCTCGGGGTGGGCTTCCTCCGCCGGATCGACCTGGGCGACGCCCCGGTGGCCGAGCGGGAGGGCCTGGCCGTCTTCGCGGGGCAGGGCGGGCGTCAGCTGGCCTGGACGCTCGGCGCGGTGATCCTCGCCGCCAGCCTGCTCGCCATCATGCGTGACCACCGGTCGATCTCGCGGTACGCGTACACCCTGGGGTTGGCCGGCATCGTGCTGGTGATGATCCCGGCGGTGCTGCCGTCCAGCATCTCCGAGATCAACGGCGCGAAGCTGTGGGTCCGGGTGGGCAGCTTCTCCATCCAACCGGGTGAGTTCGCCAAGTTGGCGCTGCTGGTCTTCTTCGCCTACTACCTGGTGCGCAAGCGTGAGGTGCTGTCGCTGGCCAGCCGGCGCTTCCTCGGCATCGACTTCCCGCGTGGCCGCGACCTCGGCCCGGTGGTCGGCGTCTGGCTGATCAGCGTCCTGGTGCTTGTCTTCGAGAAGGACCTGGGCACCTCGCTGCTCTACTTCGGCATGTTCGTGGTGACGCTCTACATCGCCACCGAACGGGTCAGCTGGCTGCTGATCGGCCTGGTCCTCTTCTTCGGCGGCGCGTACCTCGCCTACGTCCTCGGCTCGACGGTCGGCGGCCCGTTCGCCAACTTCTACGTGCGCGCGGAGATCTGGCTGGACCCGTTCGCCGACCCGACCGACAAGGGCTACCAACTCGTGCAGGGCCTGCTCGCCCTGGGCACGGGCGGGCTGTTCGGTGCGGGGCCGGGCGGCGGTCAGCCGGAGATCCTGCCCGAGGTGCAGAACGACTTCATCTTCGCCGGCATCGGTGAGGAGATCGGCCTCTTCGGCCTCTCCGCGCTGCTGGTCGTCTACCTGCTCATCGTGGAGCGCGGGTTGCGCGCCGCGCTCGCGGTTCGGGACTCGTTCGGCAAGCTGCTCGCCGGCGGTCTGGCGTTCACCCTCGGCCTCCAGGTCTTCGTGATCGTCGGCGGGATCAGCAAGCTCATCCCGCTGACCGGTCAGACCACCCCGTTCCTGTCCGCCGGTGGGTCGTCGCTGATGGCCAACTGGCTGCTCATCGCGGTGCTGCTGCGGGTCTCCGACGGCGCCCGCCGACCGGTGACCGGGGGCGGCGGTAGCGGCAAGGCGGCTCGTCCCAGCGGTAGCCCGCCCGAGCAGCTGCACGGTGCTCCCACGGAGGTGATCAAGCCGTGAACGCACCCCTTCGCCGCGTCGGCGTCGTCGTCATGGTCCTGTTCGGTCTGCTCTTCGCCAACCTCAACTGGATCCAGGCCTACAAGGCGGATGAATACCGCACCAGCGACTACAACGGTCGGGTCCAGGTCGCCGAGTACGACCGCAAGCGCGGCAACATCGAGGCCGGCGGCACCGCCCTGGCCACGAGCAAGGAGACCACCGGCAACCTGAAGTTCCTGCGCACCTACCCGAGCGGCGCCAAGTACGCCCACGTGCTCGGCTACAAGCCGGTCAACCTGGCCGACCAGGGCATCGAGCGGGTGGAGAACGACTTCCTGGCCGGCACCAGCGACCAGCTGATCGGCGACCGGTTGAAGGACATGTTCACCGGCGACGACACCGGCGGCGGCAACGTGCTGCTCACGCTCTCCAAGCGGGCGCAGGACGTGGCGTACGACCAGCTGCGCAACAACGAGGTGGGTGCGAAGCGGGGCGCGGCGATCGCCATCGACCCACGTACCGGCGCGATCCAGGCGCTGGTCTCCATGCCGAGTTTCGACCCGAACCCGCTGGCCAGCCACGACAGCAACGAGGCGGCGGCGGCGTACAACAAGCTGGAACAGGACCCGGACGGTCCGCTGAAGAACCGCGCGCTCTCCGAGACGCTGCCCCCGGGCTCCACCTTCAAGATCGTGGTGGCTGCGGCGGCGCTGGAGAACGGCGTCACCAAGACCACCCAGATCCCGGCCGGTCCCAGCTACACCGCGCCCACCTCGGGCACGCCGATCCGCAACGCCAATCCGTCGATCTGCCCGGAGCGGCAGGTCACCCTGCTGGCGGCGGTCACCGAGTCGTGCAATACCGGCTTCGCCCAGCTCGGCGTGCGGCTCGGCGCGGAGACTGTCAAGGAGAAGGCCCGGCAGTTCGGCTTCGAGCAGGAGGACCTCACCGTCGGGCAGCTCGGCGAGGACGGCCTGCGCACGGAGGCCAGCCGGACCGGAGACATGCAGAACCCGGACGGCAGCACCGACCCGGCCGCGCTGGCCCAGTCCTCGATCGGCCAGAACAACGTCCGGATGACGCCGCTCGAAGGCGCCATGATCGCCGGCTCGATCGCGAACAACGGCAGCCAGATGCGGCCGTACCTGGTGCGGCAGCTGCTCGCTCCGGACCGGACCACCAGCTACTACACCGCGAAGGCGCGGGAGCTGCGCCAGCCCGTCGAGTCGCAGGTCGCCGCCGACCTGCGCGAGATGATGGTCAGCGTGGTCCGGAACGGCACCGGCAAGAATGCCGCGATCAGCGGTTACACGGTCGGTGGCAAGACCGGCACCGCCCAGTCCGCTCCGGACCGGCCCGATCACGGCTGGTTCATCGGCTTCGCCCTGGACAAGAACGGCAACCCGGTCTCCGCGGTCTGCGTGATGCTGGAGCAGGCCGGCCCAGGTGGTAGCGCCGAGGCCGCTCGGATCGCCGGTCAGATCATGCGGGCCGCCATCGCCGACCCAGGGGGTCGCTGACATGCTCAGCCCCGGCGTGCAGCTCGGCAACCGCTACCGCCTCGACGAGCGGATCGCCAGTGGCGGCATGGGCGACGTCTGGCGCGGCACCGACCAGGTGCTCGGCCGGACGGTCGCGGTGAAGAGCCTGCTCCCCGCCCTGCTCGACGACCCGGACTTCGGCGAGCGGTTCCGCGGCGAGGCCCGCACCATGGCCACCATCAACCATCCCGGCGTGGTGGACGTCTACGACTTCGGCAACGACCAGCAGATCGCCTTCCTGGTCATGGAGTACGTCGAGGGCGACGCCCTGTCGTCCACGTTGAGCCGGGTCGGCCGGCTCACTCCGGCCCGGACGATGGCCCTCGTCGCGCAGGCCGCCGACGCGCTGCACGCCGCGCACGAGAAGGGCATCGTGCACCGCGACGTGAAGCCGGGCAACCTGCTGGTCCGGCCGAACGGCACGCTGGTGCTGACCGACTTCGGCATCGCCCGCTCCGACATGGTCGGCCAGCTCACCGCCGCCGGTTCGGTGCTCGGCACCGCCTCGTACATCTCGCCGGAGCAGGCCACCGGCGGCGTGGCCACCCCGGCGTCCGACGTGTACGCCCTCGGCGTGGTCGCCTACCAGTGCCTGGCCGGTCGGCGGCCGTTCGAGGGCGACAACCCCCTCGACATCGCGATGCGGCACGTCCGGGAGACGCCCCGGCCACTGCCGGCCGACATCCCTCCACAGGTACGCGCCCTGGTGGAACGGGCGTTGGCCAAGGACCCGGCCGCCCGCTGGCCGAGCGCCGCCGCCCTCGCCGGGGTCGCCCGTCAGCTCAAGGCCGCGCTCTCCCAGCAGGCCCGGGCCGGCGCCAACTCCGGGCCGGTCTCCGCGGCGCCCGCCTCACCCGCCGCGCCGGGCCGGGCCCAGGTGCCGCAGGCGCACCAGATGCGTCCGCCGACTGCCCGCCCGCCGGTGGCCGGGCCGAGGCCGACCGCGATCGCGCCCGCCCAACAGCCACGCCCCACCGCCGTCGCGCCGGCCGTCCAACCTGCCCGGCCGCAGGGCGCACCGAACGGCTACCCGCGCGGCGCGGCAGCGGTGCCGTCCGGGCCACCTCGGCAGGAACACCCGCCGGCGTACGTCCGGCAGGCCGGCCCGGCAACGCCGTCACCTCAGCCGCAGCGGTCCCGGCCCGGGATGGTGCTTCTCGCCATCCTGTTGGCCGTGCTGGTCCTGCTCTGCTCCGGCGTGATTTCCTACAACCTACGGAAGCAGTCGCAGGCCGGCGTATCCGCCGGACTGGCGCCGCACACCGTGGCGTCCGGCGCGCTACGACTCGACGGACGCGACGATCCGACCCGGACGTCGTACCGTCGGGAGGTACGACTCCAGCCGGGCGACGGCGGGACGACGACGAGCGAAGGACGACAGACGCGATGACAGCGCAGGCCCGCCTGCTCGGTGGCAGGTACCAGGTCGGCGAGCTGCTCGGCTATGGCGGCATGGCCGAGGTGCACCGTGGTCGCGATCTCCGGCTCGGTCGGGACGTCGCGATCAAGATGCTCCGCACCGACCTCGCCCGGGACGCGACGTTCCAGATGCGGTTCCGTCGGGAGGCGCAGAACGCCGCCTCGCTCAACCACCCGGCGATCGTTGCGGTCTACGACACCGGCGAGGAGACCGCGCCGACCGGCGAGACGCTGCCGTTCATCGTCATGGAGTTCGTCAACGGGCGGACTCTGAAGGAGGTCCTCGGCGCCGAGGGGCGACTCCAGCCTCGCCGCGCGCTGGAGATCTGCGCCGACATGTGCGCCGCGCTGGAGTTCAGCCACCGGCACGGCATCATCCACCGCGACATCAAGCCCGGCAACGTGATGCTCACCCAGACCGGCCAGGTCAAGGTGATGGACTTCGGCATCGCCCGCGCGCTGGCCAGCGGTGCGACCACCATGACGCAGACCAGCGCGGTGATCGGCACGGCGCAGTATCTCTCCCCGGAGCAGGCACGCGGCGAGGCCGTCGACGCGCGCTCCGACGTGTACGCGGCCGGCTGCGTGCTGTTCGAGCTGGTCTGCGGGCACCCGCCGTTCGTCGGGGACAGCCCGGTCAGTGTCGCGTACCAGCACGTGCGGGAGACGCCGCCGACGCCGAGCGACATCAACCCGGACGTCACCCCGGCCGTCGACGCGATCGTGCTCAAGGCGCTGTCGAAGAACCCGCTCAACCGTTACCAGAGCGCTGGCGAGATGCGGGCCGACCTGCTCCGCGCCGCCGCCGGCCGGCCCGTGCTGGCCACCCCCGTGCTGCGCGAGGCGGAGACGGTGGCGATGGCCCCGGCCGGCGGTGGGGGCGGCTATCCGGCCGCCGACGGTGGGCAGCAGACCCGGCAGATACCGGCCCGGGTGGGCGACCCGCGTCAGCGCAAGGCGTCCTCCTGGCTGATCGCGATGTTCAGCGCCGTTGGCGTACTGGCGGTGATCGCCCTGGTCGCCGCCCTGCTCTGGAACATGCAGGGCAAGGACCTGAAGTCGGTGCCCACCCTCACCGGCAAGACCCGGGACGTGGCGATTGCCGAGATCCAGAAAGCCGGCCTGTCCGCACAGGTCGGTGATCCGGTGCTGGCCAGTGACTGCACCGTAGGCACCGTCGTTCAGCAGAACCCGCCGCCGACCTCTCAGGTGGAGCAGAACCGCACGGTCACCATTCAAATTTGTGGCGGCAAGCCCGAGGTGCGTGTCCCTGCCGGGCTCAAGGGCAGCAAGCGGGAGAGCGCCATCGCCCGGCTCACCGAGGCGAAGCTCAAGTACGAGGTCAAGACGGTGAACGACGAGGCGAGCCAGGACGAGGTTCTCAGCGTCGACCCGCCTGAGGGTGAGAGCGTTCCCGAAGGTACGCAGGTGAAGCTCACGGTCTCGAAGGGCAACATCCGCGAGGTGCCGGACGTCGTCGGGTTGAGCCAGGAGGAGGCCACCCGCGTCCTCCGGAACGACGGCTTCACTGTCGATGTGCAGAAGGGGCCGGAGGTTCCCGCCGACCAGGCGGGGCAGGTCACCGACCAGAGCCCGAACGGCAAGGAGAAGAAGCCCACCGGCACGAGGGTGATCATCAAGGTGAGTCAACCCGAGCCGGAGACCGACCCGACTCCGACGATCACGCCGACAGCGACACCGACGGCCACGCCGACCACTCCCGGTAACGGGGGCGGCATCGGTCTGCCGTTCCCGCCCCCGCCGAGCCGGCCCCAGGACTAGGCCACCAGCGGGCATCGGCATGACCGAGGCGGAAGCGGGCCGGGCCGGGCCGGTACGGCGGTGGCCTCGCCGCCTCCGCCGTCTGGCCGTCGCGGGCCTCGTCGTGCTGGTGCTCGCCAGCTCACCGTGGCTGTGGACGACGCTCGCCGCACGCGGCCACGTGTACGCCGCCGCCGACGCGCCCGCCGCCGACGTGGTGATCGTGCTCGGCACCGAGGTGGCAGCCGATCGGCAGCGGCCGGGGGACCGTCTCGCCGGCCGCCTGGACACCGCCGCCGAGTTGGTGGCCAGCGGGCGGGCCAAGGTGGTCCTCGTGTCGGGCGACGGCGGTGGCGCGTCCGGCGACGAGCCGGCGGTGATGACGACGTACCTCTCCGAGCGCGGTGTCGACAGGCGTCGGGTGGTGGCCGACCCGTTCGGCCTGGACACCTATGACAGTTGCGCGAGAGCGCGCGAGGTGTACGGCGTCGAGCGGGCCCTGATCGTCACCCAGTCGTACCACCTGTCCCGGGCGGTGACGCTGTGCCGGCACCTCGGCGTCGATGTCGACGGGGTGACTGCCCGCTGCGACGATTGCGGTGCCGCCCTGCTGGCTGAGAAGTCGATTCGGGACTACTTCGCCAGTGGCAAGGCGGCCTGGGACGCGGTGCGCGATCGACCGCCGGCGGTGCGCTCGCCCGCGGATCCGGCGATCCAGAACGCGCTGCGCGGCTGACCCGGCCGGCCCCGCTCTCGGCGATCCGGTGACCGGGCTCTGACGTCCGACCGCTCAGGCGGTGGCGAAGGCCGCGAGACGACGGGCGTCGACCTCGGCGGCCAGCGCGGGCGCACGCTCCAGCGCCTCGGGGTGACCGCAACTGGCCAGCCAGTTGGCCAGCATCAGGTGACCGCCCTCGGTGAGCACCGATTCCGGGTGGAACTGGACGCCCTCGATGGGCAGCGTCCGGTGCCGCATCGCCATCACCACGCCGGAGCCGGTCCAGCCGGTGACCTCCAGCTCGTCCGGGAGCGTCTCGGGCAACACGGCGAGCGAGTGGTACCGGGTGGCGGTGAACGGGTCGGGCAGGCCGGCGAGTACGCCGACCGAGTGGTGTCGTACCTCGGAGGTCTTTCCGTGCAGCAGCTCTGGAGCGCGGGTCACGGTCGCCCCGAACGCCTCGCCGATCGCCTGGTGGCCGAGGCAGACGCCGAAGATCGGCAGCTGGCCCGCGTATTCCCGGATGACGTCCAGACAGATGCCGGCCCGGTCGGGGGTGCCCGGTCCGGGCGACAGCAGGATGCCGTCGGCGCCAACAGTGCCCACCTCGGCCACGTCGATCTCGTCGTTGCGGCGGACCTCGCAGTCCACGCCGAGCTGGCCCAGGTACTGCACGAGGTTGAAGACGAACGAGTCGTAGTTGTCGATCACCAGGACGCGCATGGTCACCTGCTCGGGGAGGGGGGCGCGGAGTTGTTCTGGTCGGTGTCGTACGGCAGTTCGTGCTCGTCGCCGGCCGGGGTCTCCCCGGTCACCGGGTCGTCGCCACCCGTCTCGGCGGGTACGCCCGACTCGACCTGCACGTCGTCGAAGGGCAACAGGGGCTCGGCCCAGGGGAAGGCGACATACCACAGCAGGGCCACCGTGGCGGCCACCAGCAGCACCGAGCCGGTCAGCTTTCCGACCAGGCCGAACGGCAGCTTGCGCCAGATGAACGCGTACATGGGTCAGCCCTCCAGCTCCGCCGGGCGGCCCGCGGACTTGGGTTGGGTGCGGTCCAGTTCGGCGTGGATGATCAGGCGCTGGTAGTTGTCGAACTTCGGGTTGCACGTGGTGAGCGTGAGCATCCGCTTGGTCGGCTTCTTGTCCGGCTCGCCGGGCACCGGCGCCACCACCTCGACCTGGGTCGGTCGGACGATCCGGGACTGCGACACCCGGTAGACGTACCAGTCGGTCTTGCTCTCGACCACGATCGCGTCGCCGTCATTCAGCTCGTCCAGCCGCCAGAAGGTGGCCCGGTTGCGGTGGCCGGCGACGGAGAAGTTGCCCACCTGACCGGGGAGCGCGCTGGTCGGGTAGTGGCCCGGGGCGAAGCGGATGTCCTGCTGGGTGACGCCCTCGACGACGACCCAGTTCTTCTCGAGCTTGGGGATGTAGAGGCCCGCGAGCGGCTTGCCGCGTACCGGTGGGGACGGTTTGACGCTCGGGCCCACCGACGGGGCGACAGTGGGGTCGTCGGTCGGGCCCCACGCCTGAGCCAACTGGTTGTTGAGGTCGTTCTGGTGGGCGTCGACGATGGCCGACTTGCCCCAGACCTCGTAGCCGGCGAAGAGCAGGACCACCAGGCCGAAGGTGATCAGGATTTCGCCGGTGACGCGGACGCCGGTGCGCAGTCGCGAGCCGAACGACGGGCGGGTGAGCTCGGAGTAGACGCTCTTGTAGCCCTCGCCGGTCTGGTGTGGCCGAAGTTGGACCACCCGTTCGCCGCGTCGCGGTTGGGGAGGGTCGGCGGGGTTGTCGCCGGCCGACGCCTCGGGGACCGCTGTGCGGGGGACAGCACCCATCAACGCGGTCGAGTCCATGGTTGGCGGCCGGGTGGCGGGTGTGGCGGGCACGGCCGGAATCAGCGCGGTGGCGGCCGGGTCCGCGGCCCGACCCGCTCCGGCGCTCGGCGGGACCTGGCCAGGACCGGCCGGCGGGACCCGACCCGGCGCTGTTGGCGGGAGCCGGCTCGGCCCGGTCGACGCGAAGCCTTCCTGGCCGGCCGCCGCGACCCGGTCGGGGGCGGCCGGCGAGACCGGGGCGCCGGTGGGTCGCGCGGGCCGGGCGGTGACCTGCGGGATGTACGCGGTCGGCGAGTCGGCCAGCGGTGGGGTCGAGGGGCCGGAGGAGACAGGCCGGCTCGGGTCACCGGAGGCCGTCGGTCGGCTCGGCATCCCGCCGGCGGCCGGCGGCCGGGCCGGCATGGGCATCCCGCCGGGGGCGGCCGGTCGAGTCGGGGCGGCACTCGGTGGACTGCCGGCGGCCGGCGGTCGGTTCGGGGCGGCGTTGGGCGCGGTCGGTCGGGTGGACGCGGTGCCCGGCCAGGGCGGCGGGGCTTCGACACCCGGGCGGCCCGGGGTCTCGGTCGGCTCGGGTCGGCTGGCGCTCGGCCGCGTCGGTTGTTCGGCTCGCGGGGGGTGCAGCACCGGCTCGGGCCAGTTGCTGGCGGGGGCCGGTCGGCCGGGTGCCGACTCTGGCCGATCGAACGTGGGCAGGAAGGCGGTCGGCTCGTCGGTCTGGTCCCGGTGTCGCCCGTCGCGGCGCTCGTCCGGCCCGCTCACTTGGGCACCGTCGCCGAGCGCAGGGCGGTGGAATCCTCGAATGCGGGAACTCGCACCGTGGAGGCCGTCTCCTTGTAGCCGAGCTGGTAGTCGTCGACCGCGTCCTTGAACAACCGGACTCCCTCAGAGCTGGCGAGGGCCTGCTGGAGGGCAGCGGGATCGCCGATTGCTACGATCTTGAACGGTGGGGAGTACACCCGGCCATGAAGTAGCAGGGTGTTACCGACGCAGCGTACCGCGCTGGTGGTGAGCACGCGGACGTTCATGATTGACATGGCCTCGGCTCCGCCGGCCCAGAGTGCGTTGACCACCGCCTGCACGTCCCCCTGATGCACCACCAGGTCGTCGTTGCTGGCGTCCGACTGCGTCTGGTCGAGCTGTGGCGCGTCGTTCAGCTCGACCGTGACCCCGGGCCCGGCGAGGGCGGTGAACCCGGCGTCCTGGAGGCTGCCCTGGGCGCGATTCTGCTGATCCTTGATCGGGGCGTCCGAGCCGGCCAGCGTGTTGGTCCGTTGCTCGACCTCGCCGCGCAGCGTGGCGGCGCGGCGTTCGCTGGCTGCCACCTGTTCGCGTCGGTCCTCGATGAGCTGGTTGAGCTGGGGTCGCCGGTCCTCTCGGAGAGCCGTGCCGCCGGCGGTGGTCGCGGTGGTGGTGAAGAGCAACCCGGCCGCCGCGGCGATCAGGGGCACCCCGATCGACCAGCCCGGACGGCGTTGACGCGGTCGCCGGGGCAGCAGCCCGGCGGCGGCCCGTCGGAGGACCTTCTGCCAGGAGGTTGCGCCGGATGTGTACTCCACCGAGCGTTCCTTCCGCGTGTCGGGGATCGGTCCGTACCGGCCGGGCCGGTGATGCGAACAGTCCCGCCTCTTTCGGTCACTCCGTGCACCTGCCTGACCCCATTCGTGGTCCGGGCGGGCAATCGGGACTACGCTAGCTCTCGAACATTATTGGCCATGGACCGTCGCCCCCGCGCCCGGTTGTCAGGCCGGACGAGGTCGTCACCCCTCTGGAGAGCGCCGTGCCCAAGTCTCAGGTCCGTAAGAAGAAGGTGTACACCCCGCCGACGGACGTCCGTCCGACGACGACGACTTCGTCGTCGCGCAAGCCTAGCCCGGTGTGGTTGCCGGTCACCGCGGTCGCCTTGATCGTCGTCGGGATCGGCTGGCTGGTGCTCTACTACCTGTCCGAGCAGGAGTACCCGGTCATGGCGTGGGGTTACTGGAACCTCGCCGTCGGCTTCGGTGCGATGGTCGCCTCGCTGGCCTTGCTCTCCCGCTGGCGCTGATTCCGTCAGACCGTCGCGTCGGCGGTCTCACGTCACCCCGTTGAGCCCCTGCCCGGCAGGATCGGGCGGGGCCCCCTATGGTGTCCGCAGGCAGCGCGGCCTACTGCGAGATGACTCACGTTACCGCTGGGTAACCTTCGCGTAGGCTGCACTGCATGACCGAGCAGAGCGAGGTCATCAGGCAGCAGACCGGGGAGGCCAACTCGATGGGCAGCGTCCAGATCGTCACCACGATCCTCGCGGCCGCCATCACCGCCGTGGCGGTGTGGCTTGCGGTGCGTGCGGTCCTGAAGATGGTGGCAGTCATCCGGCTCGGGCAACCCGCGCCGGAGCGGTTCTCCGACAAGGTCGCCCGCGCCAGGACGATGCTGGTGGAGACGGCCGGCCACACCCGGATGTTCAAGTGGGGCGTGGTCGGCGCCGCGCACTGGTTCGTGATGGTCGCCTTCGTCGTGCTGTCGCTGCTGGTGCTCGAGGCGTACTTCGAGGTGGTCACCACCGACGGTGGTCTGCCGATCATCGGGCACTGGACGATCTTCGGCCTGGTCACCGAGATCATCGGGGTGCTGGGTCTGGTCGGCATCCTGGTGCTGATGGCGATCCGCCTGCGCAACCGGCCGACCCGCCCGGGCGGGCGGTCCCGGTTCACCGGCTCGACCATGTGGCAGGGCTACTTCGTCGAGTGGATCGTGCTGCTCGTCCTGATCTTCGGCTTCTTGATCCGGGGCTTCAAGGTCGCCACCGACCACTTCGAGTTCCCGTTCTGGGCCACCCCGGTCAGCCACGCGGTCGGTGCGGTGCTGCCCGACTGGGCGGACGGCGTCAGCGTCGCCGCGGCCATCAAGATCATTATTTCGATGACGTGGCTGATCGTCATCTCCCTGAACGTCACCATGGGCGTCGCCTGGCACCGCTTCCTGGCGTTCCCCAACATCTTCTTCAAGCGCGAGCCGGCCAAGCCGGCCGGATCCGGTCTCGGCGCGCTGCGCCCGATGACCAGCCAGGGCAAGCCGCTCGACTTCGAGGAGGCGGACCCGGAGAAGGACCAGTTCGGCGTCGCCCACGTCGAGCAGTTCAGCTGGAAGGGCCTTCTCGACTTCAGCACCTGCACCGAGTGCGGTCGCTGCCAGTCGCAGTGCCCGGCCTGGAACACCGGCAAGCCCCTGTCGCCGAAGCTGCTGGTGCTGAGCCTGCGCGACCACGCGTACGCCAAGGCGCCCTACCTGCTGGCCGGCGGCGGCAAGGACCTGACCGGCGAGGAGAAGGCCACCCAGGCGCAGCTCGCCCACCTGGACGTGCTGGCCCTCGCCGAGGCCGACAAGCCGTTGATCGGCACCGCCGAGGAGGGCGGTGTCATCGACCCGGACGTGCTCTGGTCCTGCACCACCTGCGGCGCCTGCGTCGAGCAGTGCCCGGTGGACATCGAGCACGTCGACCACATCGTCGACATGCGCCGTTACCAGGTGTTGATCGAGTCGAGCTTCCCCTCCGAGGCCGGGGTGATGCTGCGCAACCTGGAGAACAAGGGCAACCCGTGGGGCGCCCCGCAGAACACCCGCGAGGACTGGACCAAGGGCCTGGACTTCGAGGTCCCCCGGGTCGGCGAGGTGGACGACTTCGAGTACCTGTTCTGGGTCGGCTGCGCCGGTGCGTTCGAGGACCGGGCCAAGAAGACCACCCGCGCGGTGGCCACGCTGCTCAACGAGGCGGGCGTGAAGTTCGCGATCCTGGGCGAGGGCGAGACCTGCTCCGGCGACCCGGCGCGACGGATCGGCAACGAGTTCGTCTTCCAGATGCTCGCCCAGCAGAACGTGGAGACGCTGAACGAGGCGTTCGAGGGTCGGGAGAAGGCCAAGCGCAAGATCGTCGCGACCTGCCCGCACTGCTTCAACACCCTGGGCAACGAGTACGGCCAGCTCGGCGGCGAGTTCGAGGTGGTCCACCACACCCAACTGCTCGCGCACCTGGTCGCCACCGGCAAGCTCACGCCGGTGCAGCCGGTCGACGGCGGCGTCACCTACCACGACCCCTGCTACCTCGGTCGGCACAACCGGATCTTCGCGGCCCCCCGTGAGGTCCTTGGTGACGCCATCGAGGGCGACCTGACCGAGATGCCGCGTAACAGCGAGCGCTCCTTCTGCTGCGGCGCTGGCGGTGCCCGGATGTGGATGGAAGAGAAGATCGGCAAGCGGATCAACGTGGACCGGGTCGAGGAGGTTATGGCCACCGGGGCGAAGACGGTCGCGGTCGGTTGCCCGTTCTGCTCGACCATGCTCAACGACGGGGTCAACGGCAAGGGCGCCGGCGAACAGGTCGAGGTGATCGACGTGGCGAGCGTGCTGCTCCGTTCGGTCAAGCCCGAGCAGCCGCAGGGCGGCAAGGAGACCGCGCCGATCGGCGGCTGAGACGCGTACCCCTGGGATCTGTTCATCGACGGCGGCGGCCCCTGAGGGCCGCCGCCGTCGTGCAAGAATCTCGCCGAGGTGAGGCGACATCGACGGCCTACTCTTGACGACGCTGTTGCCCCTGGTCGGCTTCGTAGCCCTGACCGCGGGCAACGCGTTCTTCGTCGCGGCCGAGTTCGCCCTGGTCACGGTCGATCGGCCGGAGATCGACCGGCGGGCCGCCGCCGGCGACCAGGCCGCTCTGACGGTACGCACGGCGTTGCGCGAACTCTCCTTCCAGCTCTCCGGGGCGCAGCTCGGCATCACCATCACCGCGCTGCTCACCGGCTACCTGGCCGAGCCGGCCCTGGCGCGGCTCTTCACCCCGCTGTTGCGCCCGCTGGCCGGCGGCAGTACCGAGCGGATCACGCCGTTCCTCGCGTTGGCCCTGGCGACGCTGATCTCCATGCTCTTCGGTGAGTTGGTGCCGAAGAACGCGGCGCTGGCCCGGCCCATGCCGGCGGCGTTGGCCACGGCCGGCCCGATGCACACCTTCTCCCGGACGTTCGGCTGGGTGATCCGAGGATTGAACGGCTCGGCGAACCGACTGGTCCGGGCGCTCGGCGTGGAGCCGCAGGAGGAGCTGGCCAGCGCCCGCTCGCCGGAGGAGCTGGGTCTGCTGGCGGCCATCTCGGCGCGGGCCGGCGCGCTGCCCACGGACACCGCGATGCTGCTGCGTCGCACCATCCGCTTCGGTGACAAGCGGGCTGCGGAGGCGATGACCCCCAGGGTGGACGTGGTCGCGCTGCGCGTCACGGCCACCGTGGCCGAGCTGCTGGAGGAGTCGCGGCGGACCGGGCGGACCCGCTTCCCGGTGTACGAGGAGACCCTGGACCTGGTGACCGGGGTGGCCGCTGTGCCCGACGCGTTGGGCGTGCCGCTGGCCGACCGGGCGTCGACGACGGTCGGCTCGGTGGCCCGCGAGCCGGTGTACGTGCCGGAGAGCCTGAACCTGGACGGCGTCCTGGCCGCGCTGAAGGCGGCCGGGGCCGACCTGGCCATCGTGGTCGACGAGTACGGCGGCACGGACGGCGTGGTGACCGTCGAGGACCTCGTCGAGGAGTTGGTCGGCGAGATCGCCGACGAGTTCGACCCGGCGAGCGTGGACGACAACGGGTCGGTCGAGCTGACCGTGCCGGGCGGTGAGCGCACCGTGCTGGTCGACGGGGTGCTCCGCTCCGACGAGTTGGCCGAGCAGACCGGCTTCCGGCTGCCCGAGGGTCCGTACGAGACGTTGGCCGGGTTCCTGATGGCCCAGCTCGGGCACATCCCGCTCGCCGGCGAGACGGTCGAGACGGGCGGCTGGGAGTTCACCGTGGTCGAGGTGGAGCGGCACCGGATCGAGCAGGTCCGGGTGTTGCGCCCGGCGGATCCGGACGACGATGACTGAGCTGCTGGTGACCGTGCTGCTGCTGCTCGGCAACGGGTTCTTCGTGGGCAGCGAGTTCGCGCTCATCGCCTCCCGCCGGACGGTGATCGAACCGCTGGCCGCCGGGTCGAAACGCGCCCGCTGGGCGTTGTCGGCGATGAACCAGATCCCGTTGATGATCGCCGGCGCGCAGCTCGGCATCACGGTCTGCTCGTTGGGTCTGGGCGCGATCGCCGAACCGGCGCTGGCTCACCTGCTGGAGCCGCCGTTCCACGCGGCCGGCCTGCCCGAGCGGGCGGTGCACCCGATGGCGTTCGTGCTGGCACTGGGTGTGGTGGTCTTCCTGCACACGGTCGTCGGCGAGATGGTGCCGAAGAACATCACACTGGCCGGGCCGGAGGTATCGGCCCTCTGGCTCGGCCCGGCGATGCTGGCGTTCTGTGTGGCCACCAAACCGTTGTTGCTCGCGATGAAATGGGCGGCCCGGCGGGTGCTCGCGTTCTGGCGGATCGAGGCGTCCGAGGCGGTGAAGACGGTGTTCACCGCCGAGGAGTTGGCCGGCCTGGTCTCCCAGGCACGGACCGAGGGGCTGCTCGACGCGGAGCAGCACGCGCGGATCACGGGCGCGCTGGCCCTGCACGCGCGCACGGCGGCGGACGCGCTGCAACCCTGGTCGACGGTGGTGACGGTGGCCGAGGACGTCTCACCGGCGTCACTGGAGGTGCTGGCGACCCGGACCGGCCGGTCCCGGTTCCCGGTGGTGCAACGGTCGACCCGTCGGGTGCTCGGCTTCGTGCACGTCAAGGACGTGCTCGGGTACGCCGGGAAGGGCCGCCGGTCCCCGGTGCCGGCCGACGTCTACCGGCCGCTGGCGGTGGTGCCGCCGGAGCGTACGCTGGCCGACCTGCTGCTGGCCATGCGCCGCGAGCGGCGGCACATGGTGCTGGTCAGCGACGGTCGGCGGCCTCTCGGAGTGGTCACTCTCGACGATGTATTGACCGCAATCGTTGGTTGATGGACCAATACCCTTGGTGTGCAAGCGGTTGCACGACAGTGATGGTTACCGCGCTCGCCTTGATTACCGCCCCGAGCTTCCCTAATGTGGGGCACCGACCGCTGTGGGTCGTCTGCCTCGGCCCTTCCCTCACGCGAGGCGCCCGGCGGTCGGTTGCAAAGGAGTCGGTGCCGGTGGCAACCATGCCCCCTCATCGTCACGACCTGTTTGCGTCTGCTCGCTCTGCTGGCCTGCGTCGCGCCGCGCATCGGGTGCTGGTCCTGGTCGCCGCCGCGGCGGTCGGCGCCGGTCTGCTGACCGCGCCGGCACATGCCGCGCCCACGGTCGACGAGATCGAGGCGCAGATCGACAAGAAGTGGGAGCAGTTGGAGCCCACCATCGAGCAGTACAACAAGGTCCGGGCGCAGCTGAAGGTCAACCGGCAGAAGTCGGCGAACCTGCAGAAGAAGATCGAGCCGCTGGCGCTGCAGAGCGAACTGGCGCTCAACCGGGTCGGCGACCTCGCCTCCCGCTACTACATCTCCGGCCCGTCGCACGACATCGGCGCGCTGCTGGTCAGCGCCAAGCCGGACACGCTCACCGAGCAGCTCACCATCCTCGACCGGCTCGCCTCGCAGGAGCGCAAGGAGGTCGAGGGTGTGCTGGCCGTGCGGGCCAAGTACGACGGCGAGAAGCAGAAGCTGGACGCGCTGATCGTCACCCAGACCCGGCAGCAGAACGAGCTGGCGGCCAAGAAGAAGCAGATCGACGGCGAGATCAAGAAGCTCGAGGCGTCGATGCCCAAGACCACGGTGGTGACCGCGGCCTGCCCGACCATCAACGGAGTGGTCAGCGCGGCGGCCCGCACCGCGATCAAGACCGCCTGCGGCAAGGTCGGCAAGCCGTACGTCTGGGGCGCCACCGGGCCGAACTCGTTCGACTGCTCGGGGCTGACCCAGTACGCCTACAAGGCGGCCGGGATCTACCTCACCCACCACACCGGTGACCAGTGGAACGAGGGCAAGGCCATCTCGCGAGGCGACGCCCGCCCCGGTGACCTGGTCTTCTTCTTCTCCGGCCTGAGTCATGTCGGGCTGTATCTGGGCAACAACCAGATGGTGCACGCGCCACGTGCCGGCAAACCGGTGCAGGTGGCCAGCATCAACAACATGCCCGTCGCCGGGTTCCGTAGACCCGGCTGATCCACCTGGCGCGACACGACGGCCCCCGGTCACCGACCGGGGGCCGTCGTGGTTCTCAGCGGGGAGCGCCCGACGGGGACGGCAACAGCTGCACGTCGGCGAGGTCGACGTACATGATCCGGTGGCCGAACTGGATCTGCGCGTACCGGTTCTTGCCGCGAATCACCGTCCAGTCACCGGGCGAGGAGCCGTCGAACGTGCTGGCCCGGTAGTACTCACCGGCCAGCACCGCGCCGACGGCGTACCGCTGCCCGGCGGCCAAGGTGTACTGAAGCGGCGAGATCGCCTGGTATGGCACCCCGTCCGGGTACGCCGACTGCTCCGGGTACGCCCGTCCGTAGACCGGAACGGTGGCCCGGCCGGGCTTCGGGGTGGCCACCACGCCGACGGTCCAACTGGCGGTCGGCGCGGACGCCGGGTTGTGGAACCAGGCCCGCTGTCCGAGGTACCAGATCGCCGTCCAGTCACCCTGCCGCCCGGCCAGCGCGTACGTCTGCCCGGCGGATGCCCGGGCCCCGTGGTCCGACACGGCCATCGTGTTCGGGGTGCCGTCTGGGCGGAGCGCGATGTCGTTGACCAGCGGCGCGTCCGCGGACGGCGCGCTGCGCAGCACCACCGCCGAGGAGCCGCGCGGCGCGCACGGCACGCCCGCGGTGACGCAGCCGATGAACGCCGGCTGGTTGGTGGCGTAGTCCGGGTCGATCCGGACCAGCCCGGTGGCCGGGGTGCCGGTGTCCAGTCGAGGGGCGTGCAGCAGGTCGAAGTAGTGCGTCCAGTCCCAGTACGGGCCCGGATCCCAGTGCATCCCCCGCACGGTCGAGGCGACGGTGCCGGGCACGTTGTCGTGGCCGATGATGTGCTGACGGTCCAGTGGGATGCCGAGCCGCAGCGCCAGATGCCGGACCAGCTTCGCCGAGGTCCGGTACATCGCCTCGGTGTACCAGGTGCCCTGCGCCGCGAAGCCCTCGTGTTCCAGCCCGATCGACTTCGCGTTGACGTACCAGTTGCCGGCGTGCCAGCCGACGTCCTTGGTCCTCACATGCTGGGCGATGTGCCCGTCGACCGAGCGCAGCGAGTAGTGCCAGCTCACGTAGGTCGGATCCTGGACGAGTTGCAGCGTGGTCGCCCAACTCGCCTCGGTGTCGTGGATGACGATGTACTCGATCTTCTGCCGTGCGGGCCGGTCGGACAGGTCGTGGTTGCCGTAGTCCCCGTCGCCGAACGCCTCGTAGGGTGCCGGGATCCACTCGCAGGAGATGGTGCGGGGGCACTCCACCCCGTCCGGGCGGGCCAGCCGGCGCAGGCCCAGCCTGTCCAACCAGGAACGCTCGGGGCGCACCGCACGGGCCGGCAGGGTGACCCGCTGGCCGTCGTCGGTCACCCGGGACTGGCCTGCGACGATGGTGGTGAAGACCTCGTCGGCGAAGGCCGCGGCGGCGTCGGCGCTGTCCGCGCCGGAGTAGCGGGCCACCGCGCCGTACCAGGCGGCCGGGTCGGTGCCGGCGCCGACCGGCGCACCCAGGTCCCGTTGGTACGCGCTGAGCAGCGCGGCCCCACCCCGGATGTTGAGGCCCGTGTCGGTGCGCAGTGCCTCGGGAGTGGTGCCGGTCAGCGCGGCGGCGGCGTCCACGGTCTGCAACGCGGCGGTGGACGGCGCGGGGGCCTCGACCGACCGGGGTGCGGGCACCCGGGCGGGACGGGAATCGTCGCCGCGGGGGTCCTCGGCGCCGGCGTCGTGGTGACCACCCCCGGGTAGGGCGGCCACGTGCCGCGCGTCGGTCAGGTGCATCGGGCCGTAGCCGCCACTGGTGCTCGGTGTGCCGGCGTTGGTGTCCCAGCGCGACTCCAGGTAGGAGACGCCGAGCAGCACGACGGTCGGCACCCCGTACTCGGTGGCCGCGGCGGCGTACTGCTGCTGGCGGTCGGTCGTGGGCGCGGCGGCGGCCGGGCCGGCGGAGAGTGGCACCGTGGTCGCGGCGGCGACCACGGTGGCGGCGAGCAGGGCACGCCAGCCGGCCGACAGGGTTGGATGGTGCATCGAACCCCCTAGATTCTCGCGGAGTGAGGTCAGGTCACCATCGCGCCGCCCGGGAGGTCAGGTCAATACCTTTCCATCTATCTACGTCAGCGGAAAGAATTCTTCACACACGGTCGGTCGTCTCGTCCAATCGGTACGGAGTGTCACGGCCGCACGGGTTGCGGATCGGTAACGAGCGTCTCTACTCTGGTCATTCGTCGGCCCGACAGCAGCTCCGCCCAGCCCGGGCGGTAACGGACCGACACCGCCGAGTCGTTTCCGAGCGAACCGGGGACCCAGGTCCCTCGGGGTGAATCCGCAGCCACTGCGGTAGGGCGCCGACTTCCCGCCCGAACCCGTCAGCTAACCCGGTAGGCGGTCAGGAAGAAGGAGTACGGAACCCCGGTGGCACTCCATGCCCCGCGGCCGTCGTCCGAGCGGCCGGCATCAGCCGGCCCGGCGTCGATCGTGCCGCGCCCACGCTGGTCCCGCTTCACCACCGCACTCGCCGCGCTGGCCGGCATCGCCGTCGTCCTGACCGGCAGTGCCACGGCGGCCCACGCCGACCCGTCCGTCGCCGAGATCGAGCGCCAGATCGACGCCGACTGGAACAAGCTCGAACCGATCATCGAACGGCACAACGCCACCCGCACCGACCTCGCCGCGAAGCGCAAGCAGGCCGACGCGCTGGCCGCCCGGATCACCCCGCTGGAGCGCCAGGTCGACGCCGCGATGGACAAGGTCAGCGCCCTGGCCGTACGCGCCTACAAGGGTGAGAACGTCTCGACCGTCAACGCGGTGCTGGGCAGCCGGTCGCCCAGCGAGGTGGTCGGCCAGCTCGAAATGCTCGACCGCTTCGCACACAACCAGCAGAAGGACGTACGCCAGGTGGCCGACCTGCGCGACCAGTTGGCCGCGCAGAAGGCGCCGCTGGACGAGATGGTGGCCCAGCTGACCCGCACCGAGGCTCAGTTGGCGGCGAAGAAGAAGCAGATCAACGAAGAGATCGACCGCCTGCAGAAGCTGCGCCTCAAGGTGTACGGCAACGGCGGCGGCGGTCCGCTGCGCCCGGCGCCCTGCCCGGGTAGCTACCCCGGCGGCGCCGCGGGCACCGCGGTCAAGTTCGCCTGCGCGCAGATCGGCAAGCCCTACGTCTGGGGTGCCGAGGGTCCGAACTCGTACGACTGCTCCGGGCTGATGCTGGCCGCCTGGGCGAAGGCCGGCGTGTCGCTGCCGCACAACGCCGCCGCGCAGAGCCGCGTCACCAAGGACGTCAGCAGGGGCGACCTGCGCCCCGGCGACCTGGTCTTCTACTACAGCGACATCCACCACGTCGGCATGTACGTCGGCGACGGTTGGGTGGTGCACGCCTCGCAGGCCGGTCAACCGGTCAAGATGAAGAAGGTCGACGACGGCCCGATCCACAGTTACGGCCGCCCAGGCTGACTCTGGATGTTCGGAGGGCCCGTCGCGATCCGTCGCGGCGGGCCCTCGTCGTCCTGGTTCTAGCGGGTCGGCCAGGTGCGCCAGTGCTGCCAGGCGCGGCTGGGCGTCGGCCCCCGCTGGCCCTGGTAGCGCGAGCCGTAGACCACCGAGCCGTACGGGTGCTCGGCCGGCGAGGAGAGTCGGAAGATGCAGAGCTGCCCGATCTTCATGCCCGGCCACAGGGTGATCGGCAGGTTCGCCACGTTCGAGAGTTCCAGCGTCACGTGACCGGAGAAGCCCGGATCGATGAAACCGGCGGTGGAGTGGGTGAGCAGCCCGAGCCGGCCCAGGGAGCTCTTGCCCTCCAGTCGGCCGGCGAGCTGGTCACCCAGCGAGATGACCTCCAGCGTCGAGGCGAGCACGAACTCCCCCGGGTGCAGCACGAACGGCTCGCCGTCGGGCACCTCGACCACCGAGGTCAGGTCGTCCTGCTGCATGGCGGGATCGATGTGGGTGTAGAGGTGGTTGTTGAAGACCCGGAACAGCCGGTCGAGTCGGACGTCGATGCTGGACGGTTGGACCAGGGTGGGCTCGAACGGCTCCAGGCCCAGCGTGCCGGCCTTGATCTCGGAGACCAGGTCGCGGTCGGAGAGCAGCATCGGACCACCATAGCCGCGTTGCCAAAAGTGCCCGGATTCGGTGCCGGTGACCAGCGCGTCGAGGTCGCTGCTCGTACATTTGTTCGATAGAATGCCCGCATGGCTTCCTGGTCCGAATTCGCCGCCGACGAGCCCCGACTCGCCGACGGGATCCGCGTTCTCCTTCAGCAGTACGGGCCGGGCTTCGGCTATCTGGCCACGATCCGTGCCGACGGCGGGCCCCGCGTCCATCCGGTCTCCCCGGTCATCACCGCTGAGGGGCTGTTCTGCTTCATCATCGACTCGCCCAAGCGCCGCGACCTCGAACGGGACGGCCGTTACGCGCTGCACTCGTTCCCGGCGGAGGAGAGCGACGACGAGGCGTACGTGGCGGGGCGTGCCCGTCCGGTGACCGATCCGGTCCGGGTGGCGCTCTTGGCGCAGAGCGCCCGGGCCGAGCCCCTGGTCGACTGGCGGCTCTTCGAGTTCACCGTCGACGTGGCGATGCTCACCCGCCGTGAGCAGCACGTCGCGGGCATTCCGGGCCTCGCGCCGGGTCGGCCGGCCGTTCGGGTCTGGCTCGACCCAAACGCCCCGGCGGCGGTGGCCGCCCCACTGACCGTCCCGCAGACCCGCCCGACCCGCCTCAGCCGTGACGTCCAGTGCACGGCCGCCGCCTGACCACGACCGGAAGATCATCGGTGCCGGCTCCTTCCAACGGAGCCGGCACCGGCCGTACGTGCCGGCCGGCACCCGCATGATCAACTCGACTTCAATGAAATCGCGGTGTCCCAGTGCTCCGGATGCCCCGACTTCCAGAAAGTCGAGTGGATCAACCCGGGGTCGACCCGGGCGGAGCGGTACGCGCACACCTGCGGCCGGCGGGGGTACCTGGGTGCACGGGCTCGACGACTCGGGTACAGTGGTGCCGCTTGCGGGTGTAGTTCAATGGCAGAACATCAGCTTCCCAAGCTGACAGTGCGGGTTCGATTCCCGTCACCCGCTCCACGGTGAGGCCCCAGCTCAGGACAAGTTTCCTGGCTGGGGCCTCATTCGTTGCCATCACTTCTTGCGCTTGCCGTGCCCGCTACGTGCCCGATCCTGACTCTTTTTGATCTGCGAGCTGAGCGCGTCGGCGATCTGCTCATCCTGCTCGCGGGCGGTGTGCTGGTAGATCATTGCGGCACGAGTAGAGGCGTGACCCATCCGCGCCATCAGGTCGGCGAGACTCGCCCCGGTCCGGGAGGCGAGGGTGTTACCGGTGTGCCGCAGGTCGTGGAAGTGGAAGCCAGGCAGGCCAGCCGCCGCGACGGACGCCCGCCAATTACAGGTGCGCTGGAAGTTGGAGCGACGCAGGGGCGCTCCGGTTGCGCCAGTGAAGACGAGCGCGTCCTGGTCGTCGTTCACGAAGGCGTCCAGGTGTGCGAGCACATCGCGACGGATCGCCGCAGGGATGGTGACAGTGCGCATGCCGGCATCGGTCTTGGGCGGGCCGAAAGTCAGGGTGCCGTCCTGGCGCTCGACCAGAGTCGCGCGGACCGTCAGGGTCCGACAGCGCGGGTCGAAGTCGCGACGGCGCAGGGCCGCAAGCTCTCCGTAGCGGAGGCTGGCGAAGGCGGCCAGCAAGATGAGGACGCGAAGGCGTCGGGGCACGATGTCGGCGAGCTGGAAGACCTGGGCGACGGTGGCGGTGGGTCGCTCGGTCGGCCGTTCGATGCCCGCGCCCTGGATGCGGCAGGGGTTACGCCGGATGAGTTCGTCGTCAACGGCGGTGTTCAGTGCGGCGCGAAGAAGGCGGTACGCCTTGGCCGCCATCGTGGCGCTGACACCATCGTTGAGAAGGTCAGCACGCCAGGCCCGGATGGCACCGGGAGTCAGATTGTTGAGGATGTAACCGCCGAGTCGTGGCGTGATGTGCTTCCGGTGTAGCCAGCGGTAGAGGTCGATTGTTCGGGGGCGCAGGTTCGGACGGTGGTTGACCCACTCGGTGAGGTAAGCATCGAGTGCGATGCGACCGAGGTCCGGGTTACGCCAGGTTCCCCGGGTCATGTCGGTCTCGACGGCGGTTAGCCAGCGATCAGCGTCGGTCTTACTGGCGAAAGTGTGTGGTGCGGGGCGATCGATGCCGTCCGGGTCGAGGTACCGAGCTTGAAAGCGACCGGATGGCAGCTTCCGGACTCGGCCGAAGCGGCGCTTGCTAGCCATAGACGTGCTCTCCCTCCCGGTATTGCAGGACAGGCCGGACGGCGTCAATGCGGCCTTGACGGATGTACTCGGTCAAGTCATCTGGGTGGAACCGGACGTACTTGCCGACCTTGTAGAAGCGGATGCGGCGTTCGGCGACGATGCGGCGTACGAAGCGGACTCCGGTGCCGAGGCGTTGCGCGGCTTGGTCGACGGTGAGCATGTCGACGTCGCGGGGTTCGTTCAGGGCAGTGCTCCTCTCGTGATGACGGACGGGTCTTGTGAGTCACGCAGCAGCGGCCATCTCCTCTCGTGCGACCTCGCGTCGTTCGCGGGCCATGGCGGCGGCAGTGTTGGCAAGCAGTGCGTCTCCGGTGGTGCGCCAGCCGGACCCGGCGTAGGTGAGCAGCCCGACGATGAGGGTCGTTTCGTTCTCGATCTGGTCGGGGTATTCGTGGCCGGTTTCCGTGCGTCGCCAGATGACGCGGGCGTCGCGCAGGATGCGGAAGGTGGTGGAGTAGCGGCGGCTTTTGGTGAGGAAGTGGCCGCCGAAGCCGAGCATGTGTGCCCAGCGTCGGAGGTGTTGCCAGTCGCGGTTGCGGCCGAGGGTCCAGCAGGCGTCGATGAGCCGTTCGGGGTGGCTTCCTTGGTGGTTGGCGTAGAGGTCGATGACCTCGCCGTCGAGGCGGCGGGACACGTGCCCTGTGGCCTCGGTGCTCTTGGTGGCGTACTTGGCCAGGTATCCGGCGACTTTCCCGTCGGTGATCTCGCCGTCGGCGGCGATGGGGCGGACGTCGACCTGCTCGCCCCAGGCGATGCCCCAGCCTGCCGGCTGGGCGGGGTGTGGGCGGGTGGTGAAGGTGACCGTGGTGGCGGCGTGTTCGGCGACGGCGACCAGGTCGTCAACGCCGAAGGCTGCGGGTGGTGGGATGACGGCGTCGGGGTCGTAGGGGTGGATGCCGTCGAGGCGGATGATGGCGTGGTAGTGCACGACGGCGCGGCGTTGCATCTCGGCGACTTTGCCGAACGACGGCTTGGCCGGTGGCACGCGGCGTACCCGGCCGGAGGCGGTGACCTGCTCGACCCAGGGCAGGCCGAGCTGCCGGGCGCGGGTGCGCAGGTGTCGGGTGATGGCGATGGTGGTGCGGCGCCACAACTCCGGGGCGGAGTGGTTCCACACGACCTGGGCGTCGTAGTCGTAGCAGTCCAGACACAGCGGTTGACCCAGCCGAGGATCGGTCTCCTCGTGACGTGCCCAGCAGACCGACGGTTGCCCATGCTGGCACGGTTGGGCGGTGGGGTCGGTGGCCCGGCGGGGGTGGCAGGGTTCGGCCCGGCAGTCGCAGCGGCGACGGTTGCCGCAAGTGTGCCGCTTCACGACGCGGGTGTGCACGCTGCCGAACGACGGGGCGGTGAAGGTGACGAACACCGCCGGATGCCCAGCCACGCTCGCGGGGATGCCCTTGCCGCCGGCGAGTCCGGCGCGCAGCAGTTGGTAGGCGTCGCGTTGGTAGGTGCGGGCGCAGGAGGGACAGACGGCGTGACGGCGGTTGCCGCACGGCTTGTAAATCTCTCCGTCGGGCATGTCCTCGGTTCGGGCGGCGGACAGGAGTTGGCCGGTGGCCCGCTCGACAGTGGCGACCTCGCCCGAGAGGCGGATCGGGTGGGAGCAGCCCGCGGCTGCCTTGACGTGGTCGAGCCAGTCGAAGACGT
>NZ_JCADBI010000021.1:0-105655 GCF_059358895.1 Micromonospora sp. BQ32 | reverse complement strand
AACACCTCGCGGACTGGATCGCCACCCGCGGCTACGCCACCAGCTGACCCCAACCACCCAACGACACCGAAGGGCCGGACCCCACCACGGGGCCCGGCCCTTCGGCATGCCCGGGTCACTAACGCCGCGGGCCGAGCAGCACGGGCAGCCCGGGTCACTAGCCCGCAGGCCGAGCAGCACGGGCAGCCCTGGTCAGCAGCACGCAGGCCGAGCAGCGCGGGCAGCTCTGGCCAGCAGCACGGGCAGCGCGACGAGCCATGTCGTGCCCGCCGTCAGGCGCGAACGAAGTCGAGGGGCATCCGAGCCGACCGAGCCACTCACCCCGGCAAGCCGACCGCCGGACCGAGCCGCGCCGCCTCACAGCGGGCCACCCCACAGCGGGCAACCCCAGCCACTCACCCCGGCACGCCGGCCACCGGACCGAGCCGCGCCGCCCCACAGCGGGCAACCCCACAGCGGGCCACCCCACTGACCGCGTCACGGGTCCTTTGGAGCTGATGCCGTAGACGAATCAGAGGCATGGCCGCCCGAGCCGAACTGGTGATTCGTTCACGACATCAGCTCGATAGGGCGCGGAACTCGTCTGCCCAGCCCGCACGGAGTCGCGAGGGAAGACCAAGTGCCACGACCCGAGGGCTCGAGGATGACCGGCGCGCCGGCACGACTCTGCGGCGAGCCCGCGTTTCGGAGGGATGCCCGCGGGGCGCCTCCGGCCGACCGGCCAGAGGCTCAGCCGCCCGAGTCGTCCATCTCGGCGCCCTCGGGGACCGTGTCGTCGTCTCGACTGGCCAGCCAGCCCTCCGGCAGGAAGACCTTGCCGGGCGAGTTGGTACGGCCGCGCGGCTGACCCAGGGCGGTGACCGGGAACGGCTCCGCCGGGTCGAGCTTGCCGAGCAGGTCGTCGAGCTGGGCCAGGCTTTCGATCATCGCCAGCGAGCGACGCAGTTCGCCGCCCACCGGGAAGCCCTTCAGGTACCAGGCGACGTGCTTGCGGAAGTCGGTGCAGCCGTCCCGTTCACCCCGGGCCGGGTTGCGGGCGCCGGCCGAGAACTGGTCGACCAGCAGCTCGGCGTGCCGGCGCATGGTCACCGCCACCTCGCCGAGGGTGGGCAGCCGCCGCTCCGGCCGACCGTTGAAGGCGGCCTCCAGGTCGGCGAAGAGCCACGGTCGGCCCAGGCAGCCGCGCCCGATGACCACACCGTCGACGCCGGTGTGGGCCACCATCCGCAGCGCGTCGTCGGCCTCCCAGATGTCGCCGTTGCCGAGCACCGGCACGTCGAGGGCCTGCTTCAGGGTGGCGATGGCATCCCAGTCGGCGGTGCCCGAGTAGCGCTGCGCCGCCGTCCGCCCGTGCAGGGCCACCGCGGCCACGCCAGCCTCCTGGGCGGCGAGCCCGGCCTCGACGTACGTCAGGTGGTCGTCGTCGATGCCCTTGCGCATCTTGACCGTGACCGGCACGCCGGACGGTGCCGCGGCGGCCACCGCGGCCCGCACGAGCCGCGCGAAGAGCCGGCGCCGCCACGGTAGCGCCGCGCCGCCGCCACGCCGGGTGACCTTGGGTACGGGGCAGCCGAAGTTGAGGTCGATGTGATCGGCCAGGTTGCGCTCGACGACGATCCGCACGGCGGCGGCGGTGATCTCCGGATCGGTGCCGTAGAGCTGGAGGCTGCGGGGCTTCTCGTCGTCGCCGAACGTGATCATGCGCAGCGTCTTCGGGTTCCGCTCGACCAGCGCCCGAGTGGTGATCATCTCGCAGACGTAGATGCCGCCGCCCTGCTCCCGGCAGAGGCGACGGAACCCGACGTTGGTGATCCCGGCCATCGGTGCGAGCACGACCGGCGGCCACACCTGGTGCTGGCCGAGAGTCAGCGGGCGCAGCGCGGGCACGGTCGAGGCAGTCACCGGACAAGTGTACGGGGCCCCGACCGGCGCTTATCGCGTCGGCCGGGGCCCCGTGCGCAGGGCCTCAGCAGCCGGGGAGACGCTCGATCAGGTAGCGCTCGACCTGGTCCAGGGAGACCCGCTCCTGGGCCATCGTGTCCCGGTTGCGCACCGTCACGGCGTTGTCGTCCAGGGTGTCGAAGTCGACCGTCACGCAGAACGGGGTGCCGATCTCGTCCTGCCGGCGGTAGCGGCGGCCGATCGCCTGCGAGTCGTCGAACTCCACCACCCAGCGCTTGCGCAGCAGCGTCGCGAGGTCCTTCGCCTTGGGCGACAGCGCCTCGTTGCGGGACAGCGGCAGCACCGCCACCTTGACCGGGGCGAGCCGCGGGTCGAACCGCATGACGGTGCGCTTGTCCACGCCGCCCTTGGTGTTCGGCGCCTCGTCCTCGTCGTACGCCTCCAGCAGGAAGGCGAGCACCGCGCGGGTCAGACCGGCGGCCGGCTCGATGACGTACGGCATCCAGCGCTCACTCTTGCTCTGGTCGAAGTACGACAGGTCGACGCCGGAGTGCTTGCTGTGCGTGGAGAGGTCGAAGTCGGTGCGGTTGGCGACACCCTCCAGCTCGGCGAACTCGCTGCCACCGAACTGGAAGCGGTACTCAATGTCCACCGTCCGCTTCGAGTAGTGCGACAGCTTCTCCTTGGGGTGCTCGTAGAGGCGCAGGTTGTCCGCCGAGAGGCCGAGGTCGAGGTACCAGTTCCAGCGCTCCTGGAGCCAGTACTCGTGCCACTGCTCGTCGGTGCCCGGCTCGACGAAGAACTCCATCTCCATCTGCTCGAACTCGCGGGTCCGGAAGATGAAGTTGCCCGGGGTGATCTCGTTGCGGAACGACTTGCCGGTCTGCGCGATGCCGAACGGCGGCTTCTTGCGGGCGACCGTCTCGACGTTCTTGTAGTTGACGAAGATGCCCTGCGCGGTCTCCGGGCGCAGGTAGTGCAGCCCCTCGTCGCTCTCCACCGGGCCCAGGTAGGTCTTCATCAGGCCGTTGAACATCTTCGGCTCGGTGAAGGTGCCCTTGTTGCCGCAGTTGGGACAGTTCAGCTCCGCCAGTGAGGTCAGCGGCTTGCCGTGCTTCTCGGCGTACGCCTCCTCCAGGTGGTCCGCGCGGAACCGCTTGTGGCAGAACTGGCACTCGGTGAGCGGGTCGACGAACTCGGCGATGTGGCCGGACGCCTCCCACACCTTGCGGGCGAGGATCACCGCGGAGTCCAGGCCGACGACGTCGTCGCGCTGCTGGACCATGGTCTTCCACCACTGGCGGCGGACGTTCTCCTTGAGTTCCACGCCGAGCGGGCCGTAGTCCCACGCCGATCGGGTGCCTCCGTAGATCTCGCTGGAGGGGAAGACGAAGCCTCGGCGCTTGGCGAGGCTGACGACGGCGTCGATACGGTCGGCTGGCATGTTTCCTCCTACGCCGGCTGGCGGTCGGCGGGGGCGAGATGTGGATGGAACGGTCGGTTCGGGACAACGGTACGACCACCGTCCCCCCGAGCCCAGCAGAATACCGGGGGCGGGTCAGCTGACCTCGCAGACCTCCACGCCCCCGGTCTGCCTGTCCTGGCCGAGGCTGACCTGCTGCCGCTCCCGGTCGCCGCCGTCGAGGGTCACGTCGACCGGCACGGTCAGGTAGGTCGGGTCCACCTCGCCCACCTGGAACCCGGTCACCTGTGGTTCGGCGGCAGCGCGCCGCTCGAACTCCGGCCGGGACTCACGCCGCTGCGCATCGTCGCAGAGCTGGTCGTACGCCCGCCCGTAGTTCCGCTCGACCAGCGCCTGGTAGTAGTCGCCGGTCACGGTGCGGGCCTGCTCCCGGATCGCCTGGACTCCGCTGACGGCCAGGCCGACGACGGCGGTGCCGCCCCCGCCACAGCAGAGCACCACGGCGAGCGCGCCGACGCCGAGGCCGATCCAGAGCCGGGTCCGGCGGCCCTCGGTGGGCGGCGCGGCGAACGGCGGAGCCACCCCGGGACCGGGTGGCGGGGCGGGTGCGGTCATAGGAGCAGCGTAGTGTCCGGCGGCTCAGCGGTAAGGACCCGCAGCCCGATCACTCTCGGCGACGACCACGGCCCCGCCGGGGGCGGCGGTGGCCAGCGCCTCGTAGGCGGAGGGCTCATCGACGGACTCGGCGAGCAGCGGTACGGCGCTGACCTTGACCTCGAAGGCGCCCAGCGCCCGCCGGTACGTGCCGACCGACTCCCACTCGGTGACCAGTGACCAGTACCGGGGGTCGTCCAGTGCCCGGACCAGTTGGCCGCGCAGGTAGCCGGGCCGGGCGGCCAGCGCGGTGAGGGCGGCGTGCGCCCGTTCGGTGAAGCCGTCGGCGGCATCGACGTCGACCACGAACCGGTTGGTCACCAGCACCGGGGGTTCCTCCTCGTAGAGTCTGTGGGATGCAGCGTACGCAGCGCCCTCTGCTCGCCCGGTTGGCCGGGGCGAACCCGACGTCGGTGTTCCTGCTCACCCTGGTGGTGGTGCTGGTGGCGTTCTTCACGCCCGGGGTGATCGGCGGGCTGCTGACGCTCGCGCTCGCCGGGGTCCTGATCGCCCTGTTGGCGACGACCTGGGCGGTTCAGGCACCGCAGACCCGGCTGATCCGACTGGTGATGCTGACCCTGCTGGTGACGGTGGGCCTCGCGAAGCTCCTCTGACATGCAATCATGCGTTTTTGACAATCATTATCGTTGCCACGGACAGTTGACGACATGACCAACCGCGCCACGTACCGTGTCCTGGCCGCCGCGACCGCCCTCCTCGCCCTGGGCGCCGGCGCCGGCTGCTCCACCGGTGGTGCCGCCGGCGCCGACCCTGAGCGAGTCGACGTGGTGGCCGCGTTCTACCCCCTCCAGTTCCTGGCCGAGCGGATCGGCGGCGACGCGGTCCGGGTGACCAACCTGGCCAAGCCCGGCGCCGAGCCGCACGACCTGGAACTCAACCCGAGCCAGGTCGGTGAGGTCAGCGAGGCGGAGCTGATCGTCTACCTCAAGGGGTTCCAGCCGGCGGTGGACGACGCCGTCGCCCAGAACGGCGGCGACCGGGCGTTCGACGTGACCAGCGTGCAACCGCTGTTGGACGCGTCCGCTGGCGGGCACGACCACGAGGGCGAGGAGGGGCACGCCGAGGAGAGCGGCGGCAAGGACCCGCACGTCTGGCTCGACCCGACCCGGCTGGCCGGCATCGGCGACCAGCTCGCCCAGCGGCTCGGCAAGGCCGACCCGGACCACACCGGCGACTACACCGCCCGGGCGGCAGCCCTGCGCGCCGACCTGACGACCCTGGACAACGAGTTCAAGCACGGTCTGGCGACCTGCCAGCGGCGGGAGATCGTGACCAGCCACGCCGCGTTCGGCTACCTCGCCGACCGGTACCAGCTCGACCAGGTTGGCATCACCGGGCTGAGCCCGGACGTCGAGCCCTCGCCGCAGCGCCTCGCGCACGTGATCGAGGAGGCCAAGGAGCACCAGGCCACCACGATCTTCTTCGAGACCCTGGTCAGCCCGAAGGTGGCCGAGACCATCGCCGGTCAGGTCGGCGCGAAGACCGCCGTGCTCGACCCGATCGAAGGGCTCGCCGCCGGCAGCAACGGGGACTACCTTTCGGTGATGCGCACCAACCTGCGGACCCTGCAGACGGCCTTGAGCTGCTCGTGACCTCACCTGTCATCACCGTCGAGCACGGGGTGGTCGGCTACGACGGCCGCCCCGTGCTCCGGGACATCTCGCTCACCGTGACCGCCGGCGAGGTGGTCGCGATTCTCGGTGCCAACGGCTCCGGCAAGTCCACCCTGATCCGCGCCGTGCTCGGGCTGGTGCCGATCAGCGCCGGCTCGGTCACCCTCCTCGACCGGCCGTTGCGCCGGTTCCGGCAGTGGGCGCGCATCGGGTACGTCCCGCAGCGCCTGGGCGCCGGCGGCGGCGTGCCGGCCACCGTGCGCGAGGTGGTGGCCTCCGGCCGGCTGGCCCGTCGGGGGGTGCTGCGTCCACCGGGTCGAGCCGACCGGGCCGCCGTCGACGCCGCGCTGGACGCGGTCGGGCTCGCCGACCGGGCCGGTGACCCGGTCTCCACGCTCTCCGGCGGCCAGCAGCAGCGCACCCTGATCGCCCGCGCCCTGGCCGGCCAGCCGGAGCTGCTGGTCCTCGACGAGCCCACCGCCGGGGTGGACGCGGCCAGCCAGGAGGCGTTCGCCGGCGCGCTGCGCGACTTCGTCGCCGACGGCGGAACGGTGCTGCTGGTCGCCCACGAGCTGGGCCCGCTGCGCCCGGTGATCAGCCGGGCTGTCGTCGTCCACGAGGGTCGCATCGCGCACGACGGCGCGGTGCCGGACCCAGCCGGCCATCACGCGGAGCCCGACCACGACCACGTGCACCCGCACTGCTACGACGAGCCCGCCGGGCTGTGGAGCAACTGACCCATGGAACTCTTCCAGTACCCCTACATGCAGCGTGCCCTGATCGGCGCGCTGGTGATCGGCCTGGCCGCGCCGGCGCTCGGCATCTACCTGGTGCAGCGCCGGCTGGCGTTGATCGGCGACGGGGTGGGGCACGTGGCGCTGACCGGCGTCGGGGCGGGGCTGCTGCTCAACCGCTCACCGGTGCTGGTCGCGGTGATCGCCGCCACCATCGGCGCGATCGCCATCGAGGTCGTCCGCGCCCGTGGGCGTACCTCCGGTGACCTGGCCCTGGCCCTGCTCTTCTACGGCGGCATCGCCGGCGGCGTACTCCTGGTCGGTCTCTCCGACGCGACCAGCGCGAACCTCAACGCCTACCTGTTCGGGTCGCTGACCACCATCTCGCCCGCCGACCTGACCACCATCGCGGTGCTCGGCGCGGCGATCCTGGTCACGATGATCGCGTTGCGGCCGGCGCTCTTCGCGGTCAGTCACGACGAGGAGTACGCCCGGGTCTCCGGCCTTCCGGTCCGCACGCTGAACCTGCTGATCGCGGTCGCCACCGCGGTCACCGTGACCATCGCCATGCGGGCCGTCGGCGTGCTGTTGATCAGCGCGTTGATGGTGGTGCCGGTCGCCACCGCCCAGCAGGTCACCCGGGGCTTCCGCAGCACGATGACCGCCGCGATGGCGCTCGGGTTCTTCGCCGCCGGCTCGGGTGTCTGGGTGGCGGCTACGGCGGACACCGCGCCGGGCGCCTCGGTGGTGCTGGTGGCGATCGCCTCGTTCCTGGTGGTGGCCGTGGCAGGCGCTGTCTGGCGGGCCGTGCGTCGCCGGACGACGCCGACCGCGGCACCGACACCGGAGCCGCACGAGGTCGTGCTGAGCTGAGCCTGAGCAGCGTGACGTCGGTGGTATTGGTTACCGTTGCAGGATGACCAGCGCGACGGGCTACGACGGGTTCGACGGGGCCAGCGAGTTGCTCCGTGCTCTGTCCGCGCCCATTCGGCTGGCCATCGTCAGTGAGCTGGCCGGCGGCGAGCGGTGCGTGCACGAGTTGGTGGAGAAGCTCGGCGCGGCGCAGCCACTGGTCTCCCAGCACCTGCGGGTGTTGCGCGGAGCGGGCGTGGTGCGTGGCTCCCGCCGGGGTCGGGAAATCGCCTACAGCCTGGTCGACGAGCACGTCGCGCACATCGTGGCGGACGCGGTCAGCCACGCCGGGGAGGGATCATGAGCGAGAGCAGCGCCGCGGTGCGCAACACCCGGCAGCGTTCGGCGGTGAGCGCGCTGCTGGGCGAGATGGAGGGCTTCCACAGCGCCCAGGACCTGCACGCGATGCTGCGGCAGCGCGGCGAGCGGGTCGGCCTGACCACCGTTTACCGCACCCTCCAGGGGCTCGCCGACGCCGGTGAGATCGACGTGATGCGTCCGCCGGGCGGCGAGCACCTCTACCGCCGGTGCAGCGAGGGGCACCACCACCACCTGGTCTGCCGGGTGTGCGGGCGCACCGTCGAGGTGGCCGGCCCGGCCGTGGAGAGCTGGGCCGATCGAGTCGCCGCGCAGCACGGCTACGCCGACGTCAGCCACACCCTGGAGATCTTCGGCACCTGCCCGACCTGCTCACGCTGACCAGCGGCGCCCCGGCTGGCGCGACCCGGGCTCACTTCACGGCTACACCGGGCGGGGCGTTCGTGGCACGCTGGCCGGCGTGAAAATCTATGCCGATCGGTTTCCGACCGCCGCCCGTCAGTTGCTCACCGACCTGCTCGTCGTCGCCTGGGTGTACGCGGCGATCCGCGGCGCGCTGTGGCTGCACGACCTGGTGCAGAAGCTCGCCGTACCGGGGCAGAAGCTGGAGGGCGCGGGCAGTGGGCTCGCCGACAACCTGGGCGACGCCGGCAGCAAGGTCGGCCGGGTGCCACTGGTCGGCGACGAACTCACCGCACCGTTCCAGCGCGCCGCCGACGCCGCCCGGTCGCTCGCCGACGCCGGCCGCGACCAGCAGCACCTGGTCGACCAGTTGGCCCTGGCCCTCGCCATCGCGGTGCTGATCTTCCCGCTCGGCATCGTGCTCTTCGGGTGGCTGCCGCTGAGGGTCCGCTGGATGCGCCGGGCCGGATCAGCGGCGAAGCTGGCCGCCGGGCCGGCCGGCCGGGACCTGCTCGCCCTGCGCGCGCTGGCCACCCAGCCACTGGGCCAGCTGACCCGGATCGGCCCGGACGTCGCCGAGGCCTGGCGGCGCGGCGACGATGCGACCGTCGACGCCCTGGCCGCCCTGGAGCTGCGCCAACTCGGCCTACGCGGCCGGGGCCGCTAAGGTCGTCGGGTGTTCTACTTCCTCGTCGTCATCGCCGTCCTGCTGCTCGGCTACGCCGCCGTGCTGGTCTCCTTCGTACGCCGGGGCAAGAAGATCCCACCCGCGGCCTACCTGGCCCTGGCCGGGCTCAACGGCCTGATCCTGGCGGGAGTGCTGGCCTGGGCGGTCTCCCGCTGACCAACGCCGCCGACCCGCGCAGCCGCCGACCCGCGCAGCCGCCGGCCAGCCCGAGCGGCGGCAGGTTGGTCGGCGCGGTCTACGGCTTCGGGGGGATGCGGCGGCGGACGTCCTCGGCGGTGGACGGGCCGGGCGACCAGCGGGCCACCCAGGGCAGCTCCTCGGACGGGGTGAGCACGCCCTCCTCCAGGCCCGCGTAGCGGCCGGCGAGGATGCGCTTCGCGGCGGCGGTGTCGACCGAGTCGGTGTTGTCCCAGAGCGCGGCGAACAGGGCGTCCACCCGCACCCGCGCCTGGCGGCAGAACAGGTCGGCCAACTCGACGTTCTCCGGGCGGCTGTCCCGTTCGGCGGTGGCTCGGACGCAGACCGCGGACATCGCGAACAACTCGGCGCCGATGTCCACCACCCGGCCGAGGAACGCCTGCTTGCGCTCCATCTTTCCCTGCCAGCGGGACATCGCGTAGAACGTCGACCGGGCCAGCTTGCGTGACGAGCGCTCCACCTGGCGCAGGTGCGCGGCGAGCGGGCCGAACTCGGCGTACGCCGAAGGGCTCTGCCCCCGGCCCACGGCGAGGGTGGGTAGCCACTTCGCGTAGAAGGCGCCCGCTCGCGCGCCGGCTCGGGCCTTGCGGCCCAGCCCCGCGTCCGGGTCGATGATGTCGCCGGCCACCGACAGGTGGGCGTCGACCGCCTCCCGCGCGATCAGCAGGTGCATGATCTCGGTGGAGCCCTCGAAGATGCGGTTGATCCGCAGGTCGCGCAGCATCTGCTCGACGGCGGCCGGGCGTTCTCCCCGGGCGGCCAGTGAGTCGGCCGTCTCGTAGCCGCGCCCGCCCCGGATCTGGATCAGCTCGTCGGCGATCTTCCAGGCCATCTCGCTGGCGTACAGCTTGACCAGTGCCGCTTCGATCCGGATGTCGTTGCGGTCGTCGTCGGCGAGCAGGCAGCAGAGGTCGAGCATGGTCTCCATGCCATACGTGGTGGCGGCGATGAAGGAGAGCTTCTGCGCGACCGCCTCGTGCTCGCCCACCGGCCGTCCCCACTGGACCCGGTCGGCGGCCCACCCCCGGGCCACGTTCAACGCCCACTTGCCGGCGCCCACGCACATGGCCGGCAGCGAGAGCCGGCCGGTGTTCAGGGTGGTCAGGGCGATCTTCAGCCCCTTGCCCTCACCGCCGATGACGTTCTCCGCGGGGACGATCACGTCGTGGAACCGGGTCAGGCTGTTCTCCAGGCCACGCAGGCCGATGAACTCGTTGCGCCGCTCCACGGTGATGCCCGGGCTGTCGCCGTCCACCACGAACGCGGTGATCCCGCCCCGACGCCCCTCCGTGGCCGGCACCCGGGCCATCACCACCAGCAGGGTGGCCACGATGCCGTTGGTGGCCCAGAGCTTCACCCCGTTGAGCCGGTAACCCGTGCCGTCCTCGGTCGGTTCGGCGATGGTGGCCAGCCGGGCCGGGTCGGAGCCGACGTCGGGCTCGGTGAGCAGGAATGCGGACACCTCGCCGGCGGCGAGCCGGGGCAGGAAGCGTTGCTTCTGCTCGGCGGTGCCGAACATCTTCAGGGGCTGCGGCACACCGATCGACTGGTGTGCCGAGAGCAGCGCCCCGATGGCCGGGCTCACCGAGCCGGCCAGCATGAGCGCCCGGCAGTAGTGCAGGTTGCTCAGCCCGAGCCCGCCGTACTTCCGGTCGATCTTCATGCCGAACGCGCCGAGGTCGGCCAGGCCGTGGAAGACCGAGTCGGGTATGGACCCGTCCCGCTCGATGGCCGCGCCGTCCACCTCGGAGGCCAGGAAGGCGCGGAACCGACCAAGGAACTCCTCCGCCCGAGCCACGTCGTCCGGGTCGGATCGCGGCCACGGGTCGATCAGGTCGAGCCGGAACCGGCCGAGGAACAGCTCCTTGCCGAAGCTGGGCCGGTCCCAGGTGGATTCGCGGGCGGCCTCGGCGACCTGCCGGGCCTCCTTTTCGGTGACCTGCCCGGCTTCCGCGGGCAGCGGCGCGGCGGCACCGGCGGTGGTTTCGGAGTCGGGGCCGTCCGGTGCCGGTCGGCCATCCTGCGTCGTGGTCACGGCTGCCCCCTCGAAGCTCGGTGCGGCTGCGTCGACGTGCGCGACTACCGCCACGCTACCCCCGGTTGTTACCCAGGGGTAGCGCTGTGTGCAGATCCGCGCGGTCAGTGGCCAGTGGTCGTCTCCGGGTCGTCGTCCTCGTCGTCGATGTCGTCCTCACCCCAGTTGCGCCGAGCGAACGGCAGCAGCATCCAGAAGGTGAGGAACCAGAGCCCGGTCAGGGCGCTGAGCACGAAGGCGATCGGCCGGTCCAGCACGAAGTCGGTGATCAGCAGCACCGCGCTGACCATCGCGATCAGCATGAAGGCGAGGCCGCCGGTGGCCATCCGGTGCGCGAAGCGGACCAGCTCCGGTTTGCGCCCCTGCCGGAACAGCGCCCGGTGGAATGCCACCGGCGAGATGATCAGTGCGGTGGCAGCGGCCGCCGCGAGCAACGAGACGATGTAGACGTCGCGCTGGAACTCCGTGGTTTCGGTGAACCCGTTGCTGAACGGCAGGGTGAGCAAAAAGGCGAAGAGGATCTGCACGCCGGTCTGGGCGACCCGCAACTCCTGCAGCAGGTCGGCGAAGTTGCGCTGCCAGCGCTGCTTCTCGGTCTCCTTGGACACGCGCTACCTCCGTTGAAACGCTACTGCCGGCGGTCCTGGCCGCCGGCAGCAACGCCAATGCCCCACCCGGCCGAGCGCGAAACACATTCACGACACCTGCCGTTCATCTCGGCGACGCAAGTCGGCCGCCGGGGCCGTTTCAGGACCCGCGTCGGATCCGGCCCGCGTACCGCGCTTCCAGCTCGTTGTTGTGCGCGTCGCCGTCCGGAATGTTGGCCGACAGGTAGACCGGGGGCCGCTCCCCCGCCGCCAACAACCGCGCCACCACCTCCACGGTCACCTGCTGCGCCAGCAGCGCCGCGGTGATCGAGGAGACCGCGCCGACCGCCCCGCCACCGGGCAGGGGCAGCGTCGCGTCGCCGTACGGCGCGCCGTTGTCGAGCACCACGTCGGCGAGGTCGCTCAGCTTGCGCCCGGACGGGTGCCGGGAGGTCATCCGGCCGGAGTGCTGCACCGAGGTGATCGCCACCAGCCCGTGACCACGCTCCTTCACCAGCGTGGCGAACTCCACCATCGCGCCGTTGACCCCGGAGTTCGAGGCGAGCACGAAGACGTCGGTGGGGCGTACCGGGGCCAACTCGTAGAGGCGGTGCGCGACGGCCGGGTCCCGTTCCAGCAACGGGCCGAGCCGTTCGGCCGGCTCGCCGCCGAGCAGCACCAGGTCACGTAGCGCGATCCGGTTGGTCGGCACCAGCCCGCCGGCCCGCCCGGCGATCTCCATGGCCAGGGCCTCCGAGTGCCCGGTGCCGAACGCGTGCACCACGCCGTCGGCTCGGACGGCCTCGGCGATCAGGTCGGCGGCCCGCCCCACCGCCTCCCGCTGACTGGCGGCCACCCGGCCGATCGTCTCGGTCACCACGGCCAGGTAGTCCTCGGCACTCACCGTCATACGTCCTCCGTCGTTCGATGTGGCTTTCCCTCGCTGACCCGCACGACTCAGGCCGTTCCGCCGGCTCGGGCCAGGATCGCCTCGGCGAGCGGGGCCGGCGCCGCGTCCGGGATCCAGTGACTCACCCCGGGTAGCTGCACGAAGCGGTAGTCGCCGGTGACGTTCGCCGCGCACGCCTCGGCGGCGCTCCGGCCGATGGCGACGTCGCGGTCGCTCCAGACGTACGTGGTGGGCACCGCGACCGGGCCGACGGCGGCCAGGTCGGCGCGGGACATCGCCCGGTACCAGTTCAGCGCGGCGGTGAGCGCCCCGGGCTGGCGCATCGGGTCGGCGTACCGGTTCACCCGGGACGTGTCGCCCACCCCGCCGAGCAGCTTGCGCAGCGCGGTGGCGTGCCACGCCAGCAGCACCTTCTCCGCCTTGTCCGGCTTGCGGAACAGCGCGATGTACGACGAGCGGGCCTTCTGTTGGGCGTCGGTGCTCAGGGCGTGCGCCATGGCCGCCGGGTGCGGTACGGACACCGCGGTCAGCGTGTGGACCCGCTCGGGGTGCCGGGCGGCAACCGCCCAGGCCACGACGGCGCCCCAGTCGTGGCCGACCAGGTGAGTGGCGTCCAGCCCGAGCGCGTCGAGCACCGCCACCACGTCGGTGACGAGCTCGGGGATCCGGTAGTCGGCCACCGCCGAGGGCCGGGCGCCGGGTGAGTAGCCGCGCTGGTCCAGCGCGTACGTGCGCAGCCCACTCGCGTGCAGCGTCGGCACCACGTCGTCCCACTCGCCGCTGTGCTGCGGGAAACCGTGCAGCAGCAGGACGGGTACGCCGTCCGTCGGACCGCCGACGGTCACCTCGAACGTGAAGCCTCGCGCGTCAACCCGCATGATCGGAAGCGTACCCAGACGGCGGCGCGCCGGCCGCTCCCGCAGGTCAGGCGGATGCCCTGCTGGGCCCGCGCCCCTGGTCGGTGTTAGCGTCAGCGAGACAACTTCATATCCGACAGGGGAGCGCACAGCGCTGAGAGTGCGGGCACGCCCGCAGACCCTCGAACCTGATCTGGGTAATGCCAGCGCAGGGAGTTCGGTCGACCTCCAGCCGCGCCGCAGTCCGGTGCCACCGGACGCGGCGTGCGTCTTCTCCTGGTTCTCTTCACTTGGAACTGGGAGCAAACCATGGACAACACCACCAACCGTTGGCGCACCATCGACATCGTGGTCGCCTCGGTGATCGCGGTCGCCTTCGGCGTCATCTTCTGGGCCTGGGGCCTGGTCTGGAGCGCCACCGAGGGCGCGTTCGCCTTCTTCCCGCCGGCGCAGACGCTGCTCTACGGCGTCTGGCTGATGCCGGCGGTGATCGGTGGGCTGGTCATCCGCAAGCCCGGCGCCGCGCTCTACTGCGAGACCGTGGCGGCGGTCCTGTCCGCGCTGCTGGGCAGTCAGTGGGCCGGCACGGTGATCCCGCAGGGGATCGTGCAGGGCATCGGCGCCGAGCTGGCCTTCGCCGCCTTCCGGTACCGGTCGTTCCGGCTGCCGACCGCGGTGCTCGCCGGTGCGCTGACCGGCCTCAGCGCCGCGCTGTTCGACTTCTTCGTCTGGAACGTCGACTACGCGCTGACCGACTACCGCATCCCGTACGCGCTGCTCACCATCGTCAGCGCCACCGTGATCGCCGGTTTCGGCGGCTGGCTGCTGACGAAGGCCCTGGCCAACACCGGCGTCCTGGACCGCTTCCCGGCAGGCCGGGACCGAGCCCTGATCTGACCCCCACCGACTCGCGTTGATCAAGAGGTTCGCGTCAACGGAAGGCGATTTTCTGACGCAAACCTCTTGATCAACGCGGGGTGGGCGGGGGCCGGAACCTGGGAGGGGGTGGGTTTGGTGGGCGGGGTACTGCTGCGGGGGTTCGGGTGGCGGCACGCTGGGCGACGCGCTTGGGCGGTGCGCGGGGTTGACCTGCGGGTCGAGGCCGGGGAGCGAGTTTTACTTCTTGGGCCCTCCGGGGCTGGTAAGAGCACCCTGCTCAGCGCGTTGGCCGGGCTGCTTCCCGAGGACTCCGGCGAGCAGGAGGGGACCGTCGAGATCGACGGGCTCGACCCGCGCAAGGGGCGGGAACGGGTCGGCATCGTCTTCCAGGACCCGGAGACCCAACTGGTGATGGCGCGCTGCGGCGACGACGTCGCGTTCGGGCTGGAGAACCGGGGAGTACCGGCCGACGAGATCTGGCCCCGGGTGGACGAGGCGCTGCACCGGGTCGGCTTCCCGTATCCCCGCGACCGCCACACCGCGGCGCTGTCCGGCGGCGAGCAGCAACGCCTCGCCCTGGCCGGCGCGCTGGCCCTGCGCCCCGCCCTGCTGCTGCTCGACGAGCCGACCGCCAACCTCGACCCGGCCGGGGCCGACCTGGTCCGGCACGCGGTGGCCGGCGCTCTGGACGCCGACACCACGCTGATCCTGGTCGAGCACCGGGTCGCCGAGGCACTTCCGCTGGTCGACCGGGTGGTCGTCCTGGAACCGGGCGGCGGCGTCCGCGCGGACGGCACGCCCGAGGCGGTATTCGCCGCCCACGGTGCCGCCCTGGCCGCCGAGGGGGTCTGGGTACCCGGTCACCCGATCGCGCCCCGGGCGGCCACCGCCGGCCCCGGGGAGCTGTTGCTCACCGCCGATTGGCTCGGCCTCCCGCCCCGGCTGGGCCGCACCGACCTGGTCGTACGCGCCGGTGAAGCACTCGCCGTACGCGGACCGAACGGTGCCGGCAAGTCCACCCTGGCGTTGCTGCTCGGCGGTCTGCTCCGGCCGGGCAGCGGGCGGGTCACCGCGTCCGCCGAGTTGGCCGGCGCGGACCATCGCACTCCCCCGCACCGGTGGCGGGCGCCCGCGCTGGCGCGACGGATCGGGTCGGTCTTTCAGGATCCGGAGCACCAGTTCGTCACCAGCACGGTCTTCGACGAGCTGGCGCTCGGCCCGCGCCGCACCGGTCAACCCGAGGGGGCCGTCAAGGAGACGGTGGCCGGGCTGCTGGAACGGTTGCGACTGGCCCGGCTCGCCGCCGCCAACCCGTACACCCTCTCGGGTGGCGAGGCGCGGCGGCTGAGCGTGGCGACCGCCCTGGCCACCGCGCCACGCCTGCTGATCTGCGACGAACCCACCTTCGGCCAGGACCGGCGGACCTGGCGGGAGCTGGTCGACCTCTTCGCCGACCTGCGCGACGCCGGGCACGGCGTGGTCACGGTCACCCACGACGCGGACTTCGTGGCCGCGCTCGCCGACCGCACCGTCACCCTGCAACGCGCCCCGGACGACGACCGATGATCAGCATCGAGCCGGTCGCCGCGCCGGGCGCGCCGTTGGCCCGGCGCAACCCGGTGGCGAAGGTCGCCGCCGCACTGGCCTTCTCGTTCATCCTGCTGGCGACCCTGGACCCGGTGGCCCCGGCGATCGCCATCGCCCTCGAACTGGCCGTCCTGCCGCTGTTCGGCATCCGCTACCGGGTGCTGGCGCGACGGGCCTGGCCCTTGCTGCTCAGTGCCGCCGGCATCCTGGTCACCCTGGTGCTGTTCGCGGCCGACCGGTCCGGCCGGGTCCTGCTGGACGCCGGGCCGGTGCTGGTGAGCACCGGCGTCCTGCTCACCGCGCTCGGCCTGGTGCTGCGGGTGTTCGCGGTGGCGCTGCCCGGTGTGATCGTCTTCGCGACCACCGACCCCACCGACCTGGCCGACGCGTTGATCCAGAACGCGAAGGCGCCGGCCCGGTTCGCCATCGGGGCGCTGGCCGCGTTCCGGCTGGTGCCGCTGCTCGGTCAGGAGTGGCAGATGATCAGCATGGCTCGGCGCGCCCGGGGCGTCGACGCGGGCCGCAATCCGGTGGCGAAGCTGCGGCTCTTCGCCTCCACCGCGTTCGCGCTGCTGGTGGGGGCGATCCGTCGAGGCACCCGGCTGGCGGTGGCGATGGACGCGCGCGGCTTCGATGCCGGCACCCCCCGTACCGTCGCCCGCCGGCAGCACTTCACCCGCGCCGATGTCCTCCTCATCGTCGGCGCGGTCGTCCTCGCCGCAGCCGCCCTCGCCACCAGCGTCGCCGTGGGCGCCTTCCGCCCCCTGATCAGCTGACCCAAGCCGCGCCCCGCCCGCCGCCCGCCGCCGGCTGCCGGCTGCCGGCTGCCGGCCAGCAAGATCCGCACAACCCAGCGCGCCCCTGCGCCGGCCCCGTCGATCTTGCGGTTTCTGTCGCTGTTTCATCCCGATATGCCGGTTACACGAGGACAGAAAGTGCAAGATCGCGGGGCAGGCGGCGCGGGGCCGGGCTGGGACGGCCGCGCGGGGCGGGCGGGGTGGGGTGGTTCGATCAGCTGCGGCGGAAGGCGTAGCGGCGGGCCTGGCCGGCCTGCTGGCTGCGGCCGCCGCCGGAGCGGTTGCCGCCGCCCTGGGGCGGGCCGGCCGTCGGTGCCTTCGGTCTCCCGGTCGGCTTCGGCAGATCTCCCACCGCCGGCGCGTGGACAACCGCCGGCACGTCGACCGCTGCCGGCACGTCGACCGGCAGCGCCACCTCGTCCAGAACGGCCGCCGGCAGTGCCGGTTCGGCCAGCGCCGCCAGCAGCGCCGGCTCGACCAGCGCCGCCGGCTCGACCAGCAGCGCCGGCTCCACCAGCATCGCTGGCAGGGGCGGTTCGACCGCGCGGTCGAGGACGGGGAAGGTGGGTGGGAGCGGGCCGTGGCCGGCCGCCGGGTCGACGCCGAGCGGCGTCGTTCCCGGGGTACGGGACTTCTTCGGGTTACGCCTGGCAGGCATCCGGGCCTCCTTCAATGCCGACCGGCACGGCCGGTCCCGCGCTGCGGCGGTCGGTCGGATCGGCTGGTGACCGCCGTTGCGCGACGGTCGAGTGGGGAAGGGACTGCTCACCGGGGTCAGGCAGGGCCAGCGCCGCCGAATGGCGGGGAGGGAATGCGGGACGCCCGGGAGCGCACGGACCGCGACGCGGGACGGCGGGCCGGCTCGGAAAATGGGGCGTCAGTTACGCATGTCCGTACCGTAGCCACCACCCGACCGACGCGCATCCGTTTTTACTGGCACGATCGGCACATGCTGATCGCGTTCTCGATCACCCCGCTCGGCGGTGACGACTCCGTGGGTGACCTGGTCGCCGAGGCGGTGCGGGTGGTCCGGGCGTCCGGCCTGCCCAACCGGACCGATGCCATGTTCACCACTGTCGAGGGCGAGTGGGACGAGGTGATGGCGGTGGTGAAGCAGGCGGTCGACGTGGTCGCCGCGCGGGCGCCCCGGGTGAGTGTGGTGCTCAAGGCCGACGTCCGGCCCGGGGTCACCGACGCGCTGACCGAGAAGATTGCCCGTATCGAAGCCCGTCTCGCCGAAGACTGACGTGCGCGGCGCGGGATGACGAGACGTTTCCCTGCACCGGCTCACCCGACCACCGCCGGAAGCCCGAGCCGCCAGCGGCAACGTCCACATCACGTGCAGTAACGGGACGTCGATCACTGGTCCGTATCGGCTCACATCACGGTAAGTTTCCAAACGCTGATAGTGGTGTGACGAGAGGTGGCGGCACGAATGGCTGATCAGGCGAGGGCACAAATCGGTGTGACCGGGCTGGCGGTGATGGGTCGCAATGTGGCCCGCAACCTGGCCCGCAATGGCTTCACGGTGGCAGTGCACAACCGCTCGCCGGAGCGCACCCGCAGCCTGGTCGCCGAGCACGGCGACGAGGGCACGTTCGTGCCGGGCGAGACGATGGCCGACTTCGTGGCGTCACTGGAACGGCCCCGCGCGGTCATCGTCATGGTCAAGGCCGGCGCGCCCACCGACGCGGTGATCGACGAGTTGGTGCCGCTGCTCGACGAGGGCGACATCATCGTCGACTGTGGCAACGCCCACTTCGCCGACACCCGCCGCCGTGAGGAGGCGCTGCGGGCGCAGGGGCTGCACTTCAGCGGCACCGGCGTCTCCGGCGGCGAGGAGGGCGCGCTGCGCGGGCCGAGCATCATGCCGGGCGGCTCCGCCGAGTCGTACGCGAAGCTCGGGCCGATGTTCGAGAAGATCGCCGCCCAGGTGGACGGTGTGCCGTGCTGCACGCACGTCGGGCCGGACGGCGCCGGGCACTTCGTCAAGATGGTGCACAACGGCATCGAGTACGCCGACATGCAGCTCATCGCCGAGGCGTACGACCTGCTCCGGGCCGGCCTGGACGCGACGCCCGCCGAGATCGCGGAGATCTTCCGGGAGTGGAACAACGGCGAGCTGGAGTCGTTCCTCATCGAGATCACCGCCGACGTGCTCGCGCACACCGACGCGGCGACCGGCCGGTCGTTCGTGGACGTCGTGCAGGACCGGGCCGAGCAGAAGGGCACCGGTCGGTGGACCGTGCAGAGTGCCCTGGACCTGGGCATCCCGATCACCGGGATCGCCGAGGCGACCTTCGCCCGCTCGCTCTCCGGGCACGTCGACCAGCGTGAGGCGGCCCGCCGGGCGTTCCCCGACGCGGGTGACAAGTGGCAGGTCACCGACCGGGACACCTTCGTCGAGGACGTCCGCCGGGCGCTGCTCGCTTCCAAGATCGTCGCGTACGCGCAGGGCTTCGACCACATCCGCGCGGGCAGCCAGGAGTACAACTGGGACATCGACCTCGGTGGCACCGCGACGATCTGGCGGGGCGGCTGCATCATCCGGGCCCGCTTCCTCAACCGGATCCGCGAGGCGTACGACGAGCAGCCCGACCTGCCGACGCTGCTGGTGGCGCCGTACTTCGCCGAGGCGGTCAGCGCTGGCGTGCCGAGCTGGCGGCGGGTGGTGGCCGACGCCACCCGGGCCGGTGTGCCGACGCCCGCGTTCTCGTCGTCGCTGGCGTATTTCGACGCGTTGCGTGCGGAGCGGCTGCCCGCCGCGCTGATCCAGGGTCTGCGGGACAACTTCGGCGCGCACACCTACCAGCGGGTGGACCGCGACGGGTCGTTCCACACCACCTGGGCCGCCGACCGCACCGAGTCTCCGGCGTAGCCGGCGCGGCGCCCTGCGCCGCCGTGATCGTGCTCGATCCTTGATGTGGTGGTCTCCCCCGGTGGGAGGCCACCACATCGGTGTTCGGGCGAGAACATGGGGAGGGCCTCGCGGGTGGCGGTCAGCCGACCGTGGCGTGCATCTCCCAGACCAGGATCTCGGCCGGTTCGTCGGCGGTGACCCGTCGGCCACCGGTCATGGTGAGCCGGACGGCGTCGCCACTGCCGAGCGGGCCGCTGCCCTCCAGGTTCACCGTGCCGTTGGGCACGTAGACGTGCACGTAGGGCGCGTCGGGGATGGTGATCTCGTCGCCGGGGGCGAGCCGGGCGGCGTGCAGGGTCGCGTACCGGTTGCGGATCCGGATCGCGGACGCGCCGTCGTAGCGGTCCATCCCGGAGGCGATCGGCACCAGGCCCCCGCGGAGCAGCTCGTCCTCGATCTCCAGCTGCTCGTAGCCGGGGTCGACGCCCGGCTCGTCGGGGAGCACCCACATCTGCACGAAGTGCACCGGGTCGCTGTGCGGCTCCTGGTTGTTGAGTCGCCAGGCGTCGTTCTTCTCCGAGTGCAGGATGCCGGTGCCGGCGCTCATCCGCTGAGCCAGACCCGGGTAGATCACCCCGGAGTGCCCGGTGGAGTCCTGGTGCACCAGGGAACCGCGCAGCACCCAGGTCACGATCTCCATGTCCTGGTGCGGGTGGGTCTCGAAGCCGGCCCCCGGTCGGACCACGTCGTCGTTGTTGACCAGCAGCAGGCCGTGGTGGGTGTTGGCCGGGTCGTAGTGCCGGGAGAACGAGAAGGAGTGCTTGGAGTCCAGCCAGGAGATCCGGGTGGCGAAGCGATCATCAGCACGGCGGACGTCGACCGCCGGCGCGGGCGCGGTCACCAGGCACGCTGCCCGGCGTCAGGGGTCGACGGCGCCCAGGTCAGGGCCGGCTCACCGGTGGCCAGTTCGGCGATCTCACCGGTCCGCAACTGCGGTGTGTGACCGAACTCGGCGCAGTGCTGCTCGGCGATCTCGGCGCAGATCTCGGCCACCTGCTCGCAGATCGGGTCGCCCAGGTCGGCGGCGTTCAACGCCATGATCATCTTGAATCGGAGATCCCGCATTCCCACCCCAACCGCCGTCGTCCCACCACCTCCGGACCCTACCCGCCACCACCTCGCCAGACGCCGAAACAACCAACCCACCCCACCCCACCCCGGTCGCGTCGATCATGGAGTTGTGGTGGTGAACGAAAGTCGCGCAAGCGGCCGAACCGGCCACCACAACTCCTTGATCAACCGAGTGAGGCGGGGTTGGCGGGGGTGAGACGGCGGCACCGCCCCGCACGTTGTGTGCGAGGCGGCGCCGGGACAACTGGGGGTTGGTCAGAAGAAGCGGCGGCGCTTGGCCTTCTGCGGACGGATCAGGTCCGCGCCCTTGGTCAGCAACCGGGTCGCCCCGGAGGGACCACGCCGGGCCTCCAGGGTGTGGCTGAGCCGGCGGGCACCGGCGGCGGCCAGCGGCACCGCGATCGCCATCACCGCCCACTGGGCAATGCGCTTCTGGATCATGTGGGTTCACCTCCGTCAGTGGCTTCTGACGACTCTGATACCCAGAGTGACGTGCGGGTAAGCGCGTCGGCTCAGATAACCGGGGCGACCGGGTTGGGCAGCGCGCCGCCGAAGCGTCGGTCCCGCTGGGCGTACAGCTCGCACGCGTACCAGAGGTGGCGGCGGTCGAAGTCGGGCCAGAGCGTGTCCAGGAAGACCAACTCGGCGTACGCGGTCTGCCAGAGCAGGAAGTTGGAGATCCGTTCCTCCCCGGAGGGGCGCAGGAACAGGTCCACCTCCGGGATCTCCGGGTGGTAGAGGTACTTCGCCACGGTCTTCTCGGTGACCTTCGCCGGATCCAGCCGGCCGGCAGCCACGTCCCGCGCGATCGCGGCGGCGGCGTCACCGATCTCGGCCTGCCCGCCGTAGTTGACGCAGAACTGCAGGGTCAGCGTGGAGTTGTCGCGGGACATCTCCTCGGCCGTCTGCAACTCGGAGATGACGCTCTTCCACAGCCGACCGGGCCGGCCCGACCACACCACCCGTACGCCCAGGTCGACCAGCTGGTCACGGCGGCGACGGATCACGTCCCGGTTGAACCCCATCAGGAACCGGACCTCGTCCGGCGAGCGCCGCCAGTTCTCGGTGGAGAACGCGTACGCCGACAGGTACGGGATGCCCATCTCGATGGCACCCTCGATGGTGTCGAAGAGGCTGTGCTCCCCCGCCTCGTGCCCCTTCGTGCGGGGCAGCCCGCGGTCCTTGGCCCAGCGGCCGTTGCCGTCCATCACCACCGCCACGTGCTTCGGCACCGCCTCGGTGGGCAGCGCCGGGGGTCGGGCCCCGGACGGGTGTGGCACCGGTGGCGTCGGCTCGCGCCGGCCGGCCTTCTTCGATCGGATCACTCGGTCACTCCCTGTTCGCGCCGTCCGCCCCGGCCTCGACGTCGCCGCGTGGCCGGAGCACCACGGCCCCGGTGCCTTCCGGCGGTGAGGCCGCGCCGGCCGCCGAGGAACCCCGGTCGACCAGCGGCAGCGAGCGTAGCGCGCGTTCCAGGTGCCACTGCAGGTGAGCCGCGACCAGCCCACTGCACTCCCGACGTACGGCGGTGTCGGTGGCGTCGGCGATCATCCAGTCGCCGGTGGTCAGCGCGGACATCAGATCGATGGTGGCCGGCGCGGGATGGGCCGCCCCGGGTGGCCGACAATCCGGGCAGACCGCGCCGCCGGCCGGTACCGAGAACGCCCGGTGCCGCCCGGGCGTGCCGCAGACCGCGCAGGCGACCAGCGCCGGCGCCCAGCCGGCCAGGGACATTCCGCGCAGCAGGTACGCGTCGAGCACCAGGGTGGTGGCGTGCTCGCCCCGGGACAGCGCCTTCAGCGCGCCGATGGTGAGCTGGAACAGCCGCAGCGACGGCTCCCGCTCCACCGGGGTCAGCCGCTCGGCGGTCTCGGCGATCGCGCTGGCCGCCGTGTAGCGCGGATAGTCACCCAGGAACCGTTTGCCGTACAGGTCGATGCCCTCGACCTGGCTGACGGTGTGCAGTGAGCTGCCGTGGTTGCCCTTCGGGTCACCGGCGAGCTGGAGGTCGACGTGGCCGAACGGCTCCAGCCGGGCCCCGAACTTGCTGGTGGTGCGGCGGATCCCCCGAGCCACCGCGCGCAGCCGGCCGTGCCGGCGGGTGAGCAGGGTGATGATCCGGTCGGACTCGCCGAGCTTCTGCACACGCAGCACCACCGCGTCGTCGCGGTAGAGCTGTCGGCGATACCCGGCCATCGGGCCATTCTCCCTCGGGGTGTGAAATCAGGGTTGGTTCGGGGTGCAAGCGCGGATGAACCCCGATGCGGCCGACTCGTGCCCGGTCGTAGCGTGCTGGTCATGGCACTACAGCTGACCACCACCCCGCGCCGTCGTCGCGTCGCCGCTCCCGTCGCGCTCGGGCTCGCCACCACCCTCATCGTGCTCGCCGGGTGCGACAACCTGGCCATGCGCCGGCTCGACTACGACGACACCGAGGCGGTGAAGATCACCACCATCCGGGTGTTGCCGGGCGCCGGTGACGTGATCGTCCGCGGCACCGGAAAGGCCGCCGAGGCGCGGATCAAGCGGGTGGTGCGCTACCAGGGTGGCGAGCCGGAGGCCCGGTACGAGATCAAGGGCAGCGAGTTGGTGCTGGACACGGACTGCGGTGACCGGTGCAGCGTCTCCTACGAGGTGGCCGTGCCGGAGGGCGTGACCCTTCAGGGCGAGTCCGGTTCCGGCGACGTCGAGTTGAGCCGCGTCGGCGCGGTGGATCTGCGGCTGGGGTCCGGTGACGTTCGGATCAACGGCGCCTCCGGCGCGGTCGGGGTGGAGACCGGATCCGGGAACATCGAGGTGAGCGAGGCCAGCGGCGCGATCCGCCTGCGCGCGGGCTCAGGGGACATCACGGCGCGTCGCCTCGCTGGCGCGGCGGACGCCGAAGCCGGCTCCGGAAACGTCACCATCGAGCTGGACAAGCCCGCCTCGGCCCGGGCGCACGCCTCCAGCGGCGATGTCACGATGCTCGTACCGGCGGGCAGGTACCAGGTGCGCTCCAGCACCGGTTCCGGCGACGCGCGGATCACCGTCACGCACGACCCGGCCGCGACCGACGTGCTTGACGGCTCGGCCGGCAGCGGCGACGTCGCGATCAGCCAGCGCTGACGTCGCTCCGTGCCGCCGCAGCCCGCTGCGGTGGCACCACCCGCCCGAGCGCCCCGAACGGCTCCTCGTCGGGATGATTGCTCCGCTCGGTGTCGCCACGCTCGGTGTCGGGTCGGTCGGCCGGGTCGGCGGCCCGGACCGAGCCACCGGGGATCAGCTCCGGGCGGCGGCGGGCGGCGACGTCCTCGACCCAGCCGACGGCCAGGGTGACCAGCCCGACCAGGGCGAAGACCAGCAGCACCCGGATGGCCAGGCCCACCGGGTCCTGGTGAGACCAGCCCACCACGTCGACCAGCGGAGTGAGCGCCACCACGAACGGCATGTGCCAGAGGTAGGCGGTGAGCGCCCGCCGGTTGAGCACGGTCACCGCCCGGTCGACCGGTCGGCTCCGGCTCAGCCAGGCCACCCCGCCCGGCGCCCGGCCCAGCACGATCAGGATGAACGCGGCCGACCAGAGGGCGTTGCCCAGCGGGTTGTCGTTCAGGTCGTACCCGCGCGGGCCAGGATGCCCGACGATCCAGGCGCCGCCGCCCACGGCGAGGGCGAGCAGGGTCGGCAGCGGGGCCCGCCGGAACAGCCACGTCGCGCACGCACCAAACGACAGCGACCTCAACCCAACGTGAACATCCTGCGCCGCCAGACCGAAGGCGCATCACGCCGCCGGTCGGGCACCGCCGACGAGGTGGGTCAGAAGCCCAGCTTGCGCAGTTGCCTCGGGTCGCGCTGCCAATCCTTCGCGACCCGCACGTGCAGGTCGAGGTAGACCCGGCCGCCCAGCAGTTCCTCGATCTGCTTGCGGGCGTTGGTGCCGACCTCCTTGAGCCGACTCGCCTTGTGCCCGAGCACGATGGCCTTCTGGCTGGGCCGCTCCACGTACAGGTCGGCGTAGATCTTCATGACCTGACCCTCGGGGATCATCTCCTCCACCACCACGGCGATGGAGTGCGGCAGCTCGTCGCGGACCCCCTCCAGGGCGGCCTCCCGGATCAGCTCGGCGACCAGCACCTGCTCGGGATCGTCGGTGAGCATGTCGTCCGGGTAGAGCTGCGGCGACGGCGGCAGGTAACTGGTCATCACGTCGACGAGGGTGTCCACCTGGTGCCCGGAGACTGCGCTCACCGGCACGATCTCGGCGAACTCCCCCATCTTGCTGACCGCCAGCAGCTGCTCCGCCAGGCGACGCTTGTCCACCAGGTCGGTCTTGGTGACCACCGCCAGCACGGTCGCCTTCAACCCGGCCAGCTCGCCGGTGATGAACCGGTCACCGCGCCCGACCGGCTCGTCGGCGGGGATGCACAGGCCGATCACGTCGACCTCGGTCCAGGTGGACCGGACCAGGTCGTTGAGACGTTCGCCGAGCAGCGTACGAGGACGGTGCAGGCCCGGCGTGTCGACGAGGACCAGCTGCGACTCCGGCCGGTGCAGCACCGCCCGGATGACGTGCCGGGTGGTCTGCGGCTTGTTCGAGGTGATGGCGATCTTGGTGCCGACGATGGCGTTGGTCAGCGTGGACTTGCCGGCGTTGGGACGACCGACGAAACAGCCGAACCCGGCCCGGTACGGTCGTGCCTCCGGATCCTGCACCGGGCTCACTCGGTCACCGTGCCGAGGACCGTGCCGTCCGGGGCTGCCACGTGGACCGGTGCGTCCGCCGCCAGATCCCGCACCGCCGAGTGCCCGGCGCCGTCCAGCGTCGACGCCTCGGTCACCACCACCGCTGCCTCCAGCCGACTCGCCCCGGCCGCCACCGCCGAAGCGACCGCCAACTGCAACGCGGTGAGCGTCAGCGACGGCAGCGCGACACTGGCCGCCGCGTACGTCCGGCCGTCCTGGTCGCGGACGGCGGCGCCCTCCACGGCGCCGACCCGCGCGCGGGCTCCCCGGGCCAGGACGACGAGCTTGCCGTCCTCGGCGCTCAGCGCGCCCGACGCGGTGGGGGTGGGCCGGGCGGCAGGCGCGGCGGGTGTGTCAGGCATCGGCGGGTTGCCTCTCGTCGTCTCGATAGTTGTCCGTGTCGTCCCCGGGGCCGGCGTGCTCGCCGCGCCCCGCGGTGTCCTGCTCGTGGCCCGACTCCACCCGGCTGACCAGGACGGTGTCGATCCGGTTGCGTCGGCCGGTGGTGCCCTCGGCGACCAGGCGGAGACCGGCGACCTCGGCCTCGGCACCCGGGATCGGCACCCGCCCCAGCGACTGGGCGAGCAGGCCGCCGACCGTCTCCACCTCGTCGGTGGGCAGGTCGGTGTCGAACATCTCGCCGAGATTCTCCACCGGCAGGCGAGCGGTCACCCGCACCGAGGAGTCCGCCAGACGTTCGACGGGCGGGCGCTCGACATCGTACTCGTCGGTGATCTCACCGACGATCTCCTCCAGGATGTCCTCGATGGTGACCAGACCACCGGTGCCGCCGTACTCGTCGACCACGATGACCAGGTGATTGCGGGCCGCCTGCATCTCGGACAGCAGGTCGTCGACCGGCTTGGACTCCGGTACGAAGGTCGCCGGGCGCATCAGCTCGGCCACCGGCAACTGCTCGGCCCTCGGGTCTCCGCCGCGGGAGCGCCGGATCAGGTCCTTGAGGTAGAGCACACCCAGCACGTCGTCGACGCTCTCGCCGATCACCGGAATGCGGGAGAAACCGGACCGCAGGAAGAGCACCAGCGCCTGCGCGAGCGTCTTGCCCTCCTCGATCCACACCATCTCCGTACGCGGCACCATCACCTCGCGGGCGATGGTGTCGCCGAGCGCGAAGACGGAGTGGATCATCTGGCGTTCGCCGTGCTCGACCACACCGCGCTGCTCGGCCAGGTCGACCAGCTCCCGCAGCTCCACCTGGGTGGCGAACGGGCCCTCCCGGAAGCCACGCCCCGGGGTGACCGCGTTGCCGATCAGGATCAGCAACGACGCGAGCGGGTTGAGCGCCCGGCCCAGCCAGCGGACCAGCGGCGCCACCGCACGACCCACGGCGTAGGCGTGCTGCCGGCCGATGGTGCGCGGGGCGACGCCCACCACCACGAAGCTGACCACTGTCATCGCGCCGGCGGTCACCAGCGCGGCCCGCCAACCGGCGCCGAAGCTGTCCACCGCCACGAGCGCCACCAGCGTGGTCGCGGTCAGCTCGGCGAGCAGCCGCAACAGCAGGAGCAGGTTGAGGTGCCGGACGACGTCGCCGGCCACGACCTGGAGGGTGCGGGCGCCGCGCACCCCGTCGCGGGCGAGCTCGGCGGCTCGGGCCGGTGAGACCGCGGCGAGGGCCGCCTCGGTCATCGCGATCAGGCCGGCCAACACCACCAGGCCGGCCGCGAAGACGATCAGCTGGAGGTCGGGGAGGCCGGCGGTGGCGCCGGCCGCCAGTAACGGAGAAGTGGACATCACTGGGTGCGGGTCGACCGCCAGCTCGCCAGCAGTCGAGCCTGGAGTGCGAACATCTCCCGCTCCTCCTCCGGCTCGGCGTGGTCGTAGCCGAGCAGATGCAGCACCCCGTGCACGGTGAGCAGGTGCAGCTCGTCGGCGGGCGCGTGCCCGGCGGTCGCCGCCTGCTTGGCCGCCACCTCCGGGCAGAGCACGATGTCGCCGAGCAGGGCGGGCTCGCCGCCGGCCGGTGCGGACTCGCCCGGGCCGTGGTCGACGCTGCCCTCGTCCATGGGGAAGGCGAGCACGTCGGTCGGGCCGTCGCCACCCATCCAGCGGTGGTTCAGCTCGGTCATGTAGTCGATGTCGACCAGCAGCACGGACAGCTCGGCGAGGGGGTTGACCCCCATCTCGTCGAGGGCGTGCCGGGCGACGGCGAGCACGGCGTCGGTGTCGACGTCGACACCGGACTCGTTGGCGATCTCGATGGACAACTGCTTTCCTCTGCTTTAGCGGCGGCGGGCGGCCCGGCCGCCCTGGGCGGGTCGCCCAGGCACGGCGTGAACGCCCTGCGCCTGCTGGTTCTCCCGCTCGGCGTCCCAGCGGGCGTACGCGTCGACGATCTCCCCGACCAACTGGTGGCGGACCACGTCGGAGCTGGACAACTGGGAGAAGTGCACGTCATCGACGTTTTCCAGGATCTCCCGGACCACCCGCAGGCCGCTGCTCGTCCCGCCGGGAAGGTCCACCTGGGTGATGTCACCGGTCACGACGATCTTGGAGTTGAAGCCGAGTCGGGTGAGGAACATCTTCATCTGCTCGGGCGTCGTGTTCTGCGCCTCGTCCAGGATGATGAACGCGTCGTTGAGCGTCCGACCCCGCATGTAGGCGAGGGGGGCGACCTCGATCGTGCCGGCCGCCATCAGCTTCGGGATCGTCTCCGGGTCGAGCATGTCGTGCAGCGCGTCGTAGAGCGGGCGCAGGTACGGGTCGATCTTCTCGTTGAGCGTGCCGGGCAGGAAGCCCAGTCGCTCGCCCGCCTCGACCGCCGGCCGGGTGAGGATGATCCGGTTGACCTGCTTGGCCTGCAACGCCTGGACGGCCTTCGCCATCGCCAGGTAGGTCTTTCCGGTGCCGGCCGGGCCGATGCCGAAGACGATGGTGTGGGTGTCGATCGCGTCGACGTACTTCTTCTGCCCGAGCGTCTTGGGGCGGATGGTGCGCCCGCGCCGGGAGAGGATGTTGAGTGTCAGGACCTCGGCGGGCCGCTCGGCGCTGCCCTGCTCGAGCATGCCGACGGTACGCCGGACGGCGTCAGTGGTCAGGGTCTCGCCTTTCTCGATGAGTTCGAGGAGCTCGCTGAAGACCCGCTCGGCGAGAGCATTGTCCGCAGGGTCACCGGTGATGGTGATCTCGTTGCCGCGGACGTGCACGTCACTGTTGACCGAGCGTTCGACGAGTCTGAGGATCTCGTCGCCTGCGCCGAGCAGATTGACCATGATCTTCGGGTCGGGCACGGTGATCCTGGTCTGCACCCGGGGCGGGCCGGGAGGTGGGGTGCCGGTCATAGGTTGGGCCGAAGGGCCCTGCGCACCTGCTCTCGATCTCGGCGCCGGCCTGCTGGCCTGGCGTGCGGACGTTACACCCATCGTATCGGTTCAACGCGGGCCGCATCGCGCCCATTTCCGCTGGCCGCGATCAACTCCCGGCCCGGAAGTCGTACCGGTCGAAGGTCTCCTGGTGTCGGGTGAACCGATACGTCGCCCAGTGCATCCGGACCACCGCGCCCGCCTCGTCCCGGGTCAGCCGCAGCAGTTCACCGGCTTCCCGACCGGAGACCGTGCGGAACACGTCCGGCTGGTCCGCCAGCGGGGTGAAGATCGCCGGCGGACGTCCGGCCGGGTCACCGACCCCGCGCGCCCGCAGGGTGCCGTCGTGCCAGGAGAAGACGTACTCGGAGCCCTCGCCCCACCAGCGGCCGAGCGCACCCCGCAGGGCGGCCGGCGCGGGTGCGCCGGGCCGCCAGGGCTCGATCTCGGCCGGGTCGTACTCGACCGCCGCGGCGAGCAGCCGGTGCGGCAGATCGAACAGTTCGGTCGCCGTGCCGGACGAGCCGAGCACCGCGGCGCCCATCGCTCCGGCCGTGCCGTCACCTCCGCGCCGGCCGTACACCCCGGCGAGGAAACCGGGCATCGCCCCGTCGTGCCCCACGTGCATCACCCGCTCCCCCTGCGGGATCAGGATCAGCCCGAGCCCGAAGCCCGCGCCCCAGAGCGTCTCGTCGGTGGTGGTCAACGGCCAGCGCATCTCGTCCAGGGTGGTCGGGGCGAGGACCGCGCCGGCCGGGTCCAGCGCGGCCGGATCGGCCAGGAACGCCGCCCAGCGGGCCATGTCGGTGGCGGTGCTCCAGAGCTGGGCGGCCGGGCCAACCGCGCCGAAGTCGGTCGGCGGTTCCGGGTGCGCCTCGTCGGAGTACGCGTCGACCAGGAACCCGGTGGCCGCCGTCGGCCGCGGGGTCACTGTGGTGTCGGTCAGCCCCAGCGGCGTCAGGATCCGCTCGGTGAGCGCCTGCGCCCAGCTCCCGCCCCGAAGCCGGGCGACGAGTTCGCCGAGTACGGCCAAACCCAGGTTGGAGTAGTGGAACCGACGGCCGGTCGGCAGCACCCGCTCGGCCCGGTCCAGCTCCGCGACCAGTTGGTCGGCGTCCGGCGCGCGCAGGCTGTCCCAGACGTCGCCGAACGGCTCGCGTTGCAGACCACCGGTGTGCGACAGCAACCGGCGTATGGTCAGCTCGCCGTGCGCCGGGAGGTCCAGGTGCCGGCCCACCGGGTCGTCCAGGTCGAGCAGCCCGTCGTCGCGGCACTGGAGGACCAGCACCGCGGTGAACGTCTTGGTGACCGAGCCGATCCGGAACTGGGTGCCCGGCCCCAGCGGGCTGTCGGTGCCGGTCTCGCCGACGGTGCAGCTCCAGAGCGGTCGGTCGGCCCGGTGCAGCGCCGCCGACACCGCCGGCACCCGGGCTTCGGCCTGCACCCGTCGCACCAACCGGCTCAGGTGCTCATCGCCGCGACCGTCGGGCTCGGGGCCGCGCTCGCTCACGCCGCCGCTCCGCCTCGCTGCGCGCCGGCGCGCAGCGCCGCGCTACTGAGCCTGCTGGTTCGCTCGCTGCGCTCGCTCACGCCAGGTTCCGGGCGAGCATCGGGCCGAGCGGCGCACCACCGAGCAGGTGCGCGTGCGCGTGGAAGACCTCCTGCCCGCCGTACGCGCCGGTGTTGAACATCAGCCGGAAACCGTCGCCGAGCAGGCCCTCGTCCTCGGCCACGGCGGCGGACGTCGCCAGCACGTCGGCGGCCAGCGCCGGATCACCCTGGGCGAGGGTGGCGACGTCGGCGTAGTGCTCCTTCGGAATGACCAGGACGTGCACCGGCGCCTTCGGGTCGATGTCGCGGAAGGCGAGCGTGGTGTCGGTCTCCCGGACCACGGTGGCCGGGATCTCCCCGGCGACGATGCGGCAGAACAGGCAGTCGGATCCCATCGGGGCAGTGTAAGGACTAACGGGCCGAGGGCGCTCCGGCGCAGCATGCGCCGCCGGCTTGTTCGCCGGGAAGGTGCGGCTGAGGCAGGATGGCCGGCATGACGGATCGGGCGGTACTCGTGACCGGGGCCTCGCGCGGTATCGGCCGCGCGGTGGCGAAGGCGTTCGCGGCCGGCGGCGACCGGGTGGCCATCCACCACCGCGACTCCGCCGACGCGGCCGAGCAGCTGTGCGCGCAGCTGCCCGGCGCCGGGCACGTGGTGGTCCGCGCCGACCTCACCGATCCGGACGCGGTCCGGGTCATGGTCGACCGGGCCGCCGAGCTGCTCGGCGGGTTGGACGTGCTGGTCAACAACGCCGGGACGTACGGCGACCGGGACGACCCGCACCCGATCTTCGGCGCCTCGTACGAGGAGTGGCAGAAGCGCTGGCGGCAGGTGCTGGAGACCAACCTGACCGGTGCCGGCAACGTCACCTGGTGCGCCGCCCAGCACATGCGCGAACGCGGCGGGCGGATCGTCAACGTGTCGTCCCGTGGCGCGTTCCGCGGCGAGCCGGACCAGCCGGCGTACGGCGCCAGCAAGGCGGGACTGAACGCGCTGGGCCAGTCCCTCGCCGTGGCGCTCGCGCCGTACGGCATCACGGTCGCCACCGTCGCGCCGGGTTTCGTGGCGACCGACATGACCACCGAGCACCTGCGCGGCGAGCGGGGCGCGGCCATTCGGGCGCAGAGCCCGTTCGACCGGGTGGGTCAGCCGGAGGAGATCGCCGCCGCCGTGCACTGGCTGGCCTCGCCGCAGGCCGAGTGGGCCTCCGGCACGATTGTCGACCTCAACGGCGCCTCCTACCTGCGCAGCTGAGGCCGACGCGGCCGGCAGATCACCCGGCCGGGGAGGTGGTTGGCGCTTCGCGGGCGGGTAAGTCCCTCCGACATGGCCGACTCCGCGCTGCTGGACCTCACCGCCGACTACCGGGTGGCCGATGGCCACGACGACGACCCTGTCCTGCTCCGCCCCGACGGCACCCCCGTCGACACCTGGCGCGAGGACTTCCCGTACGACGAGCGGCTGGACCGCGACGACTACGACCGCGACAAGCGGCTGCTCCAGATCGAGCTGCTGAAACTCCAGGACTGGATCAAGGAATCCGGCGAGCGTTTGGTGATCCTCTTCGAGGGCCGCGACGCGGCCGGCAAGGGCGGCACCATCAAACGCTTCATGGAGCACCTCAACCCGCGTGGCGCGTCGGTGGTGGCACTCGCCAAGCCGGACGAGCGGGAAGCCACCCAGTGGTACTTCCAGCGGTGGCTGGCGCACCTGCCGGCGGCCGGTGAGATCGTGCTGTTCGACCGTTCCTGGTACAACCGGGCCGGCGTGGAGCGGGTGATGGGCTTCTGTAGCCGCAAGGAGTACCTGGAGTTCCTGCGGCAGGCCCCGGAGCTGGAACGGATGCTGGTGCGCTCCGGCATCCGGCTGGTCAAGTTCTGGTTCTCCGTCTCGCAGAACGAGCAGCGCACCCGGTTCGCGATCCGCCAGGTGGACCCGGTCCGGCAGTGGAAGCTGTCCCCGATGGACATCGCCTCGCTCGACCGGTGGGACGAGTACACCGAGGCAAAGGAGGCGATGTTCTTCTGGACCGACACGGCCGACGCGCCGTGGACGGTGGTGAAGAGCAACGACAAGAAGCGGGCCCGCCTCGAGGCGATGCGGCACGTGCTGCACCGCTTCGACTACACCGGCAGGGACCCCGAGGTGGTCGGCATCCCGGACCCGCAGATCATCGGGCCGGCCGGGTTGGACCTAGGGCCGGAGGAAGAGGTGGTGCCGGTCTTCCCTCGGCCCTGAACGAGCCAGCCGCCGACGGGTCACCAGCGGCCGAGGCGGGTGGCGAGCACGCTGAGGGCGGCCACCCCGGCGGTGGAGGTGCGCAGCACGGCCGGCCCGAGGCGTACGGGTCGCCCGCCGGCCTCGGCGAAGGCGGTCAGCTCGGCCGGGGCGATGCCACCCTCCGGGCCGACCACCAGCACGATCTCGCCGACGGAGGGCAGCTCTGCGGTGGTGAGCCGGTCCTCGGCCTCCTCGTGCAGCACGAACCCGGCGGCGGCACCGGCGATCCGGCGGGCCACCGTGGCGGTGGACTCGTCCGGCGCGCCGGCCACCACCGGCAGCCATGGCCGGCGGGCCTGCTTCGCCGCCTCCCGGGCGGTGGCCACCCACTTCTCCCGGGCGCGTACGCCCCGGTCGCCGCGCCACTGGGTCACCGAACGCGATGCCGCCCAGGGCACGATCTCGTCCACCCCGACCTCGGTCATCGCCTGCACGGCCAGCTCACCCCGGTCACCCTTGGCGATGCCCTGCACGGTCACCAGCCGGGGTACGGGCGCGTCCGCGTACCCCCGGGAGGTGACGCTGACCTCCAGGGTGCCCCGGCCGACGGCCGTGACCACGGCGGCGGCCGTGCCACCCCTGCCGTCGGCGAGCAGCAGCTCCTCGCCGACGCGCAGCCGCTGCACGGTGGCGGCGTGGTGCCCCTCCGGGCCGTCCAGGGTCAGCGCGTCGCCGGTGGGCAGCGCCTCGACCAGGAACAGCGGTGCGGACACCTCAGGCGTGCCCGTTGAACGCGTCGCGCATCCGGGAGAAGAAGCCGCCCTGCTTGGACAGCTCGGCGACCTCCTCACCGCGGGTCTTGGCGAAGTCGCGCAGCATCTTTTCCTGGTCCGGGTCGAGCTTGGTCGGCGTCCGCACGTCGAGGTGCACGTAAAGGTCGCCTCGGCCGGTGCCGCGCAGGTGCGGCACGCCCCGGGCGCGCAGTCGCAGCGTGCTGGCCGGCTGGGTGCCGGCCTTGACGTCGACGGTCTCCTCGCTGTCCAGCGTCTTGATGGTCAGCCGGGTGCCCAGCGCGGCCGCCGTCATCGGCACGGTGACCCGACAGTGCAGGTCGTCGCCCTTGCGGGAGTACACGTCGTGCGGGCGCTCGTGGATCTCCACGTAGAGGTCACCGGCGGTGCCGCCACCGGGGCCCACCTCGCCCTGCTGGGCCAGCCGGATCCGCATGCCGTCCTCGACGCCGGCCGGGATCTTGACGGTCAGCGAGCGGCGGGTCCGCACCCGGCCGTCGCCGGCGCAGGTGGGGCAGGGGTGCGGGATGGTGGTGCCGTAGCCCTGGCACACGGTGCACGGCCGGGCGGAGACCACCTGGCCGAGGAAGGTGCGCTGCACCGACTGCACCTCGCCCCGACCGCCGCACGCCTCGCAGGTCGCCAGGTGCGTGCCGGCGGCCGTGCCGGCGCCCGAGCAGGTGGTGCAGAGCACCGCGGTGTCGACGGTGATCGGGGCCTCGACGCCGAACGCCGTCTCGTGCAGGTCGAGTTCGAGCCGCAGGATCGCGTCGGCGCCCGGGCGGGTACGCGGCCGTGGGCCACGGGCGCCACCGCCCGCACCCCCGAAGAACGCGTCCATGATGTCCTGGAAGCCGACGAACGGGCCGGCGCCTCCAGGGCCACCCGGGCCGCCGGCGCCGCCGCCACCCGGGGCGAGCGGGTCGCCACCCAGGTCGACGATCTGCCGCTTCCGGTCGTCCGAGAGGACCTCGTACGCGGCGTTGATGTCCTTGAACTTCTCCTGAGCCTCCGGGTCCGGATTGACGTCCGGGTGGAACTGGCGCGCCAGCTTGCGGTAGGCGCGCTTGATCTCGTCATCGGAGGCTTCCCGGCTCACACCGAGGATGCCGTAGTAGTCCCTGGCCACTGCGTTCCGTGTCCTCATGTTCGTCTCGCGTTGCGCCGGTCGGCGGCCGCAGCCGGCCGCATCGGCCCTGACCAATCAGTTCTGGGCCAGCAACTCGCCCACGTAGCGTGCCACGGCGCGCACCGTGGCGATGTTGCCGGGGTAGTCCATCCGGGTGGGCCCCAGCACCCCCAGGCCGCCCACGATGGTGGTGCCCGGGCCGTACCCGGTGCTGACCACCGAGGCGGCGCGCAGGTTGTCGAACTCGTTCTCGTCGCCGATCAGCACCCGGGTCGTGCTCGGCTCGGTCTCACCGATGAGCTTGAGCAGCACGACCTCCTCCTCCAGGGCTTCGAGGATCGGCCGCAGGGAGCCCTGGAAATCGAGCAGGCCGCCCCGGGTGAGGTTCGCGGTGCCGGCGAGCGCGATCCGCTCCTCATGCCGCTCGACCAGCGTCTCCAGCAGGACGGTGGCGAGCGTGGTCATGGTCGGACGCAGCCCGGTCGGCGCTTCCTCGACCAGCGCCTGCACCAGCGGCGGCGTCTCGGACAGCCGGGCGTTGGCGAGCTTCTCGTTGATCAGTCGGCGCAGGTCGGTGACGTCGTCGGCGGGCACCGGCCCGGGCAGCTCGACGAGTCGCTGCTCCACCCGCCCGGTATCGGCGATCATGACGAGCATCAGCCGGGTGGTGGAGATCGGCACCAGCTCCAGGTGCCGCACCGAGGAGCGGGCCAGGCTCGGGTACTGCACGACGGCGACCTGCCGGGTCAGCTGGGCGAGCAACCGCACCGTGCGGTGCACCACGTCGTCGAGGTCGACCGCGCCGACCAGGAAGCGCTCGATGGCCCGGCGCTCGGCCGGGCTGAGCGGCTTGACCCGGGACAACCGGTCGACGAAGAGGCGGTAGCCGCGGTCGGTGGGCACCCGGCCGGCACTGGTGTGCGGCTGCCGGATGTAGCCCTCCTCCTCCAGCACGGCCATGTCGTTGCGGACCGTGGCCGGGGAGACCCCGAGCTGGTGCCGCTCGACCAGCGCCTTGCTGCCGACCGGCTCCTGGGTGGAGACGTAGTCTTCGACGATGGCGCGGAGCACGGCGAGCTTCCGGTCGTCGAGACCCATCCTCCGCACCTCCTGTCGCACGTCGGCCGCCGGCGCTGTGAGCCGGCCGGGCCGTCCTGGCACTCGACTGTAACGAGTGCCAGTCTACGTCGGCGGGCCCGCCGACGCGATGATCAACGGCCACCCGTCGGTGCGGCCCGCGCCACCTTGCTGGGCCGATCGGCCCGCACTGCCAGGCGGTGTCGCTCTGGTGCGGCGTTGCCACCGGCCCCTACCGTGACATCCATGACTGAACCTCCCCGCCCTCCCGGATCGGGCGATCCCGGCAACTACCCGCCGGAGCCCACCTCGCCGGGGCCGTCCTCGTCGGCCGAGCCGCCCACCGCACCACTGTCCGGGGCACCCGGCCCGGCCGGCTATCCCCCGGCCGGTGGCTATCCGCCGCCCACCGGTGACCAACCGCCGTCAGGCGGCTACCCTCCGGCAGGCGACTATCCCCCGCCCGGGGGCTTCCCCCCACCCGGCGGTTACCCGGCCGGTGGTGCCTACGGCGGCCCCGGCGGCGGCTACACCAACAACGAGGACAAGACCTGGGCGCTGGTCGCGCACTTCGGCGGCGCCGTCGGCGCGCTGGTCAGCTTCGGCCCGCTGGGCTTCGTCGCCCCGCTGATCGCCTACCTGGCCCGCGGCCAGCAGTCGCCGACCGTCCGGGCACACGCCCTCGCCGCCCTGAACTTCCAGATCCTCTGGTCGATCATCGCGTTCGTGCTGCTCTTCGTGAGCTGGTGCCTGCTCTTCCTGCCCAGCATCGCCGTCGTGGTGATCCAGATCCTGTTCGGGATCATCGCCGGCATGAAGGCCAACGAGGGCACCCCGTACCGCTACCCGATGACGGCCAACTTCATCAAGTGAACCGGGCCGGCCGCTCCCCCGGCCGGTCCGGAACACCGCTGCCCGGTTCCGGGGCGAGCGGGCCACTCAGGGCAGCAGGTCGCGGACGACGGCGTCGGCCAGCAGCCGTCCACGCAGGGTGAGCACCGCCCGGCCGGCGGCGTACTCGTCGGCGGCCAGTAGACCGCCGGCCAGGGCCCGCTCGGCGCCGGCCCGGCCGGTGGCGTCGAGCACCGCCAGCGGGAGGCCACTGGCCAGCCGCAGCCGCAGCATCACGTCCTCCATGTGCGCCTCGTCGACGGTGAGCACCTCCCGGGCCAGGCCGGGAGACGCGCCGGCGGCCAACCGCTGGGCGTACGCCGAGGGGTGTTTCACGTTCCACCAGCGGACCCCGCCGACGTGGCTGTGCGCCCCCGGCCCCAGCCCCCACCAGTCCGCGCCGGTCCAGTAGAGCAGGTTGTGCCGGCAGCGGGCCTCCTCGGTGCGGGCCCAGTTGGAGACCTCGTACCAGGAGAGCCCGGCCGCGTCGAGCGCGGCCTCCGCGGCCAGGTAGCGGTCCGCGGCCACGTCGTCGCTGGGGTACGCCAGCTCGCCGCGCCGCATTCGGGCGGCGAGCCGGGTGCCGTCCTCGACGATCAGGGCGTACGCGCTGACGTGGTCCACCCCGGCGGCGACGACCTGCTCCAGCGAGGCGGCGAAGTCCTCGGCCCGCTCCCCCGGGGTGCCGTAGATCAGGTCCAGGTTGACGTGCTCGAACCCGGCGTCGCGGGCCTCCAGGGCGGCGGCGGTGGCCCGGCCGGCGCTGTGTTTGCGGTCCAGGATCGCCAGCACTCCCGGGGAGGCGGACTGCATGCCCAACGAGATCCGGGTGTAGCCGGCCGCCCGCAGCAGCTTCAACGATTCCGGGGTGACCGACTCGGGGTTGGCCTCGGTGGTCACCTCGGCGTCGGCGGCCAGCCCCCAGGTGCGGTCGATGCCGTCGAGGATGCGGGCCAGGTCGTCGGCGGGGAGCAGGGTGGGCGTGCCGCCGCCGACGAAGACGGTGTCGACCCGGGGCGGCGGGGTGTCGCCGAGCACCCGGGCGGCGAGGGTCAGCTCGGCCAGGACGGTGTCGGCGTACCCCTCGCGGCTGGCGCCGCCGCCCAGTTCGGAGGCCGTGTAGGTGTTGAAGTCGCAGTAACCGCAGCGGCTGGCGCAGAACGGCACGTGCACGTACACGCCGAAGCCGCGCGCGCCGACCGCCGCGGTGGCGGTGGCGGGCAACGATCCGTCGACGGGGACGGTCTCACCATCTGGAAGGACGCCGGGCATGGCCACTAGTGTGCCCGGCATGACCTCTCCCGACGTCCTCGTGCGGGTCGCCACGGCCCGTGGGGTGACCACCCTCACCCTGGACAGCCCGCACAACCGCAACGCGCTTTCCACCGGCCTCATGACCCAGCTGCTGGCCGGGCTGGCGGACGCGGTCACCGACGAGGCGGTCCGAGTGATCGTGCTCGACCACACCGGCCCGGTCTTCTGCTCGGGCGCGGACCTGAAGGAGACCGCCGCGGCGTACGCCAGCGGGACGGTGCCGGCCGGGATGCTGGGCGATGTGCTGGCGGCGCTCTGGGAGTGCCCGAAGCCGGTGCTGGCCCGGGTCGGCGGGCCGGCGCGGGCCGGTGGGCTGGGCCTGATCGCCGCCGCCGACCTGGCGGTCTGCGCCGACGAGGCGACCTTCGCGTTCACCGAGGTACGCATCGGGGTGATCCCCGCGGTGATCTCGGCGACCGTGCTGCCCCGGCTGCACCCCCGCGCCGCCGCCGAGCTGTACCTGACCGGGGACACCTTCGACGGTCGTCGGGCCGCCGAGATCGGCCTGGTCACGGCCTCGGTCCCGGCGGACGGGCTGGACGACGCGGTACGGGGCTACTGCGACTCGCTGGTACGCGGCGCGCCCGGTGCGCTGGCCGGCGCGAAGGAGCTGCTGCGCCGACCGGGCACCGCCGAGTTGCGCGCCGACCTGGCCCGGCTGTCCGCCGTCTCGACCGGCTACTTCCTGTCCGACGAGGGGCGCGAGGGGGTCACCGCGTTCCGGGACAAGCGGTTGACTCGATGGGTGGCCGCTCTGGACGGTGGTTCCGCTGATCATGCCGGGTAGGACCGGAGGTCGCCGGTCGGCAGGTCACGGGTGACCTCGGGGCCGCCGTCGTTCGGCGGCCCCCCGATGTCCTGCCGGGTCACCAGGCGGTCGCGCCGCCGTCGACCGGGTAGTTCGCCCCGGTGATGTACGACGCACGGTCGGACGCGAGGAAGACCACCAGCTCGACGACCTCCTCGGGGCGCGCGAAGCGCTTGAGGAGCGTCTTGGCGGTGATGGCGTCCCGCGCCTCCTGGTCGTCACCGAGGTCGCGTTCGCTGGCCGGGGTGAGGGTGGGCCCGGGGCTGACGGCCACCGCGCGGATCCCGTGGGGCGCGCCTTCGAGCGCGAGCTGTCGCGTCATGCCGATGATGCCGGCGTTCGCGGCGGTGTGACCGACCATCGGCGGGACGTGACCACCGATCAGCCCGGCCATCGAGGCGGCGCTGATGATGACACCGCCGCCGCGCCGGACCAGGTGCGGCCAGGCGAACTTCGACACGAAGTACGGAATGTCGAGTTCTCCGGTGATGGTGTAGCGCCAGTCCTCCACGGAGAAGTCGGGCATCGGGCCGAAGCGGAGCGCGGCGGCGTTGTTGTAGACCACGTCGAGCCCGCCGTAGGCGGCGGCAGCATCGTCGACGAGCTTGCGTACCTGCTCGGGGTCGGTGAGGTCGACCGGCGCGATGCCGGTCATCTCGCCGCCGGCGCTGCGGACGAGTTCGACCGTCTCGTCGTTGCCGGCGACCTGGAGGTCGGCCCCGACGACCTTCGCGCCCTCGCGTGCGAAGGTCAGCGCAGCGACCCGGCCCAGGCCACCGCCGGTACCGGTGATCAGCACGACCTTGCCGTCCAGCGTTCCCATGGGACTCCTCCTCGTCCGGTGACCAGCGCGCCCAGCTATGGGGTGGCAGGTCGGATTGACATGTCAACTGAGTTAAGTCCTTGACCGGTCAATCGCTTCCCGAAATCGCTTACCCGGTGATGCGCACGACAGCCCTGCACCGGGACGGGTGACGCAACGACGCGGCAGGTGAGATCGCGACCGGAGCGGGAAGGTCGCCAACCGGTACGCGACAGCGGAGCCGGCCCCGAACCGGTCGGAGTCGACCCGGCTGGGCCCGAACCGCTCGGACGACCCGGAGAGGGTCTGCGGGGACGTACGCTTGTCAGACTGTCGATCTGGGGGTGTGGGTGCGAACTCGGACAGCCGTGGCGGGTGGAGTGGTGCTCATCCTCGTCGCCGTGATCGCGATCTGGCTCGTCGTACGGCAGGTAGGCGACAACCTCACGTTGCCCCTGCTGGCACGGAAGTGCACCGTGCACGCCGACGGACGGGTCGCGCTGGACGCCGACCAGATGGCCAACGCGGCGACCATCGCGGCGATCGGCGCGAAGCGCGGAATGCCCGAGCGGGCCGTGGTGGTCGCGCTCGCCACCGCGTACCAGGAGTCCGGGCTGCGCAACCTCGCCGACGGCGACCGCGACTCGGTCGGCCTGTTCCAGCAGCGGCCGAGCCAGGGTTGGGGCACCCCGGCGCAGATCCGCGACCCGCGGTACGCGGCCAACCGGTTCTACGCGGCCCTCAAGAAGGTGCGCGGCTGGGAGAAGATGCGCGTCACCGATGCCGCCCAGCGGGTGCAGCGCTCGGCGTTCCCCGAGGCGTACCAGAAGTGGGCCGACGACTCCGAGGTGCTCAGCCGGGCCCTGATGGGCGACGCGACCGGCGCGGTCGCCTGCACCGTCGGGCGTACCCCGGCGATGCACGGCGCGGCGGCGGCCGCACAACTGACCCGCAACCTGGTGCTGGACTGGGGGTTGAAGGGCACCGACCCGACCAACCCGACCGGGTTGGCGGTGACTCCGGGCGACCAACGCGACGGCTGGCGGTACGCGCACTGGCTGGTGTCGCACGCCCAGGACCACGGGGTCAAGCGGGTCCGCTTCGGCGACCTGGAGTGGACCGCCCGCGACGGCTCGTGGGGCCGGGTGAACGGCCAGCAGAGCCCGGACGGCCAGGTGGTGGCCGAGGTGTTCAACGAGGGTTGACCGACCCGGATCTCTTAACCGGCAGTCACCGCACAATCCGGCAATGTGCGTCAAATCGCGCTATTGATCACTCAGATCTCACTCTGTGCGTTTCTGTCGCTGCGCCGGGTCCCGCTGCCGTCCAATCACACACCACACCCTCCCCGAGGCGTGGGCCACCGCGTTACGATCGGCGGCCTGTGCCAGAAAAGGTTTCACCTCATGGGGAGGGGTACGACGCGGTGTTCGATTACGGCGACCGGACCGGTTACGAACCGATCAGCGACACTGACCGCAAGGAGTTCCACGAGCAGGGCTTCCTCCTGCTGCGCAACGTCCTGACGGAGGACCACCGGGCGGCGCTGGAGGCGGCGGTCGACCGCGTCTACGCGGAGGAGCAGGCGAAGGGCACCACCAAGAAGGACGGCACCCTGCACCTGCTGGGCTTCCTGGAGCGCGACGAGCTCTTCGGTGAGCTGCTGACCCACCCGATCGCCTTCCCGTACATGTGGGGGCTGGCCGGCTGGAACATCTACACCCACCACAACCACCTGGACGTCACCCCGCCGGCCGCCGAGCCGGAGAAGCCGTACTGGGGTTGGCACCAGGACGGGTACCGGCAGAACTCCGACCCGGAGACGATGGACCCGAACCTGCCCCGGCCGATGTTCTCGCTGAAGGTCGCGTACGTCCTGTCGGACCTCTCCGAGACCGGCCGCGGTGCCACCAAGGTCATCCCGGGCAGCCACCTGAAGAACTCGCTGCCCCGGCCGGCGGACCTCACCGTGCAGAACCCCGACCCGGAGGGCACGGTGGAGATCACCGCCAACCCGGGCGACGCCTTCATCTTCGACCGCCGGCAGTGGCACTCGCGGTCGACGAACCTGTCGAACATCACCCGCAAGATGCTCTTCGTCGGCTACACCTACCGGTGGATCCGTCCGCTGGACGAGCTGCACCCCGACGTGAACGGCGAGTGGTACCGCAACCGCACCCCCGTGCAGCGCCAGCTGATCGGTGAGGGCACCCACACCGCCAACTACTGGGGCATCAACTGGGACGGGTACGTCGACGACGAGATCCCGCTGCGCAAGGAGCTCAAGGAGCGCGGTCTGCTCGACCGCAACATCCCCTGGCTTCGCTGATCCCCTGCTCGTAGAACGGCCCCCTGTCACCGCCGAGCGATGACAGGGGGCCGTTCCACGTCTGCGGACCCGACCGCTCGAGCCGGGCCCGTTCCGGACCACCGGCGACCGCACTGTCGGTAGCGTGGCGGGTGCGCAGGTCAGGGCGCGGCGCCCCCGCCAGGGCGTGGGTGGCACAGGAGGCAGCGCAGTGACGTCCGCTCCGCTCCCCCGGATCCTCCGCCGCCGCGGCGAGCCGGAATACCCGACCTTCCTGGAACTCTTCTTCGACCTGGTCTACATCTTCATGTTCTCCCGGCTCGCTGCCAGCCTGGCCGAGGACCTCACCGTGCGAGGCGCGGCACAGACCGTCGTCCTGCTGCTGGCCGCCTGGTGGGTCTGGGTGCTGACCGCGTGGCTCACCGACCTGTTCAACCCCCGCCTGCCGATCATCCAGGCGACCACTCTGCTGGTCATGCTCGGCACCTTGCTGATGGCGATCGCGACCCCGTTCGCGTTCGGTCGGTACGGGTGGCTCTTCGTCGCGGCGTACTTCGGCATTCACCTGGTCCGGGACGCCGTCCTGATCCCCGGCACCCGAGTGAACCGTCCGATCCAGGCCAGGAGCATCCGGGTGTTCTTCTGGTTCGGCGTCACCGTGACGCCCTGGGTGGCCGGGGTGTTCGTGGACGGGACGGCCCGACTGGTGCTCTGGTCGCTCGCGGTGGCGGTCGACCTCGGTTCGGCCCGGATCGGCTGGCCGACGCCGAGGCTGGGGCGTACCGAGCTTGCCAGCCAGATCTTCACCGGGGCGCATCTCTCCGAGCGGCACCGGGCGATCTTCATCGTCGCGCTGGGCGAGTTGATCCTGAGCACCGGGACGGGGCTGGCCGGCAGCGGATTCACGGCCGGCGCGGTGGCCACCGCTGCGGTCGCGTTCGTCAGCGCGGTCCTGCTGTTCCAGCTCTACTTCCAGCGGGTCCAGCGGATCCTGGCGCCACCGAGCGTCGCAACGGTGGAACGGGTCCGCTCCGGCACCTCCACCTCGTACAGCCACCTGGTCATGGTCGCCGGGGTGGTGTTGATCTCGACCAGCACCTCGATAATCATCGACCGGCCGTCCGGCCACGTCCCGGTCGAGCTGATGATCGCCACCCTCGGCGGACCGGCCCTGTTCCTGCTCGGCAGCGTCCTGTTCGACGCCGTGGTGACCGGCCGGATCCTCTGGTCCCGGGTGCTGTCGCTCGTGGTGCTGGCGATCGCGGCGCTGTGCACCGCGCTGGCGCCCACCAGCGTCATGTTCTCGCCCCTGACCGTTCTGGTGGCAGCGAACCTGGTCCTGCTGCTCACTCTGGTCGGTGAGGGGCTGGCCGCGCGTGGCGGACTGGTCGGGGTCGCCGCGTCCCCGCAATAAGTGGCCGCCCCGGAGGCGTCACCGCAGCATCGGTGGCGCCGGTGTCCGCGCGTGTTGCCGGGTGCTCACCAGGTTCGCCACGGCGATCAGGAGCAGCACCGTCATGGCGAGCAGGGCGACCAGCACCGGCGGTAGCAGGGGCGTGGCCGGCGCCACGCACGCCAGCAGCACCAGCCCGGCCGACCGGGACCGGGAGATCCGCCCGAACACGGTGAAGTCGAGGACGCCTCGGCCGACCAGGTACAACGCGGGGCCACCGAGGATGACGGCGGCCCACGAGGGCGGGGTCTCGCCCCACGGGCGGTCCACAACGAGGTGACTGGTGACCGCCGCGCCGACGATTCCGGCCACCATGATCAGATGGGTGACCGCGGCGGACTGGGTGAGCAGCGCCGGGTTGGACGATCGGGCGATCGCGTCGGTCAGCAGCTCACCGGCGCGGTAGATGTAGATCCGCCACATCAGCACCACGGTGCCGAACACCACCACCAGCGCCCAGGCCCTTTCCATCGTGTACTCGCTCATGCTGAAGGTGGTTCCGGTCACGAAGAGCGAGACGCCGAGCGCGATGATGACGAACTGCCGATAACGCTCGGCCACCCGCCCGCCGGCCAGCCGCCAGTCGCGCGCTCGTGAGCGGCCGATCCCGGGTACCGGCCAGCCGAACACGGCTGCGCAATACTCGACGACGATCGCGAGCACCCAGATCGCCAACTGGGCCGAACCGCCGACGAGCGCCCCACCGATCCAGCCGACGCCCGCGACGGCCTCCCAGATCTGGATCCGGATGGCGCGGGGAAGCAGGGTCTTGGCCGAGGCGACAAACGCGTAGTAGACGGATGCGCTGGCGTGGATGAGCACGTACGTGATCGCGAAGAGCAGCGCGTGGTCGCCGTACGCATCGGCCGCGACCGCGGCCAACAGCAGGCTGGCCGCCGCCACCCAGATGAGCTGCGCCTGCCCGGACGGGCGGGCCAGGTCGATGCTGTCCGCCCCCCACACGGTCAGCGCCCAGATCATCGTGAACGCGAGCAGCAGCACCAGCGTCCTGGCGGCGCCGGTCCAGGTCAGGTTGTCGGCCAGCGTGGTCGCCAGGGTGACCAGCGCGAAGACGTAGACGAGGTCGAAGAAGAGTTCCTGGAACGCCGGACGCTTGGAGTCCGGGTCGGTGGGTGACGCCGCCGCGGCACCGCCCTCCGTTGCCATCGACATCGCGCTCCACCCGGTCCCCGCTGCACGCCCTCGGTGGGGACATTACGGGCAAGTCCGCCGTCGGGCCCGCCATCGGGGTTCTTCCGGGCCGATTACCGTGGCCGGCCCGTGGGTGCTCCCCGGCCGCCGTCACGGCATCGCGGGCGGATGCCGTCGCGGCCGGTCAGCCCCGGGAGGCGAGGCGTCGTCGGGCCTTCTCCCGGATCGGCTCGGGCAGGTCCTCGGCGTCGAGCAACCGAGGCAACAACTCCGGCTCCAGGCTGGTCGCCCGGAACACCTCGCCGATGGTCACCCCGTGCGCCGGCCGGTCCACCACCTCGACCGGGTCGCCGGCGCCGACCTCCCCTTCACGCAACACCCGCAGATAGGCTCCGGGCGATGCGCGGACGGTGAACCGCTTGATCAGATCCGGTACGCCCCAGAACCCGGCGAAGGTGGTGCAGGGCGTGCGCGGCTTGGTGACCTGGAGCAGGGCGGAGCCGACCTGCCACTGCTCGCCGATCACCGCACCCGTCACGTCGACCGCGTAGGTGGTCAGGTTCTCGCCGAAGCCGCCGGGCGTTATGGCGCGGCCCAGTTCGGCCACCCACCAGGCGGCGTCCTCCTCCGCATAGGCGTAGACCGCCTGGTCAGGACCACCGTGATGGGCCCGCTCGCCGATGAAGTCGCCCGCCAGGCCGCCGGTGAGCAACGACACCGGGCCGTCGACCGGCCGCTTGTCGATGCCGCTGCGACCGCTCGCGTCGCCGGCCCACCCAGCCTCGGTCACGATGCCGAGGTTCACCGCTGCCACCCTGCCCGTCATGACCGTCAGCCTAGTGGCGGCCCAACGCCGGCCAGCCCTCGCGGCGCGGGGGCCGGCACCGACGTCAGCCGTCCGCACGTAGGCCGGCGTCGGCCTCGGCTGTCGCGGGGCTCAGCCCTTGACGGCGCCGGCGACCAGGCCGGAGACCATCCGCCGCTGCACCAGCAGGAAGAAGATGATGACCGGCAGGGTGAACAGGGTGGAGGCGGCCATCACCGGGCCCCAGTTGGTGTCGTCCCGGCCGAAGAAGAAGGTCATCGCCACCGGCAGCGTGTAGCTGCCCTGGTCGTTGATGAACGTCAACGCGAAGATCAACTCGTTCCACGCCGTGATGAAGGAGAAGATGCTGGTGGCCACGAGGCCGGGCGCGACCAGTGGGAAGAGCACCCGGCGGAAGGTCTGGGCCCGGCTGGCCCCGTCGATCGCGGCCGCCTCCTCCAACTCCTTGGGCACCGCGGCGACGAACCCGCGCAGCATCCAGACCGCGAACGGCAGCGAGAAACCGAGGTACGTGAGGATCAGGCTGGGCAGGGTGTTGTAGAGCCCCAGCCGCTGGATCATCAGGAACAGCGGGATGACCAGGGCCTCCAGCGGGATCATCTGCACCACCAGCAGCATGATCAGGAAGCTGGTCCGCAGCTTGAAGCGGAACCGGGCCACCGCGGTCGCGGCGAGCAAGGCGACCAGACCGCTGAGCACCACCGTGGAGACAGCGACCAGCGCGCTGTTGAGGAAGAAGTCGAGGAAGCTGACGCCGGGGATCAGGTTGCCGGTCAGGATCTCCCGGTAGTGCGCCAACGTCGGATGGGTCGGCACCGGCTGCGGGGTGGCCGAGAAGATCTCGTTGCTCGGCTTCAGCGAGGTGGAGATCATCCAGTAGACCGGGAACGCCGCGAAGAGCGCGACCAGCAGCCCGGCGCCGTTGAGGGCGACCTTCTTCACGACTCGTCCTCCTGCCTGAGCACCATCCGTACGTAGAAGCCGGTGACCACGAGCAGGATCAGCGTGAGGATCACCGCGATGGCCGCGCCGAGCCCGTACTTCGGCGGCGGAGAGAAGGCTTCGGCGTACGAGTAGATGGCGAGCATGAATGTCGGCCGGTCCTGGGTGCCGCCGGCCAGCACGAACTGCTGGGTGAAGACCTTGAAGTCCCAGATCGTGGAGAGCACGATCAGGATCCCGAAGACCGGGCGCAGCAACGGGAAGGTGATCTTCCAGAAGACCCGCCACGGGCTGGCGCCGTCCACCCGGGCCGCCTCGTGCAGCTCACTCGGCACGCTCTTGAGACCGGCCAGCACGCTCACCGCGATGAACGGGAACGAGTGCCAGACCACCACCAGGGTGAGGATGGCGAAGAAGAGCAGCGGCGAGTTGAACCAGCCGTAGCCGGTCCAGTCGCTGCGCCCGAACAGGCTGTTCGAGAGCCCGTCCGGCAGCGCGTTGAACAGCCACGTGACCAGGCCGCTCGTGTCGTCGAAGATCCATTTCCAGACGATGGTGCCGGTCAGCGCCGGCGTGGCCCAGGCGAGCATGACGCAACTGGCCACGAACGTCGCCATCTTGCGACCGAGCCGGTTGAGCAGCAGCCCCACCAGGGTGCCCAGCACCATCGTGAGCAGCACGTTGGCCGCGGCGAACAGCACCGTGTTGCGCAGCACGGTCAGGAAGAACGGGTCGGAGAGAATGTCGGTGTAGTTGCCGAGCCCCACCCACGGCCACTCCCGATCGCCGCGCAGTTGCCGGACGCTGTTCAGCCGGTAGAAGGACATCACCACGACCTGGCCGAGCGGCCAGAGCAGCAGCACCCCGATGATCAGCAGGGCGGGCAGGAGCAGCAGGTAGGGCAGGCGGTCCACCCGGCGACGCCGCCGCGCGGGGGTCTCCCGCGCGGCGGCCGTCTCCGGGCTTTTGGTCTGTGAGCTCACTTGCTGTTCAAAATGCTTTCCATCTCACCGGCCGCGTCGGCGGTAGCCTTCTCGACCGTCTTCTGACCCTTCATGACCGAGCTGTTCATCGCCTGGGTCACCGTCTTCGTCCGGCTGACCTCCACCCACTTCGGGGTGAGCGGCGTGAGCTTGGTGTTCTGCATGGTGGTGGCGAACGCCGCCATCACCTTGTCGTTCGCGTACGCGTCACCGGAGACCAGGTCCTGGTAGACCGGGAAGAACCCGAGGCTGCTCGCGAAGCTCTGCGCGTTCTTCTTGTTCAGCAGCACGGTCAGGTAGTCCCAGGCCAGGTCCTGTCGCTCGCTGTCCTTCCAGATGGCCACGTCCGAGCCGCCCGCGAAACCGGGCGCCGCCTTACCGTCCGGGCCGGGAATCGGGAACGTACCCCAGACCTTCTCGATCTCGGGGTTGTCCTTCTTGATGGCGCCCTGCTGCCAGCTGCCGGCGAAGGCCATCGCGGCCTTGCCGGTGGCGAACTGGGTACGCGCGTCGATCTCGTTCCAACCCGCCGCCGCCGGCGGTGCGACCTTGTGCACGGTCACCAGGTCGGTCCAGAACTTGACGGCCCGCTGTGCCTCGGGAGTGGTGTAGCCGGACTTCCAGGTGCCGCCCTGGTTGCTGGCGATCTCGCCGCCCGCGCCCCAGAGGAAGGAGTAGAAGGGCAGCTCGGAATTGCCGGGCAGCGCGATGCCGTAGCTGCCCTTCTTCTTCGCCTGCACGGCCTTGGCCACCGTGACCAGATCGTCCCAGGTCTTCGGGGGCTGCACGCCGGCCTCGGCGAACCAGTCGGTGCGGTAGTAGATCGCACGCACACCCGCGTACCAGGGCACGCCGTACTGCTTGCCGTCGAGCTGCGCGTTGCGCACCAGGTCGGGCAGCAGATCCTTGCCGTCGGCCCAGCCGCCCATCCGACCACTCACGTCGGCGAGCGCCTCCTGGGCGGCCCAACCCTGAGTCTCGGTGTTGCCCAGCTCGGTGATGTCCGGGCCCTCACCACCGGCGAGCGCGGCCTGGAACTTCTTGGGCGCCTCCAGCCAGGGGATGTACTGCACCACCACATCGGTGTCGGGGTGCTTCTGGCGGAACTCGGCCTCGACCCCGTCGAGGAAGGAGTTCTGCGCGTCCCCGCCCTCGCCCATCATCCAGACCGTGAGCTTGCTGTCGTCGGCCGCGTCGTCGCCGGAGCCTCCACAGCCGGTCAGCACCATCGCGGCCGAGGCCACCATGGCGGTGACCGGGGCCAGCCGCTTCCACCTGTTCACGCCACTTCTCCCCTCGCGCCGCCTGGAACTAACCTTCTCCGCCGCACCCTAGTACGGAGAATTCCTTTACGACAGTGGGCGGACTGGCCGAAGCGTGGCGACCGTACCGCAGAGGCCCGACGACCGGCGTTCCGGCATCGGGCCGAAGGCGGGCACTTCAGCACGAAAGAGCGCCCGGCTCTCGGCCGGGCGCTCTTTCCAGTCGTGCTGTCCTACAGGTGATGCGGTGTCGTCAGATGATGCCGGGTCGTTATCGGGTGACGCTGCGGCGGCGACCCACGCCGGCCACCAGCGCGACCGCGATCGCGGCCACCACGACCTGCACCAGCAGCTCGCCCCAGTCGACACCGTTCGTCTCGGTCGCGATGCCGATGGCGCGCGCCAGGACGGTGCCCAGCAGCGCGGCGCCGATACCGATCAGCATGTGCAGCCAGATCGGCATGTTCTGCCGGCCCGGGACGACCAGGCGGCCGAACGCGCCGACGATGAGACCAACAACGATCGCAGTGATGATGCCCCACACGGTGAGCTCCACGGCCACCCTCCTTCAAAGAATGTCTGACACACGGTGCGTGTGCTTCCTGTCGTGACCGTTAATTGCCCGACCCACCCAAAATCCAAACCGACTTCAGTCACCAAACGATCACGACTTGGCCGACAAGAACACGTTCCACTGCGGTTCCCACCGAGGCCGCCGGGCCGCCGCGAGGCCGCGAGGCCGCGAGGCGGCGAGGCCGCGAGGCGGCGAGGCCGCGAGGCCGCGAGGCCGCGAGGCCGCGAGGCCGCGAGGCCGCGAGGCCGCGAGGCGGCGAGGCCGCGAGGCGGCGAGGCGGCGAGGCGGCGAGGCGGCGAGGCGGCGAGGCGGCGAGGCGGCGAGGCATGATCAACACGAGGTCATTGAAATCGCGGCATCACACCCGCCGGGACACCCCGACATCACCAAAACCGAGTCGATCACCGCGACCCGGGCCCGCCGGAGACGCCCGAAAGAGCGCCGGCGACGTCGGGCGGGACGCTGGAGACGCCGACGGCGCGCCAGCGACGTCAGGCGGGACGACCACCGATACCCCTGGGACACTCCCGCCGACGAGGCCCGGCTGTGGGCATTCATCGAGGCGGCCTGGGCGCGAGTTGGCACGGCGATGGCCGTCGCGGTCGGCAGAACGCCGATGGGCGCCCGACCTGTCGGCCGGGCGCCCATCGGAGGTGTCGCGGTGGTACGGGTTGCTGCTGTGGTGTTACCGGGTCACGCGGCGGCGGCCACCCACGCCAGCCACCAGCGCGACGGCGATCGCGGCCAGCACGACCTGCACCAGCAGCTCGCCCCAGTCGATACCGCTCGTCTCGGTGGCGATGCCGACGGCGCGCGCCAGGACGGTGCCCAGCAGGGCCGCGCCGATACCGATCAGCATGTGCAGCCAGATCGGCATGTTCTGCCGGCCCGGGACGACCAGGCGGCCGAGCGCGCCGACGATGAGACCAACAACGATCGCGGTGATGATGCCCCACACGGTGAACTCCACGGTCGCCCTCCTTCAAAAGAATGTCTGACACACGAGGTGTGTGCTTCCTGTCGTGACGGCTAAGTGCCCGACCCGCCGAAAGCCCAAACCGACTCACCGCAAAGGACAACGTCAGTCGTCAATGGTTTGGAGGTGCGTCGGTTGACGCGTGAGTGCGTCCACACAGGTAGGAGCCCATCTCGTCGACCGGCCGACCCCCACGACAGCGACAGAAAAATTTTCCGCGCCGGCCGGCCCCACTCGCCGCACCTCGTCGCTCAGCCGGCAGTCACCGCGGCCCAACAGACCCGACGGGGGTAGAGCGGGCGAGACGCCCGCAAACGCGACGCGCCCGGGCGCGTTGTCACCCGGGCGCGTACGGCGTCGCGACCTACTTCTTGCCGGCGGCCTTGCCGTCGCCGGAGTCGGAGGAGAGGGCGGCGATGAACGCCTCCTGCGGCACCTCGACCCGGCCGACCATCTTCATCCGCTTCTTGCCTTCCTTCTGCTTCTCCAGCAGCTTGCGCTTACGGCTGATGTCGCCGCCGTAGCACTTGGCGAGAACGTCCTTGCGGATCGCCCGGATGGTCTCCCGGGCGATGACCCGGCTGCCGATGGCCGCCTGGATCGGTACCTCGAACTGCTGGCGCGGGATCAGGGTACGTAGCTTGGCGGCGATGGTGACGCCGTAGTTGTACGCCTTGTCCTTGTGCACGATGGCGCTGAACGCGTCCACCGGCTCGCCGTGCAGCAGGATGTCCACCTTCACCAGGTCGGACGCCTGCTCGCCGGAGGGCTCGTAGTCGAGCGAGGCGTAGCCCTTGGTACGACTCTTCAGCTGGTCGAAGAAGTCGTAGATGATCTCCGCGAGGGGCAGCGTGTAGCGCAACTCCACCCGGTCGGCGGAGAGGTAGTCCATGCCGAGCAGGGTGCCGCGCCGACCCTGGCAGAGCTCCATGACCGCGCCCACGTAGTCGTTGGGCGTCAGCACGGTGGCCCGGACCACCGGCTCATACACCTCGGCGATCTTGCCGGTGGGGTACTCGCTCGGGTTGGTGACGACGATCTCCTCGCCGTCGTCCGTGATCGCCCGGTAGACGACGTTGGGCGCGGTGGAGATCAGGTCGAGGTTGTACTCGCGCTCCAGCCGCTCCCGGATGATCTCCAGGTGGAGCAGGCCGAGGAAGCCACAGCGGAAGCCGAAGCCGAGCGCGCCGGAGGTCTCCGGCTCGTAGTCCAGGGCGGCGTCGTTGAGCTTGAGCTTGTCCAACGCCTCGCGCAGGTTCGGGTAGTCGGACCCGTCGATCGGGTAGAGGCCGGAGTAGACCATCGGCTTCGGGTCCTTGTAGCCACCCAACGCCTCGGCCGCCGGCCGGCTGTTGATGGTGACCGTGTCACCGACCCGGGACTGGCGGACGTCCTTCACACCGGTGATCAGGTAGCCGACCTCGCCGACGCCGAGCGCCTCGGCCTTGACCATCTCGGGTGAGATGACGCCGATCTCCAGCAGCTCGTGCACCGCACCGGTGGACATCATCTTGATCCGGTCACGGGCGCTGATCCGGCCGTCGATGACCCGGACGTACGTGACGACGCCCCGGTAGACGTCGTACACCGAATCGAAGATCATCGCCCGGGCGGGCGCCACGGCGTCACCGACCGGTGGGATGAACTGCCGGACGATCTCGTCGAGCAGGTACGGGACGCCCTCGCCGGTCTTGCCGGAGACCCGGATGCAGTCGGCGGGGTCGCCGCCGATCAGGTGGGCCAACTCCTCGGCGTACTTCTCCGGCTGCGCGGCCGGCAGGTCGATCTTGTTGAGCACCGGGATGATGCGCAGGTCGTTCTCGAGAGCCAGGTAGAGGTTGGCCAGGGTCTGCGCCTCGATGCCCTGCGCGGCGTCGACCAGCAGCACGGCGCCCTCGCAGGCGGCCAACGACCGGGACACCTCGTAGGTGAAGTCCACGTGCCCCGGGGTGTCGATCATGTTGAGCACCGCGTGCTCGCCGGCCCGCTCACCCTCGCGGATGGTCCACGGCATGCGGACGGCCTGGCTCTTGATGGTGATGCCGCGCTCGCGCTCGATGTCCATCCGGTCCAGGTACTGCGCGCGCATCTGCCGCGGGTCGACCACGCCGGTGAGCTGCAACATCCGGTCGGCCAGGGTCGACTTCCCGTGGTCGATGTGGGCGATGATGCCGAAGTTCCGGATGCGACCGGGGTCGGTGGCACCAGGGGCGTTCGCGCCGGGATCGAGCTTCGGTGGCACAGCGGTCCGTTCTGGTCGGCTGACGTGAACAGGCCGGCGCGCCGCCGACCCCCTCTATGTTCCCACGCCGCCGGGGTGCGCCCGCTGCGCGGGCGATGGATCGCCCCGAGGACCCCTCACTCCATGGGCGGCTCGACGAAGAGCGCGGCCAGCCGGGGCAGCCGTCGACGCGCCTCGTCCTCGTCGTCGAAGTCCCAGAAGTCGTTGAGGTCCGGCGTCCGGACCGGGTCGCGGTCCGCCGGCAGTTCGGTCGCGGTGGCCTTGCGGTACGCGTCCCAGGGCACCGAGAGCATCTGCTCGGCGGAGAACTCCTCGCCGCTGAGCGAGGCCGCCCGCACCTGGGGCAGTTCGGCCAGCGAGTCCGGTTCGGCGACCGCGCGGGCGAAGACGGCACGCCCCTGGGTCATCAGCCAGCCCCGAAAGTGTTCGAAACCGTCGGCCGAGGCCCCACCGTTGATCAGGTACGCCGCTCCCCACAGATCCGCCTTGTGCGAGGCGGCCAACACCCGCGTCTGGTGCCGCGCGTACCCGATGATGTCCTCCGGGTCGCGCTCGGCGAGCAGCGCCACGGCCCGCGCGGCGACCGGGCCGGGCTCACCCCCGCCGCCGGCCCGAGCCTCGTCGATCAGCTGCCAGAAGTCCTCGGTCCTCATGGCTTGGCAGTCTGGCAGTGTCGCCGTGCGTCGCGCACGTACCCCGGGGCAGCATGGTGGGATGTCCCCTCCCCTGCTGCCGCCGGTGCCGTACCACGCGAGCGCCCTGCGCCCGTCGTGGCCGACGCTGCCGGCGGCGCTGCGGACCGCCGTCGCCGAACGGCTCGGCGCGCCGGTGGTCACCGCCCGGGTCGCGGGCGCGGGCTTCACCCGGGGCTTCGCCGCCGTGCTCGACACCGCCGACGGCGGTCGGGCCTTCGTCAAGGCCGCACCCGCCGCCGAGCAACCGCATCTGGTCGACTGGTACGCCCGAGAGGCCGCGATCCTCGATCGGCTGCCGGCGGACCTGCCGGCGCCCCGCCCCCGGTGGACCCTCTCCGCGGCCGGCTGGTTCGTGCTGTGCACCGACGCCGTCGACGGGCACACCCCGCACCTGCCCTGGAGGCCCGCCGAGCTGGACGCCACCCTCGCCGGGTACGCGCGAATCGCCGCCGCCCTGGCCGACCCGCCGGCCGAGCTGACCGCGCTCGGCCTGCCGCGCCTGGCCGACCTGGCCCGGTCGGACATCCTCTGGTGGGAGGAGGTCGCCGCCGGCCGCGAGCCGACCCCAGAACTGCCCGCGCCGCTCCTGGGCCGGCTGCCCGAGCTGGTGGAGTTGGAGTCCCGCCTCCCCCGGTACGCCGCCGCGGCGACCGGCCTGATCCACGGCGACCTGCGGGTCGACAACGTGCTGATCGACTCGGACGGCCGAGCCTGGTTCTGCGACTGGACCTGGGTCTGCTCGGGGCCGGCCTGGTTCGACCTGGCCGGGCTGCTGCTCACCGCGTACGCCAGCGGGTTGGACGCGGACCGGCTCTTCGCCGCGCACCCGGCCACCGCCGGCGCGCCCCCGGACGCGCTGGACGCGACCCTGGCCGCATTGGCCGGCTACTACCTCACCGGCGCCGCGGCGGCACCGCCGACGGCCTCGCCGCACCTGCCCGCCCACCAGCGGTGGAGCGGCGAGCAGTCGCTCGATTGGCTGGCCCGCCGCCAGGGCTGGCGGTGACGCGAAGCGGCCTGCCGCCGAGGCTGGTGGTGAGCCGCCGCCATGGCCGAGGGCGTAACCTGGTCCCCGACGGGCCGGGTCCGTCCGCGCGAAGGCCGAGCCGTTTTGGCTCGTCCCGGGCGACCTGGTAACCTGGCTCTTCGCGCAGCGATGACGCATGTTCGTCATCACGCGCAATAAGCTGACCAACCCGAGCTATCAAGACGAGGCTGTCGCGTGGCGAACATCAAGTCCCAGATCAAGCGCAACCGGCAGAACGAGAAGGCCCGGCTGCGCAACAAGTCGGTCAAGTCGTCGCTGAAGACCGCCGTCCGGAAGTTCCACGAGGCTGCCGAGGCCGGTGACGTCGAGAAGGCGACCGCGCTCATGCTGGACGCCTCGCGCAAGCTGGACAAGGCCGTCAGCAAGGGCGTGATCCACTCCAACCAGGCCGCGAACCGCAAGTCCGCGATCGCAAAGCGCGTGGTGTCGCTCTCCGCCTGACGACTACACCGTCAGACTGATTCGGAAAGCCCCGGGCCCAGGCCCGGGGCTTCCGTGTGTCCAACGGCCGGCCGTGTTTCTCCCGGCCGGCCGTTCTGCGCGATTTCTTCCGGCCGGCCGTTCTGCGCGCTGCCCGACGGCTTGGCGCTCAGTCTGACGGGTCGGCCCGCCGGGGTGGTGGCACCGGGTCGGCGGTGATCACCACGCCGGGAACGCTGTGCGAGACCCACTCCACCCGGGCTCGGCCGACCACCGGTTCCATCTGCCGGCGAAACCGGTCCCGTTCCTGCTCAGGCACGAGCGCGGCGGAGCGGACCACGATCGCGGCCACCATGTCGTTGAGCTTGACCATGGCCGCCACCACGACCGGCAGCACCAGCACCGCCCACCAGCTGACCAACTCGGCGAGGGCGAGCAGCACCGCCAGGGCGATGGCACCCTCGAAGAAGAGGAAGCACAGCACGCCGCCGGGGTTGACGAACCGCAGGCCGAGGAGTCGGGCATAGAGCGGCCGGTAACGCTCCTCGTCCACGGAAATGGTGGCCCACGCTGGGCGGTTCGCCCTCGTCACCTGGTGCTGCCCTGCCGGGCCGCCGCGACAGAGAAGACCGCACGCTCCAGGGCGTACGCCCGGTCGTCGGACCCACCCTTGACGGCCGCGTTGCACTCGGCGGCGACCTGCATGGCCCGGACCAGGCCCTCCGGCGTCCAGCCCCGCCCCTGCCGCTGCGCCCGCTCGATCTTCCAGGCGGGCATTCCGAGGCTGCTGGCGAGCTGGTACGGGCTACCCCGCCCGGCCGAAGCCACCCGGGCCACCGTGCGCACCCCGTCGGCCAGGGCGTCGGCGATGGGCACCGGGTCCACCCCGACGTGCAGGGCCCAGCGCAGTGCCTCCAGTGCCGCCGGCACGTCGCCGACCATGGTGGCGTCCGCCACGGTGAAGCCGGTCACCTCGACCCGGCCCCGGTAGTAACGGGAGACCGTCTCGGCGCTGATCCGCCCATCGGTGTCGGCGATCAGTTGCGAGCAGGCGGCGGCCAGCTCACGCAGGTCGTTGCCGACCGCGGCGATGAGCGCCTCGGCGGCGTCGTCGGTGCACTTTCCGCCAGCCCGGCGGATCTCGTCGCGGACGAAGGCCACCCGGTCGCGGTGCCCCTTGAGCTTGGCGGCCGGGACCACCGTCGCGCCAGCCGCCCGCAGGCCATCGGCGAACGCCTTGCCCTTGGCGCCCCCCAGGTGCAGCACCAGCAGTTGAACGTCGGGGTCGGGATTCTTCGCGTACGCCAACAGCGCGGCGACCAGGTCCTTGCGGGCATCCTGGCCGGAGCGCAGGATCAGCAGCCGCCGCCCGCCGAACAGCGAAGGGCTGAGCATCTCGGCGATCTCGCCGACGGTGAGCGCGCTGGCCTGGTACTCGCGGACGTCCACCTCGGGGTCGACGCTGCGAACCTTCGCGACAGCTTCGGTGACCGCGCGCGTGGCGAGCAGTTCCTCGTCACCGAGGACGAGCAGAATGGGGGCGAGGCTGGCGGGGGTCACGCCGCCCATATTCGCACGGCCTGCGGCGGGATCGTGCCTGCTCATTCGCTACTTGGTCGGCGCAGCCCGCACACAGTGCAAATCCAGACATCTATCTCAATCCCTCGTTTAATCCGCAAGTCACCCGTCCAATAGGAAGCCGTCCACCTTGATCCACACGGCATCCAGGGAACCGGGCCGTTCCGGGGGTCAGGGCTGGCGGCCCGGCGGCACACCTCGCCGGGCTACCGCCAGACCGTCGCCCGTTCGGACCGCCGCCACATCGCCGTCCGTGTCGGTACGCAGCACCCGCGCGCCACCCCTGCTCAGCCGGGCAAGCAGCCCTGGACTCGGGTGCCCGTAGGTGTTGCCCGTGCCCACCGGCACGAGCGCCACCGCCGGCCGCACCGCGTCGAGGAAGCCCGGGTCCTGGTACGCCGAACCGTGATGGGCGACCTTCAGCACGTCCGCCCGTAACTGGCCGGGCGCCGCCCGCGCCACCATCGCGTGCTGCTCCTCGGTCTCCGCGTCGCCGGCCAGCAGGATCCGTACCCCGGCCACCGTGGCGCGCAGCACCAGCGAGTTGTTGTTCGGGTCCGACCTGGTCCCGGCCAACGGGTACGGCGGGCCGAGCACCAGCAGGTCGACCCCGCCCACGGGATGGCGAGCGCCAGCAACCGTGGTCAGCAGCGCCGCCCGCCCGCCGGAGGCCGCCGCCCGAACCAGGTCCCGGCCGCTCTCCGGGTCGGTCGACGACGGCGTCAACACGGCACCCACCCGCCGCCCCCGGAACACCCCGGCCACCCCGCCCACGTGGTCCGCGTGGAAGTGGCTGATCACCAGCAGGGGCACCTCCCGTACGCCGAGCCGACGCAGGCAACCGTCCACCGCACCCGGTTCCGGCCCGGCGTCCACCACCACGGCCCGGCCGGGGTCGACCGGGAGCACCAGGGCGTCGCCCTGACCCACCGCGCACGCCACCACCACCCAGCCGGCGGGCGGCCAGCCGGCGGCTACCAACCGAACCGGCAGGGCACCCAGCACGGCGGCGACCCCAACCACCGCTACCAGCCGGCGTACGAGGGGCCGGCGCACCGCGATCACCAGCGCAACGGTCAGCCCGGTCAGCAGCAGGGCACCGGGCACCCCACCCGGCCACGGCAGGGTGCCGCCCGGCAGTCGCGCACCCTGCCGGGCGATGATCACCAACCACCAGGCCGGCCAGCTCGCCAGCCACGCGACGAACTCGGCACCGGCCGGCCAGATCGGCGACACCACGGCCGCCAGCACGCCCAGCACGGTCGCTGGCGCGATGGCCGGCACCGCCAGCAGGTTCGCCGGCACCGCCACCAGGCTCACCGTGCCGGAGATCCCGGCGACGACCGGGCCGCAGGCAAGTTGGGCCGCCGCCGGCACGGCCAACGCCTCGGCCAGCCCAGGCGGGACGCCTCGCCGACGCAACCCGTCCCGCCAACGCGGCGCGAGCAGCAGCAGGCCACCGGTGGCCAGCACGGAGAGCGCGAACCCGGGGTCCCCGGCCAACTCGGGGTCGACGAGCACCAGCACGGTGACCGCGGCCGCCAACGCGGGCAGCGCTGCCCGAGGACGACCGGCGGCGAGCGCGGCCAGCCCGATCGCTCCCATCGTGGCGGCCCGTACGACGCTCGGCGACGGACGGACCAGAATGACGAACCCCACCAGCGCCACCCCGCACAGCGCGGCGGCGAGCCACGGACCAGCGCGCGCCCACCGAGCCAGCAACAACACCGCACCCACCACGATCGCCACGTTGGAGCCGGAGACCGCGTTGAGATGGGTCATCCCGGTGGCTCGGAAGTCTTCCTCGACGGCGGGTGGCAGTCGACTGGTGTCGCCCACCACCAGACCGGGCAGCAGCCCACCGGGGTCGTCGGGCAACGGCGCGCAGGCCCGTTGCAGGCCGCTACGCAGCGCCCCGGCGGCACGCTGCGCCCAGGACGGCGCGCCGTGCCGCTCCGGTGGACCGTTGGTGCTGAGCACTGCCGCGGTGAGGTCGCCGCCGCGCGGGACGCCGAGCCGGCCGTCGACGGTGAGGTGCTGCCCGGGAAGCAGGCCCCGCCACGCCGGGTCGGTCGCCAGGACGAGCAGCCGCACCGACGCGTGGATGCGTCGACCATCCGGGCCGGTGAGCCGGACCAGCTCGGTCGACACCAGCAGCATCCCCGGCCGCCCGGCGCTGCGGATCGGGCGCGGGTCGTCCCGGACGACCAGGTCGGCGGTGATCGGAGCGCGTTGCTCGGCGAGGGCACGGATCGTCGGCGCGTCGCGAACGGCCAGCCGGGCGGCGGTGGCCGCACCACCGCAGACCACTCCGAGGCCGACCGCCACGGCAATCCACCCGTATCGCCGCGCCACGGGGCGGCGACGGCCGAGGCGGCCGAGCAGATGCAGAGCACCGACTGCCGTCAGGCCGGTCGCCGTGCCGACCACCAGCAGGACGGCGCGGCTGCCGAGGTGCAGGCCGGCGAGCGCGGTGAGCCAGGCCGCCACGGCGAGCCCAGCCAGTCGCAGATCCGGCGGCTCGGACCGGGCCCGGCCAGCCGGCGGCGTGGCGTGAGGCTGCCCGGCCGGTGACCCGGGCTGAGCCGTGCCGACCGACGGTCGGTCAGCGGCGACGGCGAACCCGCTCACACCGTCACCAGATCCTTGAGTTGCTCGTAACGGGCATCGCCGATCCCGTCGACCTGGCGTAGGTCGCCAACGGACTTGAACCCGCCGTGCTGATCTCGGTGGGTGAGGATCCGTTGGGCGAGCACCGGCCCCACCCCGGGCAGCGCGTCGAGCTGCGCCAGTGTCGCGGTGTTGAGGTTCAGCGGCCCGGCGGCGGGAGCCGCACCACCCGCCGCAGGCCCGGCCGCACCGCCCGGCACCGGCGGTGGCGTCACCCCAACCACGATCAGCTCGCCGTCGGTGACCTTGCGGGCGGGGTTGAGCAGCGCCACGTCGACCCCGGGGAGCGCGCCGCCGGCCGCCTGCACCGCGTCGGCGAGCCGGGACCCGGCCGGCAGGCGTACCAGACCGGGTTTTCGGACCTTGCCCGCGACCGCCACCACCACCTCGCCGGAGCCGGACGCGCTGGGGTCACCCGCAGCCGGTGCGGCCGAGGCGGCGTCGCTGGCCAGCGGGGCGACCGGCTCCGACTGCGGCCGGGCCTGCCAAGCCCAACCCGCCGCGCCCACGACCACCACCACGGCGACCACCGCCAACGCCCGCACACCGCGCCGCCCAGGGTCGAACGCCCCGGGACCCGGCAGCCGCGTACCCGGCGGGACCGCGAGGCCGTCCGACGACGACTCCGCGACCAACGCGGCGGACCGGGGCAGCACATCCGCGGGCGGTGCGCCGACCAGGGACGACGGGGGTACGCCCGCGAGCGGCGCCTGCGGCCGGGGCGGCGGCGCGGCAGCCGCCTCCGTCAGCCGGCGCAGACGCTGGCGTACCTCTGTCTCCTCGTCGTGCGACACAGCGCGACGCTATGGCGGCAGCCCGGACGGTGAAGGGAGAAGACGCTGCCCTGTGGACAACCACTGCCACTGTGGACAACGCCCTGATCATGCCCTGATCTGCTATGGGCGCAGACGGCAGCACGATCGCAGGCGGCCGGAGTGACCGGTCACCGTCCGAGCAGTTTGAGAGCATCGCCGTGAGCAGTGATTTCGCGTTCTGGAAGATCGGCGTGGGCGACCCCGGCGAGATCTATGACGGCTTGGCCGACGGAGCGACGGGCCCTCTCGAACCACACCCGGACGTCACCGGCTTCCGGGCCGAGCTGTTGTCGCGCTCGCCCGAGCTGGTGGATTTCCTCGAACCGACCGAATACGACCTTGTCGACGCGCCCGACGATGCGGCGAAGTACGTGCTGCTCACCCTTCCGGTAGGGATGCTCGGCCATCTCGATGGCATCTACGAGCTGGCTCGGCAACACGGACTACGCGGCTACAGCGGAGTGGCTGACGAAGCGTTCTAGACGAGTAATTCCTAACCGAAGGTTGACGAACGGCGGATGTTGACCCCAGGGCTAACTCGACCTTGAGTTACCTGGTGGCCTCACCGTGCGCTCGGCTGGCCCGCCATGTCGATCCGCCAAGGAGCGGTATGTATACCTCAGAGGTATAAATATACCTCTGAGGTATACCGCTTAATGCCGCATTCACCCCGACGAAGGTGACCGACGGTGATCGGCCTGGCCTCACTCCGTCCACAGGTCGGTGTCCGCGGCCAGCCCCTACAGGTAAGGCCGGGTGATGATCTCGATGGCGTGGCCGGACGGGTCGAAGAAGTAGAAGCCCCGCCCGCCGTGCTCGGTGTTGGTCTCGCCTTCCCGCTTCAGCTGCGGGTCGGCCCAGTACGTGATGCCACGTCCCTCGACGAACGCCAGGCACCGCACGAACAACTCGTCGTCGACGAGGAACGCGTAGTGCTGCATCTGGATGTCCACCGGCGGCTCGGCGAACTGGAGCAGCACACCCTCGTCCAGTTGGACGTTGGCGAACGGCCCCCACGAAGGTGCCTCCGGCAGCTCGAACAGCTCCCGGTAGAACGTGGCCGAGGCGCTCTTGTCCTTGCTGGCGATGATGGTGTGGTTGAACGTGACTGTCATCCGTACCGTCTTCTTCCCGGTCGATCCGAAGACCCGACCGGAGGCCCACAGCGTTCACCCAGCCACGCAGATGACAAAGCCCCGAGGGCACCGACGCCCCGGATCCCGCACGAGAGACGCGTACATCGCATCGATCTCGGCGTGGTGGCTGAAGTAGCCAGAACCTCCGGGGGGTAGGCCCATCTGGGGCGCGCACGGAGGCTAACACAGCGCCGCGGAGCAGCCGCGCGACGAGAACCGGTCAGCGGGCCTCTGGGTCGAGGCCGAGCACGGCCCGCCCGCCGTCCACCGGCAACGTCACCCCGTTGATGAAGCTCGCCGCGGGCGACAGCAGGTACGCGACCGCCTCGGCCACCTCCTCGGCCCGCCCGATGCGGCCCACCGGGTGCAGCCGGGTCAGCTCGGCGTCGATCCACTGGGCCTGGGTGGGCTCCTGCGTGGCCAGGAATTCGGTGTGCCGCTCGGTGGCGATCGAGCCGAGCGCGACCGCGTTGGCCCGGATGCCGTGCCGCCCGTACTCGACGGCCAGTGCCCGGGTCAGCCCCTCCACGGCGGCCTTCGCTGTCGCGTACGGCAGGGCACCGGACACCGGTCGACGGGCCTGGTGCGACGAGACGTTGACGATCGCGCCGCCGGCGGCGCGGGCCAGGAAGCGGCGGACGGCGACCGCGGCGCCCACCACGGCTGGTCGCAGGTTCAAGCCGATCAGGTTCAACACCGTGTCGGCCGACGCGCTGTGCAGCGTGGCATCGCGGAACACGGCCGCGTTGTTCACCCAGCCGGTCAGCGGCGCGGCGCGGTCCGCCAGCTCGGCGGCGTGCTCCGCCACCTGCTCGTCGGCGGCGTCGCCGACCACCGCGACGAGCCGATCGGCGGCCGGGTGGCCGGCCAACCAGTCGACCGCGTCGGCGTCGCGTTCCAGTACGACGATGGTGGCGCCGGTGGCCACCAGCCGTTCCACCACCGCCCGGCCGACACCGCGGCCACCCCCGGTCACCACGCACGACGTGGGCACCGCTCAGCCCACCGGTCGGCGGTGGACGACCACGCAGGCCAGTCCCGGCCCGGCGTGCGCGGCGACGACGGCACCCGCCTCGGAGACGTACGTGTCGTGCAGCCGGTCACCGAACCGCTCGGTCAGCGCGGCGCGCAACGCCTCGGCCCGTTGCGGTGCGGCCAGGTGGTGCACCCCGAGATCCACGTCGTCGTCGCCGGCCGCCTCGACGGCCAGGTCGACGAGCCGGGCGACTCCTCGGCTGGCGGTACGGACCTTCTCCCGCAGCACGATCGCACCGTCCGGCATGTGCATGATTGGCTTGACGGACAGAGCGGTGCCGACCAGCGCCTCGGCCGCGTTGATCCGGCCGCCCCGGCGGAGGAACTCCAGCGTGTCGACGTAGAACCAGACGGTGGTGCGGTCAACGGCGGCGAGCGCCGCGTCGCGTACACCGGCAAGGTCGGCGCCAGCCTCGGCGGCGGTGGCGGCGGCGATGGCCGGGAAGCCCAGCCCCATGCCCGCCGAGCGGCTGTCCACGACCTCCACCCGGCCGTCCAGGTCGGCGGCGGCCAGCCGGGCGGCCTCCACCGTGCCGGACAACGCGGCGGAGAGGTGTACCGAGACGATCCCGTCGGCACCGGCGTCGAGCAGTCGGCGGTACGTCCGGGCGAACTGCTCGGGTGCCGGGCGGGAGGTGGTCGCCGTGACCCGGCGGGCGCTCAGTGCCAGGGTCGCGTCGGCCGGCTGGGTCTCCACCCCCTCCAGCCCCTCCGCGCCGTTGAGCACGACAGTCAACGGCACGACGGTCAGCCGGTGCGCCTGCACCAGCTCGGGCGGAAGGTAGGCGGTGGAGTCGATGACAACCGCGACGGGCATGCCCGGCACGCTAGCCGATCGAGGCCGTGAACGCCGAGGCGTGAGTGCTCAGAACGCGTCGACGGTGACCGGGGCGGTGATCAGGCCGACGTTGTGCGCCCGCAACTGCCACCCACGGACGTCGTCGTGGCGCAGCTCGGTCCAGTGGCAGTTGGCCAGCGACCCGACGGTGCGCAACACGGCAGTGTCCCAGCCGAGCAGACGACCGACGCCCTGCCGGGAACCGCCACCGTGAGTGGCAATCACCACGGTGCCGCCCGAGGCCACGTCGGCGGCCTCCTGTAGCGCGGCACCGACCCGCTCGCCGAGGTCGTGCAGGGGCTCCAGATCCGCACCCGGGTCGGGGTCACCGGCCCGCCAGCGCGCGTACTCCTCGGGGAAGCGCTCGGCGACCTCGGTGAGGTGCAGACCCTGCCACTGGCCGAAGTGCCGCTCGCGCAGCCTCGCGTCGGTGCGCACCGGCAGCCCGGTCAGCGCGGCGAGCGCGGCGGCGGTCTCCGCGGCGCGGCTCAGGTCACTGGCCACGATCGCGTCGGGCCGCCGCGCCGCCAGCAGCGGGGCGGCGGCGCGGGCCTGGTCGCGGCCAAGCTCGTTGAGGGGTACGTCGAGCTGCCCCTGGACGCGGTTGGCGGCGTTCCAGTCGGTGTTGCCGTGCCGCCAGACGATCAGTTGGGTCATTCTGCGGCGGCGGACCCGGTGGCGTCGGCCTCGACCAGGTCGCGATCAACGAACGGGATGGTCGGGCAGTCCTTCCAGAGGCGGTCGAGCCCGTAGAACTCGCGCTCCTCGGTGTGCTGGACGTGCACCACGATGTCGACGTAGTCGAGCAGCACCCAGCGGCCACCGCGCTCGCCCTCGCGCCGCACCGGCTTCGCCTTCTCCGGCAACTCCAGCAGGCTCTCCTCGATGGCGTCGACGATGGCCAGCACCTGACGCTCATTGGGGGCAGCGGCGAGCACGAACGCGTCGGTGATGGCGAGCTGGTCGCCGACGTCGATGATCGTGATGTCCTGCGCCTTCTTGTCGGCGGCGGCCTGGGCGGCCGCGATAGCCAGCTCGTGAGCGCGTTCGGAAATCGTCACCGTTCTCCTTCGATCAAGCGTGCGATCCTCCAAGCGTCTCATACCCGGCGGCACCGCGATCGTGCAGTTCTGGTCGGTTAGGTGCCCAAACCTGGGCGTAGCGGGTGCGCTCAGCGCTGATAGAGGCTCCGCTTGGCGATGTACTGCACCACACCGTCGGGCACCAGGTACCAGACCGGCTCACCTCTGGCGACGCGAGCACGACAGTCGGTCGACGAAATGGACATCGCGGGCACCTGGATCAGGCTGACGGTATCCGCCGGGAGGTGCTCGTCGGTCAGCGGGAAACCGGGCCGGGTCACACCGATGAAGTGGGCCAGCTCGAAGATCTCGTCCAGGTCCTTCCAGGACAGGATGCGTTGCAGGGCGTCCGCGCCGGTGATGAAGAACAACTGCACCTTCGGGCCGTACTCGGCATGCAGGTCACGCAGCGTGTCGACCGTGTAGGTCGGGCCACTCCGGTCGATGTCGACCCGGCTGACCTGGAAACGAGGGTTGGAGGCGGTGGCGATCACGGTCATCAGGTACCGGTCCTCGGCCGGGCTGACCGGCTCGTCGGCCTTCTGCCACGGCTGCCCGGTGGGGACGAAGACCACCTCGTCCAGGCCGAACCGGTCGGCCACCTCGCTGGCCGCGACGAGGTGCCCGTGGTGGATCGGGTCGAAGGTGCCACCCATGATCCCGATCCGCCGGATATCTTCCTCCACCCAGTGATCGTAGGCCGAGCGTCGTGGCCGACCGTTCCGGCCCGGCCCAGCGCCGGTGATCACCCCAGCGGAGCGCAGTGATCCACTCGGCAAAGGGTCGCGACATCCCCACACGTGGGCGTATATTCGTCGACGAGTAACCGTTGGCGAGCGAGGAGGACGGTCGTGCCGAAGCGGCGCAAGGTCGGCAATCTGTTGGCGCTGGCCGTGTTGTCCGCCCTGGTCCAGCGGGCGATGCACCCGTACGAGATCGCCACCGCACTGCGCGCCTGGGGCAAGGACCAGGACATGGAGTTCAAGTGGGGCTCCTTCTACACGGTGATCGGCAACCTGGACAAACACCACCTGATCGAGGCGGTGGAGAGTGTGCGCGAGGGCCGACGCCCGGAACGCACCGTCTACCGGATCACCGACGCGGGACGGGCCGAGCTGGTCGACTGGGCCCGCGAACTGGTCTCCACCCCGATGGCAGAGCATCCCCGTTTCCGGGCCGGGTTGTCCGTGCTCGCCGCGTTACATCCCGACGAGGCCACCGACCTGCTGCGGCAGCGGCTCGACCTGCTGGAGGACGTGATCCGCCAGGACCGCGAGACGCTCGACGCGCACCTGCGGGAGATTCCGCGGCTGTTCCTGGTCGAGTCGGAGTACGACCTCGCCATGCGGGACGCGGAGGCGGCCTGGCTGCGGGCACTGCTCGCGGAGCTGACGTCGGGGAGCTACCCCGGGTTGGACACCTGGCGGACTTTCCACGAGACCGGCGAGATGCCGGCCGAGCTGACCGAGTTGACCGAGGGAAGCATCACTCCGAAGGCCAACCCCGACACCCCAACCACCAACACCCCGGAGGCCAACCCCGACAGCAGCAGCCGGAGAGCCGACAGCACCGGATGAAGAGCGGCCCCGGCGAGGTGCGCCAACACCTCACCGGGGCCCTGACCCCGAACCGACGCCTGGGAAGGCACCCGGCCCGAAGCGGCAACCACGAGGATAACCGGGTTCCCTCCCAGGTCCGCGCGCCCGCGCGCCAACGACCACACCCAGGGAGAGAGCATGACCACGGTACGAACCGCGATCGTCATCGGCGGCGGCATCGCCGGGCCGGTGACAGCGCTCGCGCTGCGCCGGGCCGGCATCACCGCAACCGTCTACGAGGCGTATCCGACCACGGCCAGCGGCATCGGCGGCACCCTCGCCCTCGCGCCCAACGGCGTGGCCGCTCTGCGTACGGTCGGCGCGCACGAGGCGGTGACGGCGATCGCCACCCCGATCGACCGCAGCGCTCTGGCCGTCGGCCGCCGCCGCATCGACCTGCCCACGCTGACCGGGGTGCCGCCGCTGCACGTGGTGCACCGGGCCGAGCTGTACCAGGTGCTGCACGACCAGGCATTCGCTGAGGGCGTGCCGTTCGCGTACGGCAAGCGGCTGGTCGACGCCGAGCAGACCGACGACGGCGTGATCGCACGTTTCGCGGACGGCAGCACCGCGACCGCCGACATCCTCGTCGGCGCGGACGGAATCCGCTCCACGGTCCGGGGTCTCATCGACCCGGCCGCGCCCGGCCCGCGGTTCACCGGGCTGCTCGGCTTCGAGGCGGTCGCCCGGCACGAGGTGGACGCCGAGCCGGGCACGATGACGTTCGCGTTCGGCCGGCGCGGCTACTACCTGTACTGGCCGGAGCCCGGCGGCGGCACCCGGTGGGGGGCCAACCTGCCGCAGCAGCGGCCGATGAGCCTCGTCGAGGCCCGGGCGGTGCCGGCGGAGCAGTGGCTGGACACGCTGCGGGCCAGCTACGGCGACGACGACCCGGGCCGGGAGCTGATGGTGACCAGCAACGCCGACGACCTCCAGGTGGTCGGGTCGCTGCAGATCATGCCGCCCGTGCCGCACTGGCATCGAGGCCGGATGGTGCTGGTCGGCGACGCGGCGCACGCGCCGTCGAACAGTTCGGGGCAGGGCGCGTCACTGGCCATCGAGAGCGCGGTACAACTCGCCCGCTGCCTGCGCGACCTGCCGGACGTCCAGGCGGCGTTCGCCGCGTACGTGCGGCTGCGTCGTACCCGGGTGGAGAAGGTGGCGGCCCGCGCGGCCCGGATCAACCAGGCGAAGGCCCCCGGCGCGGTCGCGCGGACGCTGATGCCGTTGCTGATGCCGCTGATGGTGCGCACGGTGTTGGACCCGGAGAAGACCGTCGCCGACGAGCAGCGCTATGTCATCGACTGGGACGCGCCGGTCACGGCGGAGCCCGCCCTGCGCTGAGCGATGGCTGCGGGGTGGCCGGCCAGCCACCCCGCGGCCACCAGCCCGCGCTGGGCCAGCCCGCGCCGGCCACCCCTACGGCGTCAGGGCGCGCTGGCAACGGTCAGGCCGAGGCGGCGGCCACCGCCGTCCGGGCGACCAGCGCGCGACGCAGGTCGTCGTCGGCGTCGGTCACCACCCGACGCAGGCCGGGAGTCAGGTCGTCGCGGGCCAGCAGCGCCGCGGCCGCCTCCCGGGTGGGCTGCGCCACGGCGTAGCGGGGGAACGCCAGGGCGGCCACCCGGTCGGCCGTCCAGGGGGTACGCCGGTGCGCGGCGGCCGGCATCTCCGCGAAGTACCGATCGACGTACGCGGTGGTCAGGTCGGCCTGCTCGGGCTGCCAGAACCCCTCGGTGATCGCCTCCAGCAGCCGACCGGACAGCTCGGTGCCCCGCACGATGATTTCCCAGGTCGCCTGCTTCGCCACCGGGTCGGGCAGGGCCGCTCGGCAGTGGGCGGCCCGTTCCGCGCCCGTGGAGCTGTTGTCGGCGGCGGCCTCGATGGCGATCTCCGCCTCGCCGGCGGCGCCCAGCACCACCAGGCGACGCAGCACCGCCCAGCGCAGCTCCGCGTCGACCTTCAGACCGGCCGGCACGTCCCGGCCGGCGAGCCAACCGACGAGCAGATCCGCGTCGGTGGTCGCGGCGATCCAGCCCCGTGCGGCGGCGAGCTGCAACGACTCCCCGGCCGGCGCGCCGTCGAGCAGCCGCTGGCACGCGCCCGCGACCCTGGCCAACGCCGTGGACCGGGTCAGCGGGTCGAGGTAGCGGTCGACCAGCGACCGGCTGAGCGTCAGCACGTCCTCCGCGATGATCACCTCGGTCTCGGCGGGCAGCGCGGCGGCCAGCAGGTCGACCAGGCCGGTGACCGGCCGCTCGCCGTCGGTCGTCGCGTCCAGTGCCTCGCGCCAGAGCACCGCCCTCGCCAGCGGATCGGTCAGACCCGGCAGCACCAGTGGGACGGCGTCCGCCGACGCCGGGTCGAGGCGCACCTTCGCGAAGGTGAGGTCGCCGTCGTTGAGCAACAGCAGCCGGGCCGCCGGCTCGCCGGTCAACGCACCGAGCACGGTGCGGCCTCCGTCGGCGCTCGGGTCGAGGTCCACCTCGTCGCGCCGGCCGGTGCCGTCCATCGAGTAGCGGCCCACGCCGATCCGGTGTGGGCGCAGCACCGGGTACGACTCGGGCGCGGTCTGCACCACGGCTACCTCGCGGTAGCGGCCGTCGGCGTCCACGGTGACCTCGGCACGCAGCGTGTTGACCTGCGGGCGGCGCAACCACAGCTCGGCCCAGTCGGACAGGTCCCGCCCACTGCTGGCGGAGAGGCTGGTCAGCAGGTCGGCGAGGGTGGCGTTGCCGAAGCGGTGTGCGGCGAAGTGCGCGTTCAGGCCGGCGAGGAACGCCTCGTCGCCGAGCCACGCGACCAGTTGCCGCAGCACGCTGGCTCCCTTGGCGTACGAGATGCCGTCGAAGTTGAGCAGGCCCTCCTCGGCGTCGACGACCTCCTGCGGGGCGATCGGGTGGGTGGAGGGCCGCTGGTCGGCGGCGTACCCCCAGGCCTTTCGGCGCATGGCGAAGGTGGTCCAGGCCCGACTGAAGCGGGTCGCCTCGGCGGTGACCCGGGTGCCGAGGTACTCCGCGAAGGACTCGTTCAACCACAGGTCGTCCCACCAACGCATGGTGACCAGGTCGCCGAACCACATGTGGGCCATCTCGTGGGCGATGGTGCCGGCCCGCTGCTCGCGCTGGGTGTCGGTGACCGCCGAACGGAACACGTAGTCGTCGCGGAAGGTGACCAGGCCCGGGTTCTCCATCGCGCCGCCGTTGAACTCGGGCACGAACGCCTGGTCGTACTTGCCGAACGGATAGCGTTCGGTGAAGAGCTGGTGGAACCGGTCCAGGCACTGCCGGGTGATGGTGAAGATCTCTTCGGCGTCGGCGTCCAGGTGCTCGGCGAGCGACCGGCGGCAGTAGATGCCCAGCGGAATGCCGTCGTGCTCGGCCCGTCGGACGTGGTACGGCCCGGCGATCAGCGAGAAGAAGTACGTGGCCAGGGGCGCGCTCGGGGCGAACTCCCAGCGCCCGGGGGCCGGGTTGGCGGCCAGCTCGGCGTTGCCGGCGACGATCCACTGCGGCGGCGCGGTGACCGAGAGGGTGACCGGGGCCTTGAGGTCGGGCTGGTCGAAGGCGGCGAAGATGCGCGGCGCGTTGTCGAGGAAGGACTCGGCGTAGAGGTAGGTCTCCCCGTCGGCCGGGTCGACGAAGCGGTGCATCCCCTCGCCCGTCTTGGAGTACGCCATCTCGGCCTCGACGATGAGCGTGTTCTCCTCGGCCAGGTCGTCGAGCGGCAGCCGGTTGTCGGTGAGCAGGTCGGGACCGAGGTCGCGGTCGTTGAGGCGTACGCCGCGCAGTTCGGCGGGTTTGACCTCGGCGAAGGTCGCGGCGCCGGCGGTGGCCCGGAACCGGATCTCGACGCGGGAGCGGAACACGTCGCCGTCGCCGGTCAGGTCGAGGTCCACCTGATAGGACACGACAGTAATCGCCGCGCCACGCGCGGTCGCCTCTACACGGGTCAGGCTCGGCATCCGCTTATCCTGCCCGATGGGGATCGGCACCCGGTCACCACACGACCCTCGGCACTGGAGGAAAGAACCATGGCGCAGCACCCCAAGGGCGACTTCGACCTCTCTCGGGCGGTCTGGCAGCGGGCCGAGGGGGACACCTCCGACAGCGCGGTTGAGGTCGCCTTCGTCGACGACCTGATCGGGATGCGCAACTCGGCCGAGCCGGACGGGCCGGTGCTGGTCTTCACCCAGGCCGAGTGGGACGCCTTCGTGGCCGGCGCCCAGGACGGCGAGTTCGACCTGGACTGATCGTGCCCGCCGACCCGTCGGTGTGGGATCGCCGTGCCGGTGCCCGTGGTCGGGACACCGGCACGGCCACGCGGGCGAGCTGACCGGCGCACCCCCGGATCGCCCACCCGGGGCTGGTGATCAACCATCACCGGGGCCGTCGCCGTCGCCCCAGCCGAGGCCACCGGGGCCCGGGGCGTGGTGAAAGCCCGGATGGCCGGCCACGTCGACGCACCGCTCCCCATCCGGGCCGACCGCGCCGCAGAACAGCCGCTCGGCCCGCTGCCAGGCGTCCGCCGGTGACAGGGCCGCCGCCCCGAGCGCCACCTCCGAGCGGAGCAGGCTCAGCGCCTCGGCGTACGCCACGGCCAGCTCCCGCGCCTCGGCCGGGCCGGGCGCGGTGAAACCCAGATGCACGGTGAAGAACCGGTGCGGACGGGTCGGCCGCCGCGGCGGCCCGATCAGTGACCGCCCGTCGCGGCCTCCACCCAGTGCCCCGGCCGCTCGCCGCTGCCGCCAGTGCGGCGATCTGTTGTCGCGCATCCGCCCTCCCCCGTGGTTGTCCCACCAGCAGCAAACCAGGTTCCGCCGCCCCGGGGAGGGGCCAGCCGGGTGGGGTTCAGCGGCGTCGACGGGGGTAACCGCAGTGGTCGACGGCGACCAGCCGCACCTGCGCGTGAGGAGACCCGATGGCGACCATGCCGGCCGACCGCAGCCCGGACAGCACCCTCGCGCTGCTCCGCTCCGGTTACCGGTTCATCGGCGAGCGCTGCGAGCGGTACGGCAGCGACATCTTCCGGACCCGGATCCTGCTCGCCCCGACCATCTGCCTGCGCGGCCGGCCGGCGGCGGAGCTGTTCTACGACAACGACCGCTTCCAGCGTGCCACCGCGATGCCGCTGCGGGCGCAGCGGACCCTGACCGGTCGGGGTGGGGTGCAGGGGCTGGACGGGCCGGAGCACTCCGACCGCAAGGCCATGTTCATGTCGATCATGACGCCGGCCGCGATCCAGCGGCTCGGCCAGCTCTTCGACGACGAGTGGCGGACCCGGATCGCCGCCTGGGAGGGCGCCGGCCCGGTGCCGCTCTACGACGAGCTGGGTCGGTTGCTGACCCGGGTGGTCTGCGCCTGGGCCGGGGTGCCGCTGCCCGCGTCGCAGGTCGAGCGCCGCGCCGTCGAGCTGCACGCCATGATCGAGGCCCCGGCGGTGATAGGCCCCCGGCACTGGCGGGGACGGCTCGCCCGGTACCGCGCCGAACGCTGGCTCGCCGACCTCATCGAACGGACCCGGGCCGGTTTCGCTCCGGCACCGGCCGGCAGCGCCCTGGCCGTGATCGCCGAACACCGGGACCGGCGCGGCAACCTCCTCCCCCGGCGGATCGCGGCGGTGGAGCTGCTCAACGTGCTGCGCCCGGTGGTCGCCGTCGACCAGTACATCGCCTTCGCCGCGCTCGCCCTGCACGACCATCCGGCCTGGCGGGAACGGGTCCGCGGGGACGACGAGGCCACCGAGCACTTCGTCCAGGAAGTACGCCGCTACTACCCGTTCTTCCCGATCGCGGCGGCCCGGGTCCGGCGGTCCTTCGACTGGCAGGGTCACCACTTTCCGAAGGGCCGGCGGGTGCTGCTCGACCTCTACGGCACCAACCACCATCCGACCCTCTGGCCGCAGCCGGAGCTGTTTCGCCCGGAGCGGTTCGCCGGCCGGCGGGTGGACCCGTTCGAGCTGATCCCGCAGGGCGGCGGCGACCACTGGGCCGGGCACCGCTGCGCCGGTGAGTGGATCACCATCGACCTGATGAAGCGGGCGGTCACCAACCTGACCACCACCATGCGCTACGAGGTGCCGGTCCAGAACCTGGCCCTGGACCTGCACCGGATGCCCGCGCTGCCGCCCCTCGGCCTGACCCTCAGCAACGTCCGCCACGCCGCCTGACCCCCACCCCGCCGATCGCGGTGACCAGCGAGGCGGGTGCGCCCAGCCCGTCAGGGATGCAGAACACTGCGCAGACAGCCGTCTTCCTTCTTCTCGAACAGCTCGTACCCCTGGGCGCCCTGCTCCAGGGAGAGCGGGTGGGTGGCCAGATAGCCGGGCTCGATCTCGCCGGCGGCGAGCCGGTCGAGCAGCATCGGGATGTAGCGCTGCGCGTGCATCTGGCCCATCCGCAGCACTAGGGCCTTGTTCATGGCCGCGCCGAGCGGAAACTTGTCGACCAGACCGGCGTACACACCGACGATGCTCACCGTGCCGCCCTTCCGGCAGGCCATGATCGCCTGGCGGACCGAGGTCGGGCGGTCGGTCTGCAACCGCGCCGCCTGCTTCACCCGGTCGTACGCGTAGGTCGGCCCGACGTCGTGTGACTCCATCCCGACGGCCTCGATGCAGGCGTCCGGGCCGCGCCCGGCGGTCAGCTCGCGCAACGCCTCCAGCACGTCGGTCTCCGCGTAGTTGATCGTCTCGACCCCGATCCGTTCGGTGGCGGTGGCGAGCCGATCCGGAAATCGGTCGATCATGATGACCCGCTCGGCGCCCAGGAGTTGCGCCGAACGGGCCGCCATCTGACCGACTCCACCCGCGCCCCAGACGGCCACCACCTCGCCACCGGTGAGCCCGCAGAGGTCCGCCGCCATCCACCCGGTGGGCATCGCGTCGGAGGCGAACACCACCGAGTCGTCCGGCACCCCGTCGGGTACGGCGAAGGCGCCGATGTCGCCGAACGGCACCCGGATGTACTCGGCGTGTGATCCGGCGTAGCCGCCGGCGGCGTGCGAGTAGCCCAGAATGCCGGCCGGCGAGTGCCCCCACAGCTTCTCGGTGAACACCGGTTGCGGATTGGAGTTGTCGCAGAGCGAGTACTGCTCCGTCCGGCAGTACCAACAGCCCCCGCAGGCGACCACCGACCCCACCACCACCCGGTCGCCCACCCGGTGCCGCCGCACGCCGGGCCCGGTCTCCACCACCTCACCCATGAACTCGTGGCCGAGGATGTCCCCCTCCCGCATCGCCGGCAGGTACCCGTTGATCAGGTGCAGGTCGGATCCGCAGACGCTGCTGGCCCGGACCCGCACGATGATGTCTCCCTCGGCGCGGATCTGGGGCTCCGGCACGTCCCGGACCGCCAGCTTGCCGACGCCTTCCCAGCAGAGCGCCCTCACGCCCGTCCTCCCGTCATCAACGTCTCCCGAACCTTGTCGGTCGTCTTCTCCTGGACCGGGCTCCGGCCGGACGGGTCGTCCCGGGTGTCCACCACCTGGCCGCACTCGATCAGCGCCTTCGCCCGGCGCAGCGCGTCCCGCAGCGCCAGGTCCGGCTCGTCGCCGCCGACCAGGCCGGCCAACCGACGCACCGGACCGGAGCGGTAACGCAGCTCGGCCCGGATCTCGGTGCCCCGGCCCTGGGGGGCTTCGACCAGCTCGATCCGCCCCAGCTGCGGCATCGGCCCGTCCTCGACCCGCCAACTCAGCGTGCCCGCCCCCTCGACGGTGATCTCGGCCCGCCACTGCGTCTCACCGCCGGCCCGGTCGCGGGCCACGCACCGCCAACGCCGCTCGTCGAGCTGTTGCAGCGTGGCCCACTCGGCCAGCGCGCCGTCCAGCCGTTCGCGGTCGGTCCAGAAACCGATCACTTCGTCCCGGGAGCGGTCCACAGTCACCCCGCGACGCACCACGTACCAGCCGTCCTGCCGGTCCGGCTGATGCCGACGCCGACGGCGGGCCACCGCCCGCCCCACCCCGACCGCCGTCGCCGCGGTAACGCCGAGCAGCGCCCACCTGGTTCCGTTGTTGGTCATCACGTCTATCTCCTCCACTCGGACAACCGGGCATGGACAGCTCTTAGGAGCAGCGCTACCCGGCGTCCGACAGTCGAAACGACTTCGCTGTTTGATCGACGGAAATGCGGGCAGATGCTGCTCAACACCGACGCGACCCTGTCCGCCACGGAGTTGTCATGTCCTCGCTCAGCCCTACCGGTGACACCCGGCGCGCCACGCGCCCACCGGACGTCGAACGCGAGAGCGCCGGCACGTCGCCGGTCCGCCTACCGATGACGTACGTGCTGCCGCTGCGGTGGCACACCGACACCGGCCTGGCCGAGCTGACCGACTACCTGCGCTGGCTGGCTGGTCGGGTCGAGGTGCTCGTGGTCGACGGCTCACCTCCGGACCTCTACGCGCGGCACGCCGAGGCGTGGCGAGGGCTGGTCCGGCACCTCCCACCGGACCCGAGCGCACGCGGGCTCAACGGCAAGGTGCTCGGGGTACACACCGGCGTCCGCGCGGCCGGCCACGAACAGGTGGTGATCGCCGACGACGACGTCCGGTACGACGAGGCCGCGCTGACCGCGGTACGCCGGCTGCTGGGCCGGGCCGACCTGGTCCGACCGCAGAACTACTTCGACCCGCTGCCCTGGCACGCCTGGTGGGACACCGGCCGCACGCTGCTCAACCGGGCGCTCGGCGCGGACTACCCGGGCACCCTCGCCGTGCGGCGCAGCACCTTCCTGGCCATGGGCGGGTACGACCCGGACGTGCTCTTCGAGAACCTGGAGCTGATCCGTACCGTGCGCGCGTACCGCGGCACCGAGGTCGCCCCGGCCTGGCTGTACGTCCGCCGGCTACCTCCGGCCGCCGCGCATTTCCGCGGTCAACGGGTCCGTCAGGCGTACGACGATCTGGCTCAGCCGGCTCGCCTGCTGACCGCGCTCGCGGTGCTGCCGGCGCTGGCGGCGGCGGTCGCGTCCCGCCGGCCCCGGGTGCTGCTCGGCGCGGTGGCCGGGGTCGTCGCACTGGCCGAGACGGGTCGCCGCCGCGCCGGCGGCGACCGGGTGTTCCCGCCGAGCACGGCGCTGGCCGCCCCGCTCTGGCTGCTGGAACGCGGCGTGTGCGGCTGGCTCGCGGTAGCCCAACGCCTACTGCTGGGCGGCGTCCGCTACGGCGACACCCGAATCCGCCGAGCCGCCAACCCCGCCCCGCGCCACCCGCAGACCCGCACGATCGTGCACTTCCGGTCGGGACAAGACCGCCCGTAGACCCACAGAACTCCAGCCGAAAACGCAAGATCGGCGCTCAACGCGACAGCTCGCGGGCACCCGAGGGTGGCCGCGAGCTGTCGTGCTGGGTTGGCACGGGATCAGGGGGTGGCGTGGTCCTTGACCTGGTGGGCGGCGGACTTGGTGTCGTCCTTGACCGCGTGCACGGCGTCCTGAGCGGTGGACTTCACCGAATCGGCGGCGTGCTGGGCCGGCTCGCGCAGCTCGCTGGCCACCTCGCCCAGCTTCTCCTTCACCGCCCCGCTGTGCTCGCTGACCTTGGCCTTCACCTGGGAGGCGGCCTGCTGCTCACGGCGGGAGGCCGGGATCAGCGACGAGGCCAGCCAGCCGACGCCGAACGCGATCAGACCGGCGGCGAGAGGGTTGCCCTGGGACTTCTGCCGAATCACCTGCGGCGCGCTGTGCGCGGCGTCGCTGACAGTGGTCGCCGCCGAGTGTGCGGCGTCGCTGACGCTGGAGGCCGCCGACGAGGCGCGGTCACCCACCGAGTGGGCGGCCTGGCCGGTGCCGTGGCCGAGGTCAGACGCGGTTCCCATGACCTTGTCCCTCACATTCTGCAGAGCGGAACGGGCCCGCTGCTTACGGTCGTCGACGATGCGGCCAGGGCTGACCTTGTACGCCAGCGCATCCACATCGGAGCTGAGGCTGTTACGGGTGGCTTCGATCTCCCGGCGGATCTGATCGGGATCGGTGCTCATCGGGTGACTCCCTCCGGGTGCGGCTTGAGCGCGTCGGGGATCCGCTGCACGCTGTCGTTGGTCTGCTTGAGCCCGCGTACGTGCTGGGCGTTCTTCTTGGCCATCGAGTAGAGGACCGCGGCGACCACGGCCCAGATCACGGCCACGATCAGCGCGGCCAGGCCGGAGTCCATGACGTTGTCCAGGAACTGCCATACCGCGATGGACACGAAGAGCGCCACCATGTAGCCGCCGAAGCCGGCACCGCCGAAGAGCCCGGCGGCCTTGCCGGCCTTCTTGCCCTCCTGGCGGATCTCGGCCTTGGCCAGCTCGACCTCCTGACGCATCAGCGTCGACAGGTCGGTGGTGACCTGACGCATCAGGTCACCGAGCGAGCTGCTCTTCACCTCCGCGGCGGTGTGCGGGGCACCCGCGTCGGGGTGGTAACCGGAGTCCAGACCGGACCCCTGCGTCGGCATGCTCATGCCGTCGCCTCCCTTCGGATGACTCGGCGGCTCACGGGCGAGGGCTGCCGCTGGACGGCACGCCCGGCAGCGGGTCGGTCTGAGTCACCGGCGGCAGCGGCTGACCGGTGCCGGAGTGCTCCGGGTTGTCGCCCCGGCCGGGCTCGGCGTAGCCGCCAGGCGCCGGGTCGGCATAGGTACCAGGCGTCTGGTCGGTGTAGCCACCGGACGTCGGCGGGGTGTGCGTACCGGGGGTCGGGTCGAGGTAGCCGCCCGGCGGGACGGCGTCCGGCACCGCGCGGGACGACGGCGGCTGCGTCGGGATCACGGCGGTCTGCTCCGGGTCGTACGCCCCGGCGCCCCGGTAGGCCGAGGACCCGTTGCCGGCGTCGTCGCCACCGGCCGAGATGCCGCGGGTCAGCCGGCCGGCCAGCACACCGAGGACCGCCGCGCCGACCAGGAAGGTGCCCGGGTTACGCCGCGCGTAGTCGCGTACCTCGGTGATCAGATCGCCGGGCTCGCGCTCCTCGAGCCAACCAGCGACGCCGTGCACCCGGTCGGCGGCCTGGCGGGCCAGCTCACTCACCGGGCCGGCCTGGCCACCGTTCTCGGCCATCGAGCGCATCTCGTCGGCCAGCGAACGCAGCCCACCGGCAGCGCGGCGCTGCTGCTCGCCGGTCTGGCTGGCGAGCTGACTGCGGGCCTCGCCGTACAGGTTGCGGGCCTGCCGGGCGGCCTCCCGGCCGACCTCTGCGCCCTGCTCCTTGGCGGTCTGGGCGACCGCGCCACCGGCCTGCGCGGCCTCCGACCCGACCTGGCGCGCCTGGTCGCGGACGCCACCGCCGTTGGTCGACTGCTGCCCGTACGTGGAGGACGTAGGTGAAAGATCGTAAGTCATGATTTCCCTTCCGCTCAGAAAGTCGTCGCGGTTGTGGCTGGGGGGTTGCGGACGCGTTGCCGCCGCCGCTGACCATTCACCTACCCTGCGTTCTCGCTTCCATACCTCTTCGTGCATTTCTCTGCGCCGCCCACCGGATGGACTTCAAAATGGAGGATCGTCGGGCTGCGTCACGTCGCCGCCGCGGACAGTGAGGTTCGCGAGGCCGGCAGATCCACGAAGGGGGCAGCGATGGCACGAGACGCACGGGGCGGCCGAGCCGCCGCCCCCCGACCCCGGGTCCAGCTGGCCGCGCTGGTCGTGGCCGGGGTCTTCCTGCTGATCGGCGTCCTCGGCTTCATCCCCGGCATCACCACCGACTACGGCGAGCTGCGCTTCGCCGGGCACCACTCCGACGCCCACCTGCTCGGGCTGTTCCAGGTGTCGATCCTGCACAACGCGGTGCACCTGCTCTTCGGGCTGGTCGGCCTGGTGCTGGCCCGCAGCGTCGCCGGCGCCCGGGTGTTCCTGGCCGCCGGTGGCGCGATCTACCTCGCTCTCTGGCTATACGGCCTGGCGATCGAGGCGGTCAACCCGGAGGGCGGGGCGAACATCCTGCCGGTCAACGACGCCGACAACTGGCTGCACCTCGCGCTCGGCTTCGGGATGCTCGCGCTCGGGCTGCTGCTGTCGAACCAGGCAGGCACCGGCGGACGCCTGGACAGCCCAGCCGACCGGCACTGACCTGGCACTTCGGGGTTTCGCGGTCACCCCCGCAGGGGTAATTGACCGGCGAAGGAGGGTGCGATCATGCCTCGTTGGCTACGCAACAACGCCCTGGCCGTCGTCATGCTGGGGGCGTTCCTGGTCTTTCTGGTGTTGCAGAGCGTCTTCGGCTGGCAGACCCACAATGAGGAGCTGACCGAGTTCGGGGCCGCGCCGTTGAGCTGGCCGGCGTACCTGACCAGTGGGCACTTCGCCGAGTCGGTCTTCGAGAACTGGGAGTCGGAGTTCCTCCAGATGGGCGGGTACGTGCTGCTCACCGCGTACCTGGTGCAGCGGGGCTCGGCCGAGTCGAAGCCGATGGACCAGACCGATCGACCCGAGGACGACGAGCGCCGGGCGACCCCGCAGTCACCCTGGCCGGTACGCGTCGGCGGCCTGCCGCTGGTGATCTACCGGAACAGCCTCTCCCTCGCGCTGCTGCTGATCTTCGCCGGTTCGTTCGTCGGTCACCTGCTCGGCGGCACCGCCGCGTACAACCAGGAGCAGGCGCTCCAGAGCGGCGCACCGCCGATCGGGGCGTGGGAGTTCCTCGGCACCAGCGACTTCTGGTTCCAGTCCATGCAGAACTGGCAGAGCGAGTTCCTCGCCGTCGGTGCGCTGATCCTGCTGAGCATCGTGCTGCGCCAGCACGCCTCGCCGGAGTCGAAGCCGGTGACCGTCGAGCACGCCAGCACCGGCGCCTGAACCGGCGGCGCGAGCGGCGGCGACACCGACCGTCAGGCCGCGACCGGCAACCGCTTGGCGAAACAGACGCTGTACGGGTTGCCCACGTACTCGCCGTAGACCGGAATCCGCTGGTAGCCGCACGAGGTGTACAAGGCGATCGCGGCCGGCAGGTAGGTGCCCGTCTCCAGGCAGACCACCGAGTGCCCCTGCCGGAACGCGCACTCCTCCAGCGCGGCGAGCAGCTGACGACCGATCCCCCGCCCCCGGTACGCGGGCCGGACGTACATCCGCTTGACCTCGCCGGTTTCGGCATCGAGCGCCTGGAGCCCACCGCAGGCGACCGCCCGACCGTTCACCACCACCGCCAGGTAGCGGACGTCGTCATGGGGGACGAAGACCTGCCCATCCAACCCACCATCGGCCTCGCGCAGCTCACGCTGCTGCGCGGTGACCATGGCGGAGATCTCCGGATCGATGGCAGGCCGGGACTCGATCAGCATCACCCCACGCTAGGACGCGTGGATTTCGCGGAGGTTTCCGGAAATCAACCCCATCACGGAGTGCAACGAACTACTCGGCGTCGTCCTCGTCGTCGATGTCGTCGTCGAGGTCGTCGGACGCGTCCGCGCCCACCTCGTCCGCCGACCGCACCCGGCGAGCCTTGCGGGCGGCGAGCCGATCCGCGGCGGAAGCCCGGTTCGACTTCTCCTCCAGACGGACGTCGGTGCCCCGGTTGCCGGGTACGAAGTCCACACCGGCGAAGAGCGTCGGCTGCCAGTCGAACTCGCGCGCACCGATCCGGACCAGATCACCGGGCTGCGCGCCGGCCTTGGCCAGCTTGTCCTCCACCCCGAGCCGGGCCAGCCGGTCAGCCAGGAAGCCGACCGCCTCGTCGTTGTCGAAGTTGGTCTGCTTGACCCAGCGTTCCGGCCGGACACCGCGGACGGTGAACGAGCCATCCGCCTCGGCCGTGATGGTGAAACCGTCGTCGTCCACGGCCATCGGCCGGATCACGATCCGGGTCGGCTCGGCGGGCGGAGCGGCCTTACGCTCCGCATCGACCAGCTCGGCCATCGCGTAGGTCAGCTCCTTGAGCCCCTCCCGGGTAGCCGCGGAGACCTCGAACACCCGGTAACCGCGCTCCTCCAGGTCGGGGCGCACGATCTCGGCGAGGTCGCGGCCGTCCGGCACGTCGACCTTGTTGACGGCCACCAGCCGTGGACGCTCGGCCAGGCCGCCGTACTGGCTCAGCTCGGCCTCGATGGCGTCGATGTCGGCCACCGGGTCACGGCCGGGCTCCAGGGTCGCCGAGTCGATCACGTGCACCAGCACCGCGCAGCGCTCGATGTGCCGCAGGAACTCCAGGCCCAGCCCCTTGCCGGTGGCCGCGCCGGGGATCAGGCCCGGCACGTCCGCGACGGTGAAGGTGTGGTTGTCCAGCCGGACCACACCGAGGTTGGGCACCAGTGTGGTGAACGGATAGTCGGCGATCTTCGGCTTCGCGGCGGAGATCACCGAGATCAGCGACGACTTGCCGGCGGACGGGAAGCCCACCAGGCCCACATCGGCGACGCTCTTCAGCTCCAGCACGATGTCCAGTTGGTCGCCGGGCTCGCCCAGCTCGGCGAAGCCGGGTGCCTTGCGCTTCGCGTTGGCCAGCGAGGCGTTGCCCCGCCCGCCACGCCCGCCGCGGGCGACCTCGAAGGTGGTGCCGGCGCCGACCATGTCGGCCAGCACGGTGCCATCGGAGGTCTGCACCACGGTGCCGTTGGGCACCTTGAGCACCAGGTTGCGGCCGTTGGCCCCGTCCCGGTTCGAGCCGGCGCCGCCCTTGCCGTTGTCGGCCTTGACGTGCGGGTGGAAGTGGAAGTCGAGCAGCGTGGTCACCTGCGGGTCGACCACCAGGGACACGCTGCCCCCGTGCCCACCGTTGCCGCCGTCCGGCCCACCGAAGGGCTTGAACTTCTCCCGGTGGATCGAGACACAACCGTGCCCGCCATCGCCGGCCTGCAGATGCAGAACGACCCGGTCAACGAACGTTGCCACGGCGTCAATCCTTCCAGCGAGGTCCGACCTCGCACTTCGAAAAAGGCTAAGCGGGCCGGGACCCTGAGGTCCGCGGCCCGCTTAGCCCGAGAACTACTGCTGCGGAACGATGCTGACGGTCTTACGACCGCGCTTGGTGCCGAACAGGACCGCACCGGCGGACAGCGCGAACAGCGTGTCGTCGCCGCCACGGCCGACCAGGTCACCGGGGTGGAACTTGGTGCCACGCTGCCGGATGATGATCTCACCGGCGCTGACAACCTGACCACCGAAGCGCTTCACGCCGAGTCGCTGGGCCGCGGAGTCACGACCGTTACGCGAGCTGGACGCACCCTTTTTGTGAGCCATTGGAGGACGACCTACTTCCCGCTGGAGATGCCGGTCACCTTGACCTGGGTCAACGGCTGGCGGTGACCCTGGCGCTTGTGGTAGCCGGTCTTGTTCTTGAACTTGTGGATCCGGATCTTCGGGCCCTTGGTGTGCGCGGCGATTTCGCCGGACACCGCGACCTCGGCAAGCTTCGCCGCGTCGGTCACCAGGTCGTCACCGTCGACGAGGAGCACCGCGGTGAGCTTCACCGCGTCACCGGGGGCACCGGTGAGCTTCTCGACCTCGATCACGTCGCCCTCGGCGACCTTGTACTGCTTGCCGCCGGTCTTGACGATCGCGTACATCGGAGGCGGACTCCCTGTCGTTGAGGCTGCTGGCGGTCGTCCCCGCAGCGGCTCGCCGGGTAGCAGTGCACGGCGGCGCGGGCACACGGGAACTCGGCACACCAAAGGTGGGCCGCAGGCAAGAGTACGCCATCGCTGGCCCGGACCCCAAACCGGCCCGCCCTGGTCAGCGCCCGCAGAGCTGGTCGAGGCGCTGCTGGAGCCGATCCAGCTCGGTCTCGTCGATCGACTCGACGTCGGCGCCGAGCGCGGAAACCTCGGTCCCGATGTCGGCGAGCAGAGTCTTGAGCTGCGGATCGTCGGTTCGCGTCGACTGCTCCCGCAGCACGGTCCGCCAGTCGGCCAGCGCCGCCTCGGCCCGCCCCCGGGCGGCCTCGGCCGTGCGGCTGTCCCCGGCACCCACCGCGGCGAGCATCTGGCCCAGCTCCGCCACGTACGTCCGGACGGCAGTGGTGCTGGCCTCCTGCGCGGTGGTGCAGACCTCGCTGGCGTCACCGCCCGCCACTCCACCGCTGGCCGGCACGCCGGTCGGCCCGGGAGAGGTGCCAGCGGCCGTTGAGCCAGCGCCCTCGGCGGTCCCGTCGGTGGAACAGCCGGCCGCGCCGGAGAGCATGGTGAGCAGCACGGTGACCGCGAGCAGACGGCGCATCTTCTCCTCCTGACCTGGGACGGCCGATCGAGGACCGGGTGGCCGCAACGGCGAGGTCCCTCCCCCGTCACTTTGCCGGGAGAGGGACCTCGTCAAACACGCGGCCGGTCAGGCGCTCAGGGGCGGGTCCGCCGACGGGCGCCACCGCGACGCGACCGGCGACGGCCGCCACCACCCTCGGTGGCCTCCTCGTCGCCCTCACCGTCAGCGAGCGCGTCCGGGTCGTCCGCCGCGGCCAGCCGAGCCGACTCGCCCTGCTGAGCGTCGGAGATCGCCGGCGCGGCGGCGGTGTCCGACTCGTAGCGGGACAGGTCGTAGCCCATGGTGTCCTGGTAGTCGGCGTCCGGTTCGGCGTGGGAATCGGTGTCGACGACCTCGACCACGGTCCGCTCGGCCGCGGCCGGGGCGTTCTTGCGGGCCCGGCGGCGCGACGGCGTGGCACTCGGCTCGGCCGCCGGAGCGGGAGCCGTCGACGAGGCGACCGCCTTGACCTTCTCCCCCGCACCAGCGGGGCGCGGCTTCTCCGGCACCGGCTCGGTGTGGATGATGACGCCCCGACCCTTGCAGCACTCACAGGTCTCGCTGAACGCCTCCAGCAGGCCCGCGCCGATCCGCTTACGGGTCATCTGCACCAGGCCGAGCGAGGTGATCTCGGTGACCTGATGCTTGGTGCGGTCCCGGCCCAGGCACTCGGTGAGCCGGCGCAGCACCAGCTCACGGTTCGACTCCAGCACCATGTCGATGAAGTCGATCACCACGATGCCACCGATGTCCCGCAGCCGGAGCTGACGGACGATCTCCTCCGCCGCCTCCAGGTTGTTGCGGGTGACGGTCTCCTCCAGGTTGCCCCCGGAGCCGGTGTACTTGCCGGTGTTGACGTCGACGACCGTCATCGCCTCGGTGCGGTCGATCACCAGCGAGCCGCCGGAGGGCAGGAAGACCTTGCGATCCAGACCCTTGATGATCTGCTCGTCGATCCGGTACTCGGCGAAGACGTCGCTCGTGCCGACGTGCCGGCGCACCCGGTCGACCAGGTCCGGGGAGACGTGCGACAGGTACGACTCGACCATGTCGTACGACTGCTCGCCCTCGATCACCAGCTCGCGGAAGTCCTCGTTGAACAGGTCCCGGACCACCCGGATGACCAGGTCGGGCTCCCCGTAGAGCAGCACCGGAGCGCCACCCTCGGCGGCCTTGGCCTGGATGTCCTCCCACTGCGCCTGGAGCCGCTTGACGTCGCGGGCCAGCTCGTCCTCGGTGGCGCCCTCGGCGGCCGTCCGGACGATCACGCCCGCACCGTCCGGGACCAACTTCTTGAGCACGTCGCGCAGCCGCTTGCGCTCGTTGTCCGGCAGCTTGCGGCTGATCCCGGAGGCGTTGCCGTTGGGCACGTAGACCAGGTGCCGGCCCGAGAGCGCGATGTGGCTGGTCAGTCGGGCGCCCTTGTGCCCGATCGGGTCCTTGGTGACCTGGACCAGCACCGAGTCGCCGGAGCGCAGCGCCTGCTCGATCGAGCGGGCCCGCCCCTCCAGCCCGGAGGTGTCCCAGTTGACCTCACCGGCGTACAGCACCGCGTTGCGGCCCCGGCCGACGTCGACGAACGCTGCCTCCATGCTCGGCAGCACGTTCTGCACCTTGCCCAGGTACACGTTGCCGGCCATCGTGCCGGAGGAGTTGCGGGTGACGTAGTGCTCGACCAGGACGCCGTCCTCCAGGACGGCGATCTGGGTGCGATCACCGCGCTGGCGAACCGCCATCACCCGGTCGACGGCCTCCCGGCGCGCCAGGAACTCCGACTCACTGAGGATCGGCGGACGGGTACGCCGCTGCTCCCGACCGTCCCGGCGGCGCTGACGCTTGGCCTCCAGCCGGGTCGAGCCGGACACACCCTGCACCTCGTCGACGGTCCGGCGCGGCTCGCGGATCTTCACCACGGTCGGCACACCGTCGTCCGCCGCGCCCTCGGTGTCACCGGCGCCACGACGGCGACGGCGACGGCGGCGACGGGTCAGGCCGTCCCCGCCCTCGGACTCCTCGTCCTCGTCGCCCTCGCCCTCGGCCTCGGCGGTCTCTTCCTCGTCGGCCTGCGCCGCCTCCTCGGACTCCTCGTCCTCGGCGTCGTCGGCCCCGCCCTTGCCCCGGCCCCGGCCGCGGCGACCACGCCGGCGGCGGCGGCGCGCGGCGGCGCTGTCCTCGTCGTCCTCATCCGCCTCGGCGGCCTCGTCGGCCTCCTCGGTCGGCTCCTCCTCGGCCTCGATCGCCTCGATCGGCTCCACCGGCTCGACCTCGCGGCGACCACGCCGACGGCGGCGGGACGGCTCGGCGGCCTCCTCGACGGCCGGCTCCTCGGTCGCGGCGGCGGGCTCCACCGGTCGGGTCACCGGGACAGCGTCCGGCTGGGGCGCCATGAACAGCACGGTGGGCGCGGAGAGCGCAGCGCGCCGACGACGGGTACGCGGCTGCTCCGGCTCGATCTCGGCCGGCTCATCCGTCACACCGGAGACAGCCACACCCGGTGGCACCTCGCCGGAGCGGTCCTGCGCGCCACTGCTCCAGGCCAGCTCGGCGGCGGAGGCGCTCGGCAGCGTCTCCGAGTCGTTCAACTCGGCCTCGGCCTCGCGCAGGTCGGACTCCGCCGGCTCCTCGGCGACGACCGACTCCTCGGCGACGACCGGCTCCTCGACGGCGGGCACCTCGTCGGCGGCAGCCGGCTGCTCGGTGGCGGGCGGCTCCTCGACGGCAGCCGGGGTGGCCTTCTTGCGCCGGGTACGGGTCACCTTGACCGGCGGAACCACCTCGGCCGAGGCGGCCTCCGCGGAGGCGGCGACCAGCGGTTCCTCAGCGGTTGTCTCGACGGCGGCCGCCTTGCGGCGACGCCGGGGGGTCTTCGGGGCGACATCCAGGTCGCCGGAGACCGGAGCGAAGACCTCCGCCTGCGGCGACTCGACGTTGCCGGCGCCACCGGTGGGCGCCTCGATGGGGGCGTCGGTCTGCTCCGGCTGGTTCAGCGGGGCGGCCCGACGACGGGTCGCCCGGGTACGCCGCGCCGGCGCGGCCGGCTCGGCGGTCTCCCCACCGGGAGCGCTCTGCGCGCCGGCCGGTTCCACCGAGGCCGAACCGACCGCGGTGCTGGGGGGCGCGACGGCGGCGCCGTCGGCAGTGCTGCTCTGGTCGGCGGTCTCGCTGGCCGGCTGTGAACCGGTCCGTTCGCCGCCCTCGGGCTCGTTCTCGAGCATGGACGTTCTCCAGTTCTGGCTACCCCGGGCGCGGGTGAGCGCTGCCACGCAGGGTCGCCGCAAAAGTGTTTCCGCCGGGCGCGCGTGGTGCGCGACCGCCGAAGTCTGCCTGCCAGAACACCGACCGTCGGTCAGTGCCCAACGATGGCTGCCCCGTCGCGGTCCGCATCCAACGGATCCACGATCGCACCCTGCGCGGTCAACGTGCCCTGAGCCAGCCGGGTCACCCTCGGCGAAACCGGCGGCTCCAGGTCGGCCACCACGCGGAGGCCGGAAAGGACGTCATCGGGCCGTACGGACGGGGTGACCTGCCGCACGACCAGTTCGAGTATCGCACACGGTACGGCCGGCTCCCCGGAAGGCGTCGGCGTAGGCAGTTGGACATCGATCGATATCACGGCGGCTCGGGCGTCGAAAGTGCGTCGACCCTGCTTGGTCATCCGCTCCACCAGCACCTCCTCGGCCGCCACGAAAGCGTCCACCGCGGCGCGCAGCACCGCCGTGTCGACCTCGGGCAACTCGATGTGCCAGTGCGACGCCTCGATCCGGTCCGGCAGGTTGCCCCCCTCGGCGATCACGGCGTCCAGGACGTCCAGCCCCGGCGAGAGCGCGGCGTCCAACGCGGCGCGCAGCGCCTCCGGGTCGACCGCGGCCTGAAGGGCGATCTCCAGGTACTCCGCCTCGCTCGCCACCCCGGTGGGCGCGGCGCTGGCGTAGGAGATCTTCGGGTGCGGATGAAAACCCTGGGAGAAGGCGACCGGCACAGCGGCCCGGCGTAGCGCGCGCTCGAACGCCCGGGCGAAGTCCCGGTGCGAGGTGAAGCGCAACGGCCCGCGCTTGGCGTACCGGATGCGGACGCGCTGGACGACCGGTGCCTGGCCGCCCTCGGGTTGAGGCTTTCTGGCGATCGTGGGCTCCTCGGGTGTACCTGCGTGTCCGCCCATCCTGGCGCAGGCCTCGTGACGGTACGCAGCCGGGGCGGTCGAACCGCCCCGGCAGAGGGGGGTAAACCGGTCACCAGGGCGGTGACCACCCGCCACGAAAGCCGATGGCCGGCCGGTGACGCGGAGGTCACCGGCCGGCCAGCACGATCGGGACCGGTTACCGCTCCCTGGGCGGGGTGGGCGGCGCCCCGCCCGGTGGACCGTAACCGGGCGGCGGGCCGTAACCCGAGGGAGGCCCGTAACCGGAAGGCGGGCCATACCCGGAAGGCGGGCCGTAGCCGGGCGGCGGCGGGTAGCCGGGCGGCGGGGCGTAATCCGCGTCCGGCGACGGGTACGCGCCGGGGGCCGCCCGGTCGAGCACCTCGTCCGGGATGTCGGCGGCTCGGGCCGCCTCCCGCCGGTACCGACGGCGGTTCCAGATGAGGAACACCGCCAGCCCCACCAGCAACACCAGCACCACGGCGATGCCGATCCCCACCACCATCACCTGCTGGTCGGTCGGACCGCCGCGATCGCCGTGCTGGGTGACGTCGAACTCCTCGTCCGCACCCCCGGTGCGGGCCGGGCCCGCGTCGGTGGCCGCGGCCGGGTCGAGCAGCGGGTTGGCGGTGACCGGCGGCACGGTCGCGGTCAGCGCCTTCATCGGGTCGATCACCCCGAAGCCGTACTGCGGGTCCCGTCCGGACGGGCCGGCGTCCCGGGCGGTCCGGATGATCCGATTGATCACGTTGGGGGCGCTGAGGTCCGGATACTTCGCTCGGATCAGCGCGGCGAGACCGGACACGATCGCGCTGGAGTCGGAGGTCCCGTCGCCCCAGCCGTAGCCCCCCTCGTTGGCGACGTTGTAGATGCGGTCGCCGGGAGCGGCGACCACCGCCTCCGGCCCCTGGACCGAGCCGGACCAGAACGAGCCGCCTCTGGTCGTCCCGGTCACCGCGATCACACCGGGAGTGTTGGCCGGGTTGATGACGGCGGCGTCGCCCTTGGCCCGGTTACCGGCGGAGGCGACCACGACGACGTCACGGTCCAACGCGTACTTGATCGCGTCCACCTCGACGGGATCGGCCAGGCCCGGGCCGCCCTGGGATATGTTGATCACCTTGGCGCCGCCGTCGACGGCCATCCGGATGCCGCGGGCCATCGCCGCGTCACTGTTGGTACCGCTGCCCTTGCGCAACATGATGGGCAGGATCTTCGCCCCGGGGGCGATGCCATCCACCCCGTCCCGGCTGGCTTTCGCCGCGATGATGCCGGCCATGTGCGTGCCGTGCCCGTCCTCGTCGGTCCGAGCGTCTCCGGAGGCGCCGTAACTGCGGCCACCGGCCAACACCTGACCCCGCAGATCCGGGTGGCTGGCCTCGACACCGGTGTCGAGCACGGCCACGACCACACCCCGCCCGGTCGAGACCTTGTGCACCTGATCGATTCGGAGCTCATCCAGATACCACTGCTCGGCCCGGCGGGGCGCGGCGGCCGCCGGTTGAGCGGCCCCCACCACCAGGAACACCGCCAGCAGGAAGGCGGTCACCGGCCGGAGAGCTCCAGCGTTCACCCTCATCCGTCCATCCTCATCGAAGGACACCCGGGGACGCGCCGTCACCAGGGCCCCACACATCGTCATCCTCAGTCAACCACGACGAGTGCTCGGAGCCGGTGTTGCCACCGCCGTGCCCGGCGCCGCCCGCGCCGCCCATCATGCCGCCGCCCATCATTCCGGCACCACCGACGCCCGCGGCACCGCGCGCGCCGCCCGCCATCCCGGCGCCGCCGGCGCCAGCGGCGGTGCGCAACGCGTTCGCGGCGCTCGTCATCGGCGGCAGCTTTCCGTTGCCGCCGCCCACCATGCCGGGGATGCCGCCCACGCCGATGCCGCCGCCCGCGCCCAGGCCGCCACCGGCACCGATGCCGCCGGCCGAGCCGACGCCGGCCCCACCTCCGAAGCCTCCGCCGGCGCCACCGAGACCGGCGCTGCCGACCCCGCCGCCGCCGATGCCACCACCCAGGCCACCGACGCCACTCGGGCTGGCGCCAGCCAGACCGCTGCTGTAGCCGTCGTCGCCGTCCGGGTAGCCCGGGTAGCCAGAGCCGGTCGACGGGGGTGTGAGCTGGCCGGTGCCGCCGGAGGGCGAGCCGTCGCCGATCCCCCCGGGCTTGGTCGGGGAGAACGGGTCGACGGTGGACGTCGGACCGCCCGTGTCACCGATGCCCGGCGGCCTGCTGCCGATCGTCGGGCCGCCACCGCCGATGTCGGGCTTCCCGCCGAAGTCGCCACCAATGGTGTCCGGCCGCCCGCTCGGCGGCACCCGGGGGTCGCGCTCGATGTCGCCCCTGTTGTCGTCCACCGGGCTGTTCACGGTGAGCTTGGGACGCTCGGTGTAGACCGCCTGGGGCAGCGGCGCCATGGCGGTGTTCGCGGCCTGCTGGTTGTCCCGGTACCAGTTGTCCAGATGGGCCTTGGTGTCCCACCAGCCGCCCCGCTTGCTGTCGCCGGCCTGGCCGTCGACCTTCATGGTCGCTTCCAGGTCGTCAGCCTTGTCCCGGAACGCGCCGTCGGCGTACGAGGCGGGGTTGTTCTGGTAGTCCTGGCGCAACGCGGCGAGGAACCCCGACGAACTCTCGCCGTCGCGGGCATCGTCGAGCTCGGTGCCGTTGGGCAGGCTCCACTCGTTGAATCCGAAGTCGTCCATCAGCGGGATCGGGATCGTGGAGACCGACTTGCGGATGTCGCCCTCGATCCGGGTCAACGCGCCACTGACGTTGGTCGCGTCGGTGATCAGATCCTCGATCTGCTTGCCGATCTTGCTCAGGTGCTCGCGGTACGCGTCACCACCGCTGCCCTTCCAACCGGCGAGCATCCCGGGCAGGCCGCCGACGTGCGGGCGTTCCTGGCCCGTCGCGATCGGACCGACGAACGATCGACCGACGAGCGCGTCCCGCAGCTGTTGCAGGCCGCTGGAGAGATTGTTCCAGCCCGCGCCGACTGATCCGACCGTCTCCGGGTCCGCGGAGAGCGTCACCTCGCGGACGCACCGCTCCCAGGTTCCTCCAGCCATGACGTCCCCCTCAGGCCGTGTACGGGTAGGTGGGTGCGCCGCTGGCAGTGGGCGGCGGTGCCGCCGACTCCAGCAGTCGCTCGATCTCCTTGCCGTTGGCGCCGTTACGCGCCTCGGTGTCGCGGAACGCCTTGGCGATCTCCTCGGTGCCCTCCTTGAGCGCGGTGAGCTTCTGGGCGAGCGTCGTGAGGTGCGCTTCCATGTTCGCCGTGGACGTCTCCAGGGCCCGCCACTGCATGCGGGCGTCCTCGTACGCGCCGAAGGGAGTGCCGTTCGGAACGGTCTGGGCGTTGTTGCTGTCGCCCTTCATCCGCTCCTTGATGCGCTCCATCTCGTACTTGAGGGTGTCGTCGATGTACTGCCTGAGCCGCTCGACGTACGTGGCGGCGGCGTCCAGGTCCTCGACGCTGACGTGCAGATCGCCGATGCTCGGCGGCGGGATGTTACCCATGCGCTTCCTCCCCCGTCCCCGACCCGCCGGGTCGGTCCATGTCAGACGCAGCGTATCGAGTCTGACCTAGTCGGGGCAGCCCCAGCCACCACCACGTGGTACAGATGACGGCCGATCTCAGGGAAGGTCCGGTGCGCGCGATGGCACGGCAAGCCCGTACAGCGCCAACGGGCCCGCGGAACGCGGACCCGTTGGGTGACATGTCGGATGTGGAGGGTGGTGGGTACACCGCCCGCCGACGCTGCCCGAAGGCGCCCCGGTCAGGGGTGCGAGTGCGAGTGGCCCGACGGGACCTTCATGCCGTTGCCACCCAGCGGGGTGAGCGGCAGCAGCTTCTTGCCGGTGGGCCCGATCTGGATCTCGGTGTCCATCGATGGGCAGACGCCGCAGTCGAAGCAGGGCGTCCACCGGCAGTCGTCCTGCTCGAACTCGCTGAACGAGTCCTGCCAGTCCTGCCAGAGCCAGTCCTTGTCCAGGCCCGAGTCGAGGTGGTCCCAGGGCAGGACCTCCAACTCGTCGCGCTGACGGGTGGTGTACCAGTCGAGGTCGACCCCGTAGGCGGGCAGCGTCTCGGCCGCCGCGTCCACCCAGCGCTGGTACGAGAAGTGCTCGCTCCACCCGTCGAACCGGCCGCCGTTCTCCCAGACCTTGCGGATCACCGAGCCGACCCGGCGGTCACCCCTGGAGAGCAGACCCTCGATGAGCGACGGCTCGCCGTCGTGGTAGCGGTAGCCGATGGCCCGGCCCAGCGAGCGGTCCGCGTTGATGGCCTGCTTGAGGATCTTGAGCCGGTGGTCGATGACCTCCGGACGGTCCATCGCGGCCCACTGGAACGGGGTGTGCGGCTTCGGCACGAACCCGCCGATGGAGACCGTGCAGCGGATGTCCTTGGAACCGGTCGCGGCCCGGCCGGCCCTGATCACCTCGTGCGCCATCTCGGCGATCTCGAGGACGTCCTCGTCGGTCTCGGTGGGCAGGCCGCACATGAAGTAGAGCTTCACCTGCCGCCAGCCGTTGGTGTACGCGGTGACGACCGTACGGATCAGGTCTTCCTTCGACACCATCTTGTTGATGACCTTGCGGATCCGCTCCGACCCGCCCTCCGGGGCGAAGGTCAGGCCGGTACGCCGCCCGTTGCGGGACAGCTCCTGCGCGAGGTCGATGTTGAAGGCGTCCACCCGGGTCGAGGGCAGCGACAGGGAGACGTTCGTACCCTCGTACTGCTGGGCGAGGCCCGAGCACATGTCGCCGATCTCGGAGTGGTCCGCCGAGGAGAGCGACAGCAGGCCGACCTCGGAGAAGCCGGAGAACTCCAGGCCCTCGCGGACCATCTGCGCGACCGTGGTGATCGACCGCTCCCGCACCGGCCGGGTGATCATCCCGGCCTGGCAGAACCGGCAGCCCCGGGTGCAGCCCCGGAAGATCTCCACCGCGTACCGCTCGTGCACCGTCTCGGCCAGCGGAACGAGGGGCTTCTTCGGGTACGGCCAGGCGTCCAGGTCCATCGTCGTGCGCTTGTGCACCCGGAACGGCACGTCCGCCCGGTTCGGCACGACCCGCTGGATCCGGCCGTCCGGCAGGTAGTCGACGTCGTAGAAGCGCGGCACGTAGACGCTCTCGGTGCGGGCCAGCCGCAGCAGCAGCTCGTCGCGGCCACCCGGCGAGCCCTCGGCCTTCCACTCCCGGACGATCGCGGTGATCTCCAGGACCGCCTCCTCGCCGTCGCCGAGCACCGCGGCGTCGATGAAGTCGGCGATCGGCTCCGGGTTGAACGCGGCGTGCCCGCCGGCCACGATCACCGGGTCGGCGTCGGTGCGGTCGGCGGCCAGCATCGGGATGCCGGCCAGGTCGATCGCGGTGAGCATGTTGGTGTAGCCCAGCTCGGTGGAGAAGGAGATGCCGAACACGTCGAACCCGCGCACCGCCCGGTGCGCGTCGACGGTGAACTGCGGCACGCCGTGCGTGCGCATCAGCGTCTCCAGGTCCGGCCAGACCGCGTACGTCCGCTCGGCGAGGGTGTCAGGCAGCTCGTTGAGCACCTCGTAGAGGATCTGCACGCCCTGGTTGGGCAGGCCCACCTCGTACGCGTCGGGATACATCAGCGCCCAACGCACGGTCGCCGAGTCCCAGTCCTTCGTCACCGCACCCAACTCGCCCCCGACGTACTGGATGGGCTTGGAGACCTGGGGCAGCAGCGGCTCGAGCTGGGACCACACGGAGTTGGTCGCGGCGGCGCGCGGCGTCGTGGACGGGGCACTCATGATGCCCAAGGGTACGCGTTCACCCGGCGGCGATCGCGCGCACGCCCGATCGGCAGTGGTGGCGGCGCGGTACTAACCTCGGATCGGCGCGAGAGGAGATTGCCGCGATGCCGGAGCCCCAGCCGGGAGCACGGCCGGCCGACGGGAGCACCCCGGGCGCGGAGCCGGAGCGGGACCCGGCGGTCGCCGACGAGCCGACCTCCCCACCCGTACCCCCGCACCAGCCGGACCCCTCGGACCAGCCGGACCCCTCGGACCAGCCGGAATCCCCGGACCAGCCGGAACCCCCGGAATCCCCGGACCAGCCGGAACCCCCGGACGAGCCGGAGCCTGCCGCCACCGTCGAGGTCCCGGCGCCCAGGTGGAGCGGTTCGGCCCCGGTGCCGCCGCCGCTGCCCCGCCGGTCCGCCTGGGGCCGGTCGGCCGAGCCGACCCCGCCTCCGCCGGTCCCCGTCGCGCCGCCGGAGCACCAGACGCCGGTCGACCCGTGGGCCGGCGTGGACACCGGCGGCTGGGACCTGCCCTCCGCCGAACTGCCTCCGCTGCCCCCGACGACGCCGTACCCGACGCCGCCGACGATGCAGTACCCGACGCCGCCGGACACCCGGCAGTGGTCCGGGCCACCCGCCTCCCCGGCCGGCCCGCCCGCTTACCCGGTCGGGTCCCCCGCCTCCCCGGCCGGGCCGCACTCGGGGCCGCCGACGGCCCCGAGTGCACCACGGGCCATCGGACCCATGGTGCCGGCCCGACCGATGTCGCCACCCGCGCCGCCGAAGGTGCCGAAGCAGCGCCGGGGTCGGCGATCCACCGCGCCACCGCCGGCGCCGCCGCCTGGTTGGCAGGCCCCCAAGGGGTACGTGCCGGTGCCGGTCCGCCGGCGACGCCGCTGGCCGTGGCTGCTGCTGCTGCTCACGCTGGCCTGCTGCTGTGGCTGCCCCGCCTACTACGGGTTCCCGATCTCGGCCCAGTACCCGGCGCGCGCGGCACTCCCCGCCCAGGTGGATGACCTCAGCCTGCGGCAGGACAACCGCAGCACAGAGACCGCCCGGAAGTTGGAGAGCGAGGTACGCAAGGAGCACTGGCTGGCCGAGGACACGTTCGCCGGCGTCTACTCCACCACGAGCGGCAAGCTGGTGACCGTCTTCGGTGGCACCGGCTTCCGGCTGAGCCCGGAGTCGGACGCCGAAGCCGAGATCAGCCGGCTCACCGAGCGGTACGCGCTGGCCACCCCGGAGAGCGTGGACACCGGTGTGCGGGGCAGGCACGAACGATGCGCGGTGGGTAGCGCCGACGGCAGTGACGTGGTGGTCTGCACGTCGGTCGACCACGGCAGCATCGCCACCGGCGTGTTCACCCGACTCTCCGTCGCTGACAGTGCCGACCTGCTGGCCACCCTGCGCGCCCAGATCGTCCAGCCCGAGCGGAGCTGAGCCGAGACGGAGCTGAGCCGAGACGCAGGCGGCCGGCCCGTGCGGCCTCTGAGGACGGGTGCTCCTCGGCCTGCGGCCAGGACCGGACGACCGGGGCCAGGCGACCAGGACCGGACGGCCGGGGCCAGGCGGCCGGGGCCAGGCGGCCGGGACCAGGCGGCCGGGACCAGGCGGCCGGGACCAGGCGGCCGGGACCGGGCGGCCAGGACCAGACAGCCGGGGCCAGGGTCAGGCGTCGCGGGTCGGGTCCGGGTGGGCGCGCGGCGGGGCGTAGCGGGGCACGTACTCCTGGCCGGTGAGCTTCTGGATCTCACCCATCAGCTCGTCGGTCATCTGCCGCAGCGAGGTGCGGTCGTCCGGCCGGCCGGTGAAGTCCAACGGCTTGCCGAATCGAACCGTGATTTTGGCGGTGCCCGGCCGGGGCACCCGGGCCCCGATCGGCTGCGCCTTGTCCGTGCCGATCATGCCGACCGGAATGATCGGCACGCCGGCCGAGATCGCCAGCCGGGCCGCGCCGGTGCGCCCCCGGTAGAGCTTGCCGTCCGGCGAGCGGGTGCCCTCGGGGTAGACCACCACCAGGTCACCGCCCTTGAGCGCCGGGATCGCCGCGTCGAACGCGGACAGCGCCGCCCGACCACCGGCCCGCTCGACCGGGATGGCACCCAGGCCGGTGAGGACGAACTTGGAGATCGCGCCCTTCACGCCGGTGCCCTTGAAATACTCCGACTTGGCCCAGAACGCCAGGTGCCGGGGCACGACCGTGCCGAGGAACAGTTCGTCGGCCACCGAGAGGTGGTTGCCGGCGAAGACCGCGCCACCGATCTCCGGCACGTGTTCCAGCCCCTCCACGGTCGGGCGGAACGCCAACCGCAGCGTGGGCGCCACGGTGAGCTTGCCGATGGTGTAGAGCAGGGGCACTGGTCCTCCGGCAGATCAGGTGCGAACAGGCGGTGTCACGGTAGCGGACGCCTCCACACCTCCCAGACGGAGGTGGTGAGGCGCCCGCACCCTGGCGCTGGTCCCTTATACCCGGCGGACGACCACCGTGACCCGCTCACCCTCGCCGACCTCGCCAGCGAAGCCGTCCGGGCCCGCAACGGCAGAGCTGTCCGGGCCCTCGACGAAGTCCACCGAGTCGGCCAGCACCTCCGCCGAGACGAAGTCGACGTACGCGGCCACCGCCGCGCGTACCTCGTCGGACGCCGACACCGACACCACGATCCGGTCCGAAACGTCCAGGTCGGCGTCCCGGCGGGCCTGCTGCACCACCCGCACCACGTCACGGGCCAGCCCTTCGGCGGCCAGCTCCGGGGTGACGTCGGTGTCCAGCACCACCACGCCCTCGCCGCCGGGCAGCGGCGCGGAGTGCTCGGCGTCGGCGGCGACCAGGCGCAGCTCGTACTCCCCCTCGGCGAGGGTGACGCCGGCGGCCACCGGGGCGCCGTCGACCAGCTCCCACTCGCCCGCCTTGACCGCCTTGATCACCTGCTGCACCTGCTTGCCGACCCGCGGGCCGAGCGCCCGGGGCACCACCGTCAACACCTGCTCGCAGTACGCGGACAGCTCCGCGCTGAACTCCACCGTCTTGACGTTGACCTCGTCGGCGACCAGGTCGGCGAACGGCCGCAGCTGCTCCGCGACCGGCGAGGCCACCGTCAGCTTGGACAGCGGCAGTCGTACCCGCAGCCCCTTGGCCTTGCGCAGCGACAGCGCCGCCGAGGCGACCGCCCGCACGTTGTCCATCGCGGCGACCAGGTCGTGGTCGGCCGGGAACTCGCTCGCCTCCGGCCAGTCGGCCAGGTGCACCGAACGCTCCCCGGTCAGGCCACGCCAGATCTCCTCCGCGGTCAGCGGCGCGAGCGGCGCCACCACCCGGCAGAGCGTCTCCAGCACCGTCGACAGGGTGTCGAAGGCGTTGGCGTCACCGGACCAGAACCGGTCCCGGGACCGGCGCACGTACCAGTTGGTCAACGCGTCCAGGTAGGACCGGACGGTGGCACAGGCACCGGAGATGTCGTACGCGTCCATCTGCGCGCCGACCGTGGACACCAGCTCGTTCGTCTTGGCCAGCACGTACCGGTCGAGCAGGTGGGTGGAGTCGGTGCGCCGCCGCGCCTGGTACCCGTCAGCGTTGGCGTAGAGCGTGAAGAAGTACCACACGTTCCACAGCGGCAGCAGCACCTGCCGGACGGCGTCGCGGATGCCCGCCTCGGTGACCGCCATGTCCCCACCGCGCAGCACCGGCGAGGACATCAGCATCCAGCGCATCGCGTCCGAGCCGTACGAGTCGAAGACGTGGTAGACGTCCGGGTAGTTGCGCAGGCTCTTGGACATCTTGCGCCCGTCCGAGCCGAGCAGGATGCCGTGGCTCAGGCAGTTGCGGAACGCCGGCCGGTCGAACAGCGCGGTGGCCAGCACGTGCATGGTGTAGAACCAGCCGCGGGTCTGCCCGATGTACTCGACGATGAAGTCACCCGGGTAGTGGTGCTCGAACCAGTCCGCGTTCTCGAACGGGTAGTGCACCTGGGCGAACGGCATCGACCCGGACTCGAACCAGCAGTCCAACACCTCCGGCACCCGGCGCATCATCGACTGACCGGTCGGGTCGTCCGGGTTGGGACGGACCAGGTCGTCCACCGCCGGCCGGTGCAGGTCGGTCAGGCGTACGCCGAAGTCTCGCTCGATGTCGGCCAGCGAGCCGTAGACGTCCAGCCGCGGGTAGTTCGGGTCGTCGGACTTCCACGCCGGGATCGGCGAGCCCCAGAACCGGTTCCGGCTGATCGACCAGTCCCGCGCGTTGGCCAGCCACTTGCCGAACGAGCCGTCCTTGATGTGGCCGGGCGTCCAGTTGATCTCCTGGTTCAGCTCGACCATCCGGTCCCGGAACTGGGTCACCGCGACGAACCACGACGACACCGCCTTGTAGACCAGCGGGGTGTCGCAGCGCCAGCAGTGCGGGTACGAGTGGGTGTAGGTGTCCTGCTTGAGCACCACCCCCCGGTCCTTCAGCTCCCGGATCACCGGCTTGTTGACGTCGAAGACCTGCTCACCCTGGTACGGCGGGACCAGCGCGGTGAACCGGGTGTGGTCGTCCACCGTGACGATGGTGGGGATGCCGGCGGCGTTGCAAACGTTCTGGTCGTCCTCACCGAAGGCCGGGGCCAGGTGCACGATCCCGGTGCCGTCCTCGGTGGTGACGAACTCCGCGCCGAGCACCTGGTAGGCGTGCTCCCCGGCCTGCTCGACGAGGAAGTCGAACAGCGGCGTGTAGCGGCGCCCGACCAGGTCCCGGCCGTACACCGTGCCGACCTGCTCGTAGGACTCCAGCTCCTTGGCGTACGCGGCCAGCCGCGCCGCCCCCACCAGGTAACGGTCGCCGTCGCGTTCGAGCACCGCGTACTCGATGTCCGGGCCGACGGCGAGCGCCAGGTTCGACGGCAGGGTCCACGGCGTGGTGGTCCAGACACCCAGCTTGACCGGCCCGCGCACCAGCTCCGGCGCGGACTCGTCGGCGGTCAGCTCGAACCACACCGACAGGGTGGGGTCGTGCCGGTCCCGGTAGACGTCGTCCATCCGGGTCTCGGTGTTCGACAGCGGCGTCTCACAACGCCAGCAGTACGCCAGCACCCGGAAGCCCTCGTAGATCAGACCCTTGTCGTGCAGAGTCTTGAAGGCCCACATGACGCTTTCCATGTAGTCCAGGTCGAGGGTCTTGTAGTCGTTGGTGAAGTCGACCCACCGGGCCTGCCGGTTGATGTACCGCTCCCAGTCCTGGGTGAACTCCAGCACCGAGGTCCGGCATGCCTCGTTGAACCGGGCCACGCCCAGGTCGATGATCTCCGCCTTGCTGGTGATGCCGAGCTGCTTCTCGGCCACCACCTCGGCGGGCAGGCCGTGGCAGTCCCAGCCGAAGCGCCGCTCGACGTGCCGGCCGCGCATGGTCTGGTAGCGCGGCACCACGTCCTTGACGTAGCCGGTGAAGAGGTGACCGTAGTGCGGCAGGCCGTTGGCAAACGGCGGGCCGTCGTAGAAGACGTACTCGTTCTTGCCGTCCGTGCCGGCGGGGCGGGCCTCGACGCTGGCCTCGAAGGTCTTGTCGGCCGTCCAGTGCTCCAGCACCCGGCGCTCGACCGCGGGCAGGTCCGGGCTCGCCGGCACACCGGCGGCGGTCGGGTCGTGCAACGGATAGGCCATCGGGGGTCGCTCTCCTCATGCAGCTCACTCAACAGTGGGTCTGCGAGGACGAACCTCCGGGTACGCCTGGAACGGCGCTCCCGTGGCCCGCGGTACCACCCCGCTTGGCGGTCAGGATCGACCGCCCGCTCATTTGCCGGCTGTGACGGGCCGCACCCGTCCGGTTCTACTGGGCCGGTTGCCCGGCTGTTCTTCCGGAGGCTCACCGGTGATGGCCGGGTCATCGCCTTACGGCGTCCAACGATACTCGACGGGCCCACCGCCGCGCCTGCGAGTAAGGGCGAACCGGACCAGCGGTGGGAGGGCGATGGGTGAGCACCGGGCACGCCGCCGGGCGCGGCATGAGCGGGGTCACACCCCTGGTTGTCACGACACACCCCCACCGATTCGTCGTACCGGTGTCGGACCGATCAGGAGGTTGTCGTGCAACGGATGAACCCGACCGAGGTCGTACCGCAGGCGTACAAGGCGGTCATGGGGCTGGAGAAGTACGTCCAGACGAACGTCGACCACACCGTGCTGGAGCTGGTGAAGCTGCGGGCGTCGATGATCAACGGGTGCGCGTACTGCGTGGACATGCACAGCCGGGACGCGCTCGCCGGCGGCGAGTCGAGCCAGCGGCTGTTCGCGGTCGCCACCTGGCGGGAGGCGCCCTTCTTCGACGAGCGGGAGCGGGCCGCGCTGGCCCTCACCGACGCGGTCACCCGGCTCGGCGAGCACGGGGTGCCGGACGAGGTGTGGAATGACGCCGCGAAGGTCTGGTCGGAGAAGGAACTGGCCGACCTCGTCATCGCGATTGCCACAATCAACGTGTGGAATCGGATCGGGGTGACGATGCGGCTGGAGCCTCCGGCCCAGGCGTGACCACCGCGGCGGCATCAGAGGCGGCCGGTGCGCTCGAGGCGCACCGGCCGATGCTGCTTGGGCTCGCGTACCGCCTGCTCGGCAGCCGGCACGACGCGGAGGACGTGCTCCAGGAGGCGTACCTGCGTTGGCTGGCTGTGGACCGCGCACGGGTCGACGAGCCGCGCCGGTACCTGTCCCGGGTGGTCACCCGGTTGGCCCTGGACCGGCTGCGGGCCCGGCAGGCGGCCCGCGAGACGTACGTCGGGACGTGGCTGCCCGAGCCGGTGCCGACCACGCCCTCGCCGTTCGGACCGTTGGACCGGGTGGAGCTACGCGACTCGCTCTCCACCGCCCTGCTCCACGTTCTGGAGCGACTCACCCCGCCGGAGCGGGCGGTGTACGTCCTGCACACGGCCTTCGACCTGCCGTACGCGGAGATCGCCGAAATCCTGGACCGGTCCGTCGCCGACTGTCGGCAGCTGTACCACCGGGCGACCGGGCGGGTGCGGCAGGAGCAGCGCCGGTTCACCGCCAGCCGCCCGGAGCGGGAGCGGTTGCTGGACGCGTTCCTCGCCGCCGCCCGCGAGGGTGACCTGGCGAGGCTCACCAGCCTGGTGGCCGCCGACGCCACCGCGTGGAACGACGGCGGCGGCCGGGTGCGGGCGGCCCTCAACCCGGTCACCGGCGCGGACCGGATCGCCCGCTTCTACGCCGGGGTCTACGGCCCGCGTCACCGCGTGTCCATGGATCCGATCGAGCTCAACGGGGAACCCGCGATGCTGATCACCCGCGCGGACGGCAGTCGGTACACGCTGACCATCGCCGCGGCCGACGGACAGATCACCGGGATCTACGTGGTCGGCAACCCGGCGAAGGTGCCGGCGGTCGGCTGAACCCCGGCGTCGTCGGTCGACGACCCCGGGCCGGTGGGTGTCAGCCCAGCTCGGGGAACCAGAGCGCGATCTCGCGCTTGGCGCTGTCCGTCGAGTCGGAGGCGTGCACCAGGTTCTCCCGGTTGGACAGCGACAGGTCACCCCGGATGGTGCCGGCGGCGGCCTTGCGCCCGTCGGTGGCGCCGACCAGCCCGCGGACCACGTCGATGACCTGGTCGCCGGAGAGCACCAGGGCGACCAGCGGGCCGCCGGTCATGAAGTCCTTCAGCGGCGGGTAGAACGCCTTGTCGACGTGCTCGGCGTAGTGCTCGTCGGCGAGCGCGGCGTCCATCGTCCGGTGCACCATCGCGTCGATCCGCAGCCCCTTGCGCTCGAAGCGGGAGAGGACCTCGCCGACCAGGCCGCGGCGGACCGCGTCGGGCTTGATCAGAACGAGGCTGCGCTCATCCGGGCTGTTGCTGGACACGCTGGGTTCCTCCTGTACGCGCTGAACGCTTGGGATCGGTACGGTCAGCCTAGCGACCCGGTCCCGGCGCCGGCGCGGCGGCCGGTCTTTCCCCCGGTGGCCGATCCGGCCTAGCCTGGCCCTGACCCCCGGGAGGTCCACTGTGGCGAATGGCGGGAACCGACCCATCGCGCCGGTACGCAAGCTGATCGGCACGGTGCTGGGCACCGTGGCCACGTTCGTCGTCCTGTTCGGGCTGGGCATGACCAGTTGGGCCATCGTGGCTCTCGGGGTCGCCCTGCTGGTGCTGGCGATCGCGCTGGCGACCGTACGCGGCGGCGGTCGCACCTGGGTCGTCGGTGTCGGGCACGTGCACAGCGCCTCCGAACCACCCACCCAGTACGCGTTCGGCCGTTGCGAACTGCAACTGGTGATCGACGCTCCTGGTCTGCCGCCGCGATCCAAGAAGATCATCGAGCCGAGGGTGCCGGTCTCCAAGTGGCCGTCGCTGGGCCAGACTCTGCCGATCCGGGTCGCGTTGGACGACCAGCGGCACGTCAAGGTCCTCTGGGACGAGGTGCCGACCCACGCCGAGACCGCCGCGGCCGTCGCCGATCTTCCGCCCGAGTTCGCCGACGCGGAGGCGATGGACGAGTTGCTGATCCAGCAGGACGCGCCGCCGTGGGCCGACCGCGCACCCGACGACGACTTCCGTGACGACTTCCGCGACCCGGTCGGTGACCCGTTCCGGGACCCGCTCGCTGACCCCCTGCGCACCGACCCTTCGCGTGACGACCTCCGGCGCGACGATCCCCGGCGCGACGACCCAGTCGTCGTGCCCGAGGAGCGCGAGCCGGTGGTGATGCACCAGAGCCCGGGTGGCCCGGTGGTGTTGGAGGGCGTTCTCGTCGAGCAGCAGCCCGGTGGGCTGCCCCGACGGGCCACCCCGGCGCCGCGCCCGCCCGCCGAGGAGCGCTTCGACGAGCCCGCCGCCGACCGGTTCGACCCTCCGGCGGGGCACGGCACGACCGCCCCACCCGTCGAGGACACCGTCGACCCGCCCAACGCGGAGCGCTCCGCCCCCTCCAGCGCGCAGCCCTCCGACCCGCCCAACGCGCAGCGCTCCGACCCACCGAGCGCGCAGCGTTTCGACCCGCCGCCCGCGCAGCGGTCCGGTCCCGGCCCGGCCGACCCGCTGGACCCACTCGACCTTCCGCTGGACGATCCCTCCCCCGCCGGGGCCGCACGCGCGACCGTGACCGACGAGGAACTGGACCAGGCGATCTTCGGGTTCGAAGCCGGTTCGGCCGCGGACCCGACCGCGCCGATCAGCGGGGTCGGGCTCACCCTGCTGGTCACCGACCTGGCCCGGTCGCTCAACTTCTACCGCGACGTGCTCGGCTTCAGCGAGGTCGACCAGGGTGCTCACAACGCCGTCCTCGCCTCCGGGACGACCCGGATCGTCCTGCGCGAGGTGACCGGGGCAGCGCCCATCAGCCGCCGGCTCGTACATGTCAACCTCGAGGTGAACGACATCGAGGCGGCGTACGAACGGTTGCGCGAGTCGGGGGTCCGCTTCACGTACGCGCCGCGGGTGGTCAACCGGGGCACCAAGCTGGAGGGGTGGGCGGCGGCCTTCCGCGACCCGGACGGCCACGGCGTCGCGCTCACCCAGTGGCGCGAACGCGCCGACGCCTGACCCGGCCCCCGCCTTCGACCGCCGCCGGCCGGGTCCGGCGTCAGCCGAGGATGACCCGGCGAACGTGCAACGCGTACGCCCAGACCAGGGCGAAGATGATGCCCAGCCCGAGCAGCGACCAGTGCAGTAGACCGCCCAGCAACAACAGGCCCTGGAGCACGGTGCCGGCGTTCCAGGCCCACGGGCGACGCATCATGCCGGCGAGCACCACGGCGGCCACCGCCAGGGCCACCACCGCACCGATCGCGGCGCCGCCGAGGTCACCGCCGACCACCCGGATCGGCTGGATCGCCAGCAGGAGCACCAGCGCCTCCAGGCTGAGGGTGCCGGCACCAAGACCGCGTACCGCCCGCTCCGGGTTGCGCAACCCGGAGCGTCGCGGCTGCCCGGCCGTGGGCTCCTCCCCCACCGGCTGCTCGACCGGCGGGCCGGTCGGGTCCTCGGTGGGGTGCGGGTCCCGCTCCGGGCTGGTCATCGCTTCAGCAGCCGGCGCGCGTCGGCGACCGTCACCACGGAACCTGTGACCAGCACCCCGACCCCGCTCAGCTCACCGGGGACGTCCTCCTCGGCCATCGCCACCGCCAGCTCGATCGCATCCGGCATCTCCTCGGCCGAGGCCACCCGCTCCTCGCCGAAGATCTCGGCGGCCAGCGCGGCGAGTTCCTCGGTCGGCATCGCCCGTGGCGAGGTGTTGCGGGTGACCACCACCTGGTCGACCACCGGCTCCAGCAGCTCCAGCAGCGCCTCCGCGTCCTTGTCGGCCAGTACGCCGATCACGGCGACCAGCTTGCTGAACGCGAACTCCTCCTGGAGCGCCGTGACGGTGGCCTTCATACCGTGCGGGTTGTGCGCACCGTCCAGCAGGATGGTCGGCGCGTTACGGACCCGCTCCAGCCGACCCGGGGAGCTGGTCGAGGCGAAGCCCTCCCGGACCGCCTCGATGTCCAGCTGACGTCGAGCCCCCGCACCCAGGAACGCCTCCACGGCGGCAAGCGCCATCGCCGCGTTCTGCGCCTGATGGGCACCGTGCAGCGGGATGAACACATCGTCGTACACGCCACCCAGCCCCTGGAGGGTGAGCACCTGACCGCCGACCGCGACCGCCCGACCCAGCACGCCGAACTCGCCGCCCTCCCGGGCGATGGTGGCCCCGACCTCGGCGCAGCGTTCGAGGAGGGGACCAGCGGCCTCCTCCTCCTGGGCCGCCGAGATCACGGTGGCCCCCGAGTGGATGATGCCGGCCTTGGCCAGCGCGATGTCCTGAAGCGTGTCACCGAGCCACTCGGTGTGGTCCAGGCCGATCGGGGTGATCACACAGACCCCGGCCTGGAGGACGTTGGTGGCGTCCTCGGCACCGCCGAGGCCAACCTCCACCACCGCGATGTCGACCGGTGCGTCGGCGAAGGTGGCGAACGCCAGCGCGGTGGTCATGTCGAAGTACGTCAGCGGCTCGTCCGACCGCGCGTCGACCAGCTCAGCCAGCGGTTTGATCTCCCGGTACACCGAAGTGAACCGCTCCTCGCTGACCGGCTCCCCGTCCAGGCTGATCCGCTCCCGGACGGTCTCCAGGTGCGGGCTGGTGTACCGGCCGGTGTGCAGCCCGTGTGCCCGCAGCAGCGAGTCGATCATCCGCGCGGTGGAGGTCTTGCCATTGGTGCCGGTCAGGTGGATCGCCGGGTACGCCCGCTGTGGGCTACCGAGCAGGTCGAGTAGCGACTCGATCCGGTCCAGCTCGAAGACCATGCGGGTGAAACCGCGAGCGTTCAGCTCGGCTTCGACGGCGGCGAAATCGGTACGGTCGGTCACGAGGGCAGTGTCTCCAGAGCAGCGTCGATCCGGACCAGGTCGGCCTCGGCGGTGGCGAGCCGGTCGCGGATCTTCGCGACCACCGGCTCGGGGGCCTTGCCGATGAAGGCAGGGTTGTCGAGCTTCGCCCGAGCCTGCGCGACCTCCTTCTCGGCCGCCGCGCGGTCCTTCGTCAGCCGGGCCCGCTCGGCGGCCACGTCGATCGACCCCCGGGTGTCCAACGCGACACCGACCGCGCCGGGCATGGCCAGCGTGGCGCTGGCCTGGAAGTCGTCACCGGCCGGGTCCAGCCGGACCAGCGAACGGATCAGCGGCTCGTGGGCCGCGATACCCGCGCCGGCCAGCCCGTCCAGGCGGGCGGCCACCCGCTGCGTCGGGCGCAGCCCCTGGTCGGAACGGAACCGGCGGATCTCGGTGACCACCCGCTGCACGCCGACCAGCTCGGCCTCGGCGGCGTCGTCGATCAGCGACCGGTCGGCCACCGGCCAGGCGGCGGCCTGCACCGTCTCGCCGCCGGTCAGCGCGAGCCACAACTCCTCGGTGACGAACGGGATGACCGGGTGCAGCAGCCGCAGCAGCTGGTCGAGCACGTGCCCGAGCACCCGGCGGCTGGCCTCCGCGCGCTCACCGCCCTCGGCGAGCACCGGCTTGCTCAGCTCGACGTACCAGTCGCAGACGTCGTCCCAGGCGAAGTGGTACAGCAGGTCGCACACCTTGGCGAACTCGTACGCCTCGAACTGCTCGTCGACCTCGGCGGTGACGTGCGCCAACCGGGACAGGATCCACCGGTCGACGGTGGAGAGCTGCTCGGTGGGGGGCAGGTCGCCGGTGGTGTGCGCGCCGTTCATCAGGGCGAACCGGGTGGCGTTCCAGAGCTTGTTGCAGAAGTTGCGCGAGCCCTGGCACCACTCCTCGCTGACCGGGACGTCCTGACCGGGGTTCGCGCCCCGCGCCAGGGTGAACCGGGTCGCGTCGGCGCCGTACCGGTCGATCCAGTCGAGCGGGTCGACCACGTTGCCGAACGACTTCGACATCTTCTTGCCGAACTGGTCGCGCACCATGCCGTGCAGCGCGACCACGTCGAAGGGCGGCCGGCCGTCCATCGCGTAGAGGCCGAACATCATCATCCGGGCGACCCAGAAGAACAGGATGTCGTACCCGGTGACCAGCACGCTGGTCGGGTAGAACTTCGCCAGGTCCGGGGTCTGCTCGGGCCAGCCCAGAGTGGAGAACGGCCACAGGCCGCTGGAGAACCAGGTGTCCAGGACGTCCTCGTCCTGGTGCCAGCCCTCGCCGGTCGGCGGCGCCTCGTCGGGGCCGACGCAGACGATCTCACCCGCCGGGCCGTACCAGACCGGGATGCGGTGCCCCCACCACAGCTGCCGGGAGATGCACCAGTCGTGCATGTTGTCGACCCAGGCGAAGTAGCGCTTGGCCAGCTCGGCCGGCTCGATGCGGACCCGGCCGTCGCGCACCGCGTCCCCCGCGGCCTGGGCCAGCGGGGCGGTGTTGACGAACCACTGCAGCGACAGCCGCGGCTCGACGGTGGTCTTGCACCGCGAGCAGTGCCCAACCGCGTGCACGTACGGGCGCTTCTCGGCGACGATCCGGCCCTGCTCGCGCAGCGCGGCCACGATCGCGGGCCGCGCCTCGAACCGGTCCAACCCCTCGAACGGGCCGGGCACGGTGATCACACCGCGCTCGTCCATCACGGTCAGCGCGGGCAGGTCGTGCCGCTGGCCGATCTCGAAGTCGTTCGGGTCGTGGGCGGGCGTCACCTTGACCATGCCGGTGCCGAAGGACGGGTCGACGTGCGCGTCGGCGACGATCGGGATCCGGCGGCCGGTCAGCGGCAGCTCGACCTCGGTGCCGATCAGGTGCTGGTAGCGCTCGTCGTCGGGGTGCACCGCCACGGCGGTGTCGCCGAGCATCGTCTCGGCCCGGGTGGTGGCCACCACGACCTCGTCGCTGTAGCGGATCGAAATCAGCTCGCCGTCGTCGTCGGTGTGCTCGACCTCGATGTCGGAGAGCGCCGTGAGGCAACGCGGACACCAGTTGATGATCCGGTTGGCCCGGTAGATGAGGCCGTCGTCGAAGAGCTTCTTGAAGATTGTCTGGACGGCGCGGGTCAGCCCCGCGTCCATGGTGAAGCGCTCGCGGTCCCAGTCGACGGAGTCGCCGAGGCGGCGCATCTGGCCGAGGATGGCGCCACCGGACTCGGCCTTCCACTGCCAGACCCGCTCGACGAACTTCTCCCGGCCGAGATCGTGCCGGGAAAGCCCCTCGGCGGCGAGCTGACGCTCGACCAGGTTCTGGGTGGCGATGCCGGCGTGGTCCATGCCCGGCAGCCACAGCGCCTCGAAGCCCTGCATCCGCTTACGCCGGGTCAACGCGTCCATCAGCGTGTGCTCGAACGCGTGGCCCATGTGCAGGGACCCGGTGACGTTCGGCGGCGGGATGACGATGGTGAAGGGGGGCTTGTCACTGTCGGCGGAGGCCCGGAAGTGCCCGCCGGCTACCCACTGCTCGTACCGTCGCTGCTCTACCTCACCGGGCTGATACTGGCCGGCAAGGGTCGGGGCGTCGGGGCGTCGGGCATCCAGTCTCTCGGTCACCGGACAAGTCTACGGAGGGCTTCCGCAGACCTGACGTGCGCCACCTGCCGTTCGCGTACGGTGTCGGCTATGTCCGACGCACATCTCACCGAGCGGTCGCGCGATGGCGGCCGCGAGCCGGTCGAGCTGACCGAAGAGCCGATCCAGCTGAGCACCCGGGACCCCGGAGGCGACCCCGACGAGGGGTTCGGCGGCTGGTCCCGCCGCCGCAAGATCGGCTGGGCGGTCGCACTGGTGGTCGGCCTCGCCGGCGCCGGGGTCCTCGGTGTCGGTGGATGGCGGGTGGCGCAGCAGAAGGACACCCAACTGACCTCGCCCGATCAGGTGGCGGGTCTGACCCGCGACGACAGCGAGCGGGCGAAGAGCACTGCCGACTATCTGCGCAGCGGCCTGGCGGCGAACATCGAGCTGGACCGCAGTTTCGGCACGGTCTACCGCGACCCGGCCGACGAGAAGCGCTCCGTTCTCATCTTCGGGGGCACCACCCTGCTCTGGCAGCCGGAACGGGACCTGGACAGCCTCTTCCGGCTGATGTCCGACGAGACCGGCGCGGTGAACGGTCTGCGCGAGCTGCCCGCGGGCGACCTCGGCGGTGTGCTGAAGTGTGGCAGCACCAGCGGCGAGGGCGGGGACTTCGCGGTGTGCGGCTGGGCCGACCACGGCAGCGTGGTCATGGCGATGTTCCCGGGTCGGTCGGTCAACGACGCCGGCGGCCTGCTGCGCAACCTGCGCGATGGCATGCAGACCCGAGACTGAACCGCACCGCCGGCCCCGCCGGCCACCCACCTGCATCGCCGCACGCCGCACGATTACGCACCAGGGAAACCGGGTCGATAAACGCCCTCATCGGGGGTGGACGCGAGAAACGGGCCCCTTATCCGGGGGGTGGAACGC